>JAGZBU010000059.1:0-6253 GCA_018369675.1 Parahaemophilus parainfluenzae | reverse complement strand
TTTATATTGGTCATAATCGGAAGAGTAATTTTCTAGAAAACGTCTACCAGTGAGCTGATTAATTTGTTCGTTTACTAAACGTTGTTCATAAAAACCATCGCCCAAACGTTTAAGCATATTTTGTGGATCATTGCGCAACTGTTTGAACATATAATCAGAACTGAGCCATTTAGATTTCTGTGTAAAACGCGGATCTGTTTCAACCAAAAACTGTCCTGATACCTCAGGGTTGATTTTATAAAGGCTTGCCTGTGGCAATGAAATATCTGGTAAATGCGTTTTGATATCAAGGTTATCTTTATTTTTCATCACTCCAGACGTGATTGCTTCTAGATTAACGCGGTGAACATTTAAATCTGTATTTAAAGGTGTTTTCTCCGCTAATGAAATGCCTTGGAAATCTGATTTATCCCCAACAATTATGCCAGTAGACTCCACCGGCTCACCTATTTTTAAAAGTTCCAGCCCAAATTTGAACGGTTCGACAGGTAAGAGGCGGTCAATTTTTTGTTCATCTCCTCCATACACAGCCCAAACTTTTTTACCTCTCGAACCATGATGACGATGTTCTTTTTTAATATCTTTTTTCAAACCGATATCTCGACGATGAATTTCACCATCAACATCAATATTACTCAGTTTTAGTAATCCTTGACTTACTGTACTGACGGGTTCCTTAATCGCCTTATCCGCTAAATATAAGGTGTCACCAATCACAATTCGAGAGTGTTTATTCGTATACTCCCCCCCTTCCAAATGTAAAGATTGCCCGATAAGCAATTTACTGGGATCTTGGTGTTCAATGGTATTAGTATCTGTGGTTCGAATGTAATCTTGTTTCAGCCAATTTCGAGCTGCCACAGCTTTACGTCCATCATTGAAACGAAAATATTGATTGCTATTATGACGACTATTATTAACATGATCTAAATAACCCTCACCTTTTTCTCCTTCATTACTATAATAAGTCGCACTACTATCAAATGGGGAATAAGTAACAAAATGATTTTTAGTATATTTATGTCCTAACCTTAAATGTAAATCGTGGTTTAGCAGACGATTTGTTTTAATCCAACCACTTCCTAAAGCTTCAATGGTTGCACTACCGTTATCAATGCTATTTGCATAACCAGTTGCTTGATTATTGTCATTTAACTGTCCACCAATATAGATATTACCTAAACTCATAATAAGTGAATGGTTACGGTTTACTAAATTACTGACACCTAAATCAAGTCTCTCGCGAGCAGCGATAGTCGCTGCTGTTCCGTCAGTGTTCTCAAGATTATTTAAATTATTTGCTTGAATGGCAAGATGACTACCATAAATACGTGCAGTACCGATATTATTGACATCATTGGCTTTAATCACTGTGGTGTCACCATCTATTAAACCAAAGTTATCCAGTTTATTGGCTTGAATGCGAGTGTTTATCGAGGAAATTTCTGCATTAGCATTATTTTGAATAGTAGATCCTTCAACTGATGCTGAATTACCTACCACAAGGTTGGAATTATTAACAAAATCACCTTTTGTTTTAAAAGTAAGATTATTGCCTACACCAAAGGCTTTATTTAGGGTAAAGCTATCATTTAACTCAATACCCAAATCTCCTTTTGTTCTAATCGAACCTTCATCCGCTAATGTTTTGGCTTGTAATGTTGTGCCAATCACCGATTCAATTTTTCCTAGTGCATTATTTACAACCAAGGTTAAATCTGGATTTACAATATCAACTCGACCAGCCGATAAAATCTCACCTTGTTGGTTATCAAGAGATTGATTAACTGTAATATTTGCTGATTTTCCTGCATAAATACCACCAGATTGGTTTTCAATATGCTCTGCATTTATTACTAAATTAGTTGTTTGAATACCTTGAGTAGGGGTATCTTGTTTAGCTTTTGTATTTTTATTATTTACATTTGTAACATTTAACACTAAACGATTTGTTGCACTAACCAAAGAGCCTTTATCACCTTCAGACTGGTTATCCATCTTGGTCAAATTTAATGTTGCATTCACACTTTGAACAATGCCACCTTTGTTATTTAAATTTGTACCAGATAATGTTAAATCCTGAGATGAAATTACACCTTGTGCATTATTTATTGCAGCAGAAGAAATCGCTGCTGTTTTCGCTGAAATATCACCTTGTGTATTATTCAAATTTTGGGTTTGAATCGTTAAATCAGACTCTCCCTGAATCACTCCTTTAAGGTTATTTAAATCATTTGCAAGCAATGTCGCACGAGAAACAGATGAAATAATGCCATCTTGGTTGTGTAAATTTTCTGTCTTTAATGATAGTTCACCTTGGTTATAAACAATACCACGCTGATTATTAAATTGATTAACTGATAAATCTGCGCGATTTCCGACAATTAACTTCCCTTCCTCATTATTAACTTGCTGTGCAGCCAATAAAACCTGTCCACCTAACATTTCACCTTTTTGGTTATTCAAGGTTGAAGTACTAATATCAAGACTATTTTTTCCAAATAAATAACCAGATTGAGACTCTATATGTCCTGCATTTGTGTTAAGTTTCACACCTTGATTTGACCAAATCACACCTTGATTATTTTGAATTAATGGCGTTTGAACAGAAAGCGTACCTTCTGCGACAATTTTTCCTTCAGTATTGTCTAATCCCTTTTGTACATTTAATGCAAAAGCTTCGGCGCCACGTTGAATCCAACTGCCCTGATGATTATTAAGTTGAACACTATCCACCACAAAATGATCAGCATTCAAATGTGCATTTTCAGTTGAAATAAGATTTGGGTTGCTTAATGTTGTTTTTCCTTCGCTATATAGCGTTGTTTTATTCAGATTTAAAGCTGATTGAGCAGATTGGAGAGCGATGCGATCTCCACTTAATTGACTATCAGATAAATCAACCATTTCCGCTCTCACATTAATCTCACCACTCGCTAGATGTTTTGCTTTGGATGAAATGGTCTTTTCAGCTGAAAGAGTAAGATTTGCACCTTGTGCATGTTGAGTATCTAGAGAACGAATCTCACCTTGCGTAGTATCCTGTACCGTAACGCCAGCAGCAACTAAAGCACCACTTTTTACTTCAATATTTTTTGCCTGATACTGAATATCGCCCTTAGCAACAGTTTCACCGGTTTGAGTAACTTTATCCTTAGCTTGAACAAAGCTCCCCCCTTGATGTGAAACAATTGAACCATGCTGCTCTACTCGAGTTTGTGAGCGCAATGCAACATTCCCCTGTTTAGTTTCAACTTTACCTTTATTTTCAATAACCTTTTCTGCATTAAGATCAGCTTGGTAAGTTGCGCTAATTACCCCTTCATTAACAATACGTCCTTGACTATCAATCTTCACATCACCCGCTGATGCACCAATATGCCCTGCATTGCGTACACCAAGACCTTGACCGTTATCCACTAAATGGATTTTTTCAGCATACATCCCACCTAATTGGCTCACATCCACACTGTAGCTTTGGTTTTCGCCTTGGGTATCGGAAGTGTGGTCGGTTTTATCGGTGATTTTATCGCCCACATACACAACTGAATCATTGGTGCGGTCAACGTTGTTTTTACCAGTGGTAACTTTAATGCCTTTCTTCGACCAAACACCACCATTGATTTCCGCTTTCTCAGCGATAATATCGGTGTAATCAGATTGGCTGTTATCCATCCCTTTTTGGCCAACAGTCACCTTACCGCCTTTTACGCGATAGCCTTTCAACTCACCATTTTCTACATCAGCTTTACCGGTTGTCAGCGTGGTACGTCCAGCATTAATCACACCACAACCATCACATTGGATACCGCTTGGGTTGGCAATCACCACATCTGCTTTTTTGCCTGCGACTTCTACATAACCTTTTAAACGGCTTGGATTCGCTGAATTGACCTCGTTAAGAATGACTTTCGCTTCACCGCGAGCAAGATTCGGGTTACCTTGCACCCATCCTGCCATTTGCGTTTGGGCTGCTTTGCGGGCATTGTTTAACACAGCGCCTTTTTCTGCCACATCAAATTGTGAATATTGGTTACGTGATACCCCACCTGCACTTGGTGTTTGAATATTTACCTGCGGTAAACCATTGCCGGTTTGAAGTACGGTAGGTTGTTGATTACCTGGTGCAGATTTATCAGCACGAATTGCCATATCTTCTGCATGAACAGAAGGCGATAAGAAGACAAAGCCTAATGCCAACATTAAGCTAAAATGAATAGGATTAAGTGAAAGTGCGGTTGAAAACAATCCTGTTTTTTCTTGTTCTGAGCTCACATTTTCACTTTGCGCTTTACCTTGAGATTTTGCCAACTCAGAGACCACCACAAGCTGGTTTAATACACGGCTAAAAATCACTTTATAATGACGTTTATTCATTTTTTAATTTCCTTTAAAGTTTTAAATTCTGTTTGGTTTTAATCAATTTATTCATCTAAAAGCGTGAGCATTAAAAACGGTAGCTCACATTAAATCCGGTTGTCACATGACTGGTTCTAAATCCTTCCGGTTTTTTAATTGGAACACCTACGAAATAATCATAGTTAATGCCCCATAATTTACCGCGAAGTCCAATTGCACCACCCATTAAGCTATCACCAATTTGAAGCTCTTCTTGACTAGAATGCACCTTACCTCGGTCAATCCCTAAATAAAGCTCATGTCCTTTATTGGCAATATCCCAACCCAACTCATTTCGCCATAACCAACCTTTTTCACCAGAAAGTGATAGCTCGCCATCAAACCCTCGCACGGTATAACGACCACCAATACTAAATTTATCTTGTTGTGTTAAAGGTGTACCGTTCCATTGTCCACTCCAGCTGGTGTTAAAGCGGAAAGGTTGATTGCCGATAGTGAAAGGATAGGTAAAATCAATGCCTGCAGTAAAAATCTGCATGCGAGAAGTGCCTTCACCAAATTCCTCTTCCGGAGCAGGTAAGGCTTTATTCCCACCCGTACCACGTTTATAGTTCGCAAACAGTTGTAACACTGTTTCGCCAATGTATTGGGTGTGATTAAGTCCCACTTCCCAACCAGCGGTACGACGACGTTGCACTTCAATTTCGGTGTCATTGATGTAGTTATGCGATTTTTTCGTCCATAACGCGGCATTCACATAGGTTTTATGAAGACTTCCACGAGTTAATAAGCGACTTAAATTCGCTTTCATTTGTTGGCTTTCACCCGAATAGGTGTAAGACTCAAATGCGCCCGCTACCGTTTGGTGATAAGAATATTTTGAACCGGAAAGCGTTAAGAGATAGTTCTTCCAAGGAATGGAATAATAGAGACTGACATTTTTACTGCCATAATCGCCTTCCGCATCATCGCTATCACGTTTAAAGCTACGTGTACCACTGATATAGAACATATCATTAAGTGTTAGCACGTTATCCCAAGAAAACGTAGCTGAACCTTGTAAACGACCCGTAGCTTTACTGCCTGAATCATCTAATCCTAAGGTTAAATGAAAAGGTAAGCTTTGCTTATAAGCAATCACCACGTCTGTTTCACCTACTGCATCCGTTGGCACAAGCTCCATATTCGCATCAGCACTCGGTACACGTTTTAAGTTTTCTAAACCTTGTTCAATATTGCGAATATTTAATATATCCCCTTGCGCCATTGGCATAGCAAACCATAAGGTACCACGGGTGGCAAACGGAATCGCACTTTGGTCTTGTAATTGAATGCGGCCCACTTTACCCGGAATCACAGTAAGTACAAGCATACCTGAACGTAAATCCTGTGGCTCCACCACCACGCGTGTCGTGACATAACCAAAATCAATTAAACGATTTTGAATACGGCGAAGTAAGACGTTAATCCCCTCAGAACCAATACAAGCCGGCAGCGTAAAATCACGCTCAGCATAAACCGACTTCAATGCCCAAGAGAATTGGCTTGGTTGGATTAATTTAAGGGAAGAGGCTGATGAATTTTCTTCTTCAGCTTGATAATCGGTCAGCACCAATTGATTGATAGGAAAACATTGTGCTTCATTCTGTGGAAAGCCACGAGAGGCTTCTTTTTCACCCTCTAAACGCACATTCGCGGATTGCGTTTGCTGGGCTAAAATAGCCGCATCTTGTTCAGCTTGTTGCCTCTGTTGTTTGGCATCGATTTGTTTTTCTACATCTGCATTTGGTGAGCTTGGCGCCGCCAACGCGAAAGAGGAAATAAATAATAAACTAGAAAGAAAAGAGCGAGATAAGTTCTTCATTATACTTCAGAGATTAAGTTATTGATAAAT
>JAGZBU010000008.1:0-58744 GCA_018369675.1 Parahaemophilus parainfluenzae | reverse complement strand
GGTAATTTACCTATTTATGTGTTGTCATTGATTTTTGTGTTATTACGTGGCTTCACGACGTTATTAAAACGCCGCTTGAACCTTTCACAAAAATAGCAGTCAAAACGACCGCACTTTTTTAACGTGAGAGGAAAATAAATTTCCTCTTGTAAAACCAATGAGATTTTAATGAATAAAAATCTAATCGAAGTCAAAAACCTGACCTTTAAACGAGGTGAGCGTGTGATTTACGATAACCTGAATTTGAAAGTCCAACAGGGCAAAATTACGGCTATTATGGGGCCGTCAGGGATCGGGAAAACCACGTTGCTGAAATTAATTGGTGGTCAGTTGTATCCTGAACAAGGCGAGATTTTGTTTGATGGACAAGATATTTGTCGTCTTTCAAATCGCGAGCTTTACGAAGTACGTAAACGCATGGGAATGTTATTCCAATCAGGCGCTTTATTTACGGATATTTCCACGTTTGATAACGTGGCATTTCCGATTCGCGAGCATACGCGCTTGCCGGAGAGTCTAATTCGTCAAATTGTGTTGATGAAATTAGAAGCGGTGGGTTTACGCGGTGCGGCAGATTTAATGCCTTCGGAGCTTTCTGGTGGGATGGCACGTCGTGCAGCATTGGCTCGAGCGATTGCACTTGATCCAGATTTAATTATGTTTGATGAGCCGTTTACAGGGCAAGATCCAATCAGCATGGGCGTGATCGTGAGCTTAATTAAACGCTTGAATGAAGCATTGAATTTAACTTCTATCGTGGTTTCCCATGATGTACAGGAAGTATTAAGCATTGCGGATTATGCCTATATTATTGCGGATAAACATGTGATTGCCGAAGGAACATCAGAGCAACTGCTCGCTAGCCAAGATCCGCAAGTGGTGCAGTTCTTAAAAGGTGAAGCAGATGGTCCGGTAAAATTCCATTATCCGGCAGGTGATTATGTGGAGGAGTTATTTAAATGATCGTTGATATGATTTCTTCACTTGGACGAAGCGTAATCAAATTTTTCCGTGCATTAGGCCGCTCAGGCTTTATGTTGTTTGGTGCGTTAGTGGGTAAGCCACAAATTCGTCAACATTTTCCTTTATTAGTGAAGCAATTACACGTATTAGGTGTACAGTCTTTATTAATTATCCTGCTTTCAGGTTTATTTATTGGAATGGTGTTAGGCTTGCAAGGTTATGTGGTATTAGTCGATTTTTCTGCAGAAACCAGCCTTGGACAACTTGTAGCGCTGTCTTTATTACGTGAATTAGGCCCTGTAGTGACCGCACTTTTATTCGCGGGGCGAGCAGGTTCTGCGTTAACGGCTGAAATTGGCTTAATGAAAGCCACAGAACAACTTTCTAGTCTTGAAATGATGGCGGTCGATCCATTACGTCGAGTGATCGCACCGCGTTTTTGGGCAGGGTTGATTGCGATGCCAATTCTTGCGCTTCTCTTTACCGCGATTGGTATTTGGGGCGGTGCGCTTGTCGGCGTAGATTGGAAAGGTGTCGATGCAGGTAGCTTTTGGTCAGTGATGCAAAATGCCGTCAGCTGGAGCTATGACATTCTAAACGGATTTATTAAAAGCGTATTTTTCGCCATTGCCGTGGTGTGGATTGCGTTATTCAATGGTTATGATTGTATTCCGACATCAGAAGGTATCAGTCAAGCCACAACCAGAACAGTTGTCCACGCATCACTTGTGGTACTTGGGCTCGATTTCATCTTAACTGCCATTATGTTTGGGGCAGGCTAAAAGGGTATTTTTATGCGACAAACAATTAAATATGAATTTTGGGTAGGGCTATTTTTACTACTCGGTATCGCCGCGTTAGTGTTTTTAGGCTTACGTGTAGCAAACGTACAAGGTTTTGGTGAAACAAAATCTTACACGGTGACTGCAACTTTTGACAATATTGGTGGACTAAAAGTCCGTGCACCACTTAAACTTGGTGGGGTAGTCATTGGTCGCGTATCTGACATTACGTTAGATGAAAAATCTTATTTGCCAAAAGTAAGCATTGCGATTAATGAAGAATATAAAGAAATTCCGGAAAACAGTTCGTTATCGATCAAAACATCGGGATTATTGGGCGAGCAATATATCGCCTTAACGATGGGTTTTGATGATGGTGAAACCGCGATGTTAAAAAACGGTAGCCAAATTCAAGACACAAAATCCGCAATGGTATTGGAAGATTTAATCGGCCAGTTCCTTTACGGTGATAAAAAAGCCGACGGTAATGCTGACAAAGCAGAACCTGAAGCCAAATAATAATCTTTATTTAGGAGATTTATGATGAAATTTACTCAGTTTAAAAAATGGTTTAACGTAATGGCATTTGCAGTGACTGCACTTTTTGTGACTCAAACTGTACGTGCAGAAACGAGCCCTTATGTGTTGATGCAACAAGCATCAGATAAGTTATTTGCCGATATCAAAAACAATCAGGCAAAAATTAAAAAGGATCCAAACTATTTACGTACTATCGTGCGTAATGATTTATTACCTTACGTGCAAGTAAACTATGCAGGTTCTTTAGTGTTAGGTTCATACTTTAAATCAACCACACCAGAACAACGTGAAAAATTCTTTAAAGCATTCAGCGATTTTATCGAACAAGCTTACGCGCAAGTGTTAACCGCTTACACCGATCAAAATATTCAAATTGAACCGGCTAAAGAAGTAGGTGACAAAAACCTTGTAAGCATTCGTGTCAACATCATGCAAAATGGTGGACAAGCGCCAATCAAATTAGATTTCAAATGGCGTAAAAACAGTAAAACTGGCGAATGGCAAGCTTATGACATGGTTGCTGAAGGCGTGAGCATGGTTGTCACCAAACAAAATGAATGGAGCGGTATCTTACGTCAACAAGGTATTGATGCATTAACTGCTCAAATTCAAAAATCTGCTGCAGCACCCGTGACATTGAGCAAATAAGCGAATGACTGCGTTAAAGTGGGATTTAATCCAAAATAATGATAAGATAGCTCTCCAATTATCGGGGGAGCTATCCCGCAACACGTTGTTACCATTATGGCAACAACGTGCTTCTTTTTTATCAGAAAAGCAAAACAATCAAAGTCTCATTGAATTTGATTTAACTGAAATCAATCGAATTGATTCTGCCGGTTTTGCACTATTGTGTGATTTTCTACACGATTGTGAGCAGTTAGCAAATAAAAAAGTGCGGTTGATAAACCCTCCAGAACAGTTATTAACCCTTGCTGATTTAGTGAATTTATCTCATTGGATTAGCACTTTTATCGACCATAATTAAAACGGAAATCCGAATGGAACTGCAAGAAATTGAACGTATTTTAAAAGAAAGCCTGAATGTAGATGAGGTTTATGCTCAAGGTGAAAATGCTCACTTTGGTGTGATTGTAGTGAGTGATGAGATCTCAGCACTTTCTAAATTAAAGCAGCAACAAACCATCTATGCGCCATTAATGCCTTACTTTCAAACTGGCGAAATTCATGCTTTAACTATTAAAACCTATACCACGGCAAAGTGGAAAATGGATCGTCTATTACATCAAGCAAGCTAGGATTTTCTATGGAAAAATTTCGTGTTTATGGCGGGCAATCTCGCTTAAGTGGTACTGTAACCATCTCAGGTGCAAAAAATGCTGCACTTCCTATTCTTTTTGCTGCAATTTTGGCAACTGAGCCAGTTAAATTAACAAATGTACCGGAACTCAAAGATATCGATACTACCTTAAAAATCTTACGTAAACTTGGCGTTGTAGCTGAGCGTGATGCTGAAGGTGCAGTATTATTAGATTGTTCTAAAATTGATCATTTCGTTGCACCATATGAATTAGTAAAAACCATGCGTGCTTCTATTTGGGCATTAGCACCGTTGGTGGCTCGTTTTAATCAAGGTCAAGTTTCTTTACCTGGCGGTTGTTCTATCGGTGCACGTCCAGTCGATCTTCACATTAGTGGCTTAGAAAAACTCGGTGCAACGATTGAGCTGGATGAAGGTTACGTAAAAGCGGTTGTTGCTGATCGTCTTGTAGGTACGCGTATTGTGATGGAAAAAGTGAGCGTTGGTGCGACTTTATCTATCATGATGGCTGCAACACTTGCAAAAGGTACAACAACCATTGAAAATGCTGCACGTGAGCCTGAAATTGTCGATACTGCTGATTTCCTCAACAAAATGGGCGCGAAAATTACAGGTGCAGGTACCGATCACATTGTGGTTGAAGGTGTTGAACGTTTAACAGGCTGTGAGCACAGCATTGTGCCAGATCGTATTGAAACCGGTACATTCTTAATTGCGGGTGCCATTTCTGGTGGTCGCGTGGTATGTAAAAATACTAAAGCAGATACCATGGATGCGGTGATTGATAAACTTCGTGAAGCAGGCGCGGAAGTTGAAGTGACAGAAGATAGCATTACATTGGATATGCATGGTAATCGTCCGAAAGCTGTCAATATTCGTACTGCACCACACCCAGGTTTTCCAACAGATATGCAAGCGCAGTTTACCTTGTTAAACATGGTGGCAGAAGGCACAAGTATCATTACTGAAACCATCTTTGAAAACCGCTTTATGCACATTCCAGAATTAATTCGTATGGGCGGTAAAGCTGAAATTGAAGGTAACACGGCAGTTTGTCACGGTGTTGAGCATCTTTCTGGTGCAGAAGTCATGGCGACAGATTTACGTGCATCAATCAGCCTTGTATTAGCGGGTTGTATCGCAAGTGGTGAAACTATCGTAGATCGTATTTATCATATCGATCGTGGTTATGAACACGTTGAAGATAAACTTCGTTGCTTAGGGGCGAAGATTGAACGTTTCTCTGAAAAGAGCGAAGAAGTTTAATTAAATCCAGATAAAAAAAGAGCGGTCAATTTTGACCGCTTTTTTATTTTCTATTCATTATTTTTTCGAATAATCTCTCGCCCCAAAAATGGCTGTACCAATGCGTACCATCGTTGAGCCACATTTGATGGCACTTTGCATATCATCTGTCATTCCCATTGAAAGCGTATCAATTTGCTGATGAGGCAAGGCGACTTTAAGCTGCTCAAATAATTGTTTCATTTGGCTAAAAGCCGTTTCTTGTTCAGCAACATTATCTGTTGGAGCAGGGATCGCCATTAATCCACGCAAACGTAAGTGCGGTAGATTTTCGATGTGTTTTGCAAGCTCAATCATTTCACTCGGTTGAATACCTGATTTACTCGCTTCATCACTGATATTAATTTGAATTAACACATTCAAAGGGGGTTTATTGGCAGGACGTTGTTCGTTTAAACGATCGGCAATTTTGGCACGTTCTAACGTTTGCATCCAATCGAAATGTTCAGCTACAAGACGGGTTTTATTAGATTGCAATGGCCCAATAAAATGCCATTCAAGTTGAATATTCTGTGCTTCAAAATACTGAATTTTATCTACGCCTTCTTGAACGTAGTTCTCCCCAAATGCTTTTTGTCCGGCTTGATAGGCTTCTAAAATTGCTTCATTAGGTTTGGTTTTAGAAACGGCTAATAAAGTGACCGCACTTTCAGGACGATGTGCAAGTTGAGTGGATGTTTGGATTTGTTGATGAATGGTTTCGAGAGCTTGTTGAATTGTCATCATTTCCTTCCTGACCAATGTAAAACTCGTTTTATTCTATACCAAAGTAATGATTTTTAGAAAAAGATCTTCATTTTTTCGATTTTATGTTTGACAAGCTCGTGCTTTTTCGGTATTTCTAAACACATCTTTTTTTCAAGGTAAAAATACAATGAAAAATAACCGCACTTTCACTATTACCACCATTATTATGACCATTACGACAATTAATGGGGCGGGTTAGTGCGTAGCAAACAGGATCAAGAAAACCCGCATTCAGTCTAGTGCGGGTTTTTTAGTATTTAAAAATCACAACATCTGAGGATATTATCATGCGCGTATTAAAATTTGGTGGCACTTCATTAGCCAACCCTGAGCGTTTTTCACAAGCGGCTCAATTAATTGAAAAAGCTCATTTGGAAGAGCAGGCAGCCGGTGTCTTATCCGCTCCTGCAAAAATTACTAACCATCTTGTTGCCCTCTCTGAAAAAGCCGCATTAAACCAACCTACTGATACCCACTTTAACGAAGCCATTGAAATTTTCTATAACATCATTAATGGCTTACACGCTGAAAATAATAAATTTGATCTTGCCGGGACTAAAGCCCTCATTGATGCAGAATTTGCCCAAATTAAAGGGTTATTAGAAGAAATCCGCCAAGCTGGTAAAGTAGAAGATAAAGTTAAAGCGACCATTGACTGCCGTGGTGAGAAATTATCGATTGCCATGATGAAAGCGTGGTTTGAAGCACGTGGATACAATGTTCATATTGTTGATCCAGTTAAACAATTATTAGCGCAGGGCGGTTACTTAGAATCTTCAGTTGATATTGACGAATCTACAAAACGCGTTGATGCGAAAAGTATCGGTAAAGATAAAGTCGTTTTAATGGCCGGTTTTACCGCATGTAATGATAAAGGTGAATTAGTGTTATTAGGCCGTAATGGTTCTGATTATTCAGCCGCTTGTTTAGCCGCTTGTTTAGATGCGTCTGTTTGTGAAATTTGGACTGATGTGGATGGCGTTTATACGTGTGACCCACGTTTAGTGCCAGATGCTCGTTTATTACCTAGCCTTTCTTACCGTGAAGCAATGGAGCTTTCTTATTTTGGGGCGAAAGTGATCCATCCACGTACAATTGGTCCATTATTACCAAAACAAATCCCTTGCGTGATTAAAAACACCGGTAATTCATCTGCACCAGGTTCGATAATCGATGGTCATGTGAAATCTGAAGGGTTACAAGTGAAAGGGATTACTAACCTTGATAACGTGGCAATGTTTAATGTTTCAGGCCCAGGTATGCAAGGTATGGTGGGAATGGCCGCTCGTGTCTTCTCTGCCATGTCGAAAGCAGGGATTTCGGTCATTTTAATTACGCAGTCTTCTTCTGAATACAGTATTAGTTTCTGCGTACCAGTGAAATCAGCAGATGCAGCGAAAGCAATTTTAGAACAAGAATTTGCTGCAGAATTAAAAGCCCATGACTTAGAACCAATTGAGGTCGCAAAAGATCTTTCTATTATCTCTGTTGTAGGTGATGGTATGAAACAAGCTAAAGGTATCGCGGCTCGTTTCTTCTCAGCATTGGCTCAAGCGAATATAAGCTTAGTCGCAATTGCACAAGGTTCTTCTGAGCGTTCAATTTCAGCAGTTGTCGCGCAAAATAAAGCGATTGAAGCCGTGAAAGCAACTCACCAAGCCCTTTTTAATAACAAAAAAGTTGTCGATATGTTTCTAGTCGGCGTTGGAGGCGTTGGTGGTGAGTTAATTGAACAAATTAAACACCAAAAAGAATACCTCGCAAAGAAGGACATTGAAATCCGTGTTTGTGCTTTAGCGAATTCAACAAAAATGCTTTTGGATGAAAACGGGTTGAATTTAGATAATTGGAAAGTTGATCTTGAAAATGCAACCCAACCATCTGATTTCGATGTGTTGTTATCTTTCATTAAATTACACCACGTAGTGAACCCAGTCTTCGTCGATTGTACAACAGCTGAATCGGTCGCAGGACTTTATGCGCGTGCGTTAAAAGAAGGTTTCCATGTGGTAACCCCAAACAAAAAAGCGAATACCCGTGAATTAGCTTATTACCACGAATTACGTCGTAATGCACAAGCGAGCCAACATAAATTCTTATATGAAACCAACGTAGGGGCAGGCTTACCTGTTATCGAAAACTTACAAAACTTGTTGGCAGCGGGTGATGAACTTGAGTATTTTGAAGGCATTTTATCAGGCTCACTTTCTTTCATCTTCGGCAAATTAGAAGAAGGGCTTTCTCTTTCTGAAGTGACCGCACTTGCACGTGAAAAAGGCTTTACAGAACCTGATCCTCGTGATGATTTATCGGGTCAAGATGTGGCACGTAAATTGCTTATTTTAGCACGTGAAGCGGGGCTAGAACTTGAGCTTTCCGATGTGGAAGTGGAAGGGGTATTACCAAAAGGCTTCTCTGAAGGCAAATCAGCGGATGAATTTATGGCGATGTTGCCACAATTAGATGCAGAATTTAAAGCACGCGTTGAAGCCGCGAAAGCGGAAGGCAAAGTATTGCGCTACGTAGGCCAAATTAAAGATGGCCACTGCAAAGTGTCAATCATTGCAGTGGATCAAAATAATCCATTGTATAAGGTGAAAGACGGTGAAAACGCCCTTGCGTTCTACACTCGTTATTATCAACCAATTCCGTTGCTATTACGTGGTTACGGTGCGGGTAACGCAGTGACAGCAGCCGGCATCTTTGCTGATATTTTAAGAACATTACACCACTAAAAGGGACATAATATGTTAAGAATTTATGCTCCGGCATCGAGTGCCAATATTAGTGTAGGGTTTGACACATTGGGCGCAGCCATTTCACCGATTGATGGTTCATTATTAGGTGATGTTGTACAGATTGAGTCTATTCCAAGTGGTTTTGAGCTCGAAAGTGCGGGCTATTTTGTGCGTAAATTGCCAAAAGAGCCACAAAAAAATATCGTGTATCAGGCCTATGTACTGTTTAGTGAGCAATTAAAATTACGCAATGTGAGAGTCAAGCCATTGCGTTTGACCCTTGAGAAAAATATGCCGATTGGTTCGGGATTGGGTTCAAGCGCGTGCTCTATCGTGGCTGCATTAGTGGCATTAAATAAATTCCACGATGAACCATTTTCAAAAATGGAATTGTTAGAAATGATGGGGGAGCTAGAAGGTCGTATTTCAGGTTCTATCCATTATGATAATGTGGCACCTTGTTACTTAGGCGGTGTGCAATTTATGGTACAATCTCTCGGTAACATTTGCCAAAAACTGCCATTTTTTGATAATTGGTATTGGGTCTTAGCTTATCCAGGCATTGAGGTTTCAACCGCTGAAGCGCGTGCAATTTTACCGAAAAGCTACACGCGTCAAGATGTGATCTCTCATGGTCGTCATTTAGGTGGCTTTGTGCATGCATGTCACACGCATCAAGAAAACCTTGCAGCGATGATGATGAAAGATGTGATTGCAGAACCTTATCGTGAGGCTTTATTACCAAATTTCGCGGAAGTGAAACAAGCCACTCGTGATTTAGGCGCATTAGCGACGGGGATTTCAGGCTCTGGCCCAACGATTTTCTCCATTGCACCTGATTTACAAACCGCAACAAAACTGGCCACTTATTTAGAAAATCATTATTTACAAAACAATGAAGGTTTTGTTCATGTTTGTAAGGTCGATAATGACGGCACGAGAGAGCTAGGTTAAGCAGTCAATCATCTTCCCCTCTTCTTATAAGAGGGGAATAACATTTTATTAAAACTCTATAATTAACGGATATACAATGAATTTGTACAATATCAAACACCCTGAAGAACAAGTGAATTTTGCGCAAGCAGTACGTCAAGGACTTGGCAAAGATCAAGGTTTGTTCTTTCCTGAAACGATCCCCGCTTTAACTAATATTGACGAGTTATTAGCTTTACCATTGGTTGAACGTAGCCAAAAAATTCTTGGCGCCTTAATCGGTGAAGAATTGCCGAAAGCCACTTTGGATGCAATGGTAAAAAATGCATTTACTTTTCCAGCACCATTAGAAAAAGTGGAAGACAATATTTATGCCCTTGAGTTATTCCACGGTCCAACTTTAGCATTTAAAGACTTTGGTGGTCGTTTTATGGCGCAGGCGCTCGCTGCGGTGCGTGGTGATGGCAAAATCACCATTTTAACAGCGACATCTGGTGATACCGGCGCGGCAGTTGCCCATGCATTTTACGGGTTGGAAAACATCAATGTCGTGATTTTATATCCGAAAGGCAAAATCAGCCCATTACAAGAAAAACTATTCTGTACTTTAGGTGGGAATATCCGCACTGTTGCGATTAATGGCGATTTCGATGCGTGCCAAGCGTTAGTCAAACAAGCGTTTGATGATGCCGAACTACGTCAAGCAATTGGTTTAAACTCAGCAAACTCCATCAACATTAGCCGTTTATTAGCGCAAGTATGTTATTACTTTGAAGCCGTAGCCCAATTACCAAAAGAAAAACGTGATAACGTAGTAGTTTCTGTACCAAGTGGTAACTTTGGTAACTTAACCGCAGGTTTAATTGCAAAAACATTAGGTTTACCAATTAAACGCTTTATTGCATCAACCAATGCGAACGATACTGTGCCGCGTTATTTAGAATCAGGTGACTGGGCACCTAAAGCAACTGTAGCCACGCTTTCTAATGCGATGGATGTCAGTCGTCCGAACAACTGGCCACGTGTAGAAGAACTATTCAAACGCAATGGCTGGAATCTAAGTGATTTAGGTTCAGGTATGTTAAGTGATGGCGAAACAGAAGAAACCTTAAAAGCCATGTACGCAAAAGGTTATTTATGTGAACCACACGGTGCGATCGCCTATCAAGTATTGAAAGACCAACTTAAAGCGGATGAAACCGGTATTTTCTTATGTACGGCACATCCAGCGAAATTTAAAGAGTCTGTGGAGCGTATTCTTTCGCTCGATCTTCCATTGCCGGAAGCGTTGGATAAACACAATAAATTACCATTACTTTCTGATGAAATGGATGACGATTTTGCACAATTACGTGCATATTTGTTGAAATAATAAAAAGTGCGGTTGATTTTGACCGCACTTTTATTTTGTCACTCAAAAGGGCGGGATAAATGCCCTTTATTTTTAGGAGTTAATCTTCTTTTCCTAAGATTTGATTCACTTCACTCTTATAGAGTACGGCTTTAGCGCCGAAAATAGCCTGTACACCACCACCGACTTCAAGCACATCAATCGCGCCTAATTTTTTCAATGTGGCTTTATCAACGGCTTTCACGTCCTTAACAGAAACACGTAAGCGAGTAATACACGCATCCACGTTTTCAATATTTTCAGCGCTACCTAATGCTGCAATAATTTTATGTGCATTTTCAGTAAGTGAACTTGTTTCTTGTTCTACATTTTCTTCGGTTTCTTCACCGCGTCCTGGCGTCATCACATTAAAGATGCGAATCAAGAAAACGAAAGAGAAATAATAGAGCAGAGCCCAAGGAATACCGACGAAAATGACACGCAACCAATGAGTATTTTCATCACCTTGTAAGATACCAAAGAGCAAGAAATCAATAAAACCACCAGAGAAAGTATTCCCGATAGAGATATTTAAATAATCGGCAATAAAGAAAGATACACCATCTAAGAATGCGTGGAATATATAAAGCCATGGTGCAACAAATAAGAACATGAACTCGATTGGTTCAGTAATGCCGGTAATGAATGATGTTAGGGCTGCACCAAGGAATAAACCGCCAATTTGTGCACGACGTTTTTTCGGTACACAGTGATACATGGCTAAACAGGCAGCTGGTAAGCCAAACATCATAGTATCAAAACGGCCGGCAAAGAAACGCGTCCCTTCAGTAAATAAACCATGGTGATTTGGATCTGCTAATTGAGCAAAAAAGATTTTTTGTGCACCAACAATCATCTCGCCATTGACCATTTCTACACCACCTAATTCAGAATACCAAAATAGTGGATAAATCATGTGATGTAAGCCAACCGCGCCAGATAATCGCATTAAGAAACCGTATAAGAATGTTCCAAAGGTTCCCATGGATGCGATGCTTTTACCAGCAGAGACAAGCCATTGTTGGAAAGTTGGCCAAATGAGGAAGAAAACTAATCCAACAAAAATAGCTGAAAAAGCGGTAACGATTGGTACAAAGCGAGAACCACCGAAGAAACCTAATACTTGTGGTAATTGGATGTTGTGATAGCGATTGTGTAATTTAACGGTAATCAAGCCCATCACCAATGCACCAATCACACCTGTATCAATGCTTTTTACATCAGGAGAGAAAATCGGAATTAATGCGGCAATGGTACCCGTCATAATGAGATAACCGACAACCGCAGCGAGAGCAGCAACGCCTTTATCACGTTTGGCTAGGCCAATACCTAAACCGATACACAATAATAAGGCTAAATTAGCGAACACCACGCTACCGGCTGCTGACATAATCTGAAACAGACCTTGCAGTGCCTCATTATTTAAAATTGGATAGGCTTGCACCGTTGCTTTATTGGAAAGCGCACCACCGATCCCGAGTAAAAGACCCGCAGCAGGCAAAATAGCGATCGGCAACATGAATGCCTTACCGACTTGTTGAAGTTGTTTAAACATAGAACCTCCTGTGATTACTTTTTCGAAATGTAACGTATTTGAAGGGAAAAATCTGTGAAACCGCTCACAGTTTCAATCTCACACCTTGCTTTGATGAGTTTTAGCTTATGTTGGCGTGTGGTGGATTTCCTTTTATAATGCAATCAAACTTGCGTGTTTATTCATTATTTTTATGATAACTTTTATTGCTTACGCCAATATTCAACAACCTTTTCCTTTTGATGAAATTCCTAGGAAACTAGTCCCTGAGAATTTGCATACGGAACCGAAGGGGAATTCTCGGATAACGCAACGACATCAATGCCGTCGATTGGCGCATTTTTTACTTTGGCAGTTGCTAAAAACAGCGGAAAAATCAACCGCACTTTTAGGGCAAATTTATCGCACACAAAGTGGCAGACCACAATTTCCCGTCGAGAATATTGATTTTAATATTAGTCACTCTGGTGATTGGGTTGCTGTATTGCTGCATATTAATGAATCAGAAAAAAGTGCGGTCGGTATTGATATTGAATTTCCCAAAAAACGGAATTTTTCTGCGCTCATAGCGTATTTTGCGCCACAAGCAGAACAAGAATGGTTTGTTAAACAGCCTGATGCAGACCTGGCCTTTTATCGTTGTTGGTGTTTGCGTGAAGCTGTGTTGAAATCACAAGGCGTAGGAATAGTGAAGTTATCAAGTGTGACGCATTTGCCAGAACAACTGCAGATCTTTTCAGATTATTGTCCGAAAGGTAAGTTGATTTTTACAGATGAATTGCCTTTTTACTTTGCGGCATTTATAAATCAGTCAAAAATTCAACCGCACTTTTATCAGTGGGATGGAAAAAAATTACTCGAAAAAAATATAAAAAAATCCTTGATTTACCAAGTAAATGAATAAAAGAAAACCCTTGAAAATATTCAAGGATTTTTTATTTTGTAATAATTTGCATTGCCACTTGTATTTTAATAGACTAACCCCATTTATTTCGTTAAACTCATTAAAAATTTTAGACAAATGGAGAACGTAATGTCGCAAAACGGTCCAGATCAAGATCCTTGGGGTAAACCGGGACAGAGCAGCGGTCCAAAACAGTCAGATAATTCATCAGATAAGCAAAATGAAAATGGCTGGGGTTCGCGAGACAATAAAAATCAGGAACAATCACCTCCAGATATTGAAGAAGTATTTAATAATCTGTTGAAAAAGTTAGGTGGGGGCAATAAAAAAGGTGGAGCAAATAATACTTCGCCGAATATGCCTTCATTTAATTTAGGTAAAATTTTACCGATCGCCGCAGTAATCGGAGGGATTATTTGGGGCGCAAGCGGTTTTTACACCATTAAAGAAGCTGAGCGTGGCGTGACGTTACGTTTTGGCGAGTTTCATTCTATCGTTCAACCAGGTTTAAACTGGAAACCAACCTTTATTGATAAAGTGATTCCCGTGAATGTAGAACAAGTTCGTGAGCTTAAAACACAAGGTGCGATGTTAACCAAAGATGAAAACATGGTTAAAGTGGAAATGACCGTACAATATCGCGTGCAAAATCCTGAAAAATACCTGTTTAGCGTGAGCAATGCGGATAATAGTCTTGGACAAGCAACTGACAGCGCACTTCGTTATGTGATTGGTCATATGACCATGAATGATGTGCTGACAACGGGTCGTGCCGTGGTGCGTGAAGATACGTGGAAAGCATTGAACGATATTATCAAACCTTATGACATGGGGCTTGAAGTGATTGACGTGAACTTCCAATCCGCACGTCCACCAGAAGAGGTGAAAGATGCTTTTGATGATGCGATTAAAGCGCAGGAAGACGAACAACGTTACATTCGTGAGGCAGAAGCCTATGCCCGCGAGAAAGAGCCAATCGCTCGTGGTGATGCACAGCGTATTGTTGAAGAAGCAACGGCTTATAAAGATCGTGTTGTGCTTGATGCGCAAGGGGAAGTAGAACGTTTACAACGTCTTTTACCTGAATTTAAAGCTGCGCCTGATTTGTTAAAAGAGCGTCTTTATATTCAAACCATGGAAAAAGTCATGGCAAATACGCCGAAAGTCATGTTAGATGCAAATAATGGTAACAATTTAACTGTATTACCATTAGAACAATTAATGGGTAAAAAAGCGGCTCAACCGACTACTACAACGCCTGAAAGTGCGGTCAGTTCTGCACCTGTTTCAACACAGGAACGTCGTGTAGAAACGCAAACGGCTCAACCAGTTCAATCAAATGAAGGCATTCGCCAAGGGAGATTTAACTAATGCGTAAATTTTTACTTCCGATTATTGTGGTGATTGCTGCGGTGCTATATTCCAGCGTCGTGGTTGTAACTGAAGGCACTCGTGGCATCATGTTGCGTTTTAACAAAGTACAACGTGATGCAGAAAACAAAGTAGTGGTGTATGAACCAGGTTTGCATTTCAAATTGCCTTTAATTGATAGCATTAAAGTGCTTGATGCGCGTATTCGTACCCTTGATGGTTCAGCAACTCGTTTTGTGACAGTTGAGAAAAAAGACTTGTTGGTAGATTCCTATGTGAAATGGAAAATCAGCGATTTCGGTCGTTTCTATACTGCAACGGGTGGTGGCGATTATAACCAAGCTTCAAGCTTATTAAGCCGTAAAGTGAATGACCGTCTGCGTTCAGAAATAGGTACTCGTACAATTAAAGATATCGTTTCAGGTACCCGTGGTGAATTAATGGCAGGTGCGAAAAAAGCGTTAAATTCAGGGCAGGATAGTACCTCTGAATTAGGGATTGAAGTCGTCGATGTTCGCGTAAAACAAATTAACTTACCGGATGAAGTTTCTTCTTCGATTTACCAACGTATGCGTGCAGAACGTGATGCGGTTGCCCGTGAACACCGTTCACAAGGTAAAGAAAAAGCGGCGTTCATTCAAGCAGACGTGGATCGTAAAGTCACCTTGATCTTAGCGAATGCAAATAAAACTGCACAAGAATTACGTGGTAATGGTGATGCGGCAGCAGCGAAATTATATTCTCAAGCTTTTGCTCAAGAACCACAGTTTTATAGCTTTATTCGTAGTTTAAAAGCGTATGAAAGTAGCTTTGAAGGTTCAGGTAATATGATGATCTTGAAACCAGACAGTGATTTCTTCCGCTTTATGCAAGCGCCAAAGAAATAAACGAGAGATAATAAAACGTAAAGTGCGGTTAGAAATAACCGCATTTTTTATTGCTGAATTTTAGGGAGATCTCTATTTATAAGTTAAAAACACCTGTAATGCAATCAATCATATCCATAGCCAAATCAAATTAAATCCACATAAAATATAAGCCAATTTTTTGGCATAATCACCTTGCTTTTTAAGCTTTTTCTTTCTTTTTATATTTTATTGATCATTTGGAGGATTAGATGAAAAAACTGATTATTGGCGGAGCAGCCATTGCAGTATTGGGTTATTTGGGGTTGTGGGGTATCTGCATCAATTTGATAAAGAGAACGCGACTCAACTTTTAATGGAAAATCGCTATACGGGCGAACAAGAAAAAGTGGCAAAAGCGTTGTTTGATAACAGCTGCCAATATTGCCATAGTCCAAGCACGCCTCTTCCATTTTATTCAAAATTCCCGATTGTGGGTGACCAAATGCAATCGGATATTCAGAATGGGCTTCGTGCTTTCCGCTTAGATCGTTTAGTTGAAGGCTTAAAAGATCCGAGCAAATTATCCCAAGCTGATTTAGCAAAATTACAACGTGTACTTGAAAATAACGAAATGCCAATTGCTAAATTCAGACATCTTCACTGGGGAAGTAAACCAGATGAGCAAGAGAAAGTGGCGTTGCTTAACTGGATTCGTGAAGTACGTAAAATGTCTTTACCAAAAGAAACACCCAATGTTGATGCCGATCGTTTAGTTCAACCGATTCCAGACAGTATTGCGACTGATGAAGCAAAAGTCGCGTTAGGTCATGATCTTTACTTTGATGGACGTTTATCAGGCGATGGTTCTATTCAATGTCATACTTGTCACCAATTAGACAAAGGCGGTGTGGATAGACTTGATACTTCAACAGGTATTGATGGTAAAAAAGGCCCAATTAACGCGCCAACCGTGTTCAATGCCGCATTTAACTTTGTGCAATTCTGGGATGGACGAGCTGCAGATTTAGCAGATCAAGCGAAAGGTCCTCCAACAAATCCAGTAGAAATGGGCTCGCACTCGTGGGATGACATCGTGGCTCGTTTTGAAATGGATGAAGAATTTAAAAAAGAATTCTTAAAAGAATATCCACAAGTGACGAAAGAAACTTTAACTCACGCAATTGGTGAATATGAAAAAACATTAATTACACCAAATAGTGATTTCGACCGTTATTTGAAAGGGGATAAAACAGCGTTAACCGAGCAACAAGTTCGCGGTTATGAGTTATTCAAACAACATAAATGTGATACTTGTCATACTGGTGTAGCAATGGGTGGACAATCTTATGAATACATGGGACTCTACGGCGATTACTTTAAAGATCGTGGTACGCCATTAACTGATGCGGATGAAGGTCGCTTTGCACAAACTAAAGATCCTTTCGATATGCATCGCTTCAAAGTGCCAACCTTGCGCAATGTCGCGCTTACTGCACCCTATTTCCATGATGCGTCAGCAAAAGAGCTAAAAGATGCTGTGAGTGCAATGTTGAAATACCAAAGTAACGTGAAACAGCCTGCTCAAAAAGATGTGGAGGACATAACCTCTTTCTTAGAAAGTTTAACAGGTGAATTTAAAGGTGAAAAATTAAAATAATCCTTTAAGCTGTAAATAGAAACGACCGCAAGTGCGGTCGTTTTTTAGTGAGTTTTAGTTAGATAACAAGTCATAAATGACTTAGTCAAAAAGTAGAAAAGCTAAATTTTAGGTATAAAAAAAGCCGCTTACGCGACAATCTTCTTTTTATATTTAAAATGGTGCCCGAAGCCAGACTTGAACTGGCACGCCTCGAAAGGCGAGGGATTTTAAATCCCTTGTGTCTACCGATTCCACCACTCGGGCATTGAGTGATTAACTAACTGCGTGGTTATGGAGGCGTGTCCCGGAGTCGAACCGAGCTACATGGATTTGCAATCCAGTGCATAACCGCTTTGCTAACACGCCGTTAGTTTGGAGCGGGAAACGAGGCTCGAACTCGCGACCCCGACCTTGGCAAGGTCGTGCTCTACCAACTGAGCTATTCCCGCATACGCTGTTAGTGCGGTGCATTTTACGGGAATTTGAAATTCTGTCAATCGAAGATCTGAAAAAAAAATTCAAATGTTGAAAAAATCTTCGTTTCGGTTGAAATTACAGCAAAATTTGACTCAAGAATATAATTTTAGCTTAGTTTTCAATTTCTACTTTTATCGTGATTGGGTTTGTGACAAAATTGGAGCGTTTTGTTCGCCATTAAATCAAGAAAAGTGCGGTCAAATTTTTGCATGTTTTAGAGGTAAATTATGACACAACAATATTCTATCGATACATTATTAGCTCAAGCGGGAAATCGCAGTGATGAGCGCACTGGTGCGGTTTCAACGCCCATTTATCTTTCAACGGCTTATGGCCACCATGGGATTGGTGAAAGCACAGGGTTTGATTATACCCGCACGAAAAACCCAACACGTAGTGTTTTGGAAGATACCGTAGCAAAATTAGAAAATGGTGATCGTGGTTTTGCCTTTTCCTCTGGCATGGCGGCAATTCAAGTGCTGATGAACCTATTTAAAGGCCCTGATCAATGGATTGTGTCAAGTGATGTATATGGTGGGACTTATCGTTTATTGGATTTTGCCTATAAAAATAACAACAGCGTAAAACCCGTTTATGTGAACACCGCTTCTTTAACTGAAATTGAAGCCGCAATTACAGTGAATACAAAAGCGATTTTTATTGAAACGCCATCTAATCCATTAATGGAAGAGTGTGATGTAGCAGAAATTGCGAAATTAGCGAAAAAATACAACTTATTAATGATTGTGGATAACACCTTCTTAACTCCTGTTCTATCTCGTCCATTAGATTTAGGTGCGGATATTGTCATTCATAGTGGCACGAAATATATTGCGGGTCATAATGATAGTTTGGTGGGCTTGATTATTGCAAAAGGGCAAGAACTTTGTGATCGTATCGCTTATATTCAAAATGGTGCAGGCGCCGTACTTTCGCCATTTGATTCTTGGTTAACCGTGCGAGGAATGAAAACCCTTTCATTACGTATGAAACGCCATCAAGATAATGCGAAGGCAATTGCAGAATTTTTACGTGAACAGCCACAAATTGATAGCGTATTATATCCAAACAAAGGCGGCATGCTGTCTTTCCGTTTGAAAGATGAAAATTGGGTGAATACGTTCTTAAAATCAATCAAGTTGATTACCTTTGCTGAAAGTTTAGGCGGAACAGAAAGCTTTATTACCTATCCAGCAACCCAAACCCATATGGATATTCCAGAAGCAGAACGTGTTGCTCGTGGTATTACAAACACATTATTGCGTTTTTCTGTTGGTTTAGAAGATGTGGAAGACATCAAAGCCGATTTATTACAGGCGTTTGCACAACTTAAATAATTAGTTTTTATCAATCGGACTAATCTGTGCAATCCAATATACCTTGTGCTATTATGCACAACATTAATTAACGTTAGGTGTTGATTTGTCAGCACCTTATTAAATAAGGAAACAAAAATGAGCGAAGTATTACATATTAATGATGCAGATTTTGAAACTGTCGTTGTGCAATCTGATATCCCAGTATTAGTGGATTTCTGGGCACCATGGTGTGGCCCTTGCAAAATGATTGCGCCAATTTTAGATGAAATCGCACCTGAATTCGCAGGTAAAGCAAAAATCGTAAAAATCAACGTAGATGACAACCAATTAGTTGCAGGTCAATTTGGTGTACGTAGTATCCCAACTTTACTACTTTTCAAAAATGGCCAACTTGTTGCAACACAAGTCGGTGCGTTACCAAAAAATCAATTAGCGGCGTTTATTAATCAACACCTATAATTGAGTTATTAAACATAAAGAGCGGTCAAAAATAGCGATGTTTTTGACCGCTTTATTTTTTCTCTCGCCAATAAGTGGCAAAACGAGGTTTTCCTGAATTAGTTAATCCACGATATTTATAGGTGATTGTGGTACCAATAGGTGGTGGATTTTCGCGCTCACTCAGATTAAATCCTGAACCAATTTTGAATTTTCCACGATGGTTTTCACAGGTGAGCGATCCGAGTATATTCTCAAATTGTCCTTTCCCTTTATGATGTGCTATTACGGTGCATTCTTCATCATAAGTGCTTTTTAACTTTAAAATTTGTGTACTGCGTTTTCTTTCGTAAGGCGCATGAGGATTACGTAATACAATCCCTTCACCTTTTTTCGCTTCCACTTCATGCAAATATTCGAATAAATGTGTTTTATCTCGTATCGGAATTTGTGAAATAATCTTGATATAAGGTGTAGGGTGTTCTTTCAAATAATCTTCTAAGGTTTTGAGACGTTCAAAAAGGTTGCCTGATGCATTAGGCACATCAAAAACATAAAGTGTTAATTTTGCCCAATTATCACCTTTAAAGGATTTTGTGATAGAAGCAATTTCTTCAAATTGATTACGTTCACTAAATATCTCACCATCAATGGAAAAAGGCGGAAATTGAGCCGTAAAGTATGCAGGGGCAGGTAAGGGCAAGCCTTGACGGCTAAATAATGTTTTGCCGTCCCAATAACCTCGTACCCCATCCAATTTTTCAGACATCACCCAACCTTGAACATCTTGGTTTTCATAAGTGCCTAATAGCATTAAATCACGCTCGTTCGCCCAGGTTATTTGGCTGAATAGAAGGTAAAGTAATAAGTAAATCGACCGCATAATCTCTCCTTTTTAAATTTATTGAGTTTAAAAAATGCGGTCATTTTTTGAAGTGTTTTTAGCTGGATTTGCGATAGATATCGCAAAATAATGAGACGTAAGCTGAAAAAGGGCGTGATAAAAAAGAGCGCTAGATTATTTGAAATGAACGCTATACAATGCCAACGCTATTTCGAATTTTAATTTTTAAGGAGAATAAAATGTATTTTGATCAAATAAAAGCGGAGCTTGTGGAAGCTCAAGACGTATTAAATAAGTTTGTTTCAGATGATAACAACATCAAACTCATTGAAAAAGCGGCTAAATTATTAGCAGAAAGCTTTAAAAATGGCGGTAAAGTATTATCTTGTGGTAATGGGGGTTCTCACTGTGATGCTATGCACTTTGCAGAAGAACTCACTGGTCGTTATCGTGAAAACCGCCCAGGTTATCCTGCGATTGCAATTTCAGATGCAAGTCATTTAAGCTGTGTAAGTAATGACTTTGGTTATGAATATGTCTTCTCTCGCTTTGTTGAAGCAGTGGGTAAAGAAGGTGATGTTTTATTTGGCTTATCGACATCTGGCAATTCTAAAAATATCTTAAATGCGATCGAAGCCGCGAAAGCAAAAGGCATGAAAGTGATTGCGATGACTGGTAAAGATGGCGGTAAAATGGCAGGTTTAGCGGATGTTGAAATTCGTGTGCCACACTTCGGTTATGCAGATCGTATTCAAGAAATCCACATCAAAGTGATTCATATTTTAATGATGCTAGTTGAATTTGAGATGGCGAAAGAGGCCTAATTCGCGATAAGTGCGGTTTAAAATTCAATGATTTAAAGATCCCAAAAACTTTTTTGGGATTTTTTTATCAAAACACTTGCATAATTAATCATTAAAAAGTAATATTTATTCATTCTTAAGAATCAAGAGAGGATAGCAGTAAACTTAGTATGGCGATTAGTGTTAAAAATTTGAATTTCTTTTATGGTTCATCACAGGCATTGTTTGATATCAATCTTGATGCACAAGAAGGCGATACCGTGGTGTTACTCGGACCAAGTGGCGCAGGAAAAAGTACGTTAATCCGTACATTAAATTTATTAGAAGTGCCGACCTCTGGCGAATTGCATATTGCGAATAATCATTTTGATTTATCTAAAGCGAATAATAATCCGAAAGCCATTCGTCAACTTCGTCAAGATGTCGGCATGGTATTTCAACAATACAATCTTTGGCCGCATTTAACGGTAATTGAAAACCTGATTGAAGCGCCCCAAAAAGTATTAGGCATTAGCGAAGAAGAAGCGAAAAAAGATGCATTAGAACTTTTAAAACGTTTACGTTTGGAAGAGCATGCCGATCGTTTTCCCTTTCACTTATCAGGCGGTCAGCAACAACGTGTTGCTATTGCTCGAGCATTAATGATGAAACCACAAGTGTTGTTGTTTGATGAACCAACGGCAGCACTGGATCCTGAGATTACAGCTCAAGTGGTTGATATCATTAAAGAACTTCAACAAACCGGTATTACTCAGGTGATTGTGACCCACGAAGTGAACGTAGCACAAAAAGTGGCGACTAAGGTCGTCTATATGGAACTAGGTAAGATTATTGAAATGGGCAGTGCAGATTGCTTTGATAATCCAAAAACCGAACAATTTAAACAATATCTTTCACACTCAGAATAAGGAAACACAACATGAAAAAATTACTTTTAAGCGCAATGTTAATGGGGGCAGCTTTTGCTGCGAATGCACAAGAAATCACTTTTGCGATGGAGCCGAGCTATCCACCATTTGAAACAACAAATGAAAAAGGCGAAATCATTGGTTTTGATGTGGATGTGGCGAATGCAATTTGTAAGGAAATCCAAGCAACTTGTCACTTCAAAAGCCAAGCTTTTGATGCCTTGATTCCAAGCTTAAAATCTAAACGTTTTGATGCAGCGATTTCAGCTATTGATATTACCGAAGCACGTGCAAAACAAGTAGCATTTTCTAATGCATATTATGATAGTTCTGCAAGTTATGTTGCGCTAAAAGGAAAAGCGGATTTAGCTTCAGCAAAAACGGTTGGTGTTCAAAATGGAACAACGTTCCAACAATATACTGCAGCAGAAACCAAGCAATATAATGCAAAATCTTATGCAAGCTTACAAGATGCGATCTTAGACTTAAAAAATGGTCGTATTGATATCATCTTCGGTGATACGGCCGTATTGTCTGATATGATTTCTAAAGAGCCTGAAATTCAATTTGTTGGCGAGAAAGTGACTAACAAAAAATATTTCGGTAATGGTTTAGGTATCGCGGTGAATAAATCAAGCAAAGAATTGCTAGAAAGCTTAAATAAAGGTTTAGAAACCGTGAAAGCAAATGGTGAATACCAAAAAATCTATGATAAATGGATGACAAAATAATCTATGTTTTATGATTATCTTACATTAATTGGACATGCAGCCCTAATGACCTTAGGGCTTGCTATTTGCTCGTTAATTGTCGGTTTATTGCTCAGTATTATTTTTACGGCTTTAGAAGCGAATAAATATGTCTTTATTGCTAAACCAGCTTCTGTTGTGATTGCTTTATTGCGTGGTTTACCGGAAATTTTAGTGGTTCTACTGATTTATTTTGGTTCAACCCAAGTCGTAGAAATGCTGACGGGTGAGTATATCGAATTCAGCGCCTTTGGTTGTGGTGTATTTGCATTGTCTTTGATTTTTGCCTCTTATGCTTCACAAACCTTACGTGGTGCGATCCAAGCTATTCCAAAAGGACAGTGGGAATCAGGTGCAGCGTTAGGATTAAGCCGACCTTATACTTTCATTCATTTGATTATGCCGCAAGTATGGCGACACGCTTTACCGGGCTTAAGCAATCAATGGCTCGTGTTATTAAAAGATACGGCATTGGTGTCGTTAATCGGGGTAGATGACTTAATGCGTCAAGCAGGATACATCAATACAAATACCCATGAGCCTTTTACTTGGTATGGTATTGCTGCATTAATTTATTTAGTGATTACGTTGATCAGCCAAGCAGGTATCCGCAAATTAGAATTACGTTTCACTCGATTTGAACGGGGAGTCGAATAATGTTTCAAGAGTATTTAGTAGTGATTGCTCAAGGTATTCCGACTAGCCTGTTGCTTACAGTTGTTGCATTGTTTATTGCCTTTTTCCTCGCATTGGGCTTAACCTTCTTGCTTTCTATTGGCAATAAATTAGTGAAAAGTGCGGTCAATTTATTCCTTGTTTTATTTACAGGTACCCCACTTTTAGTGCAATTTTTCTTAATTTATGCAGGCCCAGGCCAATTCCAATGGTTGGTGAACAGCCCATTATGGGGATTATTCTCCAATGCATGGTTCTGTGCAGCATTAGCTTTAGCATTGAATAGTGCCGCTTATTCAACCCAATTATTCCACGGAGCAGTAAAAGCGATCTCTAAAGGTCAATGGGAAAGCTGTGCGGCATTAGGACTAAGTCGTATGCAGACGTTAAAAATTCTCATTCCTTATGCGTTAAAACGCGCACTCCCTTCTTATACCAATGAAATTATCTTGGTATTTAAAGGTACAGCATTAGCTTCTACCATTACGATCATGGATATCATGGGATATGCTCGCCAACTTTACGGCACCGAATATGATGCACTCACTATCTACGGTATTGCAGGCGGTATTTATCTCATCATTACTGGTATCGCTACTTTATTACTCCGTCAGTTAGAAAATAAAGTGTTGTCATTCGAACGTATTGATACCGTAAAAGCATAAAGTGCGGTCAAAAATAGAAACTAATCGGGCAGTTTAAAAATTGCCCGATTTTTTATATGATTAAAGAAAATATTTTTATTTATGAGGCAATTATGTCCGAATCATCTTCCCTAAAATTTCACCTCGAACTATTACGTTTAATTCCGAAAAACTATTCCATTAGCTCATTAGAATTGCGAGAGAAATTGCTCGCATTAGGTATTGAGCGTGATTTACGTAGTATTCAGCGTGCACTAAATACGTTATGTGAGCAGTTTGAAATTGATTGCAATACTAATGATAAACCGTATAGCTATCGTTGGAAACCCGATGCAAAAGGCTTAGATATGCCAATTTTAAACGAACAGCAATCGTTGGTTTTGATGTTGGCAAAGCAATATTTAACCGGTATTTTGCCAACCAATATTATGCAATCGATGGACGGTTTTTTTAAACAGGCTGAATATAATTTGGCTTATGGCAAAAATCAGAAAAAGGAAGCCTCTGAGTGGTTGAATAAAGCCGGGATAGCTCCAACTAGCCAGCCATTATTACCTGCAAAGATTGATCCTGAAGTATTCAATAAAGTAAGTATTGCTCTTTATCATAATAAATACATTAACATGAGCTATCGTAAGAATGATGGAGATATACGTGATGCTCAAGTTAAACCCCTTGCATTAGTGCAGCAAGGTCCAAGTACTTATTTAGTGGTTCAATATGAGAGTGGAGCGATTAGACATCTTGCATTACATCGATTTATTTCAGTTAATGTCAGTACGATGCAATTTGAGCGCCCGAAATTTAGTCTAAAAGCGCATATCGAAAGTCAAAACTTTGGCTTTAGTTCAGGTAGAAAGATTCGTTTAACTTTCCGTATTGATAAACAAACAGGAGGCTTTTTGACAGAAACCCCGCTATCAGCGGATCAACGCGTAAAAGATTGCGGTGATGAATATGAAATTTCAGCCACCGTGATTGAGAGTGCCATGCTAGAGTGGTGGATTGCCCATTTTGGTGAAGATTACCAAGAAATTGACCGCACTTATTTAGACGAAAATGCTTAACGACATGAATTGTCGCTTCATCTTTTATCATTAAGCCATCAACAGAGAGGGCATTAAAATGAAGAAAATTGTTTATATTGATATGGATAATGTGATGGTTGATTTTCCGTCTGGTATTGCAAAATTAGATGAGAAAACCAAGCAAGAGTATGAAGGGCGATATGATGAAGTTGAGGGCATTTTTAGCTTAATGGACCCCATGCCGAATGCGATTACTGCCGTTCATAAATTGATTAAAAAATACCATATTTACGCACTTTCTACCGCTCCTTGGCATAATCCATCAGCTTGGAGTGATAAAGTAAAATGGATTCAACGTTATTTCGGCGAAGAAAAAGGCTCGGCATTATACAAGCGGTTAATTTTATCTCACCATAAAAACCTGAACCAAGGCGATTATTTAATTGATGATCGCACTAAAAATGGAGCAGATAAATTCGAAGGCAAACACTTACATTTTGGTACTGAACAATTTGCTAACTGGAACTGTGTACTATCTTACTTAGATTGTGGCCCTTTTACGCCAAGTGATATTTTGCAAGATTGCTTGAAGAAATCAGCCGCACTTGTGCAAGTTGAAAATGAGGAGCAAAGCCGAATCATTGGTGCTTTTGCAGATCGCTATAAATGGCAAGTGTTTAATTTGGCATGTGTTTATGCGGATGAAACAACAACCGAACACAAAACGGTCTATTTAATAATCAGCCCTTATCTCAGTGATGAATTTAAAATACGTATTGAAGCAATGAGTGCCCATATTCAAGCTGAATATGACGTGTTATTACGCTCAAAATCACAGCTAAAACAATATTTCCAACGCCTTTCAGAGAAGCCATTCTTGCATATTGAAAGCTATGCTTATCAACTGCTTTATAAAGCGGGGAATATATTTGGCATGATGGCTAGAGATAGACAGATTGATGAAATTTTACGACAAAAAGGAGCCTGAAAAATGACTTTGGAAAATAAACCAATTTGCGTGGTATTAACGGGCGCTGGAATTAGTGCCGAAAGTGGTATTCCTACTTTTAGAGCAGAAGATGGCTTGTGGGCTGGGCATAAAGTAGAAGAAGTTTGTACACCCGAAGCCTTAAAGAAAAACCGTGCAAAAGTATTGGCGTTTTATAATGAACGACGTCGTAATGCTCAAGCTGCAGAGCCTAATGCTGCACACTTGGCGTTGGTTGAATTGGAAGAGTTTTATGAAGTTCATATAATCACTCAAAATGTAGATGATTTACATGAGCGAGCGGGGAGTACTAACGTACTCCATTTACATGGTGAATTGAATAAAGCTCGTAGCAGTTTTAATACCGATTACATTGTTCCATGTTTTGGGGATCAACTATTAGAGGATAAGGATAATCACGGTCATCCAATGCGTCCACATATAGTCTTTTTTGGGGAAAATGTACCCATGTTTCCTAAAGCAGAAAAGTTAGTGAAAAAGGCAGATATTGTGATTGTTATTGGCACTTCATTACAAGTTTATCCAGCTAATGGATTGGTAAATCTCGCTCCATATGGTTCACTTATCTATTTGATCGATCCTAATCCCAATACAGGGTTTGTTCGTAAGAAAGTGATTGCAATCAAAGAAAAAGCGGGTGAGGGCGTACCGAAGGTAGTAGCAGAGTTATTGGAGAAAATTAAAAAATCATAGAAAACAGCCGCACTTTTTAAATAGATAGCGAGTTTTATATCGCTATACTGTATGACTGATGAATTAACGGGAAACGCATGCATCCAGTAATTGAATTTTATTTAGAACAAAGAAAAAGCCAACATAATTTATCTTTGCAAGATATGTGGGCAATGCCAAAAAGAATGGTTGGTGATGCTTATTTATATATTCCTTGGCTTTTACCCGTTACTGAAAGTTCCAAATGGAATCGTTCAGTGCCAGTTTTTAATGAGGAAGACCGAATATTTTTTATTGAAAATGAAGCTATTCAAAAGAAATTTTTACATTCTATTGATTTTATTCTGGATTACTTCTGTTTATATCGTGAAGATAATAAAATATTCCCAAAACCTGAATTGAGTGAACGTAAAGTTTGGCTACGTAATATCGGGCATGAAAGTAAGAAGATTTCTCGCATCATTCGTAGTTTAAATTATTGTGGTCATCCTGAGTTGGCTAAAAGTTTACAGCAACTGGCAATAAAATTAGGTCAAGAAAAAGGCGTAATTCAAGAAGAAACCATAGAGATTTGGACAAATCTACTTAAATAATGAGGATAAGAATAATGGTAACAGAAGAATTTAAAAAAATAGCGGTATCTTTCGCAGGAGGCGATGGTGGAAATCCTAAATCAGAAGTATGGTTTTGTGGATTAGAATGGGGAATAGGTGATGAAAGCTCGCCAGATGATTTTTATGAGAAATTTAGTTTAAGTCCTAAATTAATACCGCATTCTTGGGTAGAGGATGATTTTGATGGTAGTTGGACTACTCAATATAATAGAAAAATATGTTGGTTTTTGTGGTACTACTACAATTTAGATTGGAAAAATGGAGAAAGTGCGGAGCATTTTGTTAAAAAATACGATGTGTTTTACCCACAAGGTATTGGTTTCAAATTAAATATGCTACCAATCAATTTTAAAAATAGATCATCAATTAAATGGAATGATCAATTCATTAAGATGACAGGATTTGAAACATTCAATGAATATAGAGAGTGGTGCGTTGAAAATCGAGGTGCTTTTTATCGTCAACTTATAGATGAATGTCATCCTAAAGTTATTATTTGTACGGGAGTCACTGAAAAAGATAACTTCTTTAAGTTTTTTACTGGAGATACTGTATATGAAACTAAAGCATTAAAAGAATTTAATATCTTCTATCGCAAGTACAATGATACCTTAATTTGTGTTTGCCCATTTTTTGGTGGCCCAAATGGCATTAATTCTTACGACAAAATGGAAGTATTAGTAGAGTCAGTAAAAGAATTATGTAAATAATTTTTTATTAAGTTTAACGTTGATAGATAAATAGCGACTTCGGTCGCTATTTATCTTTCTCTTGCTTTAGCATATACATAATGAGATCTTTAGATAAACTACTAATCTCTAAAAGGGTCATCTACATTATAATGTTTAACCCTGTCTTTTCATCCTTTCATTAAACTATCCGGAATTTCCGGATAATTGATTCTTTTAAGCTCTTTATTATCAAATCTATTCTAGATTTGTGAAGATTTTCTAAAAATAACCGCTTGTAATATTCGCAGCGACACGAACTGTCGCTTCCTTCCATATAATTTTTTCCATAAAAGAGAGATTTTTTACTTTTTACAAGGCTCGTAAGCCCTTTCTATATAAATAACACAGGAGCAAACTTATGGCAATGAAAGTGACTTTTAAACGCGATCCGCTTTTTGAGGATGTAAAAAAATTCGTGCAACAAGAAAAATTTACATCTGGTTCACGGATTCAACGCAAATTTAGTTTAGGCTTTAATCGAGCTGCGAGAATTGTAGAACAACTAGAAGAAGCTGGAATTATTTCACCAATGAAAAATGGACAGAGAAAAGTATTATGAAAAATGATTTAAATTATGCAGTGGAACTTATCCATAAGGCTGATGGCATTTTAATTACTGCTGGTGCAGGAATGAGCGTAGATTCAGGTTTGCCAGATTTTAGAAGTGTCGGCGGGTTTTGGAATGCTTACCCAATGTTTAAAGGCCGCAATATCAATTTTGAAGATATTGCGACGCCATTGGCTTATGAAACCCATCAAGAGTTAGCTTATTGGTTTTATGGGCATCGTTTGTCGCAATATCGTGCAACAAGTCCGCATGAAGGTTACCAGATTTTAAAACGTTGGGCAGAAAGCAAACCGCATGGTTATTTTGTTTTTACAAGCAATGTGGATGGGCATTTTCAGAAAGCAGGGTTTGAAGAAGGGCGCATTTATGAAGTACATGGCACATTAGAGCGTTTGCAGTGTGCGCATAATTGCCGCGATTTAAGTTGGTCAGCAAAAGAATTTCAACCTGTGGTGGATAACGAAAACTTGCGCTTATTGAGTGAGCCACCTCGTTGCCCTTATTGTCAGCGTTTAGCAAGACAAAATGTACTCATGTTTGACGATTATTTTTACAGCAGTAATTATCAAAATTTAAAACGAAATAAGCTCGATTTATGGCTAAAAGAAGTGCAAAATCTCGTCGTCATCGAACTGGGTGCGGGGAAAGCCATTCCAACTGTGCGTCGATTTTCTGAACGTACGGCGAAAGCAAAAAAGGGTGGATTTATCCGTATTAACCCACAAGATGCAGGCGTGCCGAAAATGCACTTTTTAAGTCTAGAAATGAAAGCGTTAGATGCGCTAAAAGCGATTGATTGCCTGCTAAATCCTTCTCAACAAGCGGTTGAATAATGGAAAATTTTTGCGAAATTACCTTCTGCCAACAAATTGGCAGCAACAAGCGACACAACCAAGATGCCCTTTTTAATGGCGAGGCGGTGTTTCAATATAAACTCAAAACGGCTGAAAAACGCCTTGAAAACCGACCGCACTTTATTGTGGGCGTGGCAGATGGTATTTCCAATAGTAATCGACCTGAAAAAGCGAGCAAGTTGGCTATGCAATTGTTAAGCCAAATGGAAAGCATAAGTCGCCAAACGATCTACGATTTACAATCCAGTTTATCAGTAGAATTAGCGGAGGATTATTTTGGCTCAGCAACCACTTTTGTGGCAGCAGAGATTGATCAAATAACCCGTAAAGCCAAAATTCTCAGTGTAGGGGATAGCCGTGCTTATTTGATTGATGCCCAAGGAAACTGGCAAAAAATTACGCAAGATCATTCTATTCTTTCTGAATTATTGGCTGATTTCTCCGATAAAAAAGAAGAAGACTTTGCCACGATTTATGGCGGCGTTTCTTCTTGTTTAGTCGCGGATTATTCCGAATTTCAAGATAAAATTTTTTATCAAGAAATTGAAATTCAACAAGGGGAAAGTTTATTACTTTGTTCTGATGGATTAACAGATGGTCTTTCAGCAGAAATGAGAGAAAAGATTTGGAAACAATATGATAATGATAAATCTCGATTGACGGTGTGTCGTAAATTAATTGCGAAACAGAAGTTTTATGATGATTTATCGGTTATAATATTACATACTGCTTAAGACATTTTAGCAGCAGATATTATAATTTTTCTTATATTTAAATTTAGTCTACCTATTTAACCTAAGGAGGTAATATGACTAGTCAAGATTATGCAATTAAAGGTGAAGCATTCAAACTAAGTAAGGTATTTAGTTCAGATTTTCAATATTTAATTCCAAACTATCAACGGCCATATTCTTGGGAAGCTGAAAATATCGAGCAATTATTTGATGATTTATATGATTTTTTTCAGGGAGATACCGAGGAGACATATTTTTTAGGCAGTGTTGTTGTGATAAAAAAAGATCATTTTCCAGAATCATATGTGGTTGATGGTCAACAGCGTTTAACTAGTCTAACAATTTTATTATCAGTCTTAGCTAGCTTTTTAAGTGATAAATCAAAAGCTAATAGTATAGAGTTATATATAAAACAACCAGAAAATCTAGCTGAAAGTATTCCTGCTCAGCCAAGGTTAACTTTACGTAAGCAAGATAATGACTTCTTTAGTAAATATATTCAGAATATAAAAATTGAAGAATTGAAAAGTATTAATATTGATTCTGATTGTAAAACGGATGCGCAGAAAAATATTTATAAGAATGCATTGGCTCTAGTACAGAGAGTTAAAGATAAATTTGAAGGGGATGAAGAAGGTATCTTTGAGTTTTGTAAATTTATCATTCAAAAATGTTGTCTTGTTATCGTTTCGACTCCAAATGAAAAATCGGCATTTCGTATTTTCTCAGTTATGAATGATAGAGGATTAGATCTATTACCTAGTGATATTTTGAAATCTTATTTAATAGGAAAAATGAATAGTAAGCAAGATGAATATACAGATAAATGGGAAGATTTAGAACAAGATTTGGGGCGAGCTAGATTCAATGAGCTATTTTCTCATATTAGAATGATTTATCTAAAAACAAAAGCACAAAAGAGCTTATTGGATGAATTTCAAGAGAGTATTATTCCTAATATTAATAGTGTAAGTGATTTTATAGATACTGAGCTTACAAGTTATGCAGATAAGTTTAATGCATTAAAATCTAGAAATTATAGAGCAGGAAATTTTACTGAAGAGATAAATGGATATTTATTTTGGTTAAACAAAGTTAATTTTTCTGAGTGGATTCCTGTGGTTATTAGATTTCTGCATGCTAAACCTACAGAACAACTTGCTTATGATTTTTTTAAATATCTAGATTGTTTAACTTCTTATTTTTATTTAAGTGCTAAAAATGTTAATGATCGGATTTATCGATTTGGAGATATATTGGAACAGTTGGAGAATGATTTGGATTGCTCTAAAGAATTAAAGGTTCCAAATAAATTATATTTAACAGATGAGGAAAAACAAGAGTTTAAATTATTACTTGATGGAAATATTTATCAATTAGTGGCACCTAGACGAAATTATTTAATTTTACGAATGGATTCAATGATCAGTGATGGCGCTGCAACATATAATCTGCAGAAAGACTCTTTGACAATTGAACATGTATTACCTCAAACAATTAAAGATGGTAGCCAATGGAGTTATTGGTGGGATGTGGGTAACCATAAATTATGGGTACACCGTCTAGCTAATTTAGTGCCGCTAAATAGAAGACGTAATTCTTCAGCAAGTAATTTGGAATTTAAGGATAAAAAAGAGAAATATTTTAAAGGAAATAATAATGTTTCATCTTATGCTTTAACTACACAAGTTTTGGATACTGAAGAATGGACTCCCGATATTGTTGCTCAAAGACAGGATAATTTATTATCTAGACTTTATAAAGAATGGGAATTAATTTAAGTTATAATTCCTAACGACACAATCTGTCGCTCTACTTCTTAAACTATGCTCAAGCCTATTAGGTTTGAGCATTTTTTATTGGAGTGATGATTATGTCTAAATTCAAACTTAACCCGTCGTTGGTTTCTCCTTATACCGAAAAATTAATGTTGCAACTTTTATTAGAGCATCGAGGATTTTCAGAGGTTTTTCATGAGGATGTTTGGCGATATGACAATATTGCATCGGCTTTAGGTTTACCGAGTGAAATGGAGCGTTGTGATGATTTCCGTGCGAAAGTGAAAAAATTATTACAAGCACGAAATAAAACGTTGCCCAAATTGACCGCACTTTGCGTAAACGAGAATTCAATTATTCAACAAAATATCGATAAATTGACTCAATTATTATCATTGAATACAGCTGAGCAGACAGTTTTTCGCTTAGCTATTCAGTTCCGTTTAGATGAAGCATTGAAAGAATTGAGTGGAGCATTACCAAAATCTAATTTGGCAGAGCTAGGTGAGGTATTATCAAATTTATTTGATTTACCCAAATTGGACATTATTTCTGCCTTAAAAGATAAAGGAAAACTATTAGGCTATGGCTTACTCGCTCGACACTATAATCCAGATAGAATCCATGAATATTTGGATTGGGGCAAAATGCTAGATTTTGATGAGTTTATCTCAGAAGCATTAAATGAACAGATGTTATTAAAATCGTGCACTCAGCCTGCGATTGAAACGAGCTTAAGTTTAGACAATTTTGCTTATCTAGGTAAGATGAAAACCATGATGCTGGATTATCTTCACTCCTCATTTGCTACTCATAGAAAAGGCGTGAATATTTTAATTTATGGTGCACCAGGTACGGGAAAAACAGAGTTGGCAACTTTGTTGGGTAAAGCGTTGAGCGTTTCGGTAAATAATATTACCTACATGGATGAAGATGGGGATGTGATTAGCGCTGAAGATCGTTTGAACAAATGTCGTTTTGCGCAAAAGGTGTTAGAAGGACAATCTTCGTTATTGATTTTTGATGAAATAGAGGATGTTTTTCGCGCTAGTTTCTTTGAGCAATCAGTGGCACAGCAGAATAAAGCTTGGATGAATCAGTTATTGGAAAACAATAACGTGCCGATGATTTGGTTATCTAATTCTGTTTCGGGCATAGATCCTGCTTTTTTACGCCGCTTTGATTTTATTTTAGAAATGCCTGATTTGCCGTTGAGAAATAAATCGGCACTCATTACGCAGTTGGCCGAGGGAAAATTAAGTCCGGCTTATGTCCAGCATTTTGCTAAAGTGCGGTCATTAACGCCTGCGATTTTAAGCCGCACAATTCGGGTGGCAAAGGAACTAAATACGTCAAATTTTGCTGAGACTTTGCTCATGATGTTTAATCAAACATTAAAGTCGCAAAATAAACCGAAAATCGAACCGCTTGTTTTAGGTAAAGCTGACTATAACTTAGATTATGTGGCTTGTAATGACAATATTCATCGTATTAGTGAAGGTCTAAAACGCTCGAAAAAAGGGCGAATTTGTTGCTATGGCCCGCCAGGAACAGGAAAAACAGCTTGGGCTGCGTGGCTCGCGGAAGAGTTAGATATGCCGTTGTTGTTAAGACAAGGTTCGGATCTGCTTAATCCTTATGTGGGCGGAACAGAACGGAATATCGCACAAGCTTTTGAACAAGCGAAAGAAGATAATGCGCTATTAGTGTTAGATGAAGTGGATACATTCTTATTTTCTCGAGAAGGTGCAAATCGAAGCTGGGAGCGTTCACAAGTGAATGAAATGTTGACACAAATTGAACGCTTTGAAGGGCTGATGGTGGTTTCAACAAACCTGATTGAAGTGCTTGATCCAGCAGCATTACGTCGTTTTGATTTGAAATTAAAGTTTGATTATTTAACACTGAAACAACGTTTAGATTTTGCTAAACAACAGGCTGAAATCTTAGGGTTGCCATCATTATCGGAAGAGGATTTAAGTCAGATTGAATCGCTTAATCTGCTGACGCCTGGGGATTTTGCTGCGGTGGCTCGTCGTCATCAATTTTCCCCTTTTCAAAAGGTGCAAGATTGGCTGAGCGCATTACAAGGTGAATGTGAAGTGAAACCAGCGTTTTCTGCAACGACAAGACGGATAGGGTTCTAATTAAAGTGCGGTCATAATTTTTATGGTTTTTTGACCGCATTTTTTATTCTCCTGTCAGCCAGCTTGCGAGCAAAATAACGATAGTGAAAATAGCGAACCAGATAAGGTGAAGTTTAGTGCTTTTTCGATTAATTTCGGCATTATGCTGGCGTCGTTCTTCGAGTTTTTGTTTGTAAATTTCAAGATCTTCTTCTTTAAAAGAAAAACCACAATTTGGACAAAATTGAGCAGATTCGCTGATTTTTTTACGACATTCAGGGCAGCGGGTGAGAGCCATTGATGATCCTTTATTAGTTATTTTAATTTATATCCCTATTGTAAGTGAAAAAAACGTAATGATAAACGTGACATGGATCACAAAATTGAAACAATGTAAAAATTAAAATTTTGATTTTGATGATTTTCACTTAGAATACCGCCGACGAAGTCTAGTATATGACTAAATTTCGGTATTCATTTATTCCTGAGGAGTATTTTTTATGTTGTGGTTTTTCTTCTGCGTGGCGTTATTGCTTGCAGGTTATTTCTTTTATAGTCGAGTGATTGAGCGCATTTTTGTGATCAATCCAAATCGTCAAACGCCAGCGTATACCATGAATGATGGCGTTGACTATATGCCAATGTCTAAAACTAAGATTTGGTTAATTCAATTATTAAATATTGCAGGTACAGGCCCAATCTTTGGTCCGATTCTTGGTGCGTTATACGGACCAGTTGCAATGCTTTGGATTGTGGTGGGTTGTATCTTTGCGGGTGCGGTACACGATTATTTCTGTGGAATGTTAAGTGTGCGTAATGGCGGTGCATCTATGCCTAACCTCGCAGGTAAATACTTAGGTCGTCCAGTTAAAGCATTTATTAACATCTTAGCGGTTGTACTTTTATTATTAGTGGGTGTGGTATTCGTTGCAAGTCCAGCTCAATTAATGGGTACGATTACAATGGATGTGTTCGGTGCTGCATCAGGTAGCATTTCTATTAGCAATGCGGAAGAAATCCATCAAGTAGCTGAAGCAGGTGGTATTACTGTTTGGGGCATGGATAAAGCGACAGTTATCAGTGTTTGGACTGCTATCATTTTCATTTACTATATTCTTGCGACATTACTTCCGGTTGATAAAATCATCGGTCGTATCTACCCATTCTTCGGTGCATTATTACTCTTTATGTCTGTAGGTATGGTATATGGTTTAGTCAGTGCAGATCTTAGCTCAGCAGACCCAATTTCTTTCTATCGTTCTGTGGACGGTATGTCTTTTGAGAAATTCTTCCAAAACTTTGAAACCCGTGCAGATTTACCATTATGGCCACTCTTGTTTTTAACAATATCTTGTGGTGCATTATCTGGTTTCCACGCAACACAAAGCCCGTTAATGGCGCGTTGTACTGAAAACGAAAAAGAAGGACGTTTCATTTTCTACGGTGCGATGATCGGTGAAGGTGTGATTGCGTTAGTATGGTGTGCAGTTGGTTTAAGTTTCTATGATTCTTTACCAGATTTATTAGCAGCGATTAAAGCAGGTTCTCCTTCTAAAGTGGTTTATGACTCTTCTATCCACTTCTTAGGTCTTGTTGGTGGTATTTTTGCAGTGTTAGGTGTGGTTGTTCTTCCAATTACATCAGGCGATACAGCATTCCGTGCGGCACGTCTTGTTATTGCAGAATTTTTCCATTTAGAACAAAAAACCTTAGCTAAACGTTTAATTATTGCTGTGCCATTATTCGTGGTTGGTTATATCGTATCAAAAGTGGATTTCTCTATCTTATGGCGTTACTTCACTTGGGCGAACCAAACTACTGCGATGGTTATGTTATGGACTGCAGCTGCGTATTTATATCGCTATAATAAATTCCACTGGATATGTACAATCCCTGCGGCATTTATCAGTACAGTATGTTTCACTTACCTAGCATACAACAAAATCGGTTTCGGTTTAGACTATCAATTATCTGTTTATATCGGCTTAGGTTTAACAATACTTTGTTTAGTATTATTCTTCACACAGCTTAAACCATTAGGTGAACGTGACGAAGAAGCTTATGTAAATAACTAGTCAAATTGAGTTAAAAATTGAAAAACCGTTTGAGGAAAATCTCAAACGGTTTTTTTGTTTATTTTATTACCAAAATTTACCAATCTTTACGTTTTAATTGCTTGCAAGTTAAGGCTACAACCGATAAACTTACACAAAGTGGTGAAAAGTGGAATTTTGTGGAGAATTCTGCCAATTTTTTCTAAAAATAAAGGTTTAAAGGTAGAGAAATGTTTCGTGGTGCAGCAGCGGTAAATTTAGATGCGAAGGGTCGTGTAGCGATTCCTACGCGTTATCGTGCTGAAATCATGGAAAAGAACCAAGGCCAAATGGTTTGTACCGTTGATATTCGTCAGCCTTGTTTATTGCTTTATCCTTTAGATGAGTGGGAAAAAATCGAACAAAAACTACTTTCACTCTCCAACTTTGACCCAAATCAACGTCGTTTACAACGTGTTATGCTTGGTTATGCCACAGAATGTGAAATGGATGCACAAGGTCGTATCTTATTAAGTGGTCCATTACGTCAACACGCAAAATTAGAAAAAGGCTTAATGTTGGTGGGGCAGTTGAATAAATTTGAAATTTGGAGCGATACCGAATGGTATGCACAAATTGATGAAGACATTGAAATTGGCTCAAGTGCTGAATTCGGTGCTTCTGAAGAACTAAAAATGCTGTCATTATAGAACAGCAGCACTAGCAGGATAAGCGGTGCTTGCGCCGCTCTATCTTCTCTTTATCGATTTTTATTTAACGTTTACTTTTTACTTATGACTATGCAAAATTCCTTTTCTGCACCTGAACATATCACGGTTTTGCTTCACGAAGCGGTGAATGGTTTGGCGTTGAAAGAAAACGGAATTTATATCGATGGTACCTTTGGTCGTGGTGGTCATTCTTGCCTCATTCTCTCGCAGCTTTCTGAACATGGTCGTTTAATTGCAGTGGATCGTGATCCTCGTGCAATTGCTGAAGCTGAAAAAATTCAAGACCCTCGTTTTCATATTGAACATAATAGCTTTTCACACATTCCAGATATCTGTCAAAAACTCGATTTAGTTGGTAAAATTGACGGTATTTTGCTGGATTTAGGCGTATCATCTCCACAGCTTGATGAAGCAGAGCGTGGTTTCAGTTTTATGAAAGATGGCCCGTTAGATATGCGCATGGATACCACACAAGGTTTATCCGCGGCAGAGTGGCTAAAACAGGTATCTGTTGATGATTTAACTTGGGTGTTAAAAACCTTCGGGGAAGAGCGTTTTGCAAAACGAATTGCGACTGCCATCGTAGAGTTCAACAAAAGTGCGATTAAAAATGGCACAGAATGTTTAAGTCGTACTTCTCAGCTCGCTGAATTAATTGCTCAATCTGTACCGTTTAAAGATAAACATAAACATCCAGCAACTCGTAGCTTCCAAGCCATTCGAATTTATATTAATGCTGAATTAGATGAGTTAGAAAGTGTATTGAATTCTGCATTAGATATGTTGGCACCAGAAGGGCGTTTATCGATTATCAGTTTCCATTCACTTGAAGACAGAATGGTAAAACATTTCATGCGTAAACAAAGTAAAGGTGAGGATATCCCGAGAGGTTTACCATTACGTGAAGATCAAATCCAACGTAATCAAAAATTAAAAATCATTGGTAAGGCAATCCAGCCAAGTGAGGCAGAAATTTCAGCGAATCCACGTTCAAGAAGCGCGGTGTTACGTATAGCGGAAAGGGTGAAATAAAATGTTAGAAAATAGCGAACGTTATCCTTTACAACATATTCTCGTTGAAGATATTTTTTCTTCTAATAAATTAATTGTCGTCTTACTTTTATTAATTTTAGCTTCTGCAATGGGCACAATTTGGATGACCCACCAAACACGAGGCTTAATTTCTGAAAACGGGCAGTTGGTATTACAACACCAAGCCCTTGAAAACGAATATCGCAATTTGCAATTACAAGAAGCAACCGAAAGTGATAATACAAGAGTTGAATCCATTGCAATCGGTACATTAAAAATGCAACGTGTTCAAAGTGAACAAGAAGTGGTTATTTTTGAATAGGGATTTTGAATAAAATGGTTAGATTTAATTCCTCTAAGAAACCAGGAAAGCCAAAGAAAACAATTAGAAAATTGGCTCAACCTGCGTCAGTAAAACCAAATAAACCGAAGATGGTGTTTGAGAAATGCTTCCTTCGTGGTCGTTATCTCATCGCGACAAGTTTTATTTTCTTAGGCTTAGGCGCATTAGTGGCTCGTGCTGCTTATGTGCAATCTGTTAATTCTGAAACCCTTTCTGGTGAAGCGGACAAACGTTCACTACGTAAAGATGATGTCCTCTCTGTTCGCGGCTCAATTTTAGATCGTAACGGTCAATTGTTATCGGTGAGTGTACCGATGAGTGCAATCGTGGCTGAACCGCGTTTAATGCTAAAAGAAAATGCATTAGATGATAAAGAACGTATTAAAGCCCTTGCTAACGAATTAAATATGACACCAGCCGAGTTGGTGAAAAAAATTGAGAAAAATGCAAAATCAGGCTTCTTGTATTTAGCACGTCAAGTAGAAGCGAGCAAAGCGAATTATATCCGTGAACTCAAAATTAAAGGTATCTCATTAGAGACAGAACCACGTCGTTTTTATCCTCGTGTAGAAGAGGCGGCTCAATTAATTGGCTTTACTAACATTGATGGTAAAGGGATTGAAGGGGTTGAGGCAAGCTTCAATTCAATGTTAGTGGGTAAAGACGGTGCGCGTGTTGTTCGTAAAGACAAACGTGGTAATGTGGTTGAACATATTGCTGATGAGAAAAAATACGATGCACAAGATGTCACCTTAAGTATTGATGAAAAGTTACAATCCATGGTGTATCGTGAAATCAAAAAAGCGGTAACAGAGAACAAAGCAGAATCAGGCACAGCCGTATTGGTGGATGTACGTACGGGTGAAGTATTAGCAATGGCAACCGCGCCTTCCTACAATCCGAATAACTTATCCAATGTAAAAGACGAGTTAAAACGTAACCGTGCGATTACCGATACCTTTGAACCTGGTTCAACCGTAAAACCTTTCGTTGTATTGACCGCACTTCAACGTGGCGCAGTCAGACGTGATGAGGTAATTAATACAGGTTCATTTACCGTAAGTGGTAAAGAAATTGTGGACGTGGCACCTCGCCCACAACAAACCTTAGATGAAATTTTGATTAACTCAAGTAACCGTGGTGTGAGCCGACTTGCGCTACGTATGCCTCCTTCAGCATTAATGGAAACTTACCAAAATGCAGGTTTAGGTAAAGATACTGAGTTAGGCTTAATCGGTGAGCAACGCGGTGTATTAAATGCAAACCGTAAACGTTGGGCTGATATCGAACGTGCGACTGTGGCTTATGGTTATGGTATCACTTCAACACCATTACAAATCGCGCGTGCTTATGCCACTTTAGGGAGCTTCGGGATTTATCGTCCACTTTCTATCACTAAAGTTGATCCGCCAGTTATTGGTCAACGTGTTTTCTCTGAAAAAATCACGAAAGACGTTGTAGGTATGTTGGAGAAAGTGGCAATCAAAAATAAACGTGCGATGGTTGAAGGTTACCGTGTAGGTGTGAAAACCGGTACAGCGCGTAAAATTGAAAATGGTCACTATGTTAATAAATATGTAGCATTTACAGCGGGTATTGCACCAATTAGCGATCCACGTTATGCATTAGTTATTTTGATTAACGATCCGAAAGCTGGACAGTACTATGGTGGTGCGGTATCTGCGCCAGTATTCTCAAGCATAATGGGCTATGCATTACGCGCAAATGGTATTGCGCCAGATGCAGAACCAACAGAAAAAACAGCAAGACGTACCGTTCGCTTAAGCGATCAAAAACTTGAAAAAATGAATTAAAAAAAGGCAAAACAATGAAAAAATTGACCGCACTTTTTGATCTTCCGGTGCTTTCAGACATTAATGTGAAGGCGATGGTGTTAGATAGCCGCAAAGTGACTCAAGGAGATCTATTTGTGGCAGTCAAAGGGCATCGTTTTGATGCGAGTCAATTTGTTCCTCAAGCTATTTCTTCTGGTGCAAGTGCGGTCGTTTTAGAGACAGATTTAGAAAACGAGCATTTAAACATCCAATGGCAAAATAATGTGCCAGTGATTCATTATTATCATTTATCTGCCAATCTTTCTGCATTGGCAGGTAAATTCTATGAACATCCTTCCGAAAAACTGACGTTAGTTGGTGTAACAGGAACAAACGGTAAAACTACGGTTTCTCAATTATTAGCTCAATGGGCAACCTTATTAGGTCATAAAGCCGCGGTCATGGGCACTATTGGCAATGGTTTATTAGGTCAAGTCAAGGAAGCAAAAAATACCACTGGTTCAGCCGTTGAAGTTCAAGAAAATCTCGCTGATTTTGTAAAGAAGGGCGCAGATTTTGCTTCTATCGAAGTGTCTTCACATGGGTTGGTTCAACATCGCGTTGAAGCACTCAAATTTAAAGTTGCTATTTTTACCAATTTAAGTCGCGATCATTTGGATTATCACGAGACAATGGAAAAGTATGCTGAAGCTAAAAAACGCTTTTTCGTTGATTTAGCACCGGAATTACAAATTCTTAATGCTGACGATCCAATTGGAGCTGCGTGGTTAAGCGAATTACCAAATGGTATTGCAGTTAGCTGCCGCTCAGATTTCCATCCAACTTCTAAACAATGGCTTTATGCAACACAGATTCGTTTTACTCACGAAGGTGCGGTGATTGATGTTGCTTCAAGTTGGGGTAATGGCACATTACATAGCCCATTAATTGGTGCTTTTAACGTGAGTAATCTGCTGTTAGCCACGACTGTTTTATTGGCTTTAGGTTATTCTTTCGACGATCTTATCCGTACGGTTTCACAGCTAAAAGGGGTAAATGGAAGAATGGAATTGATTAAAAAAGCAGGAAAACCAACAGTTATTGTTGATTATGCCCATACTCCGGATGCATTAGAAAAGGCATTAAATGCTGCGCGTGAACACTGCAAAGGTAAACTTTGGTGTATCTTTGGATGTGGCGGTGATCGTGATGCGGGCAAGCGTCCACTGATGGCAAAAGCGGCTGAGCAGTTTGCAGATTTAGTGATCGTAACCCAAGATAATCCGCGCACAGAAGACCCAAATAAAATTGAAGCAGATATCCTTACGGGGTTTAGTCGCATGGAAGACGTTGGTGTGATTCCGGATCGCGAAGAAGCTATCAAATTTACCATTGAGAATGCCGTTGAAAACGATGTGATTGTGATTGCTGGTAAAGGTCATGAAAACTATCAGATCATTGGGGATAAAACATTTCATTTCTCTGATCAAGAAGTGGCTGAAATCTATTTAACGAAAAAATAAACATAATGATTAAACTTACTACCCAACAACTTGCCCAAATTTTAAATGCTGATCTTATTGGCGATGAGCAGGTCGTTGTTGAAAATATCAATACGGATACGCGTAAAGCGGTATCCAACTCGCTTTTCTTTGCATTAAAAGGTGAGCATTTTGATGCACATCAATACTTAGATAAAGCCGTTGAGCAAGGTGCGACAGCCTTAGTTGTACAAAAAGCTAACACTAACATTTCAACACCACAATTAGTTGTTTCAGATACGCGTTTAGCCCTTGGTCAATTAGCAAAATGGTTACGTGAAAAAATTAATCCTCGTACCGTAGCGATGACTGGTTCATCAGGTAAAACCACAGTGAAAGAGATGACTGCATCGATTTTGCAACAAACAGCAGGCAACCCTGAAGCCGTGTTATTCACGAATGGTAATTTCAACAACGATATTGGCGTGCCATTAACGTTATTACGCTTAACCGAACAACATAAATTTGCTGTTATTGAATTAGGTGCAAATCATCAAGGTGAAATTGATTACACTACGCATCTTGCTCAGCCTGAAGCCGCATTAGTGAATAATGTCGCGGCTGCACATTTAGAAGGGTTTGGTTCAATTGAGGGCGTAGCACGTGCGAAAGGTGAAATCTATCGCGGTTTAACCCCAAATGGTGTAGCCATTATTAATTGCGAACATAATTATATTGAATTGTGGCAAAAAGAAATTGGTTCACATGCTATTCAATATTTTAATGGTGGCGATTACAAAGCTGAAAATGTAAAACATTCATCAAATGGTTCAACGTTTACGTTAGTTTCACCAAAAGGCAGCATTGAAATGAATTTACCTTATTTAGGTGAGCATAATGTAAAAAATGCCTTGGCAGCGACCGCACTTGCTATGAATGTCGGCGCAAGTCTTGCTGATGTTAAAGCAGGGCTTGAACACCGTTCTCAAGTAAAAGGGCGTTTATTCCCTATTCAAGTGAATGAAAATTTGTTGTTATTAGATGATACTTACAATGCAAATGTGGATTCTTTACAAGCGGCAATTGATGTTTTAAAAGGTTACGATGCTTTCCGTATTCTACTTGTGGGCGATATGAAAGAATTAGGCGAGGATAGTCTAAAATGTCATCAACAAGTGGGCGAGCATGCAAAACAAGCTAAATTAGATTTAGTGCTTTCTTATGGAACAGAAAGCGCGGTCATTTCTGAGGCTGTTTTGGGAAAACATTTTAAAGATAAAGCTGAATTAACAGCTTATGCGTTAGATATTATTAAACAGAAATTACAAGAAAACCAAAAAGTCGTCGTATTAGCGAAAGGCTCGCGCTCAATGAAAATGGAAGAGACGATTTATTCATTAAAGGATAGCTTATGTTAGTTTGGCTTGCTGAATATTTAGTTCGCTATGAAACGGCATTCAATGCCATTTCCTATATTACCGTACGTGCGATTTTGGCATTATTGACCGCACTTTTCATTTCTTTATGGATTGGTCCGAAAGTGATCAAACGCCTTCAAATCTTAAAATTTGGTCAAGAAGTGCGTAATGACGGTCCTGAAAGTCACTTTGCGAAAAAAGGTACGCCAACCATGGGCGGTGTGATGATTTTATTCTCCATCGGTGTAAGTACGTTATTATGGGCTAACTTAACGAATCCTTATGTTTGGATTTGTTTATTTGTGTTATTTGGCTATGGTGCAATTGGCTTTGTGGATGATTTCCGTAAAATCACGCGTAAAAATACAGACGGTTTAATTGCGCGTTGGAAATATTTCTGGATGTCTGTTGTGGCATTAGTGGCGATCATTTGGTTGTATTGGTTAGGTCATGATACCGATGCAACTCGTTTAGTCATTCCATTCTTTAAAGATATCATGCCACAATTAGGTTTATTCTATATTGTGTTGTCTTACTTTGTGATTGTGGGCACAGGGAATGCGGTAAACTTAACCGACGGTTTAGATGGTCTTGCAATTATGCCAACAGCGTTAGTGGCTGGTGCATTTGCTTTAATCGCATGGGCGACCGGTAACGTTAATTTCGCAGAATACTTACATATCCCTTATATCAAATATAGTTCTGAAGTGGTGGTGTTCTGTACCGCAATCGTAGGCGCAGGCTTAGGATTCTTATGGTTTAATACTTATCCAGCTCAAGTCTTTATGGGCGATGTCGGCTCTCTTGCACTAGGTGGCGCACTTGGTGTCGTTGCTATCCTTGTTCGTCAAGAGTTCTTATTAGTGATTATGGGCGGTGTATTTGTTGTTGAAGCCTTGTCCGTGATTTTACAAGTGGGTTCTTATAAATTAAGAAAACAACGTATTTTTAGAATGGCGCCGATTCATCATCACTTTGAATTAAAAGGTTGGCCAGAACCAAGAGTGATTATTCGGTTTTGGATTATTTCCTTGATGTTGGTGTTGATGGGGCTTGTAACGCTCAAACTAAGATAATTTTTGTAGGGTGCACTTGTTGCACCCTGCGTGATCCCAGAATACGAGAGAAGAAAAACAACATGACAACTCTATATCAAAATAAAACTATCACCATTATAGGCCTTGGGAAAACAGGCCTTTCTTGCGTTGAATATCTTCAATCTCAACAAGCTAACATTCGTGTAATTGATACTCGCCAACATCCAGCAGGTGCGGATAAATTACCTAAAAATGTTCCCTTACATACAGGTAGCCTAAATCAACAATGGTTACTTGAAAGCGATATTATTGTCATTAGCCCAGGACTCGCGGTAAAAACACCTGAAATTCAGACCGCACTTTCAGCGGGTGTGGAAGTGATTGGGGATATCGAATTATTCTGTCGAGCTGCCACCAAGCCAATTGTCGGGATTACAGGCTCTAACGGTAAAAGCACTGTAACAACATTAGTCTATGAAATGGCAAAAGTGGCGGGAATAAAAGTGGGTATGGGTGGAAACATTGGCATCCCTGCGTTGTCATTATTAAATGAAGATTGCGATCTTTATGTATTAGAACTTTCCAGTTTCCAACTTGAAACCACTTATAGTTTGAAAGCGGCTGCAGCGACGGTACTTAATGTGACTGAAGATCACATGGATCGCTATGTGGATTTAGAAGATTATCGCCAAGCCAAATTACGTATTTACCATAATGCGGAAACAGCGGTAGTGAATTTAGAAGATAAACTCACTTTTGGCGAAGGTGAAAATCAAGCTAAGAGGGTAGTGTCTTTTGCTGAAAATCAAGCGGATTATTGGTTAAAAACCGAAAATGGTAAACAGTACTTAATGGTGAAAGATGAAGTGATTTTACCTTGTGATGAAGCCACTTTAGTTGGTCGTCATAATTACATGAATATTTTAGCCGCAACAGCATTAGCACAAGCTGTCGGCATAAATTTAGAGGCAATTCGTACCGCACTTCGTCAATTTAAAGGCCTAGATCATCGTTTCCAATTGGCCCATCAAGCGAATGGTGTTCGTTGGATCAATGATTCTAAAGCGACTAATGTCGGCAGTACCGTTGCGGCATTGGCTGGTTTATATATTGAAGGAACATTACATCTTTTATTAGGTGGTGATGGTAAAGGCGCAGATTTTTCTGAATTAAAGGATTTAATCAATCAGCCTCATATTTCAACGTATTGCTTTGGTCGTGATGGCAAACAACTAGCCGCACTTTCAAGTCAAAGCCATTTGTTTGAAACCATGGAACAAGCGATTTCATTTTTACGTCCACATTTAAAATCAGGCGATATGGTGTTATTATCTCCTGCTTGTGCAAGTTTGGATCAATTTGCCTCTTTTGAAAAACGTGGCGAAGAGTTTACTCGTTTAGCAAAATTAGCTTAAAGAATTAGGGTAGTAATGGAATTTATCAATAAAATTAAACAAAATTATGAACAATGGGCGAGAGTGACGCCGCAAGGATTACTTTACGATCGCGCATTGTTTTGGCTTTTTGTCGTGCTATTGCTGATTGGTTTGGTAGCAGTAACTTCTGCTTCGATGCCTTACAGTGCACGTGTATTTAATGATACATTCTATTTTGCTAAACGTGATGCCGTTTATGTCTTGCTTTCTTTAGCAACTTGCTATTTAACTCTCCAAATTTCTTCTTCCCAATGGGAAAAGTGGCACGCAAAAGTTTTCTTATTAGCTATTGTTTTACTCATACTGGTTCTTGGTATTGGGACTTCTGTTAATGGTGCTAAACGTTGGATTTCTTTAGGGATTTTAAATTTCCAGCCTGCGGAGTTTGCGAAGTTAGCGTTAACCTGTTTCCTGGCGAGCTATTTTACGCGTCGTTATGATGAAGTACGTGGTAAAAAATTCAGTGCAGCTAAGCCTTTCATTGTGATGGGCGTATTAGGGATATTCTTACTAGCTCAGCCTGACTTAGGTAGTACCGTCGTACTTTTCGTTATTACCTTTGGTATGCTTTTTATTGTCGGTGCAAATTTTTGGCAATTTATTTTGCTAATTGGTACAGGCATACTTCTCTTTGTATGGCTGGTTCTCTCTGCCTCTTATCGTTTAAAACGTTTTACCGGTTTCTTAGAGCCGTTTAAAGATCCTTACGGAACAGGGTTCCAACTGACTAACTCTTTGATGGCGTTTGGTCGTGGTGAAATTAGTGGGGAAGGACTTGGTAACTCCATTCAAAAACTCGATTACCTTCCTGAAGCACATACTGACTTTATCATGGCGATTATTGGTGAAGAGTTCGGTTTTATTGGTATTTTGGTTGTTGTCATTCTTTTAGGTTTATTGATTTTCCGTGCGATGAAAATCGGACGTGAATCACTCATGTTAGAACAACGTTTCCGTGGCTTTTTTGCTTTAGGTATTAGTTTCTGGATTTTCTTCCAAGGTTTTGTCAATCTAGGCATGGCCTTAGGGATGTTACCAACAAAAGGTTTAACTTTCCCATTAGTGAGTTACGGTGGTTCAAGTATCATTATTATGTCGGCAACCGTGGGCATTTTATTGCGTATTGACCATGAAAATAGATTACAACGTGGTGGTCAAGCACGTTTGAGAGATGATTAGGGATATTTATGAGTAAAAAATTATTAGTTATGGCAGGTGGTACTGGTGGACATGTTTTTCCTGCCATCGCTGTTGCTCAAACCTTACAAAAAGAAGGTTGGGAAATTTGCTGGTTAGGTACAAAAGATCGCATGGAAGCACAGCTTGTACCAAAACATGGCATTCCTATTCGTTTTATTCAAATTTCAGGGTTGCGAGGTAAAGGGATTAAAGCATTACTAGGTGCCCCTTTTGCTATTTTAAGAGCAGTATTGCAAGCTCGTAAAATTATTCAAGAATATCAACCCAATGCGGTATTAGGCATGGGCGGTTATGTGTCTGGTCCAGGTGGTATTGCTGCAAAACTTTGCGGTGTGCCAGTTATTTTACATGAACAAAATGCCGTAGCAGGCTTAACCAATGAATGGTTGGCTAAAATAGCGACACGTGTATTACAAGCTTTTCCAACTGCATTCAAAGATGCCGAAGTTGTAGGAAACCCAGTTCGCCAAGATTTATTTGAAATGCCATCACCACAAGCTCGCTTTTCAGAAAGAAGCGGAAAATTGAGAGTACTTGTCGTGGGTGGAAGCCAAGGGGCTCGCGTACTCAATCAAACGATTCCACGAGTAGTAGCGCGTTTGGCAGATAAACTAGAAGTGCGTCATCAAGTGGGTAAAGGTTCTGTTGAAAGTGTGACTGCACTTTATGGTGAACATGCCGATTCGGTTAAAATTACAGAATTTATTGATGATATGGCGGAGGCCTACGCCTGGGCGGATGTGGTGATTTGTCGTTCTGGTGCTTTAACGGTATGTGAATTAGCAGCAGTGGGGACACCAGCAATTTTTGTACCATTCCAGCATAAAGATCAACAACAATATTTAAATGCTAAATATCTTGCCGATGTAGGCGCAGCAAAAATTGTTCAGCAGAATGAATTAAATGCGGATGTGTTAGTCGATTTCTTAGAAAAAACAGATCGTGAAACTTTGCTAGCGATGGCTATTAAGGCAAAAGAAATGTCGGCCCCATTGGCAGCTAAACGTGTAGCTGATGTCATTGTAGAAAACGCGAAATAAGAATAGAGAGGTTGAGAGGGTGGTAATAAACTCGCAACCTAAAAGTGCGGTTAAAAATAAAGGTGAAATAATATGAAACATATTTCGGACGAAATTAGAAAGATTATCCCTGAGATGCGTCGGGTTCAACAAATTCATTTCATTGGTATCGGCGGCGCCGGTATGAGTGGGATTGCCGAAATTTTATTAAATGAAGGTTATGATATCTCTGGTTCGGATATTGCAGATGGTGTTGTGACTCAGCGTCTTGCTCAAGCTGGCGCAAAAATTTTCATTGGTCACCAAGCGGAAAATGTGAAAGGGGCAAGTGTCGTTGTTGTATCAAGTGCGATCCATGAAGATAATCCAGAATTAATTGCCGCTAAACAAAATCGTATTCCTGTGATTCAGCGAGCACAAATGTTGGCTGAAATTATGCGTTTCCGTCATGGTATTGCAGTAGCTGGTACCCATGGTAAAACCACAACAACAGCCATGATTTCGATGATTTATACTCAAGCGAAACTGGATCCAACTTTCGTTAATGGTGGTTTAGTTAAATCTGCCGGTAAAAACGCGCATTTAGGTGCAAGCCGTTATTTAATCGCAGAAGCGGATGAAAGTGATGCATCTTTCCTACACTTGCAACCTATGGTTTCTGTGGTAACCAATATTGAACCGGATCATATGGATACGTACGGTGGTGATTTTGAGAAGATGAAAGCCACTTACGTGAAGTTCTTACATAACTTACCGTTCTACGGTTTAGCGGTGATGTGTGCAGATGATACGGTGTTAATGGAACTTGTTCCTCAAGTTGGACGTCAAGTGTTAACGTATGGTTTCAGCGAGCACGCAGACTATCGTATCGAAGATTATGAACAAACTGGTTTCCAAGGCCATTACACCGTAGTTTGCCCAAGTGGTGAACGCATCAATGTATTATTGAATGTGCCAGGTAAACATAATGCGTTAAATGCGACGGCGGCACTTGCAGTAGCAAAAGAAGAAGGCATTGGCAATGAAGCGATTTTAGAAGCGCTTGCTGATTTCCAAGGTGCGGGCAGACGTTTTGACCAATTAGGCGAGTTTATTCGTCCAAATGGTAAAGTACGCTTAGTGGATGATTATGGCCATCACCCAACAGAAGTTGATGTAACAATCAAAGCAGCCCGTGAAGGCTGGGGAGATAAACGTATTGTCATGATCTTCCAGCCTCACCGTTATTCACGTACTCGCGATTTATTTGATGAATTCGTGCAAGTATTATCCCAAGTGGATGCATTGATTATGTTAGACGTTTATGCGGCAGGTGAAGCGCCAATTGTCGGTGCAGATAGTAAAGCACTTTGTCGTTCTATTCGTAATCTAGGAAAAGTCGATCCAATTTTAGTTTCTGATACGGAACAACTTGGCGATGTATTAGATCAAATTATTCAAGATGGTGATTTAATTCTTGCCCAAGGTGCGGGAAGTGTAAGCAAAATTTCTCGTGGTTTAGCTGAACGTTGGAAAGCATAAATACACCGAAAAATAACCGCACTTTTGATGAAGAATAAAAAGAAAACAGGATAAAACAATGAATTTAAAACAAGAAAAAATTGCTGTGTTGTTAGGCGGCACATCAGCTGAACGTGAAGTTTCTCTTAATTCTGGCGCAGCCGTGTTAAACGCATTAGTGAGCCAAGGTTATAATGCACATGGTGTCGATCCTAAAGAATATAATGTCGCGAATTTAAAGGCTGATGGTTTTGATCGTGTCTTTAACATTTTACATGGTCGTGGTGGTGAAGATGGCACCATGCAAGGTTTATTAGAACAAATCGGTTTGCCTTACACTGGTTGTGGCGTGATGGCTTCAGCGTTAACCATGGATAAAATGCGTACTAAAATGTTATGGAAATCCTTTGGTTTACCTGTTGCCGATATGGAGATCGTGACCAAAGAAAACGCTCACGAACTAAACCCACAAGCCGTGGTCGAAAAATTAGGTTTACCTTTGATGGTTAAGCCATCTCTTGAAGGTTCAAGTGTGGGTTTAACAAAAGTAAAAGCAGTCGAAGAATTAAAAAGTGCGGTCGATTACGCACTTAAATTTGATAACACCATTTTGATTGAAGAATGGTTAGCGGGTGATGAACTAACAGTGCCTGTTTTAGGTGGCGAAGTATTGCCGGCTGTTCGCATTGTGCCAGAAGGTGAGTTTTATGATTACGATGCGAAATATATTTCAGATAACACTCAATATTTTTGCCCTGCAGGTCTTTCAGCTGAGCGTGAGCAAGAATTAGCGAAATTAGTTAAACGAGCTTATGACGTCGTGGGTTGTCGTGGCTGGAGCCGCATTGATGTGATGACTGATGCACAAGGTAATTTCCGTTTAGTCGAAGTAAATACAAACCCTGGTATGACAAGTCACAGTTTATTCCCTAAATCTGCGTCAACAGTCGGTATTTCATTTGAACAACTCGTCGTGAAAATTTTGGAGTTGAGTGCGTAATGAATGTAATTAAGCGCAAAAATACACCGCCAACGCAATTTGGTCGCTCATCTAATGGAGAAGGTAAATTCCGTTTTATGTTGCAGATTAAACTTGCTTTGGTGTTACTTTGTGCGGGGTTAGGGTATTTTGTTTATTCAAACTGGCAAAATTGGCTGGAAAGCTTAGACGGTGATAGAAAAATCACTGCCTATGCATTAGTGGGTCAAAATGAATTTACCACTTATCCAGATGTGCAAGACGTATTGCTCAAAATGGGTTCACTTAAGGGCTTCTGGGGACAGGACGTTAAGCAAATTCAAGAGCAGCTTGAAACAATTCCTTGGGTAAAAGGTGCGGTAGTTCGTAAAATTTGGCCAAATCGTTTAAGTATCTGGTTATCAGAATATCAGCCAGTCGCCATTTGGAACAAAACAGAGTTCGTCACAAAAGAGGGAACGGTTTTCCAATTGCCGATGGATAAGTTAAAAGAAAAAGCTTTACCTTATTTAGGTGGCCCAGATTATCAAAGCTTAAAAGTATTAGAAGCTTGGAATCAAATTTTTGCTGATTTTAAAGCGAAAAATTTGCTAGTTAAAGGTGTGACAATTGATGATCGTGGTGCGTGGCAAGTTACGTTAGATAATGATATAGTATTAAAACTTGGGCGCGGAGATTGGAAACCAAAATTAGATCGATTTGTAACGATTTATCCACAAATTGAAGTGCCTGAAGGTAAACGAATTGATTATGTAGATTTGCGCTATGCATCTGCATCAGCGGCGGTTGGATTGACAGAGAAATAAAAATAATTTATTGGGTGTAATAAGAAAATGGCAAAAGAGTTGGAACCGAAAGTAATTGTAGGTCTTGAAGTTGGTACATCAAAAGTTGTTGCTGTCGTTGGGGAAGTCCTTCCTGATGGTGTAGTAAATGTACTTGGCGTGGGCAGTTGTCCATCAAAAGGGATTGATCGTGGCAGTATTACTGATTTAGATGCCGTTGTTAATTCTATCCAACGTGCCATTGAAGCAGCTGAATCAATGGCCGATTGTCAAATTATGAGCGTGACTCTTGCGATTACAGGTGAACATATTCAAAGCCTGAATGAGAGCGGCTTTGTTGCTATTTCTGAAAATGAAGTAACTCAAGATGAAATTGATGATGCTTTACATACAGCGAGCTCAGTGAAATTACCTGAGGGTCTTTCTTTATTACACATCATTCCACAAGAATACGCAGTAGATAAGCAAGTTAATATTAAAAATCCATTAGGTTTACAAGGTGTTCGTTTAAAAGCAAACGTACACTTAATTGCGTGTCACCAAGACTGGCAAAATAACTTGAAAAAAGCAGTTGAGCGTTGTGGATTACAAGTTGATAAAGTTGTGTTCTCCGGCTTTGCAGCAACACATTCTGTTTTAACTGAAGATGAAAAAGATCTTGGTGTTTGCTTAGTTGATTTCGGTGCAGGCACCATGAATATGATGGTTTACACCAATGGCTCATTGCGTTTCAGCAAGGTTATTCCTTACGCTGGAAATATTGTAACGAACGATATTGCTCATGCATGTACCGTTTCTCGTGCAGAGGCAGAGCGCATTAAAGTGAATTATGCGAGTGCATTATATCCGGCACGTTTACATGGTGATAAGAAAATTGAAGTGGCAAGTATTGGTGGTCGAGCACCACGCGCTTTAACAAAAAGTGATTTATCTTTAATCACTTCAGCAAGATATATTGAACTATTAGGCGTTGTTAAGGACGAATTAGATAAGCTCAAAGCAGATTTAGAAACCAAACATATTAAATTTGAATTAATTGCGGGTGTTGTTATCACCGGTGGTGGTGCACAGATTGAAGACTTAAAAGATTGTGCCTCAAGTGTATTTGGTTGTCAGGTGCGTATTGGTAGTCCATTAAATATTACGGGTTTAACAGATTATGTGAATCGCCCACAATATTCAACTGTAGTGGGATTATTACAATACCATCATCAGAATAGTGATAATGATCCTGTGGATAGTAACTATGGTGATGAAGCATTAGGAAAAAAATTCTGGAAAGGCCTTAAAAATATTTTCAATAAAGTGAAATCAGAATTTTGATCATTTTGGCTTTTTCATTTACAATAGAAAAAATTTAACTTTTATTAATGTGCTAGCAGAGTATTAGCAGTAACGGAGAACAGCAAATGTTATACCCAGAGTATGGTGATTTTGAAGAGCAAACAGGTGCACTGATTAAGGTTGTCGGTGTCGGTGGAGGCGGCGGTAACGCAGTTAACCACATGGTTGCTAACATGGTGCAACAAGAATTCAATGGTAATTTCTTGGGCGAAAGTGCAATTGATAGCGAAGAACACGGTAAAATCGTATTCTATGCGGTGAATACCGATGCGCAAGCATTACGCAAAAGCCAAGTTCAACAAACTGTACAAATCGGTGGGGCAACAACGAAAGGTCTTGGAGCAGGGGCAAACCCAAATGTAGGTCGTAAAGCGGCTGAAGATGACCAAGAAGAAATCCGTAAAATGCTTGAAGGTGCAGACATGGTCTTTATCGCTGCTGGTATGGGCGGTGGTACAGGTACTGGTGCCGCACCAATCGTCGCTAAAGTTGCGAAAGAATTAGGTATTCTAACTGTTGCTGTTGTTACTAAGCCATTTAGCTTTGAAGGCAAAAAACGTATGCAATTTGCTGAATTAGGGATTAAAGATCTTTCACAATACGTGGATTCAATGATCATTATTCCTAACCAACAAATCCAAAAAGTTCTCCCGAAAAATGCAACGTTAATTGATGCTTTTGCTGCTGCAAATGACGTATTACGTAACTCTGTTATGGGCATCTCCGATATGATTACCTCTCCTGGTTTAATCAACGTGGACTTTGCAGACGTAAGAACCGTTATGTCGGAAATGGGCCAAGCAATGATTGGTTTCGGTTCAGCTCAAAGTGAACCAGGTGCGGGCCGTGCAGAAGAAGCAGCACGTCTTGCAATTAAAAATGATTTATTAGAGAAAGTCGATCTTTCTAACGCTAAGGGTATCCTTGTTAACATTACATCTGGTATGGATCTCGGCTTTGACGAATTTAACGTGGTGGGTGACACAGTAGGTAGCTTTGCATCAGAAGACGCGACTATCGTTGTGGGTACCAGTTTAGTCCCTGAAATGAGCAATGAAATTCGTGTCACGATCGTTGCAACAGGTTTGGGTGATGTTGTTGCGGCTGAGCCGGTAGTGATTGCTCGTCCTCAAGCAGCAGTACAACAAGCGCCAGTTCAACAACCTGTAGCACAAGAAACGATTCAGCCACAACCGCCAGTTGGTTTACATGGTTTAGATGCATTAAGACATAATCCACAACCAGAACCAGCACAGGAACAAAATCCGCAATACGGTAACTTAAATAAACCGCTTGATCCAAGCCGTTTAGAACAGTTAAGAAATAATCCTAATTTCTTTAATCCGGCATCATTTGGTCGTGATGAGAAATAAGAGTAGAAGTAATCTTGTTGTGAAGCAATAAGGTAAAAGAGATGATTAAACAAAGAACATTAAAACAAAGCATTAAAGTCACAGGTGTAGGCTTACATAGCGGTAAAAAAGTAACCTTAACGTTGCGCCCGGCTATGCCGAATACTGGTGTGATTTATTGCCGTACTGATCTTAATCCGCCGGTGACTTTCCCTGCGAATGCGGATTCTGTGCGTGATACGATGCTTTGTACTGCACTTGTGAATGAACAAGGTGTTCGTGTTTCAACCGTAGAACACTTAAACGCAGCATTAGCAGGTTTAGGTATTGATAATATTATTATTGAAGTTGATGCACCTGAAATTCCAATCATGGACGGTAGTGCAAGCCCATTCATTTACTTGCTTTTAGATGCAGGTATTGAAGAACAAAATGCACCGAAGAAATTTATTCGTATTAAGAAAAAAGTACGAGTAGAAGACGGTGATAAATGGGCAGAATTTAAACCTTACAATGGTTTCCGTTTAGATTTCACAATCGACTTTAATCATCCTGCGATTAGTAAAAATGTACGTAATTATGTAATGGATTTCTCTGCACAAGCATTCGTACATCAAATTAGTCGAGCAAGAACCTTTGGTTTCATGAAAGATATTGAGTATCTTCAATCTCAAGGTCTTGCATTAGGTGGCAGCTTAGATAATGCTATCGTATTAGATGATTACCGAATCTTAAATGAAGATGGATTACGCTTCAGAGATGAATTAGTTCGTCACAAGATGCTTGATGCAATTGGTGATCTTTATATGTGTGGCTATAACATCATCGGTGATTTCAAAGCTTATAAATCTGGTCACGGTTTAAATAATAAGTTACTCCGTGCTGTACTTGCCGATCAGGAAGCGTGGGAATTTGTTACCTTTGAAGATAAGAAACAAGTTCCACAAGGTTATGTTGCACCTGCGCAGGTACTCATCTAACAATGTTTTGTTGAAAAGCTATACTTCTTTCGGGAGTATAGCTTTTTTATTTCCCATCTTGCTCTGTTATTTTTGTTTTATGCGAAGGTAAAGAGCGGTCAAAAATAGAGGTATTTTTATTATGAAAAAATTATTTACCGTGCTTCCTCTTGTGCTAGCAACTTCTGCTGCAATGGCATATGAATAGGGCAAAACCTATCAATTTACCATATTGCACACTAATGATACGCACGGACATTTTTGGCCGAATGCAAAAGGTGAATATGGCTTTCCAGCGCACAAAACAATTGTTAATCGCGTAAAAGCTGAAGTCGAGCAAAAAGGTGGCTCACTCATTTTATTAAATGCAGGTGATTTTAATACTGGTGTACCTGAGTCAGATATGCAAACAGCAGAACCTGATATTAAAGCAATGAACGCAATGGGCTATGAGGCAACTGTATTAGGTAACCACGAGTTTGATAATCCACTACAAATTCTTGATATGCAAGAAAAATGGGCAAACTTCCCATTCTTATCTGCAAACGTGATTAATACGAAAACAGGTAAAACCTTAGTTAAGCCTTATACGATTTTAAATAAACAAGATCTTAAAATTGCCGTGGTCGGTTTAACCACAGAGGATACTGCAAAATTAGGCAACCCAGAATACCTTCATAATGTGAAGTTTGAAGATCCAACAACGGTAGCAAAAGCCACATTAAAAGAGCTAAATGAAAAAGTTAAACCGGATGTAAAAATTGCTTTAACACATATGGGCTATTACTATGATGCGAGACATGGTTCAAATGCACCAGGTGATGTAAGTCTTACGCGTAATTTAGATAAAGGCGCATTCGATATGATTATCGGTGGTCACAGCCATGATCCGATTTGCGTGGATGAAAAAGGCGTATGGATTAAAGATTATCAACCTACTCAGCCATGTAAACCAGATTTCCAAAATGGTACTTGGATTATGCCGGCCTTTGAATGGGGCAAATATGTTGGTCGAGCTGACTTTGAGTTCAAAAATGGTGAATTAAAATTAGTGAATTATCAATTAATTCCAGTGAACTTGAAGAAGAAAGTGAAAAAAGAAGACGGTAAAACGGAATACGTAAATTACGCAGAAGAGATTCCACAAGATCCAGAAATGGAAAAACTTTTAAAATCTTACCAAGATAAAGGTGATGCGTTATTAAGCCAAAAAGTGGGTAAATTAAACGGTAAGTTAGAGGGTGATCGTACCATTATTCGTTTTGAACAAACTAACCTTGGTCACTTAATTGCAGAAGCACAACGTCAAAAAGCGAAAGCAGATATTGGTATCATGAACTCAGGTGGTATTCGTGATTCTATCCAAGAAGGTGATGTGACTTATAAAGACATTTTAAAAATCCATCCATTTGGTAACATTGTGAGCTATTTTGAATTAACCGGTAAAGAATTACTGGATTATTTAAATGTAGTCGCATTGAAAGAAGTGGATTCTGGTGCCTATGCACAATATTCAGGTATCAGCATGACAGTAAATCGTGCGGAGAAGAAAGTTGAAAATGTGAAAATTCAAGGCAAACCATTGGATTTAAATAAAACTTACCGTATTTCTGTACCAAGCTATAATGCAGCAGGTGGAGATGGTTATCCGGTTATGACCAAAAATCCAACTTTTGTTAACACAGGTTTTATTGATGCGGATGTTTTAAAAGAATTTTTTGAGAAAAATTCACCTATTAATGCGGAGAAATACATCCCTCACAATGAAGTAACCTTTAAATAAGGAATGAAATGGCATTAGATTTATCAGAAATTCGTCAGCAAATTACGCAAATTGATCGCAGCTTGTTAAAGCTGCTTTCAGAGCGTCACCGTCTGGCATATGATGTAGTGAGAAGCAAAGAGGTCACGCAAAAAGCGTTGCGCGATTTAGAGCGTGAGCAACAGCTTTTACAAGAGCTTGTGCAATTTGCTGAAAGTCAAAATTATCAGCTTGAACCACAGTATATTACATCAGTCTTCCAAAAAATCATTGAAGATTCTGTGCTCACACAGCAAGTGTATTTGCAGAAAAAACTCAATGAGCAACGAGAAGAAACGTTACATGTCGCTTTCTTAGGCAAGCGTGGTTCTTACTCTAATTTGGCTGCGCGTAACTATGCGGCTCGTTACCATCAACAATTTGCTGAAATCAGTTGCGATTCCTTTGCTCAAATTTTTGAAAAGGTTGAAAGCGGAGAAGCTGATTATGGTGTACTTCCTTTAGAAAACACCACATCTGGTGCAATTAATGAAGTTTATGATTTGCTTCAACATACCACCTTATCTTTGGTGGGCGAGTTGGCTTATCCTATCAAACACTGTGTTTTAGTGAATGAGCAGGATGATTTAAGCAAAATTGATACACTTTATAGCCATCCACAGGTGATCCAGCAGTGTAGTCAATTTATTCAAAGTCTTGAGCGTGTACATATCGAGTACTGCGAAAGTAGCTCTCATGCAATGCAGCTTGTGGCAAGCTTGAATAAACCGAACATTGCGGCATTAGGTAATGAAGATGGCGGCAAGCTTTACGGCTTACATGTGTTAAAACATAATATTGCGAATCAAGAAAACAATATTACTCGTTTTATTGTAGTGGCAAAACAAGCTCGAGAAGTTTCACCGCAAATTCACACTAAAACTTTATTGTTGATGACCACATCGCAACAAGCCGGTTCTTTAGTAGACGCCTTACTTGTGTTTAAAAAGCACGGTATTAATATGACCAAGCTTGAATCTCGTCCTATTTATGGCAAACCTTGGGAAGAAATGTTCTATTTAGAAATTGAAGGAAATATTCATCATCCAGATACCCAGATTGCCTTGGAAGAGCTTAAGCAGTTCAGTAATTATCTGAAAGTGCTTGGTTGTTATCCAAGTGAAATTGTGAAACCTGCGAAGGTATAACGAAAATAAAAAAGAGCGGTCAATTTTAAAGTTGTTTTAAATCGACCGCTCTTTTTATTGGGAATTCTTAAGCTTTTTTCAAGAACTCTGATTTCAACATGATTTTGCCACAATCGACGTTGTGATCTCCGTTAACTAAACGGATATTTTTGAATTTCGTGCCTTTCTTCAACACTTCAGATGAGCCTTTTAATTTCAAATCTTTAATCAAAAGTACATCATCGCCATCGGCTAATAAATTACCGTTGCTGTCTTTAACGATCAGTTGATCTTCATCGGCTTCAACTGCTTCGTTACCATTCCATTCATTACCGCAATCAGGGCAAACAAAATTCACAGAATCGTGATAAACATATTCACCTTTACATTTTGGGCAAGCTGGCATTTGATCCATTTCTTTTTCCTTCTTTATCTGATTTAAGCAAAGTATAATGCGCACGGAGTATAACAAAAAAGTGACTATTCGCCAAAAAATGGGCATTTCACGGAATTTATGAGGTATTTATGAAAAAAATCATGCTTTTGAGCGCTGTGATGGGGAGTTTAATCTCAGCCAATACATTCGCTCACAATATTCAACCTAATCAACTTTTAGCCAATGTAACGGTTTCGGATAAAGGCGAAATCACTTTAAATGGCAATGATGTAGCGTATAAATCGTGGAGCTCAACGGCATTACCTGGCAAAGTCCGTGTGATTCAGCATATTGCAGGCAGAAGTGCGGCAAAAGAGAAAAATCAAGCGATGATCGAAGCCATCAAAGCAGCTCATTTTAACCAAGCCAAATATCAAACCACGACCATTATTAATGCTGATGATGCCGTTGTGGGCACGGGTATGTTTGTGAAAAGTAGCGCAGAAAAAGGCAAAAAAGAAAATGCCCATAGCCAAGTGATTTTAGATGATAAAAGTGCGGTTAAAAATGCGTGGGGATTACGTGAAAAAGACAGCGTGATTATTTTGCTTGATAAAACCGGCAAGGTGCAATTTGTGAAAGAAGGTAAATTGACGGATGATGAAGTCAAAGAAGTGATTTCACGTGCAACAGCATTAATGGCGAAGTAATAGAGTAATAAGCGGAAGTTCTCTTCCGCTTTTTTATCCTTTGAAATCCTTCATTAATTTTCTCAATGTGCCACAATTTCGTTGAAATTTACGGCAATGTGTACAGATGGCAAGATGCAAATTGAGCCCAATTTTTTCTTTAGTCATTAATGAGCGTTCTTGCGCATCTGAAATGAGTCGAGTCGCTTGGCGACATTTCATAAAATCACTCCTTAAAGTTTATGAGATAAGCAGTTTTGAAGTTGTAAGCGAGCACGATAGAGTGTCGTGTGCAAGTTACTTATGCTTAGTTGATTTTCTTGGCAAATTTCTTCGGAAGATAATTCCAAAAACTCTCTCATCATAAAAATCTTGGCTTG
>JAGZBU010000007.1:0-59830 GCA_018369675.1 Parahaemophilus parainfluenzae | reverse complement strand
CTGCTATTTTTGTGAAAGGTTCAAGCGGCGTTTTAATAACGTCGTGAAGCCACGTAATAACACAAAAATCAATGACAACACATAAATAGGTAAATTACCCAGTGCAGCATAAGGCGTTTTGCCTTCTGTTGGCACCATTTTATGGGTCAACGTTGTTTCCTCAAATTGAGGCGCTTGCGCTTCAATGTTGCCTTTTGCATCAATAAACACTGAAATACCTGTATTAGTTGCCCGAATTAATGGTTTGCCTAATTCAAGCGCGCGCATTCTAGCCATTTGTAAATGCTGCCAAGGGCCAATGCTATCACCAAACCATGCATCATTAGAAATCGTCAGCAAATAATCTGTTTCTTTTTTCAGATTTTCACGAAGTTGCTCACCAAAAATAATTTCATAACAAATAGCCGGTGCAAAAGCATGTTGTTTTGCCATAAAAGATGGCTGTACCGCATCGCCACTTTGGAACGCAGACATTGGTAAATTAAATACGGAATTAAGTGGGCGTAACAAACTTTCTAACGGCACATATTCACCAAATGGCACGAGATGATGTTTGCTATAACGATTTTTTGTCGTTAATTCATAAGGGAAATCAGGATTCCCTGCCGTCACAATGGAATTTAATAACTTACCACTTTGCTCATCACGATATACGGTGCCAATCATCACTTCCGTGCTTTTCTCTTTTGCGACTTTATCTAAGGCCTCAAAAAATGGCGTAATCGCATTTTCCAAAGTTGGCAATGCCGACTCAGGCAAAATTATCAAATCAGACTTGCCTAAATGTGCCAAAATTTGTTTTTGATAGATGTCTACCGTGGCATAAAGGTATTCAGGATCCCATTTTAAATTTTGCTCAATATTGCCTTGTGCAAGGGTGACGGTTAATCCTTTACCTTCTTTGGGTTGAACAAAATTCACCTTACCAGCATAAGCACTTAATCCACCTACAACCAATAATAGCAATGCATTCACACCGACTAAATTCCATTGTTTTTTCGATAGTGCAAAAATAAAATTAAAAATGACCGCACTTGCCCAAACGGTAAAGAATGTCATCCCCGTGACACCAAAAATTGGCGCAATCCCGTAAAACGGACTGTCGATTTGAGTATAACCAAATTGTAACCAAGGAAAACCAGTAAATACCCAACCGCGCAAGAATTCAGTCAACGTCCAAATTGCGGCAAAAATGACCGCACTTTGCACCTGAAAACGTTGCACTAGATAAGTGAAAAGCATTGGATAAAGTGCAAGATAAGCCGAAAGCAAGCCGACCAAGAGATAGCTCACGCCAAGGGACGCGCCACCAAATTGATGAATGCTGACATTTAACCAACTTACACCAAAACAGAAAAAGCCCATCGACCACAAAAAGGTGGCTAAAAGTGCGGTTGATTTTTTGGCATTTTTCGCTACAAAAAGTAATCCGCCTAAGGATACATAGGCTAATCCCCAATAATCAAACGGTGAAAAGGCAAATACGCCAATCACACCAGAAATCAGGGCTATAAGATAAACGACTAATTTATTCATTTTATCAATACTATAAAAAAATATTCCCCCTCTTTAGCAAAGAGGGGGCTAAGAATACTATCAAACAGAGCTACTTACTCAGCTTGTTCTTCCACACCTTCCATATCCGATAAATGCTCATCTGGCACGGTTACGCGTACCTGAATTAAACGGCGGCTATCGGCAGAAGTCACTTTAAATTGAATATTTTCTAAGGTGATTTCTTCACCGCGTTTAGGTAGATACCCAAAGGCTTGCATAATTAAACCGCCAATGGTATCCACTTCTTCATCATCAAAATGCGTATTAAATTGGGCATTAAAATCAGCAATATCCGTTAACGCACGCACCGCATAAGTATGACGAGAAAGCTGACGAATATCCGCGACATCTTCCTCATCAAATTCGTCTTCAATATCACCGACAATTTGTTCGAGAATATCTTCGATAGTCACCAAACCTGATACCGCACCAAACTCATCCACCACAATCGCCATGTGGAAACGCTCAGAACGGAAATCTTTTAACATACGATCAACACGTTTACTTTCCGGCACAATCACAACTGGACGTAACAACGTGGAAAGTTCGAACTCTTCCGCATCTTCACGTAAAAACTTAAGCAAATCTTTTGCGTGCAAAATACCTTCAATATTATCGCGGTCATCCGTATCTGCAATCACAGGAAAACGAGAGTGGGCCGATTCAATAATGGTATTCAAGCAGGCATCGAGATCTTGATTCGATTCAATAAATACAATTTGCGAGCGAGGAATCATGATATCGCGCACACGAAGCTCAGCGATTTCCATTACTCCTTCAATCATTTCACGAGTGTTTTGATCGATTAAATCGTTTTGTTCTGAATCGCGAATCACTTCCACGAGTTCTTCACGGTTTTTCAACTCACCTTGGAAAAAGCGACCAATAAGTGATTGGAAAAAAGATTTTTTAGTTGTTTCAGTTTGATTACTCGAATGTTCTTCGTTCATAAAATTAAATGTGTTACTGTCGGATTGACTGTGTGAAAAGTAGCATATTTTGACAAAAATCGCAAAAAACTTAAGCTAAATGGCTGAAAATAAAGTGCGGTTAAAAACTTGGTAATTTTTAACCGCTCTTAAACAAATAACCACAAAACTTTAGAAAATAAGCTATATTCATCAATCCTTCGTAATAGCTATATCTGAAAGAATTAAAAGACAACCTTTATCTCTATGATACACGTCACTTATTATCCCTTGCATTTCAACCTTCTGATGTTTCTCTATTCTTTCTTTCGCCCACTCATAATAGTAAGATCCATGCTCTTTTCCTATATCACTAAAAATATAAATATTTTCCTCAACTTTCGTTAAAAGAAATGCTCTTTTTTGATATTCGATTGTTTCCATATAATCACCAGGCAAAACACCGTAATAACGAGTAATTAATAGGAACTCTGGAGAATTAAATTGAACTGGCACACCCTCAACTGTAATTAAACCTGTGACATAATTCTCTTTATCAGAAGCACATATTTTTTTAACTGAATCAGAAATTACCCCTTTAGAACCATAGTTAATTTGGTTAAGGCCTGAGGTTGCTGTTCTCAACTTGGCTCTAGCATTATCTATTGACAACGCAATATCATGAGCCGAACATCCAGATAAAAGAATCGCTATAAATAAGATTAATTTTTTCATAATATTATTGAAACCTTGGTTAAGTTGAACTATATCATTTATATCTAATAAGATTATAAAATAGGTTAACTATTTAACTTAAACCTAAACTCTGTCCACTGGTAATAGCGTTCACCTGCTTTTTGAATACCGCCATAGTTTTGCCATTCTGGGTGGTTTGGAGTATCGGGAAGGCATTGGGTTTCAAGGGCTATGCCGCTGAAATCTTGATAAGTGCTACCTTCACGAGTTGGAGTGCCTGCAAGATAGTTTCCCGTATAAACCTGTAATGCGGCTTGGGATGTGAGCACTTCAAGGCTTAAATCTTCATTAGGGGAAGTCAATAAAACACAAGGCTTTTGCCATGCTTTATTGACTATAAAAGAATGATCGTAACCTTTTGTCACCACTTGATCGCCTTGTTGGAAATCTTGTGCGATTGGTTTTGCCACACGAAAATCAAAGCTGGTATTCACCACATGCTTAAGTGGTGAATTTGGGATGCCTTCGCCATCAACCGGTAAATAGAAATCCGCATTAAGGCGTAGTGTATGATTTCGCACATCACAGCCCTGCTCAGCATTTTCTAAATTGAAATAAGCGTGGTTCGTTAAGTTAAGTGCGGTATCCTTATCACTTTCAGCTTCGTATTCAATTTTTACGCTATTTTCATCAGTCAGCGTATAAATCACAGTGACTTGTACATTACCTTCAAAACCTTGATCACCATCAGGAGACACAAGGGAAAAACGCACAAAATTCTGACCGCACTCTTCCACTTTCCAACGGCGTTTATCAAAGCCTTCTTTACCACCATGTAATTGATGTTTGCCTTGATTAGCGACCAGCCGGATTGTTCGCTCACCCAATTCAAATTGGGCGTTAGTAATACGGTTCGCATAGCGTCCTACGCTTGCGCCCAAATAAGCAGTTTGATGAGGATAATCTTCCACTTTGCAGCCAAGTAACACTTCTCGCAACTCACCATTCACAGGGACTTTACAAGAAAGCCAAGTGGCTCCCCAATCCATAAATTGCACGATCATGCCATTTGAATTGGTGAGTTGAACAAGTTGATAAGGCTGTCCATCTGGTGCATTGAACGCCGTTTTTTCTAGCATAGACTCACTCCTTGTGAGGCTGTGCAAACGTAGAAATCTTCTTTTAACCCCGTTTGTTTTTCATAATTATCGGCAATAATTTTACGCACTTCTTCAACTTTATCATGAGGTGCAAGGGCAACAATGCAACCACCGAAACCACCGCCAGTCATTCTCGCACCACCGGTTTTACCAATCACTAATTGAGCAAGTTCAACAAGATAATCGATTTGTGGCACGGTAATCTCAAAATCATCACGCATGGACTCGTGAGATTGCCCCATTAATTCGCCTAATTTTGTTAAATCGTTATGTTTTAAGGCTTCAACCGCATCAAGTACGCGTTGGTTTTCAGTCACCACATGACGTGCACGTTTAGCCACTAAAGCATTAAGTGCGGTCAATTCTGCTTCTCTTTTTTGGAATTCTTCTACTGACACATCACGTAATGCTTTAACACCAAAAAACTCTGCCGCTTTTTCACATTGCCAACGGCGTGTGTTGTATTCGCCTGTCACCAAATCATGTGGAACATTTGAGTTCACAATAATGACGGCAACATCTTTCGGCACAGGCGTTGGTTGTGTTTCTAAGCTACGGCAATCAATCATTAAAAGATGATCTTTTTGCCCTAAAGCGGAAATTAACTGATCCATGTTTCCGCAATTTGCGCCTACAAATTTGTTTTCAGCTTTTTGACCAATTAAAGCAATTTCTGTATGTGTTAAAGGTAAATCACTGAGTTGTTGGCAGAACTTACCCGTCGCTACTTCAAGCGCAGCAGAAGAACTCAAACCAGAAGAATGTGGTACATTTCCAGAAATCACTAAATCAGCACCTTGTTTAAATTGTGGGTAACGTTCTTGAATAAATTTCACAACGCCACGCACATAATTTGCCCATTTTTGCTCACTTTGAGGGAAATCTTCATCAAGAGAAAAGGTATCCTCAAGATCAAGATCTGCGGCATAAACATTCCAAATATGATCAGCACGTTTTGATCCTGCAATAGCTGTACCATAATTGATCGCACAAGGCATTACAAAGCCATCATTGTAGTCGGTATGTTCGCCGATAATATTTACACGACCTGGTGCATACACGGTCAGTTCAGGTTGCTTGTTATATTTTTGAGTAAAAATGTGTTGGGATTTTTGGACTGGAGTCATATTATTTTCCTTTATCTTTCACACTCCCTCTTAATTCAAGAGGGAAAGGATTTCTTAACGTTCTTTATAATGTACTTCGCTTAACGCTCGTAATCTTTCTGCGGCTTGTTCAGCAGTGAGGTCTCGTTGGCTTTCACCTAGCATTTCATAGCCCACCATAAATTTACGAACCGTAGCTGAACGTAACAACGGTGGATAAAAATGCGCATGAAGCTGCCAATGTTCGTTATCTTCACCATTAAATGGCGCAGCATGGAAGCCCATTGAATAAGGGAAAGACGTTTCAAATAAGTTATCGTATTTTGTTGCCAGTTTTTTCAATATCACGGCAAGATCTTTAGCTTGAGCCTCAGTTAATTCTGTTAAGCGTTTTACATGCACTTTAGGCAATAACAGGGTTTCAAACGGCCACACCGCCCAATAAGGCACCACCGCAACCCAATGCTCGGTTTCCACCACAATACGTTCTTTTTTCTCTAATTCTTTTTGAACGTAATCCACTAAAAGTACTGAACCGTGTTTTTCATAATAATTTCGTTGAGCAACATCTTCACGTGCAACTTCATTCGGTAAAAAGCTATTTGCCCAAATTTGTCCGTGCGGATGTGGATTGGAACATCCCATTGCTGCGCCTTTATTTTCGAAAATCTGTACCCACTGATATTTTTGACCCAGTTCACGCAATTGCTCTTGCCACACTTTAATCACTTCTTCAATTTCAAGTGCGGTCAATAATGGCAAGGTTTTGCTGTGATCTGGTGAAAAACAAATAACACGGCTTTCACCACGAGCTTGGCTCATTTGGAAAAGAGGATCGGCTGATTGCTCTGGCGCGGGTGTATCTTCTAATAAAGCCGAGAAATCATTTTTGAATACATAAGGTTTCTGGTAATCCGGATTAGGTTCACCTGTAATACGCTTATTACGCGGGCAAAGATAACAATTTGGATCGTGACTTGGCTTTTGTTCCTCACTCACTTTTTCTTGTTGCCCCTGCCATGGACGTTTAGCACGATGTGGCGAGACTAAAACCCATTGGTCAATTAACGGATTATAACGACGATGTGGATGATCTGTCGGTTCAAATACGGTTTCGCTCATATTTTTGCTCCAAAATGTAAACGATTACAAAAAATTTTCTCATAAGATAACAAATTAAAAAAAATAAACCGTGATCATTATCACAAAATCAGGAAATAAGCCGCTCATCCAATCACTTTTTTGTGACGAATGTAGCATTTTTGAAAGTAACCGCTTTCAATTTTATTCAAATTTACTATGATAATTGCTATGAAAAAATGAATGAGAGCCCTGTTATGCCTACAATTCGAGATGTTGCTGAATTAGCTTGCGTGTCGGTTGCCACTGTTTCCCGGGTGATTAATCGCTCCCCATCTGTGAGTGAAAAAACCCGTTACTCGGTACAACGCGCGATGGAAGCCTTAAATTATCAACCCAATGCAAACGCACAAGCTCTGGCAGTACAAAATACTGATACCATTGGCGTGGTGGTTACCGATGTAACGGATCCGTTCTTTGCTATCTTGGTCAAATCGGTCGATAAAGTCGCTGAAGAGCATCAAAAAACGATTTTGATCGGCATTGGATACCATCATGCAGAAAAAGAGCGTGAAGCCATTGATACCTTGCTACGCAAGCGTTGTAGCTGTTTGGTCGTTCATTCCAAAGCCCTTTCTGACGAAGAGTTACAGCATTATTTAGAAAATGTACCCGGTATGGTGGTGATTAACCGCGTGATTGCGGGTTATGAAAATCGTTGCGTCAGCCTTGATAACCGTCAAGGCACCTATCTTGCCACTGAAATGCTGATTCGTTATGGCCATAAGCATATCGCCTACATTGGTTCCAATCACGGCATCTTAGATGAAACTGAGCGCAAGGAAGGCTACTTAGAGGCCTTAGAAGCGCATAATTTCCCCATTGTAGAACAAGCCATTGTGCATAATTCACCTGATTTTGAAGGAGGTGAAAAGGCGATGATTGATTTATTGAGCTACAACTCTAACTTAACAGCGGTTGTAGCCTATAACGATACGATGGCTGCGGGAGCAATTTCCGTTTTAAATGAAAACAATATCAAAGTCCCGAAACAATTTTCCATTGTGGGATTTGATGATATGCCAATTGCGCGATATTTAATTCCGAAGCTCACTACAATTCGCTATCCAATTGATTTAATGGCAAATTATGCGGCTAAACTAGCGTTAAGTTTAGTTGATTCATCTATTGTCACGCCAACAGTTGTGCAATTTAATCCAACCTTGGTGAGACGTTTTTCCGTAGAAAATGCAATGAAACCGTGATGGAGATCACAAATTTAAACATTGCCATGTAATCGTTTTCATTTATGTGAGTTTGATCACAGATTAACGGTTTTTATTTCGTTATGATGGATTCAGTTGCAATAGATGTACGCAACATTCCTCTATTTGATATATAAAAAATCAACAATAAAATCTCTTTCTCTACATAGGAGCGTTTTTATGAAAAAAACAGCAGTATTAAGTGCAGTCGCTTTAGCAATCGGTTTAGGTTCAGCAACTTCAGGTTTCGCAGCCGATAACCGTATTGGTGTTACCATTTATAAATATGATGACAACTTCATGTCATTAATGCGTAAAGAAATCGATAAAGAAGCGAAAGCGCTTGGCGGCATTGAGTTATTAATGAATGACTCTCAAAATGCACAATCTATTCAAAATGACCAAGTGGATGGTTTGCTTTCTAAAGGTGTAAAAGCTTTAGCGATTAACTTAGTAGACCCAGCTGCAGCGTCAACTGTTATCAACAAAGCGAAACAAGATGACATTCCTGTTGTTTTCTTCAATAAAGACCCAGGTGCAAAAGCAATTGGTAGCTACGATCACGCTTACTATGTGGGTACCGATCCGAAAGAATCTGGTTTAATCCAAGGTGACTTAATTGCTAAACAATGGAAAGCAATGCCAGCCTTCGACTTAAACAAAGACGGTAAAATCCAATATGTATTATTAAAAGGTGAACCAGGCCACCCAGACGCAGAAGCACGTACTAAATATGTGATTGAGCAATTAAATGCTAAAGGTATCCAAACCGAGCAATTATTTATTGATACCGGTATGTGGGATGCAGCAATGGCTAAAGATAAAGTGGATGCATGGTTATCTAGCTCTAAAGCTAACGAAATTGAAATGATTATTTCAAACAATGACGGTATGGCGTTAGGCGCATTAGAAGCAACCAAAGCACACGGTAAAAAATTACCAATCTTTGGTGTGGATGCATTACCAGAAGTGCTTCAATTAATTAAGAAAGGCGAAATTGCCGGTACTGTGTTAAACGATGGTGTTAACCAAGGTAAAGCAGTTGTTCAACTTTCTGCAAACCTTGCTAACGGTAAAGCAGCAACAGAAGGTACACAATGGAAATTAGAAAACCGTGTGGTGCGTATCCCTTATGTTGGTGTAGATAAAGATAACCTAAGTGAATTCTTAAAATAAGAAAATCGATTGCTTTTCTTTAATTTTAGGGGAAAGGAAACCCAAATTCCCTTTCCCCTTTTTTGATGAGGTTGGATATGACAACTCAAACCCAAGACAGTGATGTACTACTGACAATGACGGATGTCAGTAAGTCTTTCCCCGGTGTAAAAGCCCTTGATCACGCCAATCTAACAGTTCGTTCTCACTCTGTTCACGCCTTGATGGGCGAAAACGGGGCGGGTAAATCTACATTATTAAAATGCCTCTTCGGAATTTATGCAAAAGACGAAGGTGAAATTTTATTCTTAGGCAAACCTGTTGATTTTAAAACATCAAAAGAAGCCCTTGAAAATGGGATTTCAATGGTTCACCAAGAACTTAACTTGGTGCGTCAAACTAGTGTAATGGATAACCTATGGTTGGGTCGCTACCCACTTAAAGGTCCTTTTGTGGATCACGCCAAAATGTATCGTGATACCAAAGCGATTTTCGATGAATTGGATATTGATGTTGATCCAAGAGAAAAAGTGGCCAAACTTTCCGTTTCACAAATGCAGATGATCGAAATTGCGAAAGCGTTCTCTTATAACGCTAAAATCGTAATTATGGATGAGCCAACATCCTCACTTTCAGAAAAAGAAGTGGAACATCTTTTCAAAATTATTCAAAAATTAAAAGATCGCGGTTGTGGCATTATCTATATTTCACACAAAATGGATGAAATCTTCAAAATTTGTGATGAAATCACCATTCTTCGTGATGGTAAATGGATCAATACCGTTGAAGTTAAAGGCACCACCATGGAAGAAATTGTTTCAATGATGGTAGGCCGTGAATTAACCCAACGTTTCCCAGAAAAAACAAACGTACCAAAAGAAATCACACTTGAAGTGGAACATTTAACTGCAGTGAATCAACCTTCCATTCAAGATGTTTCCTTTAATTTACGCAAAGGTGAAATTTTAGGTATTGCAGGTCTTGTTGGTGCAAAACGAACCGATATTGTGGAAGCCATTTTTGGTGTACGCGAATTAAAAGAAGGGACGATCAAGCTCAACGGAAAAATCGTGAAAAATCATACCGCACTTGAGGCGATTAATCACGGTTTTGCTTTGGTGACTGAAGAACGTCGTTCAACTGGGATTTATTCAAACCTAAGTATTGAATTCAACTCTCTGATTTCAAATATGAAATCTTACCTCACCCCTTGGAAATTGCTCAGCAACAAAAAAATGGCGAGCGATACACAGTGGGTAATTGATGCGATGAACGTGAAAACACCTTCTCACAAAACAACGATTGGCTCGCTTTCTGGTGGTAATCAACAAAAAGTCATTATCGGTCGTTGGCTTTTAACCCAACCAGATATCTTAATGCTCGACGAACCAACTCGTGGTATTGATATTGGGGCAAAATTTGAAATTTATCAGCTCATTCAAGAACTCGCTAAAAAAGATAAAGGCATCATTATGATTTCATCAGAAATGCCAGAATTATTAGGCGTAACAGACCGAATTTTGGTCATGAGTAATGGTCGTGTTGCCGGTATCGTTGAAACGGCAAAAACGTCTCAAGAAGAAATTTTGCAACTTGCCGCAAAATATTTATAAATCATAAAGGAACAAATTATGAGTGCCTTACAAAAAAATAAATCATTCGATTTCTTAAAACAAAATGCGATTTATTTTGTGTTGTTGATTTTACTTGGCATCATCATCGCACAAGATCCAACATTCTTGAATGTTCGCAACTTTAGTAACATTTTAACTCAATCATCCGTCCGTCTCATTATCGCCCTTGGTGTTGCAGGCTTGCTAATCACTCAAGGTACCGACTTATCAGCCGGTCGCCAAGTAGGTTTAGCAGCGGTTATTTCTGCTACTCTCTTACAATCAATGGAAAACATGAACCGCGTGTTCCCGGATTTAGGTGAAATTCCTATTCCAGTAGTTATCCTGACTGTTTGTGCGGTTGGTGCTGTAATCGGCTTAGTGAACGGTTTAGTTATCGCTTATCTCAATGTAACCCCGTTCATTGCAACCATGGGTACCATGATCATCGTTTACGGTTTCAACTCACTTTATTATGATGGAGTAGGTGGTTCACCAATTGCTGGTTTCAGTGAATCTTTCTCTAACTTCGCACAAGGCTTCTTCAGACTTGGTTCGTTCAAATTATCCTACATCACTATTTATGCGGCGATTTGTGCATTCTTAGTTTGGGTAATGTGGAATAAAACACGCTTCGGTAAAAATATCTTTGCTATCGGTGGTAACCCTGAAGCCGCAAAAGTATCTGGCGTAAACGTAGCACGTAACCTTGTTGTGATTTACATGATTGCAGGTATGTTCTATGCATTTGGTGGTATGTTAGAAGCAGGTCGTATCGGTAGTGCTACCAACAACCTCGGTTTCATGTATGAATTAGATGCGATTGCTGCCTGCGTAGTAGGTGGTGTATCTTTCGCTGGTGGTGTGGGTACTGTTATCGGTGTAATCACGGGTGTTATCATCTTCACCGTTATTAACTACGGTTTAACTTACATCGGTGTAAACCCTTACTGGCAATATATCATTAAAGGTAGTATTATCATCCTCGCGGTTGCTATCGACTCCTTGAAATACGCGAAGAAAAAATAATTAAAAACAACAATAAAAATAACCGCACTTTAGCAATAAAGTGCGGTTTTATTTTGAGGTAAATTCTCAAAACAAAAAAGCGAGCCTCTCTGCTCGCTTTTTTAATCGAATCGATTACTCGTATTCATCTAACCATTTCAACAAAATCGCTTCCAGAATACTCTCGTTAGATTTCATTGGATCATCATCAAAATCGTCTAGTTCACAAATCCACTTATGCAAATCTGTGAAACGTACCGTTTTAGGATCTAAATCTGGATTACGATCATAGAGCTCTTCTGCGATAAGTTGGGCATTAGTCCATTTCATTAGTGGGCTGCCTCATTCGCATGGTTAATATTATATTTAGGGATTTCCACCACTAAATCTTCATCACCCACGACACATTGGCAAGAAAGGCGGCTATCCATTTCTAAGCCCCATGCTTTATCTAACATGTCTTCTTCTTGATCGGTAGCTTCATTTAATGAATCAAACCCTTCACGAATGACTACATGGCATGTTGTACAAGCACAAGAACCATCGCAAGCATGATGAATTTCAACGCCCGCATTATGTGCCACTTCTAATAAGTTGTCGCCTGCTGCTGCATCAACCACCATACCCTCTGGACAGAATTCTTCATTCGGTAAAAAAATTACTTTTGGCATATTACTTTCCTCAATATAAAAAACTCGTTAATTTATAACCGCACTTTATTGCTCAATGTCAGATACAGATTTACCTGTCAGCGCTTGATTAATGGATTTATTCATTCGTCTTGCCGCAAATTCTTGAGTCGCGACATCAAGGGCTTTGATTCCTTGAACAATAGCATGACGATCTGTTCCTTCTTTTACATCCATTAATTGTTTCAATGAATTTTCAATTTGATGGAATTCGGCTTCAGTTAATAATTCCGCCCCATCTTGTTGTAATGCCACAATCACACTTTCAATCACACGATCAGCCTCAACTCGCTGCTCGGCTAATTCACGGGCTTGCATATCATCTTGTGCATGATCAAAAGAAGATTTAATCATTGCTGTCACTTCTTCATCCGTTAAACCATAAGAAGGCTTAATTTGAATAGATGCTTGGACTTTTGTAGATTTTTCCATGGCGGTTACACTTAATAAGCCATCCGCATCCACTTGATAAGTTACACGAATATGGGCAGCACCCGCCACCATTGGCGGAATACCACGCAATGTAAAACGACCTAAAGAGCGGCAATCATCCACCAACTCACGTTCACCTTGTACCACATGTACCGTCATCGCTGTTTGACCATCTTTAAAGGTGGTAAATTCTTGCGCGCGAGCCACTGGAATCGTGGTGTTACGTGGAATGATTTTCTCCACTAAACCGCCCATGGTTTCAATACCTAAAGAAAGCGGCACCACATCGAGTAACAACATATCGCTGTCATTTTTGTTGCCCACTAAAATATCCGCTTGAATTGCCGCACCTAAGGCTACTACTTTATCTGGGTCAATCGAGGTTAATGGCGTTTTACCGAAGAATTCGCCTACTTGCTCACGTACGTAAGGCACGCGAGTTGAACCACCAACCATAACCACTTCTTGTACGTCTTCAGCTTCAATATGCGCATCTTTCAATGCACGACGACAGGTTAATAAAGAGCGTTTTACCAATGAGTGGATTAATTCATTGAATTGCTCACGACTTAACTCACCTTCAAATCCGCGCCAAGAAATGACCGCACTTTGCTCACTCGTTAAAGCAATTTTAGTCTGAGTCGCTAAGCTTAAAAGCTCACGCTGCTCATTTACATTTTGTGGTTGAATACCTGCTTGCTCAACAATCCAATCGGCAATTAAATGGTCAAAATCATCACCACCTAAGGCAGTATCCCCACCCGTTGCTAAAACTTCAAATACACCTTTAGATAAGCGTAAAATCGAGATATCAAAGGTACCGCCCCCCAAGTCATAAACAGCGATGACGCCTTCTTTTCCGCTATCTAAGCCATAAGCGACTGCTGCTGCAGTGGGTTCATTTAATAAACGTAATACATTTAACCCGGCAAGGCGTGCTGCATCTTTTGTACTTTGGCGTTGAGCATCATCAAAATAAGCGGGTACGGTAATCACCACGCCAGAAAGCTCACCTGCAAGGCGTTGTTCTGCAATATGGTTTAAACGAGATAAAATATCCGCAGAGACTTCAATTGGGCTTTTGTTGCCTTGATGCGTGACCAATAATGGTAACCCATTTTCACTTGCCACAAACTCATAGGGCAAGTTTGTATAACGAGATTGCACATCGGCAAGACTACGACCAATCAAACGTTTAACCGAAATAATCGTATTCTTAGGATCAATTGCAGCTTTGGCAAATGCTTCAGTACCCACAAGTTTTTCATTTTCACCATAATACACGACTGAAGGCACAAGGCTTCTATCTTGTTCATCATTCAAAATGGTCGCTTGACCGCTACGCACCGCGGCTACTAAAGAGTTTGTTGTACCTAAATCAATCCCTACCGCAAGACGATGTTGATGTGGTGCAGCCGTTTGTCCTGGCTCTGCTATTTGGAGTAATGCCATATCTCTTTTTATCTCTAATAATTAATTCGTTAAAGGCTTATTATGCGACGGAATAAGCTTGTGCAAATTTATCTTGTTCGGTGAAACTTGCGTTGTAATGGGTTTCAATGTTGACTTCGCGTCGCTCACGCTGATTAATATCAGTTGTTTTATCTTCCGAAAGCTCTGGTGTAAAAACAATCATGTGGTTACCATCGAGTTGTTTTACATCCTCTTGCCAATTTTGCCAAAACAGATTTTGGTAAAATGCTTCAATGTCACCATTTAATGCCCAAGCTAAGAAATCCGTATAGGTAAAATTTAAATCATGCCAAGTTAAGTCTTTCGGCGAAAAATAGTAAATCTTGCCAAGATTATCCCCTAAAGAACCGCCATTTAAGGCAAAATAACCACCAATGACATCATCTGCAACGAGCAAATATTTTGGTTTATCACCTGATTGATTAAAAGATTTGCTGAAATTCCAGTCCATTAATCCACGTGGTAATTTAAAACTACCTGACCCCAATATACGCAACCAACCATGATGGATTAAAATGCCGCCAGTTTCATAAATGACCGCGCCCATTGGAGAAGAAGTGGGCATTTGCATGGTGAAAAGCTCACGTTCTGCACTAGATTGATCTTTTTTAATCACATCACAATGATTACGAGCATGCTCAATCCATTGGGAAATGGTTCCCCAAGCAGATTTTGAGGCATCAGTCAGTTGTTCTAAAGTTTGCATAATCGGATTTCATTAGTATGAGGGCAGCTGCCCATTTATCAATAGCGAAAAGGGCGTATTAAACGCCCTCAAGATTATAATTCAAATAGACGTTCTTCTACTTGGCTAATTTCATCCGCCAATTTTTTTAGAAAACGTAATTTATCGCAGAACTGTGCAGCAGGTGACCATTGTTGCTCATTAAGCTGTGCTTCAAGTGCGGTCAACATTTCTTTTGTTTCTTTTTTGACACATTTTGCAAAGGATTCTAGCGCATTTTCATCCTGGCTTTGCTCAATATTTTCAAGCTCTTCTCGCCATTCTAATTGCTGCATTAAAAATGTGACATCTTGCGTACTTTTTTGCTCTAAATCCTGTGTTTTCCCTGTATTTAACGCAATAATCGCTTCTGCGCGTAAAATCGGGTCTTTCAAGGTTTTTAATGCATCATTAACTTCTGTCGACTTTTGCATTGCGATACGTTGTTCTTGCGCATCTGCCGTAACAAAATTATCAGGGTGCAAGCTCTTTTGAAGCACTAAATAGCGTTCAGACAAAAGGGCTTGATCAACATTGAAAGCAACCGGTAAATCAAAAATAGCAAAAGGATTTGTCATCTTTATTCCTTAAACATGGAAACTTTCACCACATCCACATGATTCTTTCACATTTGGATTGTTATATTTAAAGCCTTCGTTCAAGCCTTCTTTGACATAATCTAGCTCAATACCATCTAAATAAACCAAGCTTTTTGGATCGACTACCACTTTCACGCCATGCTGCTCAAAAACAAGATCGTCATCATTGAGCACATCAACGAATTCAAGCACATAGCCTAAACCCGAACAACCTGATGTTTTCACACCTAAGCGTAAACCGATGCCTTTTCCACGATTTTCAAGAAAAGTACGAACTCGTTGTGCCGCTTTTTCAGTGAGTGTTATAGACATATTCTGATCCTTAAATTGATAAAGTGCGGTCATTTTCAACCGCACTTTGATTACTTACCTTGTTTATTTTTATAGTCAGCGATAGCGGCTTTAATTGCGTCTTCTGCTAAAATCGAGCAGTGAACTTTTACCGGTGGTAATTCAAGTTCTTCCGCAATTTGACTGTTTTTGATTGCACCTGCTTCATCTAAAGATTTACCTTTTACCCATTCGGTAATTAAAGAACTTGATGCAATCGCAGAACCACAACCATAAGTTTTAAATTTCGCATCTTCAATAATGCCGCTGTCATTTACTTTGATTTGTAACTGCATAACGTCACCACAAGCCGGTGCGCCAACCATACCCGTTCCTACTGAATTATCTTTTTTATCCATCGAACCTACGTTGCGTGGATTTTCATAATGATCGATAACTTTTTCGCTGTACGCCATATTATGTTCCTTTCCTAAATAAGTTGCTATCAGGCGGTCTAGCCACCTTTAAAATTAGTGGGCAGACCACTCAATTGTATTTAAATCAATGCCTTCTTTGAACATGTCCCAAAGTGGCGATAATTCACGAAGTTTTGCGACTGCATTACGTGTTAAATTAATGGTGTAATCAATTTCTTCTTCCGTTGTCCAACGACCAAGCGTGAAACGAATTGAGCTATGTGCTAACTCATCATTACGACCTAATGCACGTAGTACATAAGATGGCTCTAAACTCGCTGAAGTACAAGCAGAACCAGAAGAAACTGCCACATCACGCAATGCCATCATTAAGGATTCACCTTCAACATAGTTAAAGCTGATATTTAAATTATTTGCTACGCGGTGTTCCATTGATCCATTTACATAGGTTTCTTCAATTTCTTTCAAGCCATTATATAAACGATCGCGTAAAGCTCTAATACGCGGAATCTCTGTCGCCATTTCTTCTTTTGCAATGCGATAAGCTTCACCCATACCCACAATTTGGTGTACAGGTAATGTACCAGAACGCATACCACGCTCGTGACCACCACCATGGATAATGGCTTCTAAACGAACACGCGGTTTACGGCAAACATATAATGCACCGATACCTTTTGGTCCGTACAATTTGTGGCTAGACATGGACATTAAATCAACCGGTAATTCAGCAAGATTAATTTCGACTTTACCGACACTTTGGGTCGCATCTACGTGGAAAATGGTTTTGTTTGCACGGCAAAGCTCACCAATTGCTTTAATATCTTGAATCACGCCAATTTCATTATTCACGTGCATAATTGACACAAGAATCGTATCTGGACGCAATGCAGCTTTGAATTTCTCAAGATCGATTAAACCATCTTCTTCTGGATCTAAATAAGTGACTTCAAAGCCTTCTCGCTCTAATTGACGACAAGTATCCAATACGGCTTTGTGCTCAGTTTTACAAGTAATAATGTGTTTACCTTTTGTTTGATAAAAGTGCGCTGCACCTTTAATTGCAAGGTTATCTGCTTCTGTTGCACCAGAAGTAAACACGATCTCACGAGAGTCTGCGCCAATCAAATCCGCAATTTGATTACGTGCAATATCAACCGCTTCTTCAGCTTGCCAGCCAAATTTATGTGAACGAGATGCTGGATTACCGAATACACCATCAATGGTTAAATATTCCATCATTTTTTTAGCTACACGTTCATCCACTGGACATGTTGCTGCATAATCTAAATAAATTGGTAATTTCATTTTCACTCCTAAATAACTACTAAAAATGCTATCAACTTGACCGCACTTTAATCTACTTTCCCATTATTGGTTGACTACAATTAAGTCATCAAAATCTTTGTGAGCTTTATGCTTCCCAGCTTTTTTCTCTACAAGCTCAGCTAATGTGATCTCATCTAAAAAATCAGAAATACGATCACTTAAATCTTGCCATAATGTATGAGTTAAACACTCAACTCCGCCTTTACAATTTCCTTTACCAAGGCATCTTGTCACATTAATGTTCTCATTTACGGCTGAAATCACCATACCGATAGAAATTTGATCGGTTGGTAACGCTAAACGATAGCCACCACCTGGGCCGCGAACGCTTTTTACTAATCCACCACGACGCAATTTTGCAAATAATTGCTCAAGATAAGAAAGTGAAATATTTTGACGTTCTGAGATATCCGCTAAACAAACGGGATTTGTTCCTGCGTGTAGTGCGATATCTAAAATTGCGGTAACCGCATATCGTCCTTTAGATGTTAGTTTCATAAAGCATCCCTATAAATCGCCATCTAGGTAGTTTACCTATCTGACTATGATAGTCAATTTTACTCTTTTTGCAGATTAAGGCGTTTTTCAACCGCACTTAACATTCCTCGCAAAATATTTAATTCATTTTTTTCTAGAGAAGAACGGTTATAAAGTCGTCTTAACTTTTGTATAACCCCTTGATTTTGAATAAAACCAAGAGACTGATACACCTGTTCCGTATGAGCAAAAAAATATTCCATTTCTTGTGCTGTTGGATAGATATTTTCTATTGTTGAAAGTGTACTTTCCGTTTTATCTTTTGCTAAAAATGCCATTCGCATTTCATAACTTACCAACTGAACTGCCATCGCTAAATTTAGCGAAGAATATTCAGGATTAGCAGGGATATTTAAATGATAATGACATTTAAGTAATTCTTCATTTGTGAGTCCAACACGCTCACGACCGAATACAATCGCCACTTGGCCTTGATGTGCGCTGGCTTTCTCCGCACATTCTCTTGGCTCAATCAGTGTACTCTGTAAATGGCGTAATCTCGCACTGGTTCCAATTACTAATGAACAATCTTCTATTGCTTGTTCAAAAGTATCAACAATGTGGGCATTACGCACGACATCATCAGCGCCTGCAGCTAATGCAATAGATTGCTCATCCACCGATTTTGGTGAAACCAAATAAAGATTGGATAATCCCATTGTTTTCATCGCACGCGCCGCTGAACCGATGTTCCCGCTATGTGATGTTTCAACCAAAACAATTCGAATATTCTGTAACATTTTATGCCCGACTTAACTTTGTGGATATTCTACCATAATAACCGCTAAATATAGTCAAGAATTTTGAAAATATTTTACTTTTTTGTAAATTTATTAACAAACAGGAGGAATAAGATGTTGACTGGTGGGCTGTGAGAGGCTCGAACTCTCGACCGACGGATTAAGAGTCCGCTGCTCTACCAACTGAGCTAACAACCCAACCGGTTAAATCATGATTTGTAAAATAGATGGTGGGTCGTGAAGGATTCGAACCTTCGACCAACGGATTAAAAGTCCGCTGCTCTACCGACTGAGCTAACGACCCATTTGGGAATTCTTCGAAATAAAAGTGGTGGGTCGTGAAGGATTCGAACCTTCGACCAACGGATTAAAAGTCCGCTGCTCTACCGACTGAGCTAACGACCCACATCATTTCGTAACAGGTGCGTATATTACTGATTTTATTTTCTGACGCAAGAAAAATCTGAAGAAATTGTGTTAATTGCGTGAATACTCGTCAATTTCTGACAAGATCTTAGAACAAATAAAAAAAGGAGAGTATTTCTACTCTCCCTTTTTCTAAGAATCAAAATTCTCTAAAAATTAGTATGCTAACACTGCACGACGGTTTTTAGAGTATGCTGCTTCATCGTGACCTAACACTGCAGGTTTTTCTTCACCGTAAGAAACAGTTGATACTTTACCAGCGTCAACACCTTTACCAGCTAAGAAACCTTTAACTGCATCAGCACGACGTTGACCTAAAGCGATGTTGTACTCTGGAGTACCACGCTCGTCAGTGTTACCTTCAACAACAACTTTAGAAGCTGGAGTTGCATTTAAGTATGCAGCGTGAGCATCTAAGATTTGAACGTATTCACCTTCGATGTTGAATTTGTCGAAACCGAAGTAAACGGTGTTGTAACGTTGTTGAAGATCTTCAACAGAGTAACCACCGAAAGTTTGACCGTTGTTAGCACCGTTGCCTGCTGCATCGTTGTTTGATGAGCTACATGCTGCTAATGCAGCTACTGAACCAGCAACTAATAATGATTTAACAAATTTGTTCATTAGATTTCTCCTCAATGAGTTTTTTTATTTAGTCAAGTATGGAGACCAAGCTGGAAATTTCACTTGGCCATTACTTCCTGGAAGACTCGCTTTAAAGCGACCATCTGCAGAAACTAATTGTAACACCTTTCCTAGCCCTTGTGTAGAGCTGTAAATAATCATGATACCGTTAGGAGAAATACTTGGGCTTTCACCTAAGAAAGATGTACTTAATACTTCAGAACTACCGCTGGTGAGATCTTGTTTCACCACGTTGTTATTACCGTTGATCATCACGAGTGTTTTACCATCACTACTGATTTGAGCACTACCGCGACCACCAACTGGAGATGCACCACCACCACTTGCACTCATGCGATAAACTTGTGGTGAACCACCTCTATCTGAAGTAAAGAGAATTGAGCTACCATCTGGAGACCATGATGGTTCTGTATTATTACCCGCACCGCGAGTTAATTGAGTCGGTGTACCACCATTTGAGCCCATTACATAGATGTTTAATAAACCATCTTGTGAAGAAGCAAATGCGAGTTTAGAACCGTCTGGAGAGAATGCTGGCGCACCGTTATGTCCTGGGAAAGAAGCCACCACTTTACGAGAACCTGAACCTAAGTCTTGTACAACAAGTTGAGATTTTTTGTTCTCAAAAGATACGTATGCTAAACGTTTACCATCTGGAGACCAAGCTGGAGACATAATTGGTTGTGAGCTACGATTTACGATAAATTGGTTGTAACCATCATAATCTGCTACACGAACTTCATAAGGTTGTGAGCCACCATTTTTTTGTACTACGTAAGCGATACGCGTTCTGAATGCACCACGAATACCGGTTAATTTTTCAAATACTTCATCACTCACAGTATGTGCACCATAGCGTAACCATTTATTTGTCACTGTATAGCTATTTTGTGCAAGCACCGCACCAGGTGTACCTGATGCACCTACAGTATCAACTAATTGGTAAGAAATGTTATAACCGCTACCAGTTGATGTCACTTGACCTACCACAACAGCATCAATACCTAAAGCTGTCCAAGCTTCTGGTTTCACTTCTGCTGCAGTCGTTGGTTGTTGTGGCATTTGGCTCACTGGAATTGGGTTAAATTTACCACTATTACGTAAGTCATCCGCAACAATTTGACCAATATTTTCAGGTGCAGAACCTGCGAAAGGAACAACTGCGATAGGACGAGCGCCATCAACACCTTCATCAATCACAATTCGAACTTCATCTTCTGCCATTGCTGTGCTTGCAAATGCAAACATGACCACAAATAGCCCCATAACACGTTTGATCAATTTCATTTAATCACCTTATTTTAACGTTGTTACTTTCCTAAAACCGATTATCGAGCATTGATATCAAAATCGATAGTCGGCGCTTTATATTTCTCATAAATAGCATCAGATGGTGCTGCTGGAACTTTTTTCGTTCTCGCTACCGCACTTAATGCTGCAGTACAAATATCATCAGGTCCTGAAACGCGTTGGTAGCCTAAAATCGTACCATCTCGACCGAGTTGGATTTTAATGCTACAAACTTTACCGGCAAAGCTTGGGTCTTTTAAGAAACGGCGTTGAATTTCACGTTTAATGACACCTGCATATTGGTCACCAACTTTACCACCATCTCCAGCACCTAGTCCTGCACCACTACCTTGTGTACCGCCTTTATTTGCATTACCACCTTTAGATGCACTACCACCACCGACATCTCCGCCGTTCATGAAGTCATCTAAAGCCGCTTGATCCGCTTTACGTTTTGCTGCGTCAGCTTTTGCCTTCGCATCAGCCTTCGCTTTCGCTTCTGCATCCGCTTTAGCTTTTGCTTCTGCCTTCGCTTTCGCCTCTGCATCTGCTTTTGCTTTAGCATCGGCTTCAGCTTTTGCCTTAGCCTTAGCATCCGCCTCAGCTTTCGCTTTAGCATCTGCTTCAGCCTTGGCCTTCGCTTTTGCTTCAGCATCGGCTTTCGCTTTTGCCTCAGCCTTCGCTTTAGCATCGGCTTCAGCTTTTTCTTTCGCTTTTTGAGCTTCGGCTTGTGCTTTAGCTTTTGCCTCTTCCTCAGCCTGTTTAGCAGCTGCCGCTAAACGTTTCGCTTCTGCATCAGCTTTTAACTTCGCTGCTTCAGCAGCTTGTTTTGCTTTCGCTTCTTCAGCTTGTTTCTGCTTTTCTAACGCCTCTTGACGAGCAAGTTCTTGTTGCTGTTTTTGCTTTTCAATTTCTTGCTGCTTTTGTTTTTCAAGTTCTTTTTGACGTTGAATTTCCTGCTGACGCTTAATCTCTTCTTGTTTCGCAATTTCTTGCTGATTTGGTTCAGGTTCAGGCTCTGGTTTTTTCTCTTCGACTACAGGTTCTGGTTTTTTCTGTTTATCAGTTTGACCTTTTTTCTGTTGTTGAATACGTCCCCATTCCTGTGCTGCGCTGCCGGTATCGACCATCACAGCTCCCATGGCATCACCTTCACCTTCTCCACCACCCATTATTTCAACGGTTTGATAAAGAGAGCTCCAAATCAACAAACCAAACAATGCAAGGTGCATCGCAATAGAGATGACAAACTCATTTGCACGTTTTTTTCGTCGATTATTCTGCACGGTTTTACCTACTTATTCTTAAATCGGGTTGGTCATTAAACCCACAGACTTAATGCCGGCAAGATGTAGTAAATTCAGTGCTTTAATCACTTCTTCATAAGGTACATCTTTTGCTCCGCCCACTAAGAACATTGTGTTATTGTCTTTATCAAATTCTTGTTTTGATAATTGGGTTACCATTTCTTCGTTAAGGCCTTCTTGGCGTTGACCACCAATAGAAATCGAATACTGCCCTACACCTGCTACTTCTAAGATAACCGGTATTTTATCTTCATTTGATACATTTTGACTTTGCACCGAATCAGGGAGTTCCACTTGAACGCTCTGACTGATAATCGGCGCGGTTGCCATAAAAATTAACACCAAAACTAAAAGAACATCGAGAAATGGCACGATGTTAATTTCAGATTTAATGTCTTTACGCTGACGACGAGCCATAATTTCCTCTAAAACTTCGCTAAAATCCACCGCACTTTTTAAACTTATCAAGTGCGGTCAATTTTTCATTGATTTTTAATGGGGCGCTTTACCAAAAGCTTGACGATGTAAAATTGTGGTGAATTCATCAATGAAGTTACCATAATTTTGTTCAATCGCATTAACACGTAAGCTTAAACGGTTATACGCCATTACAGCTGGAATCGCCGCAAACAAACCGATTGCGGTTGCGATCAAGGCTTCTGCGATACCTGGAGCAACCATTTGTAATGTTGCTTGTTTCGCACCACTTAATGCCATAAATGCGTGCATGATCCCCCAAACGGTACCAAATAAACCAATATATGGACTTACAGAAGCCACTGTTGCTAAGAAAGGTACACGACTTTCAAGCGCTTCTACTTCACGATTCATCGCAAGGTTCATTGCACGAGTCGTACCTTTAATGATTGCTTCTGGCGCATCTGCGTTCACTTGTTTTAAGCGAGAGAATTCTTTAAAGCCAACAAAGAAAATTTGTTCGCTACCAGTTAATACTTCACGACGATTAGATAAACCATCATAAAGTTTGTTTAAATCTTCACCAGACCAGAAACGATCTTCAAAAGTGTTCGCTTCTTTTAACGCGCTCGTCAAAATACGGCTACGTTGAATGATGATTGCCCAAGAAATAATTGAGAACGAAATCAAGATCACAATTACAAGTTGAACAACGATACTCGCTTTTAGAAAAAGATCTAAAAAGTTCAATTCTGCAGTCATTGCATACTCCGAAAAGTTATTTACTTTAAAAATGCCGCTTTTAATTCTTCAGGAATTGCGACAGGTTTCATTTTGCCTAGATCAACACAGGCTACCTTAACAGTAGCCTTTGATAACACCACTGCCTCACGAACTAACCGCTGTTCAAAGAGAATTGTTGCTCCTTTCACTGCCGTTATTTCCGTTTCGACAATAAGATAATCATCCAATTTTGCCGGAATACAATAGTCAATAGACATGGTTTTGACCACAAAAGCTAACTGTTGTTCCTGCAATAATGATTGTTGGGAAAAATTAAGCGTTCTTAAATATTCAGTTCGCGCACGCTCAAAGAAATGTAAGTAACGTGCGTGATACACTACTCCGCCTGCATCCGTGTCCTCATAATAGACACGAACCGGAAAGGTAAAACATTGGTTATTCAAAATAATGCTCAAATTATCAGCCATAACAAGCCGCTTATTTTAGAACCTGTTCATTAGATGTGCAAGCTCCAAATAATAATATTTGTCTATCGTTCTTATAAAAACCAATGCTGAACAATGGCGATTATTGTGGTGAAATAACCAATAAATGGCAAGAAAATAAGCTGCCATATTGCTCGACGAATTTCAAATCCGATACCGTGGATCCACAAATTAATCAATCCCCAAAAAATCGCAAGAATCCAAGCTGGATGTGCAGTTCGAAGTGCGGTCGAAAATTGACTTAAATTTAAAAAGAAAGCCGCGGTTAAAAATAACGCCAAAATAAACGAAAGGGTTCGCAAGGAACCCTTATTACTTAATTGATAGAGTGAATTAATCATCATTACTCGTCAAATTTACCTGACTTTTCTTTGCCAATGGTTAATTTAGCACTCACCATAACTGCAGCCAACACACCCACTACCCAAATTACGTATAACATATTGTTTCTCCTTAGTATAATGAGTTTTTGTTGTCTTCAACAAAGCTTTCATCCAAGCGACCAAACATTTTGTAGTATGACCAAATGGTGTAAAGCAATGAGATAGTAACAAATACTAATGCCAAGTAGAACATTAAGTTTAATGTTAATTGACTTGATGTTGCATCCCACATTAACAAGCTTTGTTCTGGATGAGTACTTGAAGGCATTACAAATGGGAACATTGATACTGCCGCAGTGATAATCACACCAGCCATTGTTAATACTGAGAATAAGAACGCGAAACCACAACGATTTGCTTTAGATGCAACCACATTCAATAATGCACCAACTACTGCTAATGCTGGGAATACCCATAAAGCTGGATTTTCATTGAAGTTTTTGAACCATGCACCTGCTTCAACTGCCACTTGTTTACCTGAAGCTGGCGCTGATGGTGCAAAGTGATCCACTGCGCTAGTCACCACATAACCGTCTTTGAAAGAAAGCCACACACCTGCAAGTACAAAAGTAATTAATGTCACTAATGCACCGATTTGTGTAATTGCTCTTGCACGATCACGCAATGCTGCAGTGGTTTTCATTTGTAACCAGTTCGCACCGTGAGTCACTAACATTGCAAGGCTTAACACACCGCAAAGTAATGCGAATGGGTTTAATAATGCAAAGAAAGAACCTGTGTAAGTTGCTTGTGAAAGCTCATTTAATTCAAATGGTACACCTTGTAATAAATTACCAAATGCTACACCGAATACTAATGCAGGTACAAAACCACCCGCAAACAAGCCCCAATCCCACATAGCACGCCATGTTGGGTTATCAATTTTCGCACGATATTCAAAACCAATTGGACGGAAGAATAACGCAGCTAACACGAGGAATAAGGCAATATAGAAGCCTGAAAACGCTACAGAATAAACAATCGGCCATGCCGCGAATATTGCACCACCAGCACTTAATAACCAAACTTGGTTACCATCCCAGTGTGGCGCAATAGAGTTAATCATAATTCGTTTTTCTACTTCTTTCTTACCTGCTACGGGTAAAAGTGCGGTCACGCCCATATCGAATCCATCTGTTACAGAGAAACCGATAAGCAATACAACAACTAGCACCCACCAAATAATACGTAGAATTTCATAATCAAGCATAATCCATCTCCTGCTTATTTAGATGATTGCTCAAAATAGTATTTGCCGGTTTTCAATGCACTTGGACCTAAACGTGCATATTTAAACATCAAATACATTTCCGCAATGATGAAGAAGAAGTAAAGTACACAAATTAAACCGATAGAGAACCATAAGTCACCTACACTCAAGTTAGAGGCAGACACACCCACCGGTAATACTTCATAAATCGCCCATGGTTGACGACCAAATTCAGCTAAGAACCAACCAAATTCAATCGCTAAGAATGGCAATGGAATACCCCAAAGCAATGCTTTAAGTAATAAGCGAGAAGAAGTCACTTTGTTACGTAAATTTTGAACAAATGCACCAAAGGTCAGTAAAATAATTAAACCACCTGCGGCTAACATACCACGGAATGCCCAGAAGTTAGGACCGACATTTGGAATAGTATCACGTGCTGCTTGTTTAATTTGTTCATCCGTTGCATCAACAACTTTATCTGTGTAACGTTTTAATAATAAACCGAAACCTAAATCACCTTTGACTTCATCAAATTTTGCTTTAGTTTCAGGATTTACTTGGCCTGCTGATTTTTTCTCTGCTTTTAATTGCGTGAATAAATCATAAGCAACCATACCGTTACGAACACGACCTTCATTTTTCGCTTGAATATCTTTCAAACCAACAATTTCAGTGTCTAAAGAACGCGTTGCAATTAAACCACCTAAGTAAGGGATTTCAATCGCAAAATCATTTTTCATTTCAGCGGTATTTGGAATCGCAACTGGATGGAATGGCGCTGGCGCAGGATGGGTATCAAACTCAGCTTCCATTGCAGCCAATTTCACAGGTTGTGCTTTACCAATTTCATAACCTGATTCATCCCCCATAATTAATACCGCTGATGCAGCGATAAAACCAAAAGTTGCCGCTACAGAGAATGAACGTTTAGCAAAACCAATATCGCGGCCTTTTAATAAATAGAATGCACTGATACCTAATACAAACATTGCACCGGTTGTATAACCTGCTGTTAATGTGTGTAAGAATTTACCTTGCGCAACTGGATTTAACCAAAGATCTAAGAAGCTGGTCATTTCCATACGAATGGTTTCAAAGTTAAACTCTGCCGCTACCGGATGTTGCATCCAACCATTCGCGACTAAAATCCACATCGCAGAAAGGTTTGAACCAAAGGCTACGCAGTAAGTTGCGAGTAAGTGTTTACCTTTAGTTAAACGATCCCAACCGAAGAAGAATAGACCCACGAAAGTGGACTCTAAGAAGAACGCAAGTAATGCTTCGATTGCTAATGGCGCACCGAAAATATCACCTACATAGTGAGAATAATAAGACCAGTTTGTCCCGAATTGGAACTCCATGATAATACCGGTCGTCACCCCTAGAGCAAAGTTAATACCAAATAACTTACCCCAGAATTTTGTCATATCTTTATATACTTCTTTGCCCGTTTTAACATAAATGGTTTCCATGATCACAAGAACGAAAGATAAACCTAATGTTAATGGTACAAAAATGAAGTGATATAACGCAGTTAATGCAAACTGCAAGCGTGAGAGATCAACAACGTCTAACATCTCAACTCCTTGTATAAATCTACAAGATTTTCACTTTATGATTACCAAGGATAACCCCAAATAACCACCCCAAACTACTCAACAGAAATTGTTAAGAAATATTGAATTATTTACGTAATAATTGCCTTTTCTATTCTCAAAACAGAATACAGTAACCAATTACAGTATAAATATTCAAAAATTTGCCCTATTCTACTACTATTTATGAGGATAAAAAACAGAAAAAACCGTTATCTTGATCACATTTTTTGATATAAGTTACAAAATACCCTATTTTGCATAACAATGACAAAATTGATCCACATCAAATTCTGTATTTTTTGCTCAAAATGGAAAAATTTATCTATCACAAGGAAACTTTATTTAAAAAAAATGGACAAAATAATCACTAGACAGGGCTGCAAGATTTTGCTATTTTTTAGCCTAATAATATTTGGAGAGATTTGTAGGGATTTACAATGAAAAAAATTTGCGTAATTTTGACCGCACTTTTCGGTTCTATGGCATTATCTGCCACCGCAGCACCTCTTACAGAAAACAAAGCTGCTCTTCCACAACAATGTACACAGTTATTTAAAGAAACAGAAAATTTGATTGCTCAAGCAGAAAAACAGCCTGGCACTCATACTCAAGTAGGTAAAATCAAAAGTAAACTGAACCAAAGCAAACAGCAAATTCTTGAAATGGAATTAGCGACTCAACAAAAAAGCTGTGATGTGGGTTTAGCAAGATTAAATAGCATGAAGAGCTATACTGAAGGAACTAACTAAGCAGGTTTCAAAAAGAAAGGACATATTGATATCAATATGTCCTTTTTTCTATCTCTTATTCTGACGGCTTCTGAAGTCCGAAGTGTCGATAAGTTAACGAGGTCGCAATTCGGCCTCGAGGCGTACGCTGTAAAAATCCTTGTTGAATCAAGTAAGGTTCTAAAACATCCTCGATAGTGTCTCGTTCTTCACCTATTGCTGCTGCCAAGTTATCTAATCCGACTGGCCCACCATCAAAACGTTCAATCACAGCGGTAAGCAATTTTCTATCTAAATAATCAAAGCCCGCATCATCTACATCCAACATTGAAAGCGCTTGTTTCGCAATGTCTGCTGAAATAATGCCATCATTACGCACATCAGCAAAATCTCGAACGCGACGCAATAAACGGTTTGCAATACGAGGGGTGCCACGTGAACGACGAGCCACTTCAAAAGCGGCTTTATCTTCTAATTCCAGATTTAAGCAAGAGGCACTTCTTGTCACAATAGAAGTTAAATCTTCAACGGAATAAAATTCTAAACGTTGAACGATACCAAAACGATCACGTAGTGGTGAAGTTAAAGAACCCGCTCGAGTTGTTGCACCAATTAATGTGAAAGGTGGCAAATCCAATTTAATTGAGCGTGCAGCAGGGCCTTCACCGATCATAATATCCAACTGATAATCTTCCATTGCTGGATAAAGCACTTCTTCAATCGCTGGGGAAAGACGGTGAATTTCATCAATAAACAACACATCATGGGGTTCAAGATTTGTCAGCATTGCTGCCAAATCCCCTGCTTTTTCAAGAACAGGCCCTGATGTGGTGCGAATATTCACACCCATTTCATTTGCCACAATATTAGCTAGCGTCGTTTTTCCTAAGCCTGGAGGACCGAAGATCAAAAGATGATCTAAGGCATCTTGACGCAATTTCGCCGCCTTAATGAAAATATCCATCTGTTCTCGCACTTGTGGCTGTCCCACATAGTCCGCTAAAAGCTTTGGACGAATCGCACGATCGATGACATCTTCATCCATCTTTGCCTGACTGCTAATAATTCTATCTGCTTCGATCATATCTGTTTAATCTTTATAATGCGGCTTTTAAAGCTTCGCGAATTAATTGCTCACTGCTCAAGTCAGCTTTAGCGACTTTTTTCACCATTTTTTCAGCATCGGTTGGTTTATAACCTAACGCAACCAATGCAGCAACTGCTTCATCAGCTGAGCTCTCCGCTTGATGTAATTCTGAAGTTGAAGGAATATGTTTGCTCTCCACAAAGAAATCACTTTGGCGAACATCTTTAAACTTCCCTTTTAACTCTACCAATAAGCGTTCAGCCGTTTTCTTGCCCACACCAGGAATTTTAACTAATTTCGACAGTTCTTCTCGTTCAATAGCGTAAGCAAACTGCTCTACTGACATTGCAGATAAAATTGCGAGTGCCAATTTAGGACCAACACCATTGGTTTTAATTAATTCACGGAATAAAGTGCGGTCAGTTTTTTGGGCGAATCCAAAAAGAAGATGAGCATCTTCACGCACAACAAGATGGGTAAATAAAGTAGTTTCTTGCCCGATTTCAGGTAAGTCATAAAAACTGGTCATTGGTAACAATAATTCGTAACCGACGCCTTGAACATCAAGCAAAATTTCAGGAGGTTGTTTTTCTAATAAGATGCCTTTTAAACGACCGATCATAAGATTTCCATGTAAAAAAATTTTGCATAGAATAAGATAAAACTGGATATTAATCCAGTTAAATTTTTAATCTAAATCGACCTCGGCTGTACCTTGTTTTTAAAAGTGCGGTCATTTTTTCGTGTGTTTCTGTGGTTTTGACCGAGCCTGCAATATGCAAGGAATGTTGAATGGTATGAGCATGAGTGATCGCAATAGCTAAAGCATCTGCCGCATCAGCCTGTGGTTTATCTGAGAGCTTCAAAATTCGTGTCACCATGTCTTGAACTTGAACTTTATCTGCAGAACCAATCCCTACGACAGTCTGTTTCACCAAACGAGCCGCATATTCAAATACAGGTAAATCATGGTTCACTGCAGCCACAATCGCCGTACCACGTGCTTGCCCCAGTTTTAAAGCTGAATCTGCATTTTTAGCCATAAACACTTGTTCAATAACAAACATATCGGGCTGAAATTGTGTGATGATTTCAGTCACACCGGCATAAATTCGTTTTAATCGTGTAGGTAAATCCTCTACCTGCGTGCGGATTGCTCCACTGCCGAGATATTCTAAAAGTCGACCATTTTGTCTAATCACACCATAACCCGTTACACGAGAACCTGGGTCAATGCCTAAAATAATACTCATAAACTCTCAAAAATAAACGGCCGGTCAATGCCGGCCGTTTTTAGCGTTAATTATTGGTTTGCTTTTGCAGTTGCTTTTGCATCTACATCACAGTTTTTCACAACAATTTTATCTGCTTTTTTACCTTTGATTAAAAGATTTACTGGCACAACAGAATCAAATTTATCTAAAGTTAAACCACTATCTACGTTCCAAACATATTTGCCAGAAGTAAATGAAGTGAAGTCTTTTTGAGCTGCATCACGAGCGAAATCTTTCGCAACAACTTTGTTACCTACCATTACCATTGCCGCTGTTGGCTCTTGGTTTTCGAATTGATAAACTGCAGTTACAGTTTTCTTGTTACAGGTATAAACTACTGTTTTATCCGTTACAGTAGGGGTTGCCATTTGTTCCGCTTTGTTTTCCATTTTTGGTGCATCGCTTGCGCACGCAGATAAAACAACAAGAGCGGCCATTGCTGGTAATACTTTAGCAAATTTCATTATAAATCTCCTTAAAATTACAGCTGAGCTGCAACTTCATCACTAATTTCACCGTTATGATATACGTTTTGTACATCGTCACAGTCTTCTAACATGTCAATTAAACGCAACAATTTAGGCGCAGTTTCAAGATCAAGATCAACTGTTGTTGATGGAATCATTGTCACTTCTGCGTTATCAATTTTAAACCCTGCTGCTTCGATTGCATCGCGCACAGAACCTAAATCTTCCCACGCGGTATAGATTTCAAATGATCCATCATCTTGCGATTGAACATCATCCGCACCGGCTTCAATTGCCGCCTCCATTAACGCATCTTCTTCACCTTGGCTAATTAAAATCAAGCCTTTTTTGCTGAATAAGTAGCCCACAGAACCTTCTGTCCCTAAGTTACCACCACATTTAGTAAAACTTGGGCGAACCTGTGAGATAGTTCGGTTTGCGTTATCACTTAGACACTCAACCATCACAGCAGTTCCACCCGGACCATAACCTTCGTAAATTCTTGTTTCCATATTGGTGTCATCACCACCGCCCACACCGCGTTCAATCGCACGGTTAATGGTGTCGCGAGTCATGTTGCTCGATAGGGCTTTATCTACTGCTGCACGTAAACGCGGGTTAGCACTTACATCACCGCCACCAATTTTTGCAGCAGTCACTAATTCACGAATTAATTTTGTAAAAATTTTACCGCGTTGCGCATCTTGTGCTGCTTTACGGTGTTTAATATTTGCCCACTTACTATGGCCTGCCATGTTGTTTTCCTTCTTATCTTAAAAACGTTTTTAAATGAAATCCTCTTCTATAGAGTATAGAGGAAAGCCGTTCATCAAATATTTTTTGATGGCCTCGGCATTATTCGGCGATTTTGTCATTTGGATCGCATATTCTGGTGAAACCCATTGATACGCCAAATGCTCACTTAATATCGGTTTAAATTCCTGCTCAACTGCCAATAAAAACCAATGTTCATGACAGTGAGTCACATTCGGTGCGTATTTATAGCGGAAATGCGGGAAAATTTCAAATTCTATACTCTCTTTACAATCAAAAAGTGCGGTCGAATTTTCTTCTATTTTTAATCCTACTTCTTCCCAAACTTCTCGAATTGCTGTTTCTCTTGGTGTTTCATTGGTTTCCAGTGTCCCCGTAACGGATTGCCAAAAAGTGGAATCATCTTGGCGTTGAAGCATAAGAACACGATGCGTGCTTTCCGCATAAATTACCACGAGAACCGATTGATTATTTTTATATTTCAAGCTCGTCATCTACATAATTGAGAATGGGCAGCATCATACCTTTTCTACTAAAAACTTTCAAAAAAATTACCGCACTTTAAAACTAAAGTGCGGTAATTATCCCAATTATTTTAGTTTAACCAGCCAGCTTGTTGGGCGATAAATAATCCTGCAAAGGCGGTTAAGTAGAATAAACCGATAAGGGATAACCACAATAATCCGCCTTTTACACTGTGTTTCGCGTGCTTAGTCAGAGATAAATTCAACCAAGCAAAGATTGGTGCAGAAACAAATGAAGCAATCATCGCGAATTTCAGCATTGGGCCTACTGCATTATTAAAGTAGAAAATAATCGCTAAACCAGATAACGCCGCAAAAATCATACCGATATTAAGAATTCTCACAGAGCTTTCTTGTTTACCGAATAAGATACGCAAAGATTCAACATTGGTACGAGAGTAACCATCAATTACTGTAATTGTTGTACCAAACATACACATGAACGCAATGACTGCAATTAATAAGCGAGACCATTCACCAATAGTACTTGCATACATATTGATAAGTTGTGCGATATATTTTCCGCCCACCAGCTCTACGGTTTCAGGAGAACCATATTGCACCAATGCACCAAGCGCTAAAAATACGACAGCTAAAATTGCTGTACCGATATAACCCACGTTGAAGTCAAATAAACCATCTTCATAAGATACTTTCGTTAGACGACGTTTTGCCACCACCCACATAGAGTTAACAGCAGAAATTTCAATTGGTGCAGGCATCCAGCCCATTAAGGCCACTAAAAACGCTAATTTACTTAATTCCCATGGAGAAGGCGCTACAAAATCAGGTGTGGCTACGCCATTGATACCATTACGCATAAAAGCAATCACGACAGCGCTCACGGTTGTTACCGTTAAAGCAATCATGATGATTTTCGATAAACTATCTAATAAACGATATTTACCCAACAATAAAATGCCGGTTGTCACAAGAATCACTAATGAGCTTAATACTGGCATTGGAAGTGGAATTGGTGTAATAAACGTTAAAATTGCTGCCGTTAATAATCCCACTGCAGCAGTATTAATTACTGTGGCAAAAACGTTTAAAGCAAGGAATAACCAAAGGTAGAACTTCCCTTTTTGACGATAACCTTCTAACAAGGTATTACCGGTATCTAGGGTATATTGAACACCGAAACGGAAGAAAGGATATTTAAATAAGTTAGCAAGAATAACAATGCTCACTAATTCCCAACCATAGATCGCACCAGCTTGGGTAGATGCAATAATATGCGAACCACCAACAGCCGCTGATGCCATCACGATTCCAGGACCTAAGGCTGAGAATTTACTCGCCCATGTTGATTTTTCTACTGGAGTTGAAACTTCACTCATAAAATTTTCTCTTATAAATTGACCATAAACCGAAAAAGGCCTTATTTATAATAGAATTTTATCCTTGAGTAAAGTAAATAAAATCCACTTAAAAGCAGTACCGCAAAATAAAAATCTAATTATTTTATTTTTTCAGAATATAACTTCAAAACAAATAAATTTCACCAGTATTCATACCGAAAAACTGATATCTTTAAGTGAATAAAATTTTTTCGATAAAAAGAAAGTGCGGTCAAAATTGACCGCACCCTATATTATAAATTTTAAACTTATTCAGCTTTCACAACCTGAATACTCAACTCACCTAACGCCTGCGGATTCGCAAAACTTGGTGCCTCTGTCATTAAACAAGCTGCGGCTGTTGTTTTCGGGAATGCAATCACATCACGAATATTTTCAGTGCCAGTTAAAAGCATGGTTAAGCGGTCTAAACCAAATGCTAAACCTGCATGTGGCGGTGTACCGAATTTTAATGCATCTAATAAGAAGCCGAATTTTTCACGTTGTTCTTGTTCGTTTATACCCAGAATGCGGAATACGGTTTGTTGCATTTTCGGATCGAAAATACGGACAGAACCACCACCTACTTCATAGCCGTTTATCACCATATCGTAAGCATTTGCTACCGCACTTGTTGGATCTGCTTCTAATTGCTCTGGGCTGAAATCTTTTGGTGAAGTGAATGGGTGGTGCATTGCTGCAAGATTACCCTCTTCATCACGTTCAAACATTGGAAAATCGATCACCCAAAGTGGTTGCCACTCATCTAAACGAGTTAAGCCAAGATCACGACCTAATTTCAAACGTAATGCGCCCATTGCATCCGTGGTGGTTTGCCATTTGTCAGCACCGAAGAATAAAATATCGCCAGTTTGAGCTTTCACACGCTCTGCTAACGCTTTCCACACATCTTCATTTAAGAATTTCGCAATCGGGCTTTGTACGCCTTCAAGACCCGCATTGATATCGTTTACTTTCGCCCAAGCTAAACCTTTCGCACCGTAAATGCCAACAAATTGTGTATATTCATCAATTTGTTTACGAGTGATTTCAGTACCATTTGGTACACGAATGACTGCCACACGGCCGTTTGGATTGTTTGCAGGCTCATTAAATACTTTAAATTCAACGTCTTTAACGATATCAGCCACATCGACTAATTCAAGCGGGTTACGCAAATCTGGTTTATCTGAACCAAAACGAGTCATCGCTTCCTGCCAGGTCATTTGCGGGAATTTACCTAAATCCACACCAATGATGTTTTGCCATAAACCATGTACCATGCGTTCCATGATCTCACGTACTTCTGGTGCAGTTAAGAAAGAGGTTTCCACATCGATTTGAGTAAATTCAGGCTGACGATCTGCACGTAAATCTTCATCACGGAAACATTTCACGATTTGATAATAACGATCAAAACCAGACATCATTAAAAGCTGTTTGAAAAGCTGTGGTGATTGCGGCAATGCATAGAATTTGCCTTTATGTACACGGCTTGGCACTAAATAGTCACGTGCCCCTTCTGGCGTTGCTTTGGTAAGCATTGGGGTCTCGATATCAAGGAAACCATTGTCATCCATAAAACGGCGCACAAAACTGGTGATTTTCGCACGGGTTTTTAAGCGTTGTGCCATTTCTGGACGACGTAAATCTAAATAACGATATTTTAAACGTTGTTCTTCAGTGTTGTTTTGGTTGAAGTCTAACGGTAAAACGTCAGAAGCATTGTAGATGCGTAATTCTTTCGCTAACACTTCCACTTCGCCTGTCGCCATATTTTTATTAATTTGATTGTCAGGACGCGCGATCACTTCACCTTTAATTTGAATACAAAATTCATTACGTAAGCCTGAAGCTGCAGTTAATGCTTCTTGATATTTCGGGTCAAAACAAACTTGAACGATACCGTCACGATCACGCATATCGATAAAAATTAAACCGCCTAAATCGCGACGACGATGAACCCAACCGCTTAATGTTACTTCTTGTCCAATATGGTTGCGGTTTAATGCACCGCAATAATGTGTACGCATCATTTCAGTATTCCTTTCATTTTTCTAAAAATGGATAATTAACGCGTTGATTATACGGAAAAAGACGAGGCATTTAAATTGAAAAGCGAAATTTATTTGATCCTTTAAAAACTTTCACTAAAATGACCGCAGTTTTTTGCATTTTATCTAACTAAATGCTCTCTCAAGACAACAATAGAACTCAAGAATGATGAAAGATACAATTTTTGCCGCCCCGATTGAAAAACTGGGCGATTTTACTTTTGACGAAAGCGTGGCGGAAGTTTTCCCCGATATGATTCAACGCTCGATTCCGGGCTACTCCAACATTATCACCGCGATTGGTATGTTGGCTGAACGTTTTGTGACGGCTGACAGTCAAGTCTATGATTTAGGCTGTTCACGCGGTGCGGCAGCCCTTTCTATGCGACGTAATATTAAACAACCTAATGTGAAAATTATCGGTGTCGATAATTCTCTCCCGATGGTTGAACGCTGCCGTCAGCATGTTGCGGCTTATCATAGTGATGTGCCTGTAGAAATTCTTTGCGATGATATTCGTCAAATTGAAATTAAGAATGCGTCAATGGTGGTGCTGAACTTCACGTTGCAATTTTTACCACCAGAAGATCGTGTAGCCTTGCTTACAAAAATCTATCAAGGTTTAAACCCAAACGGTGTATTGGTGCTCTCTGAAAAATTCCGTTTTGAAGATGAAAAAGTAAATGAGTTGCTGATTGACCTCCACCACCAATTCAAACGTGCCAACGGTTATAGTGAGCTTGAAGTGAGCCAAAAACGCACCGCACTTGAAAATGTCATGCGTACTGACTCGATTAACATCCACAAAGAGCGGTTAAAAAACATCGGATTTTCACACGTCGAATTATGGTTCCAATGTTTTAATTTTGGATCGATGATTGCGGTGAAATAAACTGAAAAAATAAAGTGCGGCCAAAAACATCAGAGTTTTTGACCGCACTTTTTATATGTCATTAACCTTTATTATGCTGCATTCGGCTTATGGAGTAAGGTAAAGGCAATAAAACCAAATCCTAAGAAGCAAGAAACGATCAAGGCATAAAAACCGCCGTCCCAGCCAAATAAGTCTACCAATTTACCCATTACATAGCCTGCACTCGCAGAACCTAATAAGTAACCGAATAACCCAGTTAAACCTGTCGCTGTACCAGTTGCCACACGTGGTACAAGGTCTGCCGCTTGAAGCCCGATCATCATTACTGGACCATAAATTAAGAAACCGATAGCTACAAGACAAATATTATCTACGAGTGGATTTCCTTCTGGGTTTTTCCAATAAACAATAATCGCGATTAATACACCGGTTAGGAATAATAACATCGGCGGTGCACGGTGACCTTTGAAGACTTTATCACTCAAATAACCACTAGCAAGCATACCAAAGATACCTGCATATTCGTAAAGGAAATACGCCCAACTTTGTTTGTCTACTGAGAAATGTTTCACTTCTTTTAGATACGTTGGGGCCCAGTCAATAATGCCGTAACGAATGAAATACACAAATACGTTCGCTAGTGCAATCGCCCATAAGAACTTATTATTAATGATGTATTTCATAAAAATATCTTTAGAAGAAAGCGTATGGGCAGATTCAACTTTCTCTACGATTTTTTCACCTTTCCATTCATCTACCGGCGGTAACCCTTGTGATTCAGGTGTATCACGCATTAAATAGAACATGATGAATGCCAATACAATGGCGATTAAGGCTGGTAAATAGAATAAAGATTGCCATACGCCGAAAATCGATAAACCGAGGAGCGCTAATGGGCCAATTAAACCACCACCTAAGTTATGTGATACGTTCCACCAACTCCACCACACACCACGCTCAGAAACTGAGAACCAGTTGGTCATTGTTTTTGCACCTGGTGGGTATCCCATTCCTTGGAACCAGCCATTTAATGCAGCTAACACAATCATCAATGAAATAGAAGAAAGCACGCCTGGTACTAAACCGAAAATTAAGCTCACTAATGCAGAACCTAATAAACCAATAGTAATAAAATATTTAGGATTACTACGATCAGAGATGTTTCCCATGATGAACTTACTAAAACCGTAAGCCAGTGATAATGCTACCCCGACTGTACCTAAATCAGCTTTAGTAAAGCCATATTCATCAATAAGATAAGGAATGGCTAAAGAAAAGTTTTTGCGGATAAGATAATAAGCCGCATACCCGATAAATACTCCAGCAAACACCTGCCAACGTAATTTTTTATACTCGGCATCTGTTCTAGAACTTTCAATTCTTGGTGCTGGAGGAGATGCTTTTAAGAATGAAAACATCTTTGTTCTCCTATAATAATTTACAACTTGTCATATCGTTGCAATAGCTAGGCCACTACAACGAAAAACAGATTAACAAAACCAAATAGAAACTGAGCTCTGACCACTCCAAATGATTAATTCATTTGCATTATTTAAACCGCTCCAATTTCTAGGATAAATTACGTTCTAAGTCTATTTAAAAATTTCTATGCTATAATCGCCCACCAACCTAATAGAAAAGAGGAAAACAAGATGCAAATTTTACACACGATGCTTCGAGTAGGTGATTTAGACCGCTCTATTAAATTTTATCAAGATGTTTTAGGTATGCGTTTATTGCGCACAAGTGAAAACCCTGAGTATAAATATACGCTTGCTTTTTTAGGCTACGAAGATGGCGAAAGCGCTGCAGAAATTGAATTAACATACAACTGGGGCGTAACTGAATATGATCTTGGTAATGCTTACGGGCATATTGCTATTGGTGTAGATGATATTTACGCAACTTGTGAAGCGGTACGTGCTAATGGCGGTAAAGTGACTCGCGAAGCCGGTCCTGTTAAAGGCGGCACTACTGTGATTGCCTTCGTTGAAGATCCGGATGGTTATAAGATCGAATTTATCGAAAACAAAAGTGCAAAATCAGCTTTAGGGAATTAAGGAATATATTGTGTCAGATACACCTGAAATTCCTTATCATCACCAATTAAAAAATCGCTTCCGTGGCTACTTTCCAGTCATTATTGATGTGGAAACGGCTGGATTTGATGCCAAAAAAGATGCACTTTTAGAGCTTGCGGCAATCACCTTAAAAATGGATGAAAATGGCAATTTACAACCTGATCAAAAATGCCATTTCCATATTGAACCATTTGAGGGGGCGAATATTAATCCCGAATCACTCAAATTTAACGGGATTGATATTCACAATCCATTGCGAGGTGCTGTATCTGAATTAGATGCGATCACGGGATTGTTCCAAATGGTGCGTCGTGGACAAAAAGATGCTGAGTGTCAGCGTTCTATCATCGTGGCGCACAATGCGGCTTTTGACCAAAGTTTCGTGATGGCTGCTGCTGAACGTACGGGCGTAAAACGTAATCCATTCCACCCTTTTGGGATGTTTGATACGGCAACACTTGCCGGTTTTATGTTTGGACAAACGGTTCTCGTCAAAGCATGCCAAGCGGCAAAAATTCCTTTTGATGGTAAACAAGCACACTCGGCACTATATGATACTGAGCGTACGGCAGAATTATTTTGCTATATGGTGAACCATTTAAAAGAGCTTGGTGGTTTCCCGCATGTTGCTCAAACAAATGAAACGGAAAAAACAGCTGAAAATCAGACCGCACTTTAATTTTCAAAATTTTTTAGAAAAAAGGCTTGCAATCGTTTTCGGTTTACCGTATTTTAAAAAGTAATTCGATTTAGTTATCTAAATAAGAGAGTTTCAAATGAACTTTATCCTTCGTCACCATCATCGCCATTCAACTGAATAATCTTTCAGGCTGTTGGCGTGCTTGGAAGATTTCTTCCGAGCTGACAAGATAAAGATCAAAAAATCTTACCCCTCGGAAGGCAACTTTCGAGGGGTTTTGTTTTATTATCAATTTACAGGAGTTTATTACTATGCGACATCTAACCTTAAATCAATTTTCTTTTATGCGACCTTTTTCTTTTAATTAATCAATAAGGAACAACAATATGCTATCTAATCCCGTTGTTATTTCAATTGTCGTGCTACTGGCGTTAAGCCTACTGCGCGTGAACGTGGTTATCGCACTTGTGATTTCTGCTCTTACAGCTGGCTTATGCGGAGACCTAGGTTTAAGCAAAACCATTGAAGCCTTTACAGGCGGCTTAGGTGGTGGTGCTGAAGTTGCCATGAACTATGCGATGCTCGGTGCATTTGCCATTGCGATTTCAAAATCTGGCATCACTGATTTGCTTGCCTACAAAATTATTACCCGAATGAACAAAACACCAACTGGTAAAAATTTAGCGTGGTTTAAATATATGCTGCTTGGTATTTTGCTTTTATTCGCCATTTCATCCCAAAACTTGCTCCCAGTGCACATTGCATTTATCCCGATTGTAGTGCCACCTTTACTTTCTATTTTTAACCGTTTAAAAATCGATCGTCGTGCAGTCGCTTGTATTATTACCTTCGGTTTAACCGCAACCTATATGATCTTACCGGTTGGTTTCGGGAAAATCTTTATCGAAAGCGTTTTAGTAAAAAATATCAATCTTGCTGGGGCCCCACTCGGTTTACAAACCAGTGTTGGTGAAGTTTCTTTTGCTATGCTTATCCCTGTTATTGGTATGATTCTTGGTTTACTCACTGCCGTATTTGTTACCTATCGTAAACCGCGCGAGTATGTTGTAACAACGGCAGAACCAACTACAACTGAAATTGAACAACACATTGCAAACATTAAACCTATTCAAATTACCGCAAGTGCGGTCGCCATTGTCGCCACGTTTGCTACCCAGCTTTTCACAAGTTCAACTATCATTGGTGGCTTAGTCGGTTTAGTGATTTTCGGTGCATTTGGTATTTTCAAACTCAAAGAAAGTAACGATATTTTCCAACAAGGTTTACGCTTAATGGCAATGATTGGCTTTGTGATGATTGCAGCTTCGGGTTTCGCTAATGTCATTAATTCCACAAGTGGCGTGAAAGAGTTAGTTGATGCACTTTCAACGGGTGTGATTCAAAGCAAAGGCGTTGCAGCATTCTTAATGTTACTCGTCGGGTTATTAATCACCATGGGTATTGGTTCTTCTTTCTCAACCGTGCCAATTATCACCTCAATTTATGTACCACTTTGTCTCTCTTTTGGTTTCTCACCACTTGCGACAGTGGCTATCGTAGGTGTAGCAGCAGCACTAGGGGATGCGGGTTCACCGGCTTCTGACTCCACACTTGGGCCAACATCTGGTTTGAATATGGATGGTAAACACGACCACATTTGGGATTCTGTTGTGCCAACCTTTATTCACTACAACATTCCATTATTAGCATTCGGTTGGATTGCAGCCATGACCCTTTAATCGTTATAATCCCTGCATACATTATGCGGGGATTTTTTTATGTCTATTCAATCATTACTCAATACGCTCGAACAAAAAGTACAGCAACTGACACAAGCCTATCAAGCTGACTATGATAAAAAAATCAACGCTAAATTTAACCGCACTTTATTTACTGAAGATTTTGAAACCGCCGGCTTTTATCTCAAAGAAATCCAACAAAGCTTAACGAAGCTATGTAGCCTTCCCCATCAAAATGAAGAACAAATTGTATTTATGGCTGAACATCTTTTAGGGCAATGCACCGCGTTGACTGAAGCCATGAATCGCAAGCATAAAAAGGCTATTCAACCGAAAAAAACGGAACAACCAGTTACAAGCAGTAAATCACAACATAGCATTCATCGACTTCCGCCAAGAGAGCGTCTAGAAAAATATTATGAAGCCTTACAGCAACTCACGGAAAAATACGAAGAAGCTAAAGCACAAGCGAATATGGCTCAAACAGATATTCAACGAGATGTACATAAGCAAACATCTGCAATTTATTTAACGCGTCGTCAAAAATGTTTAGAGGCCATTGAGACCTTAGAAGAATACCTTGCCTTCAAAGAAGCACAAAAAAGTGCGGTCAAGAAATAAGATTTTTTTGAAATAGACTGAAAAGCAAAAATCCCTAAATCTTTCGACTTAGGGATTTTTTGAATTTGATGGCGGAGGAAGTGAGATTCGAACTCACGGAGGGCGTAAACCCTCGCCGGTTTTCAAGACCGGTGCCTTCAACCACTCGACCATTCCTCCGTGATTTAAGCGAGGTGAATAATACGTTTTTTCCCCCACCCCGTCAAGCAAGAAAATAAAAAAATTATCTGACTGACTACTTTTAAATCACTATGTTTTAAAAATACACAAAATAAAAAACGGAACCTATTGGTTCCGTCTTTATGATTAAGATATTACTCTGCTTTCGCTTGTGTCGGTTCAGAATAAATATGGCTAATTGCACTATGATGGCCTGCCGCGCCTTTACCATTAAAGTAATAACGAGACTCCGTCCATTCTACAATTGGGAATGGCTTAGACTCTTCATCTGGTGCTTTCGCTAATGTCATGGCTGCTTTTGTATGTGGTACGGCTGAAATAGTACCGACACGACCAGTGAACACATAAGAACTTACAAATTTTGCTTTTTCTTGTGGTTCAACTTCTGCAGGTGCGACTTGAGCAACAGGTTCTGATTTATGATGCAAACGTTCTAATGATTCTTGTACTTTCTGTTGAACCGCTTCATTTGCCGGTTGAGTAATGAAATCTAACGCAGGTTGTGCTTCAACTGATTTCTCTTCCACAACAATACCTGTTGCAGGCGTAATCACACCTTTTTTCGTTTTTTCTTGCTCAAGCAACTCATCCACCGATAAGAAATTATTTTCTTTCGGTGCATTCACCGCAGAATAATCAATGCATACTTTACCGCTTGCTAATTCTGGTGAAGCCACCGCAGCAAATAATGGCATTGGGGATTTCACTTCATTACGGCGACGGCGTTGATTATTCGATGCACGTAAATGACGAGGTGTACGACGCTGACGTTCTTGACGTGGTTTATCTTCTGTATTATCAACAGTGGTGTTTTCAACCACTTCATTTTTAATCGCAGGAACTTCAACCGCTTCAATCATATTCTCATTGGCGTTATTTGTATTGTCATCAATACGAACACGTTTACGTAAATCACGACGTTGACGACGCTCAGCTACCGGTTTCTCTGCTTTTTCTTCTTGACGATTATCATCAGAAACATTCGCTAAATTAACCGCACTTTCTGAAATAACCTCTTCATTAACGTTGCGACGATTACGACGATTATTCACACGCTCACGAGTTGGACGTGCATTTTCTTCGTCTGTATTTTTCGCATTGTCACTATTTTCGTTACGAGAACGACGATTATTACGACGCTCTTGATTACGACGATTATTACGATTGCCGTTGCGATTACTACGATTATTTTGGTTTTTCTCTTCTTCTTTTGGCTCAGAAGCGAATAAACCTTTAATTGCAGCAACAATTTTTGCAAACAGTGAAGGACCTTCTGATTTGCGCTCAACTGGTGCAGGCGCTGCCGTTGGGATCGATAGCGATACCGCAGCACTTTCCATCACTTGTTCTGATGTCACAGCTGCGGTTTCAATATTACGTGAAACAAGCGATTCTTCTGGTACGAATGCATCGTCTTGCGCTTCATGGAATTTGGCTAAGTTGTAGCTTAATTCATTTAGCTCTTCACCTTCACGCACACGGAACACGCTGAAGTGCGGGGTTTCCATCGCTTCATTTGGCACCACGATAATCTCTACATCATGGCGTTTTTCGATGCTGTTTACTGCTTTACGTTTTTCATTGAGTAAGTAAGACGCAATTTGTACAGGCACAATAGTGTGTACTTGTTTTGTATTTTCTTTTAATGCTTCTTCTTCGATTAAACGTAAGATTGAAAGCGATAAACTTTCGTTATCACGCACTTTACCTGTACCTTGACAGCGTGGACATACATGGTGAGAAGATTCACCTAATGATGGACTTAAACGCTGACGTGACATTTCTAATAAACCGAAGCGAGAAATACGGCTGATTTGAATGCGTGCACGGTCTTGACGCACGGCATCACGGATACGGTTTTCCACTTCACGTTGGTGACGAACTGGTGTCATATCAATGAAATCGATAACCACTAACCCACCTAAGTCACGTAAACGTAATTGACGAGCAATTTCATCCGCTGCTTCAAGGTTGGTATTTAATGCGGTTTCTTCAATATCACCACCACGAGTTGAACGTGCCGAGTTGATATCGATCGCCGTTAATGCTTCTGTCACATCGATCACAATCGAACCACCAGAAGGTAAACGTACTTCACGTTGGAAGGCGGATTCAATTTGAGATTCAATTTGATAGTGGCTAAATAGCGGCACTTCGCCTTGATACAGTTTCACACGATTGATGAAATCTGGACGTACAAGTTTGATGTGTGCTTTCGCTTTTTCAAATACTTTCGGGCTATCAATTAAGATCTCACCGATATCACGACGCAAGTAATCACGGATCGCACGAACGATCACATCACTTTCTTGGTGAATTAAGAATGGTGCCGGACGGCTTTGTGAAGCTTGTTTAATTGCTTCCCAATGATGTAACAGTACTTTTAAGTCCCATTGCAATTCTTCTGGTGATTTACCTACACCCGCTGTACGCACGATAAGACCAACGCCTTCTGGTACATCTAAAGAACTCAATGCTTCTTTTAATTCGATACGTTCATCGCCTTCAATACGGCGAGAGATACCACCTGCACGTGGATTGTTTGGCATAATCACCAAATAACTACCGGCAAGGGAAACAAAAGTGGTTAAGGCAGCGCCTTTATTGCCACGTTCTTCTTTATTCACCTGAACGATCACTTCTTGGCCTTCGGTCAAAATATCACGGATATTTGGACGACCTTGGAACACATAATCAGCAGGGAAATACTCGCGGGCAATTTCTTTTAAAGGAAGGAAGCCATGGCGCTCTGCACCATAATCCACAAAGGCAGCTTCTAAACTCGGCTCTACACGAGTGATTTTCCCTTTGTAAATATTGGCTTTTTTCTGTTCATGACCCGGACTTTCAATGTCCAAGTCGAATAAACGCTGGCCATCGACCAAAGCAACGCGCAACTCTTCTTTTTGAGTCGCATTGATTAACATTCTTTTCATTGTCAATTTCTCGTTTGAATTATCTAAAATACCTTGAAAATTAACCGCACTTTACAGATTTACTGACCTTAGCCATCGACCTCGTGTTTCTCGCGAACAGTCAATCTCACGACTGTGTGTTGCTGGGTGCATTGATAGCATACTCAATTGTTATCTAAGACAATTTTCGTAAAACAATGCGATGTGTTAATTACGCATTGCAAGGAAGCGTTAATCCTCAAGAAAAACATGTTGATTATCAATGTCTTATGCCATTTGCCGCATTGAGTTTTGACCAACATACAAAATCGCTTTCTAAATGCCAAATTTGAGGCGCAGAAAGACGCTCTATTATCCACATTCGGGGCTAAATTAGCAAGGCATTCTTGCTATTATCACTAGGGATAATGTGATATGATTCAGCCCAATTTTTAAAGGACAGATTCAATGACTGAAAAACAAGAAAAAATCATCAATCAATCCGTCAAAATGCTCACGATTTCTGAAGATGAAGCTGGACAACGCATTGATAATTATTTATTGGCAAAATTAAAAGGTGTGCCAAAAAGTTTGATTTACCGCATTCTGCGCAAAGGCGAGGTGCGTGTGAACAAAGGGCGGATCAAACCTGAATATAAATTGCAAAATGGTGATGTGGTACGTGTACCACCAGTTCGTGTTTCTGAAAAAAATACTGCACCGATTTCTAAAAACTTGAATAAAGTCGCCTCCCTTGAAAGCCATATTATTTTTGAAGATGACTGTTTATTAGTATTGAACAAACCTTCTGGCATTGCGGTTCATGGTGGGAGTGGCTTGAATTTTGGTGTGATCGAGGCATTACGTGCATTACGTCCTGAAGCCCGCTTTTTAGAATTAGTTCATCGCTTAGACAGAGATACATCAGGTATCTTATTAGTAGCGAAGAAACGCTCTGTCTTACGCAATTTACACGAACAACTTCGTATTAAAACCGTACAAAAAGATTATCTCGCACTCGTACGCGGTCAATGGCAATCTCATGTAAAAGTCGTGCAAGCCCCTTTATTAAAAAATGAATTGGCCAGTGGCGAACGCATCGTTAAAGTCAGTGAACAAGGCAAACCTTCAGAAACGCGATTTTCCATCGAAGAACGCTATCAAAATGCGACCTTAGTAAAAGCTTCACCCGTAACGGGACGGACCCATCAGATCCGAGTTCATACCCAATATGCCGGTCACCCGATTGCGCTGGATGATAAATACGGTGATAAAGAATTCGATAAATATATGCAAGATCTCGGGCTTAATCGCTTGTTTTTACATGCATTTTCTATTCGCTTTGAGCACCCTAAAACGGGTGAAACATTACGCCTCAATGCTCAACTAGACGAAAAAATGAAAACAATTCTGAAAAAACTGCGTGAAAGCAAAGAGATAAACTCATAGACAAGAAAAATGTTTATTGTTATATTTGATGACGGAGACAACTCGTTTCTATCATTAATTAACATATAACAACAAAGGATAGCAAAATGGCAAAAGGACAATCATTACAAGATCCTTATTTGAATGCGTTACGCCGTGAACGTATTCCTGTTTCGATTTATCTCGTTAATGGGATTAAATTACAGGGTCAAATCGAATCATTCGACCAATTCGTGATTTTATTAAAAAACACGGTTAATCAAATGGTGTACAAACACGCAATTTCGACTGTGGTTCCAGCTCGTTCTGTTTCTCACCACAATAATAATGGCGGTCATCATGTAGCACAAACTTCTGATGCTGTAGCGGAAGTAGAAACACAAGCAGAATAATTCTGTTCAATGAACGATTTCATCAATTTAAGTGCGGTTGAAAATTCACCTGAAATTTCAACCGCACTTTCGTCATCTAAAACAGTCGACAATAGCCAACCGACAAAAGATAAAGCTGTCGTCGTGCATGTTTTCTTTTCTCAAAATAAAAACATTGAAGATCTACAAGAATTCCAACTTTTAGCGGAATCTGCCAATGTTGAGATTTTACAAATCATCACCACGAGTCGAGCTACGCCACAAGCAAAATACTTTATCGGTGAGGGGAAAGTACAAGAAATTGCTGATGCAGTGAAAACTTTAGATGCCGATGTAGTTTTGGTGAATCATCAATTAACGCCCGCTCAAACCCGTAATTTAGAAAGCATTTGCCAATGTCGTGTAGTAGATCGCACGGGGGTGATTTTAGATATCTTTGCCCAACGAGCCCGCTCGCACGAAGGGAAATTGCAAGTTGAATTAGCTCAGCTTAAGCATTTATCCACTCGATTAGTCCGCCGAAAAACAGGCTTAGATCAGCAAAAAGGTGCGGTAGGATTGCGTGGCCCTGGCGAAACGCAGTTAGAAACGGATCGCCGTTTAATCAAGGTTCGTATCGCACAGTTGCAAAATCGTTTGGCGAAAGTCGAAAAACAACGCAATCAAAATCGCCAAACACGACAAAAAGCGGATATTCCGACCATTTCCTTAGTAGGCTACACCAATGCGGGGAAATCGACACTCTTCAATTTCATCACGCAAGCCAATGTCTATGCGGCAGATCAGCTTTTTGCCACCCTCGATCCCACATTAAGACGTTTGCAAATTCAAGATGTTGGCACAGCGATTCTCGCCGATACCGTTGGTTTCGTTCGCCAACTTCCCCATGATTTAGTTTCCGCTTTTAAATCTACCTTGCAAGAAACGGTAGAAGCCAGTTTGTTATTGCATGTCATTGATGCAGCAGACGCTCGAAAGATCGAAAATATTGAAGCCGTGAATTTAGTATTGGAAGAAATTAAGGCTGACAAAGTACCAGTATTGCTGGTATATAACAAAATCGATTTATTGGAAAATGTGGCACCCCATATTGAATATGATGATGAGAATAAGCCCGTTGCCGTTTATCTTTCAGCACATTCAGGTGAAGGATTAGAGCTGCTACTTGAAGCCATTAAAGTGCGGTTGAAAAATGAGATACTTTCTTTCACCCTTACACTGCTCCCACAAGAGGGAAAAATTCGCCACGCGCTCTATCAATTAAATAGCATTCGTCACGAACAAATTTCAGATGAGGGTGAATTTATCCTCAATGTACAAATTGATAAAGTCGAATGGCTCAAACTTTGTAAACAATTCCCTAAACTGTCAGAAATTATTTACTAATACCGTATTGTTTTAATTTATTGGCAATCGCCGTGTGTGATACACCTAATCGTTGTGCCAATTTACGCGTACTTGGATACTGGGCATAAAATGCACGCAATACACTCGCCTCATATTGTCCCATGATCTCATCCAGCGTTTGCTCACCAAAATCATCTGCAGAAATGACCGCACTTTGTACAGGTTTTAAATTTAAACTTTCAATATCAAGCTGGTTATTCTTCGCTAAGGAACAGGCACGATACAAGACGTTGTATAGTTCTCGAACATTGCCTTGCCAAGGCTGCCCTTTTAAATAATTCAGAAAATCAGCATTATATTGCGGTATTGGAATCTTAAGCTGCATGCTGATTTCTTGTAAGAAACCGTCCGTTAAAGGTTGAATGTCCTCCACTCGCTCACGCAATGGCGGCACATTTAGTGCTAAAACATTTAAACGATGGAATAAATCACTGCGTAATTTCCCTTGTTCTAACAGTTTTTCCATCGGTTCTTGTGAAGTACAAATCACTCGAACATTCGCATGATGTTCTTTTTCTTCACCCACTCGACGAAAAGAACCATCCGTTAAAAAACGCAATAATTTTGCCTGTAAACTTAATGAAAGCTCAGCAATACCGTCCAGCAACACCGTGCCTTCGTTAGCATATTCAAAAAAACCGACGGTTTCACTGTCACCCACTTTACGCCCAAACATTTCACTTTCCGCATCTTCATCCGGCAAACCTGCACAATTTACCGCAATGAATTTTTTCTCACGGCGCAAGCTCGCAAAATGGCAAGCTTTGGCTAATAAATCTTTACCTGTACCCGTTTCACCTTGAATTAAAAGCGGCACATCAAACATCGCAAAACGTTGTGCATTTTCGACCGCACTTTTCATGGAAAAGCTTTGAGTGACAAAGCAAGAGAAAGGGTCTTGTGGATTAAATGTCAGCATAAAATAAGCTCAAATTTATTGAATGATGCCGATATGATAGGAAGTTTATTTAGATGTGTAAAGATTAATTTACATATAAAAAGGGCAATCATAGACTGCCCTTTTACATGATTTTTCGTATTATTTTTTCACTGCACGATCAAGTTCTTGTGCAATGATTTCCATGCTTTCTAAACCACCAAACGCAAGATACCAATTGGCTGCATCAAGATACACAATGTGCCCATCTTTATACGCTTTGGTTTGTTTGATGATATCGTTATCCAATACTTTTTGTGCGTTGTTAGCTTTTTCTGTAATCGCCGCGGTACGATCCACGACAAGTAAAAAGTCTGGATTTTTTTCTAAGATATATTCAAAACCAACACTTTGTCCGTGCGTAGACGATTTGATGCTGTCATCAATCGGTTTAAAACCAAATTTTTGATACACCATACCATAACGAGAACCATCACCAAAGGCACTGATTTTACTTTCATTAACCAATACCAATAAAGCTGTTTTGTCTTTCGCATCTTTGGCGACTTGATCAACCTTACTTTCTAATGCTGAAAGTTTTTCTTTCGCAACATTTTCTTTACCAAAGATCTGACCAAGTGCGGTCACATTTTGTTGAAAACTCGGGTAGTAATTGTTGTAGTCATTTTCAACATTAAATACTGGCGCAATTTCTTTAAATTTGTCGATCATTTTTTCTTGACGTTTAGACGCGATGATCAAATCCGGATTGAGTTCGTTAATTTGCTCCAATGATTGTTCTTTCAAATCACCGACATTCTTATATTTTTTGTCTGCAAATTCTGAAAGATAACTTGGAATTTTTCCGCTTTGTGGGAAGCCCACGATTTTATCTTGCACACCTAATGCACGAAGTGTGTCTGCTGCACCAAAATCAAGCACAATGACTCGCTGTGGATTTTGTGGCACAACCTGCTTTCCGGCGGCATTTTCAACGGTAATATCTGCTGCTTGAGCAACACCGACCAAAGCAAAAAGTGAAAGTGCTAATGTTGATAATGTTTTTTTCATGAAGATTTCCTTATTTATCTAAAATAAACAGCAATTTTATGGTCGTCGATATCCTGAATAGGTATCGCCATATCATAAATATCTTGTAACACGGGCGATTGCATAATGTGGTTAACTTCCCCTTGATGCACTAATTTTCCATTTTTCATGGCAACAATGTAGTCTGAATAACAAGAGGCAAAATTAATATCGTGAATCACAATCACCACGGTTTTGTTGAGTTCTGTCGCTAATTTTCGCAAAACTTGCATGATCTGTACTGAATGTTTCATATCCAGATTATTTAATGGTTCATCCAACAAAATATAATCCGTATCTTGTGCAAGTGTCATCGCAATATAAGCGCGTTGTCGCTGCCCACCACTTAAGTTATCGATATATTGATGACGAATATCATCTAAATTCATATAAGCAATGGCATTATCAATAAAAGTGCGGTCAGTTTGGGTTAAGTTTCCTTTGCAATAAGGGAAACGCCCAAAAGCGACTAAATCTTCAATGGTTAGACGCAAATTAATGTTGTTAGTTTGCTTTAAAATCGCAAGTTGTTTCGCAATATCGCTACTTTTCTTACGATTGAGCAATTCACCGTTGAGATAGATCTCACCACTATCCGCATTCAACAAACGGCTCATAATAGACAGCACCGTACTCTTCCCTGCGCCATTCGGCCCGATAAAAGACGTAATCTTCCCCGTAGGAATGGTGAGTGACACATTATCCACCACCTTTTTGCTTCCATAACTTTTAGTAATATTGCGAATTTCTATTGCCATTTTTTGTTTGCTCTTAATAACAAATAAATAAAGTACACGCCACCGACAAAATTAACGATGATGCTTAATGTCGTGCGGAACGTAAAAATATGCGTCACCAATAATTGCCCTAAAACCAAGGTAATGATGGAAATTAACATCGCAGCAGGAATGAGTACCTTGTGACGATAATCACGAACAAATTCAAAGGTTACGTTCATTACCAATAACCCAAGGAAAGTAAGTGGGCCAACAAGTGCTGTCGACACTGACGTCAAAATTGCCACGAGAATTAAGAGGACTTTTAAAGTCTTTTGATAATCGATTCCTAAGTTAATGGCATTTTCTCGTCCTAACGCCAACACATCAAAGCAATGCCAATATTTCAAGCTGAAAACAATCGTCGCCACTAAAATGGCTAATGCCACCCACAAGATTTGTGTATTGATTCGGTTGAAACTTGCGAAGCCAATATCTTGCGCGATCTGGAATTCATTTGGATCAATCAATACTTCCATAAACGTCGTCAAGCTACCAAAGAAGGTGCCGAAAATAATCCCGACAAGCAACAAGAAGAAAATATTTTGGTTTTCTTTCTTAAATAGGAAGTGATAAAGCACTAATGAAAACGCCATCATTAATCCCGTACACAACACAAACAATGCAATAGAATTCATTGAAAGCAATGTGCTTGAACCGAAAAGGAAGATAATCGTCGTTTGAATCAGTAAATACAGCGAATCTAACCCTAAAATACTCGGGGTGAGAATTCGGTTATTCACGACCGTTTGGAAAATCATCGTAGCGAGTGCAATTGCCGCGCCTGTAATCACAATCGCAATTAAGGATAAGGCACGATTTTCCAAGGCATATTGCCAACGGTTCGGTAAGTTGTAGCCTAAATAGAGTGCAAGAGAAACAATGGCTAACAACGACAATACAATCAGTTGAGAAGAAGATTTCTTAGCCATTTCTATACCGTTTTAATAATAAAAATAAGAAAATACCACTGCCAAATACTCCAACCACAGCATTAATGGAAATCTCATAAGGATAAATCACACTTCGACCTAAAATATCGCAGAATAAGACAAAGACGGCACCGAGCAAGGCAGTATGAGATAATACTTTCTTCAAGTTATCCCCTAAATAAAGTGTGACGATATTCGGAATAATTAACCCTAAGAAAGGGATCACCCCAACAGACACGATAATAATCGAAGACACCACCGCCACAATGAGCAATCCGAGATAAAGTACCTGATTGTAATTTAGACCTAGATTAACCGCAAAATCTTTCCCCATCCCGACAATAGAAAAACGATGTGCAAATAAATAAGCCACGATGAGTGTAGGAATACTGAAATACAACAATTCATAACGGCCTGACATCACAAGAGAAAAGTCCCCTTGTAGCCACCCAGATAAGTTTTGTAATAAATCTTCTTTATAAGCAATAAAGGCGGTAATCGAACTGATGATATTACCGAACATAATCCCCACTAAAGGCACAAAAATCGTGTCCTTGAATTTCAAACGGGACAGAATCGTCATAAATAACAATGTGCCAAGGAAAGATACGATGACCGCAATGGTGGTTTTTAACAACATTGAAGCCGTTGGGAAAAACAGCATCGCCATTAAAATCCCTAATCTTGCACTATCCATGGTGCCCGCAGTGGTGGGAGAAACAAATCGGTTTCGACTGAGTTGCTGCATCACTAAGCCGCAAATACTTAAGGATGCTCCTGCAATCAAGATACTGATTAAACGAGGCACTCGACTGATAAAAAATATCTGCCATTGATTACCTTCAAAATTCAGTAACCCTTGCAGATTAACAGTACTTACCCCGAGAAAAAGTGAAACAAAGGAAAGCACGATCAAAAGAAAAATCAGATAACGTCGCTTAATCATAAAAATGAGAATAATTCTAAAATGCAAAAAGAATAGCATATTGAAGGAAAAGAGAAAAGATGAAGTGCGGTCAGTTTTCGGCTAATTTTTAGGCGTATAAAAAATGCGGTCAAATTTGACCGCACTTTATTCGCTATAATTTTAATGTTCTTTCAACTTCTTTCGCTCGAACTAAGAATTGCTTACGTTCTGCTGTTGCCATTCCACTGCTGGTACCCGGCAATTTCACCGTAAGCGGGTTCACCGCACGTTCATTAATATGAAACTCGTAGTGTAAGTGTGGGCCGGTTGAAATCCCTGTATTACCGGTTAATGCAATGCGCTCCCCTTTCTTCACAGTTTGACCTGCACTCACCAAAGCACGACTTAAATGCATATACACCGTTTGATATTCTCGACCATGGCGTATCACCACATAACGTCCTGCACCACCTGCTTGATAAGCCACTTTTTCTACCACACCTTCTGCTGGCGCAATAACTGGCGTACCCGGTGAAACAGCAAAGTCTACCCCTTTATGCGGACGAACACGTCCTGTTACCGGATGGCGGCGATTTGGGTTAAATGGTGACGAAATACGCGCTTGACGTTGCAATGGATAGCGCGCAAAGCCTTTACCAAGGGTTTCCCCTTGCTTATCGTAGTAACGACCATTGGCGGCTTGAATGCCATAATAGCTCTTACCGTCTGCCATGATGTGAATCGCTTCAACGTTACCTTGACCCGTTAATTTATCACCTAAATATTCACGTGATACTAAAATCGCAAATTTGGTTCCGTTACTAAGTTTTTGAAGACTTACCTGCCATTGTAATGCTGAGCTTAATTGGCTGATTTGACGACCATCCAAACCTAAATCACGCAAACTTGATGCAAAAGATCCGTTAATCGTACCTTTTAGCACCTCTTTCTTCCAGATACTTTTCTTCTCTAGAATTTGGCGTTTAAACTTACCGTCTTCCGTACGTTCATAAATGCGTTCTTCTTTTTCAGACACCAACCAGTTTAAATATTCCAATTGATCTTCTTTATCTAAGATCCAATAGAACTGTTGACCTGCACGCAAGGTTTTTAATTCAGGATACTCAGCAATTAAATTCTTCGCCGTATCATCTTCTAAACCTGAAAGCTCTAACACGTCTTTTAATGAATCGCCACGCACCACAGTATGACTAAATTGATCGGTAATACGTAATGCCTGATCGGCGACATCTAAAATACCACTGAGCGCATCTTGAGCATCTTTTGGCAAATCAGTTAGCTCATCAAACTGCGGTTTAATTTCATCCACTTCATCATCTTTGGCTTGAAGATCATCATCGTAAGACGTTGCATCTTCCGTATTAGCATTCTGCTTCGCTTCTGGATGTTCGCCTGCTTGAGGTTGAGACTTATCAGATTCTGTTTTCTCAGGTGTAAGGGATTGATATTGAACGTTATCCACCATCTCTGGCTCAAGATTACTTTGCAGAGAGGGATCATAGTCAGCGGTATCTTTAAAGGCGAGGAAAATGCCCGTTAAAATAAGCAAAAGTGCGGCAAAAAAAATCGCCGCTTTTATACGAGATTTTCGTTTCCGTCGATCTCTAGCTAATTTAACGTGTTGCAAAATAGATACCTTTAAAATGAATAAAAAGCTTTTCGCTCTTCAGACTACAAACTCTAAAAAAAATTCATTTTACCCTAAAAATGTCAAATCTTATGCCTAAATATTAGGCATAGTCGGAATTTCTTGAGAAAAACAAGGAAATGAGCTATTTTAGTGAGCCATTTTTAAAGGGGGTATTATGCAGATTCACGCCATTCAACCAGCCCAACCAACACCATTAATTACGCTGAAAAATATCAATGTGGTCTTCGAACAAAAGACGGCATTGCGGGATATTAACCTCAGTATTTATCCTAATTCAATTATCACCATTGTCGGGCCAAATGGTGGAGGAAAATCAACCCTCTTAAAAACTTTATTAAAATTGCAAACGCCGACATCTGGTGAGGTAATTTATAGCACTAATGTCAGAATTGGCTATGTCCCACAAAAAATTCACCTCGATCACAGCTTACCAATGACGGTTGAGCGTTTTCTGGCACTCAAAAAAGGTGTTAAAACGCAAGAAATATCAACCGCACTTGAGCAACTCTCTATCACTCATTTGAGAAAAAATAATATGCAAAAACTCTCAGGTGGGGAAATGCAACGCGTGTTATTAGCTCGTGCGATTTTGAACAAACCCAATTTACTGGTGCTAGATGAACCAACTCAAGGGGTCGATATTAATGGTCAAGCTGAACTTTATCAGCTGATTCACCGTACTCAACAAGCCTTAAATTGTGCGGTTTTAATGGTTTCCCATGATTTGCATATCGTGATGGCGGACAGTAAAGAAGTGTTGTGCATCAATCAACATATTCGCTGTGCCGGCACACCCGAAAGTTTATCGAATGATCCAACATTTATACGCCTTTGGGGCAACCAAATCTCACAAAATGTGGGCTTTTATACGCACCATCATAATCATCATCATAATATGCACGGTGATGTTTGTAGTTGCAGTGCCAATCCATCTGAATGCCAACAATAAGGAAAAATCATGTTTGAGATTTTATTTCCCGCCTTGCTTACGGGATTACTGCTTTCCTTAATTACCGCACCACTGGGTGCCTTTGTGGTATGGCGTAAAATGGCTTATTTTGGTGATACGCTTTCCCACTCTGCCTTGCTTGGTGTGGCGTTAGGGATTTTCCTACAAATTAACCCTTATGTTGCCATTGTGATTTTGACGATTATTCTCGCCGTATTAATGGTATGGCTCGAAAGTAACACGCAATTTTCAGTGGATACCCTTTTAGGGATTATTGCGCACAGTTGTCTTTCCCTTGGTGTAGTCACGGTTGGCTTGCTTAAAAATGTCCGTGTAGATTTAATGAGTTATCTTTTTGGGGATTTGCTCGCCATTAATTTTAACGATTTACCTTATATTGGCGCAGGTGTCGTCATTGTATTAGGCACACTACTTTACTTCTGGCAAGCCTTACTCTCCACCACCGTTTCACCTGAACTGGCTCAAGTGGAAGGCATTAACATCAAAAAAATGCGATTTATCTTAATGATTTTGACCGCACTTACCATTGCCTTAAGTATGAAATTTGTTGGAGCCCTGATTATTACATCGCTATTAATTATTCCAGCCGCAACAGCAAGACGTTTTGCCAAAACACCTGAACAAATGGTGTTTATTGCGATTTTAATCAGTATGCTTTCCATCGTTGGCGGGTTATTCCTTTCCGCCTTTTATGATACTGCGGCGGGGCCTTCTGTCGTGATTTGTTCCGCATTTTTGTTTTTGTTATCATTACTAAAAAAGGAATATTTATAATCCGCTCCAACCAGTGAAAACCATTTGCACCGTACCTTAAATCTTGATAAAGTGCGGGCAACTTTTGACGATATTTTAGGATAAGAAATGAGCCAAGAATATTTAGATTTTGAATTACCTATTGCTGAACTTGAGGCCAAAATTGAAGCACTACGTTCAGCATCTGATGACAAAATTGATTTACACGATGAAATTAAGCGCTTACAAAAGAAAAGCGATGAATTAACCAAAAAAACCTTTGCAAATCTTGATGCATGGCAGGTTTCTCGTATGGCGCGTCATCCAAATCGCCCATACACCCTTGATTATATCGAACATATTTTTACTGATTTCCAAGAACTTGCAGGCGATCGTGCTTTTGCAGATGATAAAGCGATCGTAGGTGGTCTTGCTCGTTTAGATGGTCGTTCTGTGATGGTTATCGGTCATCAAAAAGGCCGCACAGTAAAAGATAAAGTGGCACGTAACTTTGGTATGCCAGCACCTGAAGGCTATCGTAAAGCATTACGTTTAATGCAAATGGCCGAACGTTTCAACTTGCCTATTATTACCTTTATCGACACCCCAGGGGCTTACCCAGGTATCGGTGCGGAAGAGCGCGGTCAATCTGAAGCCATTGCTCGTAACTTACGTGAAATGTCTACCTTAAAAGTACCTGTTATCTGTACGGTAATCGGTGAAGGCGGTTCCGGTGGTGCATTAGCCATTGGTGTCGGTGACAAAGTGAATATGTTGCAATATTCAACTTATTCCGTTATTTCACCAGAAGGTTGTGCGTCTATCTTATGGAAAAGTGCAGAAAAAGCCTCTACCGCAGCAGAAGTCATGGGCTTAACTGCAACTCGTTTAAAAGAGTTAGGTTTAATTGATAATATCGTTCCAGAGCCATTAGGTGGTGCACATCGTAATTATCATGAAATGGCACGCAATTTAAAACAATGTCTTGTTGAAGAACTAAACGAATTAGATACTTTCGACAAAGATGGCTTATTAGAAAGACGTTACGAACGTTTAATGTCTTACGGTTATTGTTAATAATGTATAAAAAGAGCGGTTAATTTAACCGCTCTTTTTTGTGTTTTGAGAAATAATGCATGGATGTCAGAAAATGCATCAATGCTAAAAATAAAAAATAATGTAAAAGGAGTTCAAAATGAAAAATGTATTAGCAATTCAATCTCACGTGGTTTATGGATTTGCCGGTAATAAATCAGCCACGTTTCCAATGCAGTTATTAGGTGTGGATGTATGGGCACTCAATACTGTGCAATTTTCTAATCATACCCAATATGGTAAATGGACCGGAATGGTTATTCCACAAGAACAAATCGGTGAAATTGCCAATGGTTTAGATGCGATTGGGAAACTGCAAGAATGTGATGCGTTACTTTCCGGCTATTTAGGTTCAGCGGAACAAGTTGATCAAATTATCTATGCTTTAGAGAAAATCAAAGCTCGTAACCCCAATGCACTTTACTTGTGCGATCCAGTGATGCCAAATGCCGAAAAAGTCTGCGTAGTAGCTGATGGTGTACGTGAACGCTTAATTGAAAAAGCCATTCCTCGTGCGGACATCATGACCCCAAATCTTTCCGAACTTCGTACACTTTCTGACTTTCCTATCAACACCTTTGACGACGTACTCAAAGCCGCCAATGCATTAGTGGCTAAAGGTGTGAAAAAAGTGTTGGTCAAACACTTAGGAAAAGCAGGTAAATTAAATGATCCTGATACCTTTGAAATCATTATGGCGACACCTGAAGGTGTATGGCATTTAAGTCGTCCGCTTTATAAATTTAACTTTGAACCTGTTGGTGTGGGTGATTTAATTGCAGGGACTTTCTTGGCACATTACTTAAACTGTGGCAACGATGTTGAAGCTTTTGAAAAAATGAATAATGCCGTTGCAGGCGTAATGAAAACTACCTTTGATTTGAAATCTTACGAACTCCAACCTATTGCTGCACGTTTTGAGATCTTAAATCCAAGCACAAACTACAAAGCTGTTAAAGTTGCCTAATGGATCTTTTTTCATTATTCCAAGCACAAATTCCAACCACCGCCAATAAGCTTCTCATCGCTTTTAGCGGTGGTTTGGATTCAACTGCACTACTTTCTTTAGTTAAAAAACTCAGCGAAAAACGACCGCACTTAAGCCTGCGAGCTATTCATATCCATCACGGATTAAGCCCGAATGCGGATACTTGGACGGCTCATTGTCAACAACTCTGTGAACAATTTGCGATTCCACTTATTATTGAAAAAGTCAAAGTGGAAATGCATGATGGTATTGAGGCTGGCGCAAGAGAAGCCCGTTATCAGGCCATTTCAACACATATTCAGCCTGATGAATATCTGGTCACAGCACATCATTTAAATGATCAAACTGAAACCTTTTTCCTTGCATTAAAACGAGGTGCTGGATTACAAGGTTTAGGCGCTATGCAAAAAGAAAGTCAATTATTCGGGATGCCTATTCTGCGTCCGCTTCTTTCTTTTAACCGAAGTGAATTAGAAAATTACGTACAGCAAGAAAATCTGTCTTGGGTCGAAGACGAAAGCAATCAAGATGATCATTACGATCGCAATTTTTTACGCAACCAAATTTTGCCTGAATTGCGCCAACGTTGGGGGCATTTTGATCATTCGGTTCAGCGTGCCGCACAACATTGTTTTGAGCAACAACAACTGATTAATGAATTATTACAAACTTGCTTTGAACAGCATCTTCTTGAGGATCAAAAACAGTTTTCGCTAGTAAACTTTCTAGACTATTCATCGCAAAAACAAACCGCACTTTTGCGAATGTGGCTGGCTAAAAATCAGATTGCTATGCCAACACAGGTTCAATTAATGCATATTATTGATGATGTGATTAAGGCTAAAGCGGATGCCTCTCCACTATTTCAACTTGGGGAACATATTATTCGCCGTTATCAACAATGTCTCTATTTAACAGGAAAATTCACTGATTTGTCGCAAACTTGTCTTGATATACCGTTAAATCAACAGATTACCTTACCTGATAATCTTGGATCGATTTATGCAACTCACAATGCGACAGGCATTTTAGTCAATTGGAATGACAAACAGGTTCAACTTGCCGACACACAAGAACCGATTCAAATACGATTTGCTTATACTGGCAAAGTAAAACGCCAACATAATCGCCCTGCTGAAACCATAAAAAAAATTTGGCAAGAGCTCGGTGTTCCGCCTTGGCAACGAAATCGTATCCCACTCATTTTCTATGGAGAGACTTTACAAAGTGCGGTCGGTTTTTTCCGTGTTTTTCAACGTGGAGAGAAATAAAAAATGGGTGATGATTCACCCATTTTTATGATTAAGAAAAGCGTTTAAAATACCTGCTGTAAACTCTTTCCGTAAATAAAAACCCAGTGGCAAGGTATCAATTACTTCCCCATTTTGACCGATGCCTTTCGTAATGGCTTTACTATTGGCGCCTTTTGGACGCAGTTGCATAACTTCACCAATACGTGCCGTAATCTGATCTAACTTTCCGAGCACAATATAATCCATCAACTCTTCCCAATCTTGGCGTAATTGATGTTCTTGTTCAGTCGAAGGACGCCATAAGATAGGCTGACCAATATGGCGCTCACGCAAAGGAATGTCTCGACTACCTTCAATGGGAATCCACAAGACTTTCGATAATTTATGACGAACGTGCGAATTTTCCCAATTTACTCCTGAGTTTTGAACCAAGGGCGCAAGGCTCACAAAGGTGGTTTCCAACGGAAAACCTTCGGCATTGATGGGTAAGGTTTTTAATTCGATGCCTAAATGGGAAAAGTCCTGCTCTGCTTTACTGCCGGCAGTCGCTCCTAATGCGGTTTCAAGCAACATTCCAACCCAACCTTTATCGCGTTTTAAATCTGGTGGAACGGGAATATTTAACTCATCTGCAAGTTCGCCAAAGGTTAACCCCGCAATAGATTGCGCTTTTTCTAATAAGGCTTGTTCGGTTTGTGGGATCATTCGTGGTATTTCTTCAATAATTTCGGTTTAACGTATTCTACGCCTTTGTCGATGTAAGGAATATT
>JAGZBU010000001.1:0-219634 GCA_018369675.1 Parahaemophilus parainfluenzae | reverse complement strand
TTTTTCTACATCACCATCGCCACAGCCTAAAACAGAATTATCACGTTCCATATTGTTGACGATCCATTGGTGAATCAACTCAGCTTTTTTCAATGGATTTGTTTCAGTGCCTACAATCTTATCGGCGAACTGTTTCACAATACCATCTGTTTTAATATGTTGAGTCGGTTTTAAATATTCTTGTACATCAACAGAATAGTGAACATCTTTTGGTGGCTTGTAATTTGTCAACGCACCTTTAACCATTGGTTCGCGATCTTTGGTTTCAATCACCATTGTGATTTTTAAATCGCGTTTTTGTGCATCTTTATCCCAAGTCGCAAAGAGCGTTTTCGCACCATATTTGTTGTTTTCTGTCACATAGGCATCCAAATAGTTACCTTCAAAATGGATAGATTTTACCTGTTGATACTCGCCATTAAACGGTAAAGGCACCCACAGATTCGCTTGTCCTTGCGAACCTTTTGGCGCAACTAAGTCATAGGTTTGAGTGAATTCATACAGATGAGAATCGGTATTGTAGTTTGGAATGTCGGTATTGGCGTAAGCCATAGAACATGCGGAGAGCACCGCAGTGGCGATAAGTTTCTTCATAAAAAGATCCTTCTAGTTAGTTAACAGTTAAAACTTAACACATTAGATAAACTAATTGTGGACAATGGATATAGTAGCTTATTTTATTTTCTAGTCAATATTGCTTTTTTATTTCAGCCATTTAAGATTTGCTAAAGAAATTTGAAGTAAAATACCGTTTCTATTTTTATTGGACAGAATAATGACAAAACAAATTTTCACACAATCTCACCAACCCGAAGAGGAAGAAATTCTGCCTAAGCAAGAATTTCATAATGTTGAAACCACCATTGATAACGAACCTTTAGAAGGGGAGTTGTTGGACGAGCAATTTGAGCAAATAGTGAAGCCTAAATCGAGTGGTTGGAAAACGGCTTTGAAATTGACCGCACTTTTATTTTTAGGGGCGACGGTTGCACAATCTGTTCAATGGATTTGGGATAGTTATCAAAATCAACAATGGATTTACCTTGCTTTTGCGTTAGTGAGTTTTGTCGTTGTGTTATTTGGTTTATCTGAAATCATCGCAGAATGGCGACGTTTGGCGAAACTCAAAAAGCGTTTGAATCTACAAGAACAAAGTCAGAGATTAATAGGTAAAAGTGCGGTTAAAAATCATCAAGTTTTTTCAGAACAGGATAGCGAGAAAGGAAAAGTCTTGTGTTTATCGATTGCCGATACCTTAAAATTGGATTCGCAACATCCTGCAATTGTCCAATGGGAAAAGCAGCTGAACGAAAGTTATTCAGCTCGCGAAGTTACCCATTTATTTAGTCAAACAGTGTTACAGTCTTTTGATAAAAAAGCGAAAAAACTGATTACTAAAATGGCAGCAGAATCAGCGGTGATTGTGGCAATTAGTCCTTTGGCCGTTATTGATATGTTTTTTATTGCGTGGCGAAATATTCGTTTAATCAATAAAATTGCAGCGATTTATGGGATTGAGCTTGGGTATTTTACCCGTCTTCGCTTACTTAGAATGGTGTTAGTGAATCTTGCTTTTGCTGGTGCAACGGAGATTATGCAGGATTTAGGAATGGATTGGCTTTCACAAGATATTACCGCGAAACTTTCCGCACGCGCTGCACAGGGGATTGGCGTGGGATTATTAACGGCTCGATTGGGCATAAAAGCTATGGAGTTTTGTCGCCCACTGGCATTTGAAAAGTCGGAGAAACCAAAACTTTCTCATGTGCAAAAAGAATTGTTGACGGTAATGAAAGATACGGTACTTGGCAAGACGAAAGTGAAAGAAAAAGAAGAAGTGTAATAAAAAAGTGCGGTTAAAATTGACCGCACTTTTTTGTATAAGAGATGATTAAAGTCCTGCTTTCAAGCTTGCTTCAATAAAGCGGTCTAGATCGCCATCCAGTACAGCTTGTGTATTACGATTTTCAACGCCTGTGCGGAGATCCTTAATACGCGCATCATCTAACACATAAGAACGAATTTGGCTGCCCCAACCGATATCAGATTTATTATCTTCCATCGCTTGTTTGTCCGCATTTTTCTTTTGTAACTCAAGCTCATACAATTTCGCTTTTAACTGCTTCATAGCTTGATCTTTATTCTTGTGTTGAGAACGATCATTTTGACATTGCACGACAATTCCACTTGGCATGTGAGTAATACGCACCGCACTTTCAGTTTTATTGACGTGCTGACCACCTGCACCGGATGCACGGTAAACATCAATACGTAAATCAGCTGGATTGATTTCAATATCAATATCGTCATCAATTTCAGGATAAACGAAAGCCGCTGCAAACGATGTATGACGTCGATTATTAGAGTCGAATGGACTTTTACGCACTAAACGATGAATACCGGTTTCCGTACGTAACCAACCGAAAGCATATTCGCCACTGACACGAATCGTCGCTGATTTTAAACCTGCGACATCACCATCAGAGACTTCCATTAATTCAGTTTTAAAACCTTTGCTTTCTGCCCAGCGAAGGTACATGCGAAGTAACATTTCCGTCCAGTCTTGTGCTTCTGTTCCACCAGAACCTGCTTGTAAATCGATATAACAATCGCATGCATCATGTTCACCGCTAAACATGCGTCGGAATTCGAGTTTTGCAAGTTGTTGTTCAAGCTCATCTAATTCAGCAACGGCCTCATTGAAGGTCTCTTCATCTTCCGCTTCAATAGCTAACTCAAGCAGTCCTTCAACATCTTCTAAACCTTGTTCTAAATTTTTGATGGTATCAACCACTTGTTCAAGTGAAACGCGTTCTTTCCCAAGCGCTTGGGCTTTTTCAGGTTCGTTCCACACATCGGGTTGTTCTAATTCGGCACTAACTTCTTCTAAACGCTCAACTTTTGCGTCGAAGTCAAAGATACCCCCGAAGCACAGAAGTGCGCTCGGAAAGATCAGCGATTTTGTTTTTGATTGGATTAATTTCAAACATAATAAATAAACCTCTATAAACGGCGGAAGTATAAGTCATTTTCAGTTTTTTGGGTAGTTTGGCTTGCACAAATTATCGATCCATTTATAATTCTACTCTTCGTTGTTTAGATATATTTAGGAACAAAAATGAAGAAATTACTGACCGCACTTTTAATCTCTGCTTCTGCCACTGCGATGGCGAGTGATGCTGAGATTAAATCGAAGTTACAGGCATTAGGTGCGAAAAATATTGAAGTGAAGGATTCACCGGTAAAAGGCCTTAAAACAGCTGTGACTGATCAAGGCATTTTATATGTGAGTGAAAATGGTCAATATGTTTTGCAAGGCAAAATGTATGAATTAACAAATAAAGGCCCAGTTGATGTGGCTGGTAAACTTTTAGCGGATAAAGTGAATGCGTTAAAAAACGAAATGATCATTTATCCGGCAAAAAATGAAAAATATGTTGTGACCGTATTCATGGATATTACTTGTCATTATTGTCATATTCTTCATCAACAAGTGAAAGAATATAATGATTTAGGTATTACCGTTCGTTATCTTGCATTCCCACGTGCTGGAATGAATGAAACTGCTCGCCAAATGGAAGCCATTTGGACAGCGAAAGATCCTGTATTTGCATTGAACGAAGCAGAAAAAGGTAACTTACCAAAAGAATTGAAAACACCTAACATTGTGAAAAAACAGTATGATTTAGGTGTACAACTTGGTGTGAAAGGTACGCCAAGTATTGTGACTTCAACAGGTGAAATGCTTGGGGGATATTTAAAACCTCAAGATTTATTAGCTGTGTTACAAGAATCAGCACAATAATTGTTAGTAGTGAGGGCGTATGATATACGCCCTTAAAATATTCATATCATCAAAGTGCATATTGTAGTTTCTTTGGATGATAATTTTAAATAACAAAACACCGTGAAAAAACTCATCAAACGTCGTGAAATTCCTGCCGGAAATCCTGTTTCAGATAATGCTTTACTCGATCGTCTCTATCGTTCTCGCCATATTAAAAATAGCCAAGAATTAGACCGCACTTTGCAATCAATGCTGAACCCTAATCAATTACATGGTATTCAACAAGCCGTAGATTTATTGGTTGAAGCTTATCAACAGCAACAAAAGATTGTTATCGTCGGTGATTTTGATGCCGATGGAGCAACCAGTACGGCACTTTCAGTATTAGCTTTACGTATGCTTGGCTTTACTGATGTAGAATATCTTGTGCCAAATCGTTTTGAGCAAGGCTATGGTTTGAGTGTGCCTGTTGCTGAAATGGCAATGGAAAAAGGCGTGCAGTTATTAATGACGGTAGATAACGGAGTATCGTCTTTTGAGGGCGTGGCGTATTTAAAAGAGCAGGGTGTGAAGGTATTGATTACCGATCATCACTTGCCACCAGAAATCCTGCCGAATGCTGATGCCATTGTTAATCCAAATTTGCAACAATGTGATTTCCCTTCAAAATGTTTAGCCGGCGTAGGTGTGGCGTTTTATTTAATGCTCGCTTTGCGTGCTAAATTTCGCGAATTGGGTACTTTTACGGCTGAAACACAACCTAATTTTACTGAGTTATTGGATTTAGTTGCGCTCGGCACAATTGCAGACGTTGTTCCTCTTGATCAAAATAACCGTATTTTAGCTTATCAAGGGTTGATGCGAATTCGTGCGAAGCGTTGTCGTCCAGGAATCATTGCTCTCGCCGAAGTGGCTAATCGGGAAGTTGAAAAACTTTGTTCAGCTGATTTAGGCTTTGCGATTGCACCCCGTTTAAATGCTGCGGGTCGATTAGATAATATGTCTGTTGGTGTAGAGTTATTACTTGCAGAAAGTATGCAAGAGGCAAGAGCACAAGCCTTGGATTTGGACAGCTTGAATCAGGCTAGAAAAGAAATTGAACAAGGCATGAAGTTGGAGGCCTTAGAAATTTGCCGAAATCTCACCGCACTTTCTGATGAATTACCAATGGGGATAGCCTTATTCCAGCCAGATTGGCATCAAGGTGTATTAGGTATTGTGGCCTCTCGTATAAAAGATCAATACCATCGACCCGTTATTGCTTTTGCGCAAGATCAAGAAGGCATTTTAAAAGGTTCTGCGCGTTCAATTGAAGGCTTGCATATGCGCGATGTATTAGAGCGTATTCATTCCCAACATCCGGATATGATTTTAAAATTTGGCGGTCATGCCATGGCAGCAGGACTAAGCATTAAAGAAAGCTTTTTCCCTGATTTTCAAAAGATTTTTAATCAAACGGTGCAAGATTGGTTAAATGAAGATCAATTACAAGGTGTAATTTGGACGGATGGCGAACTTCAAGCAAATGAATTTAGTATTGAAACAGCAGAAGTGATAAAATCTGGCGGACCTTGGGGACAAGCTTTTCCTGAGCCTGTTTTTGATGGTGAGTTTAAAATTTTTGAGCAACGCGCGATCGGGCAAAATCAAAATCATTTAAAAATGCTCGTTGAGCCTAAAAATGGTGGTCCATTATTAGATGCCATTGCGTTTAATATCGATACTCGGTATTATCCCGATTTGTCGATTAAGCAGGCAAAATTTGCTTATAAGTTAGAAATTAATGAGTTTCGTGGAAATCGAAACGTCCAATTATTAGTCGATTATATTGAACCAATTGGTTAATTTATGAAAAAAGTTTGGCAGAATAAATTATTAAAAGGATCCTTTGCAATGATATTGCTGAGTGTGACGAATGTCGCATTTGGTGAAGTCAGTGCAAAGGATTTTTCTGCCAAAAATCCACCGCACTTACCACCAGCGAATGTGGCTCAGTTTGAAGATGGTCGAGATTATTTTTCATATCAAGAACCCATTGAACAAGCCAAAAGAAGCGATCGTAAAATTCCGATCCAGTTTTTCTTTGATTATGACTGTCGAGTTTGTTCTTCAGCCCAAGACATCTTGCAGCTTTATAGCCAAATTCGCCCAAATAAAGTGGCATTAGATGAATACCCGGTTGCTACGAATGAAGCAAAATTTTCAGCGACAATATTTTATACCTTACAGCGTTTAAAAGTGGGCGAGTTGTCAGATACGCTGTTATTGGAAACCTCTGAAAAGGCACGTTATACCGAATTATCGTCATTAGATAAGATGCGAGAATGGATAGTCTCGCAAGGGATCAGTAAAGCTGAATTTAATAAAATCGTGCATTCTGCTGAAGTAAAAGAAGATGTGAATAATGCCATTAATTTAACAGAAGAATATGGCGTATTTACGTTCCCTTATGTGGTTGTGGGCGGAAAATATGTGCTCACCGCAAGTACGTTATATAACGATGATTATGGCGTTGCGGTATTAGATTTCTTAGTGAATAAACTCGAACAAGAAAGGAAAAAATAATGAAAATCGGGATTGTTGGTGCAATGGCACAAGAAGTGGAAATTTTATCCCAATTAATGACAGATAAAAAAGAAATAAAAGTGGCAAGTGCGGTCATTTTTGAAGGCAAAATTAATGGTAAAGAGGTCGCATTATTGCAATCTGGGATTGGTAAAGTCGCGGCAGCTATTGGCACTACCGCTTTATTACAATTGGCTAAACCGGATGTGGTTTTAAATACCGGCTCAGCAGGCGGTGTCGCAAAAGGTTTAAAAGTAGGAGATATCGTTATTTCCGATGAAACCCGCTATCACGATGCTGATGTGACAGCTTTCGGTTATGAAAAAGGTCAATTACCCTTAAATCCAGCGGCTTTTCTTTCAGATAAAAAATTAGCCGATTTAGCCGATGAAGTTGCACAGTCACAAGGACAAAATGTAAAACGTGGTTTAATTTGCTCGGGTGATAGTTTTATTAATAGCGAAGAAAAAATTGCTCAAATTAAAGCTGATTTCCCCAATGTGACAGCAGTAGAAATGGAAGCCACGGCAATTGCGCAAGTTTGTCATGCCTTTAATGTACCTTTTGTGGTCGTTCGAGCCATTTCAGATGCAGGCGATGGCGAAGCAAGTATGTCATTTGAAGAATTTCTCCCACTTGCAGCAAAACAATCCTCGGCATTAGTATTGGGCATGATAGAAAGATTATAAGAGGTAATGTATGGGTATGATTATCACCGTTGATGGCCCAAGTGGGGCAGGAAAGGGAACTCTTTGTTACGCATTGGCAGAAAAGTTAGGTTTTACCTTATTAGATAGTGGTGCGATTTATCGCGTGACGGCATTGGCTGCACTGAAACGCCATGCAGACTTAACCGATGAAGAAGGATTAGCGGAGTTAGCACGTCATTTAGATATTCAGTTCATTCCAAAGAATGGAGAAGTCAATGTGCTTTTAGGTGGAATGGATGTGAGCCATTTGATCCGCACGCAAGAAGTGGCGGAAGCCGCCTCAAAAGTGGCAGTTTTCCCAAAAGTGCGGTCAGCTTTACTGCAACTTCAGCAGGATTTTGGCAAAAATGATGGCCTGATTGCGGATGGGCGAGATATGGGAACCGTGGTTTTCCCAAATGCACAAGTTAAACTGTTTTTAGATGCAAGTGCGGAAGAACGTGCAAAAAGACGCTATAAACAGTTGCAAAATAAGGGAATTAATGGTAACTTTGCACAGATTTTAGCCGAGATACAAGAACGCGATTTTCGCGATAGAAATCGTGAGGTTGCGCCATTGAAACCGGCTGACGATGCTTTATTGTTAGATAGCACAACATTGAGTATTGATGAGGTCATTGCTCAAGCGTTGGATTATATTCAACAAAAAGTGTCAATTTCGATTTAACTGTTTATTCAAGGAAGAATAGACATTTATCCTCAACCCCGCATTTTATGGATCTTAATGTGGATGTTATTAACTTAAATTAAGAAGATTATTTATATGTCAGAATCTTTTGCTCAACTCTTTGAAGAATCATTAAAAGGCCTTGAAACCCGTCAAGGTTCAATCGTTAGCGGTACTGTTGTTGCTATTCAAAAAGGCTTTGTACTTGTTGATGCAGGCTTAAAATCTGAATCTGCAATTCCTGTTGCTGAATTCCAAAACGCTCAAGGTGAACTTGAAGTTAAAGTTGGTGACACAGTAAACGTAGCTTTAGATGCAGTTGAAGATGGTTACGGCGAAACTAAACTTTCTCGTGAGAAAGCTGTTCGTCATGAATCTTGGATTGAATTAGAAAAAGCTTACGAAGATAAAGCGACCGTTATCGGTTTAATCAACGGTAAAGTGAAAGGCGGTTTCACAGTTGAGTTAAACGGTGTTCGTGCATTCTTACCAGGTTCATTAGTTGATACACGTCCTGCACGTGAAGCTGATCACCTACTTGGTAAAGAATTAGAATTCAAAGTAATCAAATTAGATCAAAAACGTAACAACGTTGTTGTTTCTCGTCGTGCAGTGATCGAATCTGAAAACAGCCAAGAACGTGAACAGATCCTTGAGAACCTAGCTGAAGGTTCAGAAGTTAAAGGTATCGTTAAAAACTTAACTGACTACGGTGCATTCGTAGATTTAGGTGGCGTTGACGGTTTATTACACATCACTGATATGGCTTGGAAACGTGTTAAACACCCAAGCGAAATCGTGAATGTAGGCGACGAAGTAACTGTTAAAGTATTAAAATTTGACAAAGATCGTACTCGCGTATCTTTAGGCTTAAAACAATTAGGTCAAGATCCTTGGGTTGCTATCGCTGAAAACCACCCAGTAAACAGCAAATTAACTGGTAAAGTAACTAACTTAACTGACTACGGCTGTTTCGTTGAAATCTTAGATGGTGTTGAAGGTTTAGTTCACGTTTCTGAAATGGATTGGACTAACAAAAACATCCACCCATCTAAAGTTGTAAGCCTTGGTGATACAGTTGAAGTAATGGTGTTAGAAGTTGACGAAGAACGTCGTCGTATTTCTTTAGGTTTAAAACAATGCAAACCTAACCCATGGACTCAATTCGCTGAAACTCACAACAAAGGCGACAAAGTTACTGGTAAAATCAAATCAATCACTGATTTCGGTATCTTCATCGGTCTTGAAGGTGGTATCGACGGTTTAGTTCACTTATCTGACATTTCTTGGAATGTTGCAGGTGAAGAAGCAGTTCGTAACTACAAAAAAGGTGACGAAGTTTCTGCAGTAGTATTAGCAGTAGATGCAGTGAAAGAACGTATTTCTTTAGGTATCAAACAACTTGAAGATGATCCATTCAACAACTTCGTAGCAGTTAACAAGAAAGGTGCAGTAGTTTCTGCAACTGTTGTTGAAGCTGATGCTAAAGGTGCTAAAGTTGAATTAGCAGGTGGCGTTGAAGGTTATATCCGTGCAGCAGACTTAACAAACGAAGTGGCAGCAGGTGATGTAGTTGAAGCGAAATACACCGGTGTTGATCGTAAAGCACGTATCGTTCACTTATCTGTAAAAGCGAAAGATCAAGCTGAAGAAGCAGCTGCAGTTGCAAACGTGAATAACAAACAAGAAGATGTTGCTATTCCAAACGCAATGGCTGAAGCTTTCAAAGCAGCTAAAGGTGAATAATTAATTCACATAAATAAGGCTGGGTCATTGACTCAGCCTTATTACTACCAGCTATAATTAACAAGGATTTAGCGGTAATTTATTATGAACTAATGCATTACCTGTAAGTCTTAATAACAAGTTTAAGTACAAATTTAAAGGAGAGTTGACGATGACTAAATCTGAACTAATTGAAAATCTATCAACAAAGCACCCAACTTTATCCGCAAAAGAAGTAGAAGGTATTGTAAAGGATATTCTTGAACTCATTGCACAATCTTTAGAAGAAGGTAATCGTATTGAAGTGCGTGGTTTTGGTAGCTTCTCTTTACACCATCGTCAACCGCGAGTGGGCCGTAATCCTAAAACCGGTGATTCTGTAAAATTAGATGCTAAATCTGTACCGCACTTTAAAGCAGGTAAAGAATTAAAAGATCGCGTAAATGTTTTTGCTTAAACATTCAATCGATATCAATAAAACGACACTTAGGTGTCGTTTTTTATTACAAATTTTGGCATAATGAAACTATTCTTAACAAGGAGATTGTGATGATTAAATATATTCTCGGACTCATTATTGTGCTAGCTATCGTAATCGTTGCGGTAACTATAGGGGCGAATAATGATCAAGTAATCACCTTTAACTACATTGTTGCTGAAAGCCAATTCCAACTTTCAACGCTAGTCGCGATTTTATTTGGTTTTGGATTAATTTTAGGTTGGTTAATTACTGGATTCTTCTACTTAAAATTAAAATTCAAAAATATGTCGTTAGCGCGTCAAGTTAAACGTCAAACATTACAAATTAACGAATTAACGACTACTCGCGATAAGGCAGTATAATGCTTGAATTACTCTTTCTGCTTCTGCCAATAGCCGCCGCTTACGGTTGGTATATGGGGCATCGGAGTGCCAAGAAAGATCAGGAAGATATTAGTAATAAACTCTCCCGTGATTATGTCACGGGGGTCAATTTTTTGCTTTCTAATCAAACGGATAAAGCTGTTGATTTGTTTCTTGATATGTTGCAAAAACAAGAAACAGAAAATGAAATTGAAAGCAACTCACAATTTGAAGCTGAGTTAACGCTCGGTAATCTTTTCCGTTCTCGAGGCGAGGTGGATCGTGCTTTACGCATTCATCAAGCACTCGATCGTAGTCCCAATTATTCTTTCGAACAAAAATTATTAGCTAAACAGCAACTCGCTAAGGATTTCATGACGGTGGGTTTTTATGACCGTGCTGAAGCGCTTTACATTATTATGGTGGATGAACCAGAGTTTGCTGAAAATGCACTGCAACAGCTTTTGGTGATTTACCAAAAAACAAAAGAATGGAAAAAAGCCGTTAATATCGCAGAGAAGCTTGCCAAGATCTCACCTAAAGAAAATAATGTGGAATTAGCACAATGTTATTGTGAATATGCCTTAAGCGGTGAACTTGAAAGTGCGGTTGAAAAACGCAGTATTTTACAAAAAGCGCTAAATGTATCTCCAACCAGTGTGAGAGCATCAATGCTGCTTGCTGATTTAGAAATGGCTAATAAAAACTATCGTCAAGCCATTCACTTTTTAGAGAATATTCTTGATCAAAATCCAATTTATATTGGTGAAGTGCTGAAAACGCTCAAATATTGTTATGATGAATTAGGAGAGAGAGATAACTTTGAGTTATTCTTGATTCGAGCAAGTCAGCAGATTAACAATACTAAAGTCGATTTAATGTTAGCAAGCGTGATTGAAGAGAAAGATGGCAAGAGTGCCGCACAATCAAAACTTTATCAACAACTTACTAAACATCCAAGTACATCTATTTTCCACCGCTTTATTCAATTCCAAATTGATGATGCAGAGGAAGGGCGAGGTAAAGAAAGCTTAATTTTGCTACATAAAATGGTCGGTGAGAGAATTAAGCAAAGCTTTGGTTATCGTTGCTCAAATTGCGGTTATCAAACCCATAAATTAATGTGGAATTGTCCTTCTTGCAAACAGTGGGAATCCATCAAACCAGAACATAATTAATTGACACAGTGAGGTAAAATTATGAATAGCAAAGTAATCGTTGCATTAGATTACGAAACGGAAGCGCAAGCGCTATCCCTCGTGGATCAAATTGATCCAAGCTTATGCCGCTTAAAAGTGGGTAAAGAAATGTTTACCACACTGGGAACGAATTTCGTTAAGCAATTACACGAGCGTCAATTTGATGTTTTCCTCGATCTTAAATTTCATGATATTCCTAATACTGTGGCAAGAGCTGTGCGTTCGGCGGCTGATTTAGGGGTATGGATGGTTGATGTCCATGCTAGCGGTGGTCTGAAAATGATGGAAGAGGCGAAGAAAATTCTCGAGCCTTATGGAAAAGATGCGCCTTTATTAATCGCAGTAACCGTATTGACCAGTATGGAAGATTTGGATTTATTACAAATCGGTATTAATTCTTCACCACTTGAACATGTATTACGTCTTGCGCATTTAACTCAGCGAGCGGGATTAGATGGCGTCGTTTGTTCACCACAGGAAGTGGAGATTTTACGTAATGCTTGTGGCCCTGATTTTAAATTAGTCACACCGGGGATTCGTCCAATTGGAAGTGATTTTGGCGATCAACGTCGTGTTATGACTCCTGCTGCGGCTATCCGTTCTGGTTCTGATTATTTGGTGATTGGTCGCCCAATTACTCAAGCTGACAATCCTGCAGAAGTGCTTCGTTCAATTAATTCATCACTTTCGTAATATGACAGAGAGTACTTTAGTTTATTCTACCGAAGTAGGTAGAATTAAAGAGCAAAAGCAACCAGTACAACGCCCTAAAGGTGATGGTGTGGTTCGCATACAAAAACAAACCAGTGGTCGAAAAGGCGCAGGCGTTTCAGTGATTACAGGGCTAGATTTAGCTGATGATGAATTGAAAAAGTTAGCGGCTGAACTTAAAAAGCGGTGTGGTTGTGGTGGTTCAGTTAAAGACGGCAATATTGAGATTCAAGGCGAAAAACGTGATTTACTAAAACAACTTTTAGAACAAAAAGGGTTTAAAGTAAAATTAGCGGGTGGCTAAGATAAAATAAAAAATCCATCTTCAATTGAAGATGGATTTTTTTATGATTAACTTTCCATGAAGTCTGGTTGGTAAGCAAAGAAAATTGCGCCCAAGAAACTTAATACAGCAAATGCCAGAAATACATTATTTGGATTTGTAGCTTTGCGACTAAAATATTTAGCCGAGAAGAAGATATAAAGCACAAGCATGATGATTTTCATGATGAGCCAGCTTTGTAACTGATAACCGACCAAGAAGAAAATCGTTAAGCCACTTGCAATTAAAAGTGTATCAACTAAGTGCGGTAAAATTTTTAGCAGTTTAATCGCTCGCCAATCTTTCCCACTTAATTGCATTCCCCCACGGATAATTAATAATCCTAAACTTAAAAATGCACAAACAATGTGCAAATAAACTAACATAATCACTCCAGATGTAAAAGGAAAGTGCGGTCAAAAGTGACCGCACTTTAATTTCTTATTTTGCAATACGCTTATATTTAATACGATGTGGTTGTGTTGCGGCTTCACCTAAGGTTTTCTTTTTCCACTCTTCGTAGTCAGAGAAGTTACCTTCATAGAAAGTCACTTTACCTTCATCACCATAATCTAAAATATGAGTTGCAATACGGTCTAAGAACCAACGGTCATGGGAAATCACCATTGCACAACCAGGGAATTCTAAGATCGCATTTTCTAACGCACGTAAAGTTTCAACGTCTAAGTCATTGGTCGGTTCGTCCAGTAACAGTACGTTACCACCACGTTGTAGAAGTTTAGCCAAGTGTAAACGACCACGTTCACCACCAGATAATTCGCCCACACGTTTTTGTTGATCTACGCCTTTGAAGTTGAAGCGTCCAACATACGCACGGCTTGGAATTTCAAAGTTACCAATAGTGAGAATATCTTGTCCGTTAGAGACTTCTTCCCATACGGTTTTCTTATCATCCATTGAGTCACGGAACTGATCGACTGAGGCAAGTACCACAGTTTCACCCATTGTAATTGAGCCGCTATCTGGTTGTTCTTGACCTGAAAGCATACGGAATAGGGTTGATTTACCTGCACCATTCGCTCCGATAATACCCACGATAGCACCTTTTGGAATGCTGAATGATAAATCATCAATTAAAGTGCGATCGCCGTAGGATTTAGTGAGATGTTCTACCTCAATCACTTTATCACCTAAACGTGGACCAGGTGGAATAAAGAGTTCGTTTGTCTCGTTACGTTTTTGATATTCGCCAGAGTTTAATTCATCAAAGCGCGCCATACGTGCTTTGCTTTTCGCTTGGCGACCTTTAGGATTTTGACGAACCCATTCTAACTCTTTCGCAATTGATTTTTGACGCGCATTTTCAGTTGCTTGTTCTTGTTCTAAACGTTTCTCTTTTTGCTCTAACCAAGAAGAGTAGTTGCCTTCCCAAGGAATACCTTCACCACGGTCAAGCTCTAAGATCCAACCCGCAACGTTATCTAAGAAGTAACGGTCGTGGGTAATTGCTACAACAGTACCTTCGTAGTCATGTAAGAAGCGTTCTAACCATGCTACAGATTCTGCATCTAAGTGGTTGGTTGGTTCGTCTAATAAGAGCATGTCTGGTTTTTCGAGCAATAAACGACAAAGTGCCACACGACGACGTTCACCACCAGATAAATGTTCGATTTTGGCATCCCAATCTGGTAAACGTAATGCATCAGCCGCACGTTCTAATTGGTTATCTAAATTATGTCCATCGTGTGCTTGAATAATCGCTTCAAGGTTTGCTTGTTCTGCGGCTAGTTTATCGAAATCCGCATCAGGATCAGCATAAAGCGCATAGACTTCATCTAAACGGGTTAGTGCATTTTTCACTTCAGAAACGGCTTCTTCTACTGCTTCACGTACAGTTTGTTGCGGATCAAGTTTTGGTTCCTGTGGAAGATAACCGATCTTAATACCCGGTTGTGGACGCGCTTCACCTTCGAACTCTTTATCCACGCCCGCCATAATGCGTAAAAGGGTTGATTTACCCGCACCATTTAAGCCGAGCACCCCGATTTTGGCACCGGGGAAGAAACTTAAAGAAATATCTTTCAAAATATGACGCTTCGGTGGCACCACTTTGCCGACACGGTGCATCGTATATACAAATTGCGTTGACATAATTCTCTCGATGTTATGAATAAAAGTGCGGTTATTTTACTTGATGTTTAGGGAATAAGCTATTTGAAAGGCAAAAAAAACCACCCATACAGGGTGGTAGGAAAGTAGTTTAGCTATATTTATGATTATTTTATTTAGGAACTTTATGAATATCAAGCAATCACTTGACGAAACAGATAGTACATAAATTTCAGTTATAAGGGAAATGCGAATGAATCATTTTTTGATAAAAATCAATAAAATCATAGGATTTTTTACTTTTAGACTGATTTTTATTCGATTTTGATTGGGAACTGCTTGTGATAAAATCTGTCTATTCAATCATTTAGCCACTCTTTTTTCTTATTTATGTTTAAAAAATTACCTCTTGGATTATTGCTGATTTCGCCTTTTTCAGCGCTAGCGCATCCCCACGCATTCATTGATATGCAAACGAAACCTTTAGTGAAAGATAATCAATTAATTGGTTTTTCGACGCAGTGGTTACTGGATGAAGCCAGTTCTTCAGCTGTCCTGTATGATGTGAAACAGGCAAAAGGGGATAAGGCTGCCCAACAGAAATTAGTTGATGAAGTCATGGCAAACGTTGTGAATGAACATTACTTTAGTTATGTCTTTGACAAAGAAAATCATAAAATTAAATACACAAAACACCCTGAACATTACGGTATGCGTGTGAAAGGGAACGAGGTGGAATATTATTTTGATTTTCTTTTAGCTCAGCCACAGGCCTTGCAAAATAATGAATTTACGCTGATGACTTATGACCGCACTTATTATGTGGCAATGCGGTATGCAGAAACTGGCAAAAGAGCGGTTGATTTTTCATCACTTCCTGCAAACTGCAAAGGAGAGGTGCTTGAACCTAATGTCGATGAAAAAATTCAATCTTACGCATCGTCATTGGATAAATCGCAAAAAAATGAAGATGATTCCCTTGGTGTATTGTTTGCGCAGAAAGTAAAAATTAAGTGTGAATAAAAATGAAGTTAAAACTGACCGCACTTTTCATTGGTTTATTAGCGATTATTTTCGCATTATTACCTTGGCTATTTGTGCAAGTTGCTGATTGGCAAAAAGCCTTTAATCAGTTGATTTCTGAAAATCTACACCAGATTCAAGCACATTCATCAACGGCAGGGTTATGGTTGATTTTTGCCGCCTTTTCTTATGGTGTATTACATGCATTAGGGCCTGGGCATGGCAAATTTATTATCGCTAGTTATCTTTCTACGCACGAAAGCCAACTTAAAACCAGCGTACGCTTAAGTTTGCTTTCCTCTCTCATGCAAGGTTTTGTCGCAGTCGCAGCAACCTCCATTGTGGTGGTGATACTTAATCTTTCCTCTAAATATTTTAAACTTAGCCAGTTATGGCTGGAACGTAGCGCACTCATTTTATTATTGCTATTAGGACTTTATTGGATTGCTCAAGGTTTGAAAGGCTTGAAGAAAAAACAATCTTTTCGTATTACATCGATCCAATCATTGCCGAAACAGATTGGAACAGCTTCGCCTTTTCGATATGAGCAAGGAAAAGTAAGCCAAACACAATGCAGTTGTGGACATCAACATCTACCCAATGATCAACAGCTTAAGCAATCAGGTGATTTAAAATCTCAGCTCTTAGTGATTTTGACTATTGGTATGCGACCATGTAGTGGCGCTATTTTTGTGCTCTTTCTCGCTTATATGCTGGATCTTTATTGGTGGGGAATTGTAGCTACGTTTGCCATGTCTCTGGGCACAGGATTAATGCTTTCACTTTTTGCTGCGTTAGTACGCTATGCGAGAAATGTCGCAACGCGATTAGGCCATTGGTACGGTTTAACTGGTTCTAATCAAAAAGGCGAGGCCATGATCAAATGTATTGCGGGCGCAATTATGATCTTTTTTGCACTAAGCTTGTTATATGGCACGATCGGGGCTGTAACGGGTGGAGCAGCCTTGTTTGGTGGATAAAGAAAAGGGCAGCGTTTGCTGCCCATTTATTTGAAAATAGATTATTCAACCCAAGTGACGATTTCTTCAATTGGTCTACGAGATTTTTTGGTAATGTCTCTCGCGCGATAACCAAATGTTGCTGCCACGGATACGCCCCATTCATTTGGATCAAAGAGACCTTCAGCGGCTAAAACTTCATTCATTTTATCATAGTTAAAGCCTTCAATAGGGCAAGAATCAACACCGATAGCGGCGGCACCAGTTAGCATATTGGCTAATGCAATGTAGGTTTGTTTGCTTGTCCAGTCAAATAATGCACGCTTGCTTTCTGCGGTTTTCATTTCAACTTCTTGTAAGTCTTTATATTTTTCCAAGGCTTTTTCTAATTGCTCGCCTTGTAAACCTCTACGCACCGCCACATCACGGAAGAAAGGTGTATCATATCGCGCATTTTTCTTAGCAAGAATGATCACTAAATGGCTACAATCATCTAATTGATATTGCATACCCCAGCTAAAAGGTTTGAGTTTATCGCGTAATGCTTTATTTTGAATCACTAAGAACTTCCAAGGCTCAGAACCAACAGAGCTTGGTGATAAACGGGTAAATTCTAGAATTGCCGCAAAATCTTCTTGGCTAATTTTTTTATTCGGATCGTAATAACGTGTGGAGCAGCGATTTTCGAATACCTGAAGCATTTGTTCGCGTGTAATTTGACTCATGTTTTCTTCCTCTTAACATTATCTAATTTGTGATCTTTTGACCGCACTTTAGCGCTCTTTCCAATATCCAATCCACTCTTTGAGTAATTGCATATTTTTCGTAATGGCGCCACCTTGCGGAATAAAATGCATCATATTGAGTCCATAACTGTCAGGCGTAATGCCTTCACCTACACTCGCAGGTAACACATCAAAACCTTGTTGTTGGAACAATAATTTTGCACGCTGCATATGCCATTCATTAGTGACTAAAATAATTTTGTGAATAGCTTCTTTTTCCAACATTTGTTTGGTGAAAAGCGCATTTTCTTTAGTAGTAAGGGCTTTAGGTTCAATCCATTTGGTTGGCACATTAAAGAAGTTTTGGAGTTCTTCTGCAGCAATTTTTGCCTCAATAGCGCCTGTTGGACTCGCCCCTGTAATTAATAATGGCAAGTGTGTTTCTTTTTGCAAGAATGCGGCATAGCGTAAGCGTTCAAGTTGAATACCTGTTGAAGCTAATGGTGCATAAAGCTCTTTGCTATCACGTAAACCACCGCCAAGTAAAACGATCGCTTGCGCTTGTTGATAATCTTGCAGTGTTAAATGATCTTCAGTAATGAGACTGTCTTTAAGTACTTGAGCAGTGTAAGGAATGCTTAAAAGATAGAGTAGAGAGAAACCAAGTGCGGTCGAAATTCGGCTTAATTTTTTGAAATTGAATTTAGCTAGAATAAGTGAAAGTCCCCATAAAATTAAAATATTAAATGGGGGAAGAATCATGGCTGTAATCAGTTTTTTCAATTCAAACATTATTTATCCAATTCAACAAAATCTAGCTCTTTGGTCCATAATTTGGCATAGCTACTATTTTTACCATAAGAGTTATCGCAAACACGATTTGGAATTTCTAACAAGCAAGAGAAAATATGACCATGTAAGCGAGTTGTGGTGACTTTATCATTCGCTAAGAATACTTGTGCAACACGTTTTACAATGCGTTGAGTATAGGCATACCAAAACTGATGGCAGAGATCTTTTAGCCAACTTAAACCAAATTTATTGGCCATTTTACTCATTCGCCAGCTTACTGCTAAAACAACATCATCTTCTGTTGAAAGAATATCTTCCCAGTCTTTTACATTGCTGTTAGCAGGCAGTTTCGCTAGGATATTTTTCTCTACATCACTTGCTTCAATGTCTTTACGCAAGAAATAAAGTTGTTCACCCGTTGTGCCTTGTTTGGTTTCCATCGTGCCATAAAGCTGATGCGCCATGTCCGGTGACAAATAAACATGATTTGAAAATTGTGCAAATAGGTTCTCTGTTCTTTCGTCACGAGCCAGTAGATAGCAATCACTGTGGCTACGGAACAGTGTGGCTGATTTTTGCTGATTTTCTTCGTGTTTAAAATAAGCAGTTTGTGGCAACACAATAATGCGATTATTCGGGAAATTCGTCACCATTTCTTCGCGGATTTTTTGATGCTGCGGATAAAGATCGCCAAAATTACCGCCACCATGTAAAAGGATGGTGGTGTTCGGTGTAATTTTTGCTTTGACTTCTTCAAGATCTAAATCATATTCGCAACGTTTTAAGGTCACATTAATATAGTGATCTTTAAAAAATTGCTCGGTTCCGTGATAAATCAGCAAATCGCCTACGTTCAAATGAAGAGGGTAGTCGAAATAAAATACGTCGTTTTTATCTTTGATCAGTTCGGCAATAGGATTCAGTTTGTTTTTTAAATCAATAAGGAGTTGATTCATTTTTTTACTCTTTTCTTTAAATAGCTAAACAAGAAATTTTTTTCTGCTGTGTTTAATCCGAAGATTAAAATGACACAGATTAATACCATTTCTAAAATGATGGATTGTCCAATAAATTCCAATAAAGAATAACCGCGGGTAGTATCGGATATATAGATGATACCTAATAGCAGGCCAAACACCACGCCGACATTCACTAAATATGAGACAAATTCTTTATGGTTAAATTTAATTTTTTTATTAATAAAATATAATCGATAGAGTTGTGAGATGACCATCGTACTAAATTTTCCCACAAAGGCAAATATTGGATTATAACCTAGTGTGAACAAATAATAAGCTAAAGGCACCGTACAAAGATCGATTAACGCGACGATGATATTGTATTGTTTTACGGTGGATGAGCCAATGGCTAATGCACTCATCCAAAATGCCCCAGCCATCGCACTGATCAATAAGCAAGCAATAATAGCTTGTACAAGTTGTTCAGTATATTGCGGAAGATGATCGCCTAGCCAAAATGTCAGTAAGGTATGGGTAAAATACAATACAGGCGCAGAGAGAATCGCCATTAAATAAAGTGAATATTTTGAAATACCAAGAATTAATTGGCGATTGCGATCGTAATCTTTTGCCGCATAAGACTGGACTAACTGTGGATTAGCTGCCATTTGGAAATTATTCACAAAGCTATAAACAGCACCTTCTACTTGTGTTGCAATGGCAACAGCGGCATTGACTGCTACACCAAAGAATAAGTTAGACACCATATTTAAGCCTTGGGTCGAACCCACATAGGCAACTTGTCCCATGAGCATCCAACCTGAAAAACTCACCATTTCTTTGGTTTTGCTTAAATCTTTATATAAACGGAAACGTGCGGCTTCTTTGAAATAATACTTAGTGAATAATACATAAAGAGAGAGCACGATTAAACTGACTGAAAGCAATAAGCAGCCATAAGTAATCAACTTATCGTAATGCGTGATATGACTTAAGATAAAGACAGAAGTCAGTTTTAAAATGGTTTCACCTAATCCCAACCAAGCATAGAATCCCATTTTTTCGTGCGCAACAATCATGGCATTGAATGGCACTTTGATAATTTCAACAAGGGCAATAATTAACGCTAATTGGTAAACAATATTTGCGGCTTGCAAGCGTTCAGCAGGGATCACCAATTTGTGATTTAAAAACCATAAACCGACAGTTTCGGCTAACAATAATACGATAAAAATAATCAGAAGATGATTTAAGATACTAATATTAAAGACTTTATTGACACGTTGAATGTCATTCGAGGCTTTTTCTACATTAATAAAACGCTGAGTAGTAGCGGTCATTGTGCCATTAAAAAAAGAAAATAAGACCACGACACCCATCACAATGTTGTAGATACCAAAATCTTCTACACCCAATACCTGTAATACCACACGAGAGATATACAGCATGGCCCCCATGTTGAAAAGCATTCGGATGTAAAGAAATAGCGTATTTTTGGCAATGGTTTTATTTGACATTGTGAGAATGAAATTAGAAAAATTGGGGGAATTATAGGGGGGATTGGGATGTGTAGCAAGCCTTGAGAGACTTCTTATAAATTCAATTGTATTTAGTAAAAAAAAAGAAAAGGCTAAATATAAATTTAGCCTTTTATTATTTAGACGATGCAGACTGCCAAATCTAGTTGCTTATTATGGAACTGATGCAATGTGCCACGATGACCCACGCTCAGAATGATCATATTGGGTAACCGCTCTTTAATTGTTTTATAAAGGAGGTACTCGGTTGGCTCATCAAGTGCTGATGTGGTTTCATCTAAAAAGACCACTTCAGGTTTTGTCAGTAAAATCCGAATAAATGCCACACGCTGTAATTCACCTGGCGACAAAATCGCTTGCCAATCATTATCTACATCAAGACTATGGAGATATTTATCCAAACAACAATCTGCCAATGTTTTTTCTAATTCAGGATGATAAGGATCGATATCCGGGTAGCAAATTGCTTCACGTAACGTACCTTGTGGCATATAAGGGCGTTGCGGTAGGAACAAACTGGTTACGCAAGGATGTTCTACTAGACCAACGGTTTCAAAAGGATAAATTCCCGCCATCGCTTTTAATAGAGAGGTTTTCCCTGCGCCAGATGGACCTTGAATTAATAAAGCATCACCATTTTTTAACTCAATATTTAAGTTATTAAGCAACAATCTGCCTTGGTCATCTTTAATACCAAAATTTGATAACGCTACACGGTTAGAACATTTCATGGGTTGATGAACCTCTAAATGATCTAATTCATCCAATTTAGTCATAAAACCATAAAGACGATTTAAGCGCGCTTGGTAGAGCGTAAATTCTTCATAGAACAAACGGAAGAAAGAAAGTGCTGTCATTAATCGGTTAAATGCTTGCACAGTTTGGTGCATATCGCCCAGTTTGATTTGTCCAGTGAAAAAACGAGGGGCTTGCAGCATTAACGGCAAGAGTTTTGCAACACGCGTGACACTTCCATTAAAGCCGTCTAATCCCAGCATTCTCAATACAATTGCCCAACGGTTATGAATGATTTGAGCAAATTTGTTTTTCAATAAATGTTGTTCTTGCAATTCACCTTGATAGAACGCGATACTTTCCGCATTATCTCGCACTCGAATCAAAGAATAACGATAGTCACCATTGAGTTTTTCTTTATTGAAATTTAACTTGATTAAAGGATGACCAATCCAAACAGACATTAATGTTGCGAGGATAATAAAGGCGTAAATAAAGAAGACAACGCCTTTTTCGATATTCAATCCGAAAAGACTTAACACGCCAGAAAGAGACCAAAGGATGATGGTGAATTCTATGGTAGTCAAAATAGAATTAATCATACCGCGCACAATTTTGACGGTACTACTGATAAATTCACGGGCATCTTGTTCAATACGTTGATCAATATTATCGGGCAGATCTTTTTCGTATTTGAGGCGATAGTATTTTTTATTTTCTAACCATCGTTTAACAAGGACTTTATTCAAGCTTTCCAACCAACGGATTTCAAATACTTGTTGCAAGAAATAATCGGCGATGGAGTGGATAACTTGTACCAATACTAAGAGGGCATTCAGTTTTGCAAAGAACCAAAACTTATCCGCATCTAATTCCTGCATCGAGCTATAAAGCCCGTTATAGAAAAAAGAGTTGAGTACGCTAAAGCGCACTTCTAACAAAATCATGGTAAACAACACCAGTAGCATAACGATGATTTTGATGCTGTTACGACGATTAATCGAAGGAGATGCAATATGCCAAAACTTTTGACCAAATGAGGTTTGCTTTAGCGCTATCATTACCACGCTAAAGCATAAAACTACCCAGAAAAGTGCGGTCAAAATCCAGCTTAAACTTGAGTTAAGTTCAGTTTGCCAATTCATTGATTATCCATAAAGTAAAAAACGAAAAAAGGGCGAAATATTCGCCCTAATATTGTGCGCTCAATTAAAACTCAACTTTCGTGTTGAAGATAAATTCACGTCCATAACCTAACGCAACAGGGATTAACGTGTTTGTTGCGTTACCAGAGGTAGATGGATAGTAAGTTTTATCTGCTAAGTTTTTACCGTTAAGTTGGAAAGACACTTTCTTGCCAGAGATTTTGGTGTCGTAAGCAATAAAGGCATCATATACCACGGCATGAGGTAATTTGTATGCTTTGGTGTAATCACTGTTATAAGCATGCCAAGAACCTAAATAACGAGCACCGCCACCAACACGAATGTTACCAAAATCAAATTCACCTACGTTATAAGCTAAGAATAGCGAAGCTTGATGTTTTGGTACACCAGAAAGTTGCTGATTTACCGCATCAGGATAACGCTCGTTTTCAAGTGATTTTACCTTGGTGTAGGTATAGTTAGCCGCTACGCTTAGACTATCCGTAATTTGACCATTAAGATCAAATTCAACACCACGAGAACGTTGTTTGCCAACGATATTTAATTGTGCATTTGAACCCGCACCAACGGTTTCAGCCACATTACGTTTGCTGATATTGAATAATGCAAGTGTCGCATTGAAGCCTGAGTTTTCGTATTTTGCACCAATTTCAAAAGATTTACCTTGTTCTGGTTTTAAATCGCCGCTAACAGGTGTTGCCACACTCATTTGTGGACGGAAAGACTCAGCGTAGTTAGCAAATGTCGCAATATGTGGCGTAAATTTATATACGGCACCTAATTGATACAATAATTTACCATCGTGCTGATCAGTATTTCCTGTTCTTGTTAGATTTTGGCCTTTTTTACAGTTTGCAGCATTTAAACAATGACGTCCCGCAAATTGATCAAAGTACTCATAACGTAAACCACCTGTCATGATAAAGTTATCTGTAAAGTAAGCGGTATCTTGAATATAAACACCAACGGTTTTGAGATGGTTATATTGGTAAGCGTTGCCGTTACCGTTTTTATGTTCAGCAACCGGATTGGTATAATTTGGATGATCGATATTGATATCAGAACTCATGATACCTTGGTTATAAATAGGTCCAATATCGCGGATATTACGCATAACATCCACACCGGCTACAAAACGGTTAGCAATATCACCAATACCAAATTCACCGACGATATTTAATGTGCCACTATGAACACGTTGATCGCCTTGTTGTTGCTCAATAGCTCGGCGTACATGACGAGCGCTTAATTCTGGAGAGGTAATCTCGCCCTTTTTATTTTTAATAGCAGGGATCGCAACATCTTTAACATTGATATTTGTAATACGTGCTTGGTTATAGAAATATTTATAACGAGCATAGCTGTAACCCGCATTTAATTTCCAACCGTCACTTAATTTGTGTTCAATTTTGAAATCGATATTATCGGTTTTTGCGGTTGTTTCATTATTCGGCTCATCTAAACGACGCGATACAGGAATGTCCGGTAAGGCATTCGTCGCCGTTAAAAGATTTGTACCACGATCAAATGGCTCAAGAATATCTTTGTGTTCATAAGAAAGAAGTACTTTAGTTTTATCATTTTCCCAAGAAAGAGATGGTGCGTAAGTCGTGTTTTTTACTTTGCCAAAATTACGCCAGTAGTCTTTTTCTTGTTTGTCATAGATAAAGCGGTAAGCAAAACCATTTCCTAAACCGCCAGTGAAATCTAATTGTGTTCCCCACAGGCTATGATTACCTAAAGTTCCTCCGATAACATAGCGTGGTGTTTGTTGTGGTTTTTTAGTAATGATATTAACCACACCACCTGGATCTTGAATACCATAAAGTACAGATGCAGGCCCTTTTAACACTTCAACGGTTTCAGTTGTCGCACTAAAGTTTTTTGCTGGGCCAGCTTGTAAACCGTTACGCATAATTGAGTTGTCACGGTTTCCACCAAAACCACGTTTTTGGATGGCATCAAACATACCTCCTAGCGTATTGGCTTGGCTTACACCACTGACGTTATAAAGCGCATCAATGAGTGATTCAGGCTTACGATCTTCTAGTAGTTTGGTCGAAAGAATATTTACTGTGTTTGGCGTGTCAAATACTGGCACTTCAGCTTTTGATACGACAGATGTCCCTGTCGTTTGATAACCATTTTGTTTAATTCCCGTATCTTGAACGTTAATTTGCTCAAGCGTCTCGGTGTTTGTATCTACGGTTTGCTCAGTTTCTGCAAACGTAGAAATGGAAAAACTGGTTAAAAGTGCGGTTGAAATAAGGCTTAATTTAAAATTCATAATCGCTTCCCAATAGATAATAAAGAGCCTAAAGTATAGCGAAAACGTTTTCGTCAATCAATACAAATTATTTTCATTTGTATGTATGCTTTATTCAGAAAAAATTTATTCAAATTAAACAGGGGATAAAAAGAAAAATCCCAAGCTAAAAAGCTTGGGATTTCGTTATAAGATACTAGTTTTAGTTAGATATCGCTAATGTTCTATGTGGCAACTTAATACTATCACTGTATATTATAACTTCAGTTGCTTTCATTTTTTTGCTAGCTGAATAATTCAATATATACTCTTCCTGTCGGTATTGTTGATAAATATCCCTAATATTTTGATTGTTATCATAAGATACAACCCAAGGAGTTTTAACTTTAATTAGCTTTTCTTTTATTGACTTATGATCTTGGTGATTGTAGAAATTACGATACAGTCCTTGTCCTTTTTCATAGTAAGGTGGGTCAAGATAAATTAATGAGTTAGATGGTATAAGGTTATCTATCTCTAATAACCATTTTTCAGTATCCTGATTATATACATGAATTTTATTACTCAGAGAACCAATTTTTTGGATTCGTTTGATTAGTGTTTCTTTGTTAAATCGGCAGTCTAATTTATAATTACCTAATTGTTGTAATCCTCCTATTACGCCACCTTTTAATATGCCGGAGCGATTGGTGCGGTTTAGGAAGAACGCCGCGAAACCACGCTCTATAGGAGAAATATCATCTTGTTTAAGAATTTCTTTTTGTTTGTGCCATTCCTCAATGGTCACATCTGTTTTGGACACCAATCTGATAAAGTCTTCTGTTTCCTCAGTGATTGATTTCCAAAAGTGATAAATGGCCAAATCTAGATCATTGATGTGAATATCTGTACAGACACCATTAAAAAGCAAATCTAAAGCAACGCCAGCTCCACCAGCATATGGTTCTACATAGTGCCCGTGTAGGTCATTATTTTCAATAATTGATTTTATTTTTGGGGCAAATTTAGCTTTGCCCCCTGGATATCTTAATGGAGTATGATACATAATAAGGCCTATTATTAATACATGCTCACCATTATAATTATTTAATTTGTATTTGGCCAGCGGAATTTTTGCCACATTGCAATAATAAATGGACGAAGGTTATTATGTGCGCTAATAATTTGTGCTGAGCAAATATTGTGTGCATAATTGTGTAGTACGCCATGTAATAAATTCAATGTTCCCGCACCATCTTTCTTTGTCGCGCATTCATTGATTAGAGCAGATAACTCTTTATCCCCTAAATGTTGGTTTGTCTTGAAATACTGTGCGATGCCAAGAATCTTTTCTCTAAGTTTTGAATTTTCATCAATTTTTTGAGTCTTAGAACCTTCATGAAATTGTATAGAGTTTCCAGATTTTAATAGAAAATAGTCACAACTTTGTTCAATCAGAGCTCGTAGTAATGCTGCTGTTGCATAGGGATGTTTTTCTATATCCATGGTATTAATTTCAGAATAAATTGATTGTATTTTACTCACAGGGATCTCTAAATCATAATCAATTAATTGTGCTGATTTATTTTTAGTTGTCCTAGTAGTTCTTTTTTGTGTAGTATTTTTTTGTGAAATGGCACTACTTGTAGGCGTTGTAGATGATATACCTGGAATTAATTCAATTTCTTTATCTAATCGGTTGCTTGGAATTTTGCCAATATTTTTTAGGTGTTGAATATAGTTTAGTCGATTATTTATATTTGAGCGTGATCCTATGTTGTAATTGGGGTCATCAAAATCATTAAAATATTGGGCAATGATTGCGGTGAATTCTTCTTTTGTAATATTAATGAGAATATTGCGTTCTGTAACTCCGGTGGTAATACCAAAAGCTTCTCTTACTGCTGGAGTACTTAACATACGTGTTATTGTTGTTATCACTTTTTGAGATTTTTCAGGAGAAATTAAATTATTCTCTAATGAAAAATCGAGAATTGTCAACGCAGCAGCATGATTCGGCTTTCCATCAACGTTTTGGTCAAAGCGAGTTTTTTGTTCAGGGCTCCAAGGTTTTCTTGATGTATTTGAACTTGCTGTATGTAAAGTAGATAACCAAGGTAATGCATCATCTCTATTTGAAAATACATGGACGGGAATTTTAGTTATTTGATTTTTTACTTTTCCCTGTAGATTTGTAAAATATTTTTGGTACTTTTTAGGTGCCAAACTTGGTTTATCTAGTAGCTTTAAAGCGCAAACTCGACGATTACCTTCGATTACTAATTTTTTGTTATTTTCAGTAATAATTCCAACAAGATCTAATGGATTCGTCATTCCTTTTTCTGCAATATCTTTTGCAAGCTCTTTTACTTTCTCATTTTCAATGAGATAACTGATAATTTCTTTTTGATTTTCAATTGGGATATGTCTTGGATTTTTAGGATCCAAATATAATCCTCTAATACTTACATTTGCCATATTTTCTCCTTAGGTCTCGGTTAGTTATTACAGTTCAATAACATACAGTGTTGGTCTGTAATAGTTATATCTAGAGTATTTCAAGCTTATCTTTTATTACTCCAATGATGATCTGAATTTTTTGTTATAGTTTACTAGTATAGAGAAAAAATAAAATCGTTTATAAAGAATTAACGTCAAAAACTATACAAAAATACCTAAAAGTTAGCAATATTCAAGGCTTGAAATTTTAGTGACAGGTTGAGTTGATTGTGTGTAAGTGATTGATTTTTGAAGTAGAATTTAGGGAAGGAAAAAGCCAGTAGAAATTTACTGGCTTTGATAGGTGGTGCGACTAGCTGGACTCGAACCAGTGACCCCCACCATGTCAAGGTGGTGCTCTAACCAACTGAGCTATAGTCGCGTAAAAGATGTGGCAGATGATAAACAGTTTTTAGGATGAAAACAAGAGGATTTGTTTTAAGTTAAATTTAGCTGCTAAAAAAATAACCAAAAATTGATTTAAAAAGTCTCAGTAGTTATTTTGATTTTGTACAGGTTTAAGCGTATAATGCGCAGCGTTTTTATCTCGGATGAGCCGAAATTTAAAAAAGCTTTAAGTAAATTGTAACCATTTGTGGAGTTTAGATAATGTCTAGAAAATTAAGAAGAACGAAGATTGTATGTACAATGGGTCCAGCAACAGACCGCGATAACAATCTTGAAAAAATTATCGCAGCAGGCGCTAATGTTGTACGTATGAACTTTTCTCACGGTACACCAGATGATCATATTGAGCGTGCTGAGCGTGTTCGTGCGATCGCGAAAAAATTAGGTAAAACCGTGGCAATTTTAGGTGACTTACAAGGTCCTAAAATTCGTGTTTCTACTTTTAAAGACGGCAAAATTTTCTTAAATGTTGGTGATAAATTTATTCTTGATGCGGAATTACCAAAAGGTGAAGGTAATCAAGAAGCCGTTGGTTTAGACTATAAAACACTTCCACAAGATGTTGTACCAGGCGATATTCTTTTATTAGATGACGGCCGTGTTCAATTAAAAGTACTTTCTACAGAAGGTGCAAAAGTATTTACTGAAGTGACTGTTGGTGGTCCATTATCAAACAATAAAGGGATCAACAAATTAGGTGGTGGCTTATCTGCAGATGCATTAACTGAAAAAGATAAAGCAGATATCATTACTGCAGCTCGTATCGGTGTAGATTACTTAGCGGTATCTTTCCCACGTTCAAGTGCAGATTTAAACTATGCACGTGAGTTAGCAAAACAAGCAGGTTTAGATGCGAAAATCGTTGCTAAAGTTGAACGTGCTGAAACCGTAGTTGATGATGCATCAATGGACGATATCATTCTTGCTTCTGATGTAATTATGGTTGCACGTGGTGACTTAGGTGTTGAAATCGGTGACCCTGAATTAGTTGGCGTGCAGAAAAAATTAATTCGTCGTTCACGTCAATTAAACCGTGCGGTAATCACTGCAACTCAAATGATGGAGTCAATGATTAGCAACCCAATGCCAACTCGTGCAGAAGTAATGGACGTGGCAAATGCGGTATTAGATGGTACTGATGCGGTAATGCTTTCAGCAGAAACTGCAGCTGGTCAATATCCAGCTGAAACAGTTGCAACGATGGCGCGTGTATGTTTAGGTGCAGAAAAAATGCCTAGCATCAATGTTTCTAAACACCGTTTAGATCGTGAGTTCAGAGATATTGAAGAATCTGTAGCAATGTCTGCAATGTACGCCGCAAACCACTTAAGCGGTATTGCAGCAATCATTACATTAAGCCACTCTGGTCGTACACCATTATTAATGTCACGTATCAGCTCTGGTTTACCAATCTTTGCACTTTCTCGTGTTCAAGAAACCTTAAACCGTTGCGCATTATACCGCGGTGTCACTCCAGTTCATTTTGATGGTGAATCTCGTAGCTCTGCAGGTGCAAAAGCCGCGATTAACCTATTAAAAGAAAAAGGTTATTTAGTTTCAGGTGATGTTGTTTTATTAACACAAGGTGATGAATCAGAAGGTACAACTAACGTTTGTCGTACTTTAACGGTTGAATAATCAACATTTCTGAAATAAAAAAGAGCGGTGGATTTTTCCACCGTTTTTTTATGCCTAAAATCCTGAAAATATTGACCGCACTTTTTTCTTAAAACCACCTCGTATTTGCGGTATCATAAGCACAGTTTTTTAGTTTAAATTGAAATCCTTATGGCATCACAACGACAAATCCAATCTTCCGATCAGAAAACTGAACAAGTTAGCATCCCACCTCATTCCACTGAAGCAGAACAAGCCGTTCTTGGCGGTATTATGTTGAGTAATCAGCATTGGGATGGCATTGCTGAAAGAGTTATTGCTGAGGATTTTTATACTTTTGCGCATAAAGCGATCTTCCAAACCATGGAAGAATTAATGCGTAACCAAACGCCAATTGATTTAATTACCCTCGATCAAGCGCTTAAAGCCAAAGGTATCAGTGATTCCGTAGGCGGTTTTGCTTATCTCGCTGATCTTTCTAATAATACCCCAAATGCCATTAATATTTTGGCTTATGCCGAAATTGTACGTGAAAAAGCGATTTTGCGTGAGCTTATTGCCGTAGGGAATCGTATTGCAGAAAACAGTTATTCGCCCAAAGGCAAAGACATCAAGATGGTGTTGGATGAAGCCGAAAGAGAAGTGTTTGCGATCGCTGAAAAACGAAGTTCTTCAACAGAAGGACCACAAAACGTGCTCAGCGTATTGGAAAGCACCATCGCTCGAATTGAAACTTTAGGTAAGCTTGAAAATCATAACGGTGTGACAGGGGTCACAACAGGCTTTGTTGATTTAGACAAGAAAACAGCCGGTTTACAGCCTTCCGATCTCATCATTGTGGCAGCACGTCCTTCCATGGGTAAAACCACATTTGCAATGAACCTTTGTGAAAATGCGGCCATGGCAAGTGATAAGCCTGTATTAGTCTTCAGTTTAGAGATGCCAGCTGAGCAAATTATGATGCGTATGATTGCCTCTCTAGCTCGCGTGGACCAAACCAAAATTCGTACAGGCCAAAACTTGGAAGAAGCGGAATGGAGCAAAATTGCCAGCGTGTTTGGGATGTTTAAGCAAAAAAATAATCTTTATATCGATGATTCATCGGGTTTAACTCCAACAGAATTGCGTTCTCGCGCGCGTCGTGTGTATCGCGAAAATGGTGGATTGAGCATGATTATGGTGGATTACCTTCAATTAATGCGCGCGCCCGCATTTTCAGATAACCGTACCTTAGAGATTGCCGAGATTTCTCGCTCTTTAAAAGCATTAGCGAAAGAATTAGAAGTCCCGGTTATTGCACTTTCCCAGCTTAACCGTACTTTGGAACAACGTGCAGATAAACGTCCGGTAAACTCAGACTTGCGTGAATCTGGCTCTATTGAGCAGGATGCTGACTTGATTATGTTTATTTATCGTGACGAGGTGTATAACGAGAATTCTGAAGATAAAGGGGTGGCTGAAATCATTATTGGTAAACAACGTAACGGTCCGATTGGTCGTGTACGTTTAGCATTTAACGGTCAATTCTCACGCTTTGATAACCTTGCCGAACAGCGTGAATACAGAGATGATTATTAGGCAAGATAGAACGGATTAGAAAAATGAACGTAAAACCGGCAACAGCGAAAATCAGTTCGCTTGCCTTAAAACATAATTTACAAGTTATTAAAGAAAAAGCGCCACATAGCAAAATTATTGCCGTGGTAAAAGCAAACGCATATGGTCATGGCGTGGTATTTGTTTCATCTGCTTTAGAAAGCATGGTAGATTGCTTTGCCGTAGCGCGTTTAGAAGAGGCGTTATCGTTACGCTCTAACGGTATTATCAAACCGATCTTATTACTAGAAGGATTCTTTGATGAAAAAGACTTACCGATTATTGCGGTAAATAACATTGAAACGGTGGTACATAACCGTGAACAGCTTGAAGCATTAAAACGAGCTGTAGTACCAAGTCCAATCAAAGTCTGGTTGAAGATTGATACGGGGATGCATCGTTTAGGTGTGTCGCTTGATGAAGTGGATTATTTTTATCAAGAGTTGAAAAAACTCCCTCAAATTCAACCGCACTTCGGTTTTGTCAGTCATTTTAGCCGTACTGATGAGTTGGATTCCGATTATACTCAAGTTCAGCTTGATCGTTTCCTTCAAGCGACAAAAGATAAAGATGGAGAAAGAACCATTGCGGCATCGGGCGGGATTTTATTCTGGCCTGAAGCCCATTTAGATTGTATTCGACCAGGGATTATTATGTACGGCATTTCACCAACGGATACTGTCGGTGCTGAATTTGGTTTAATCCCCGTGATGAACTTAACTTCTTCATTGCTTGCGGTGCGCGAACATAAAAAAGGTGAACCTGTTGGTTATGGTGGCATTTGGACCAGTCCGAAAGATACCAAAATTGGTGTCGTTGCTATTGGTTACGGTGATGGCTATCCGCGTGATGTGCCAGAAGGTACGCCAGTTTATCTAAATGGTCGTATTGTTCCTATTGTCGGTCGCGTCTCAATGGATATGCTAACGGTAGACTTAGGCGCTGATAGCCAAGATAAAGTCGGTGATGAAGTGATTTTATGGGGTAAGGAATTACCAATTGAAACGGTAGCTAAATACAGTGGTATTTTAAGCTATGAATTGATTACAAAATTAACCCCGCGTGTTATAACAGAATATGTCGATTAATTGTTTTTGCAAGAAAGCAAAAATGTAAAGAATTCAATTTTTAAAAGGAAATATTCATGAAAAACATCAATCCAACCAATACACAAGCGTGGAAAGCGCTTGAAGCTCACCAATCTCAACTGGCTCATACCACGATTGCTGATTTGTTTAAGCAAGAAGAAAATCGTTTTAATGACTATTCTTTAACTTTTGAAAATCAAATCTTAGTAGATTTTTCAAAAAATAAAATTAATCAAGAAACCCTCAAATTGCTTCGTCAATTAGCCAAAGAATCGGCATTAGATGAAGCGATTAATGCTATGTTTACAGGCAAAAAGATTAATCGTACAGAAAATCGAGCAGTATTACATACCGCACTTCGTAACCGTTCAAATATACCTGTCTATGTAGATGGCAAAGATGTGATGCCAGAAGTGAATGCCGTATTAGCGAAAATGAGCGCGTTCTGTGATCGTGTGATTTCAGGTGAATGGAAAGGTTATACGGGAAAAGCGATTACTGATGTGGTGAATATTGGTATTGGTGGTTCGGACTTAGGTCCTTACATGGTGACTGAAGCGCTTCGTCCTTATAAAAATCACTTGAATATGCACTTCGTTTCAAACGTAGATGGTACACATATTGCTGAAACATTGAAAAAAGTAAATCCTGAAACGACACTTTTCTTAGTGGCTTCTAAAACCTTTACTACACAAGAAACCATGACCAATGCGAATTCTGCACGCGATTGGTTATTAGCGGCAGCGAAAGATAACAGCGCGGTGGCAAAACACTTCGCTGCGCTTTCTACCAATGGTAAAGCGGTAGCAGAATTTGGTATTGATACCAATAATATGTTTGAGTTCTGGGATTGGGTTGGTGGCCGTTATTCTTTATGGTCTGCAATCGGTCTTTCTATCGCACTTTCAATCGGCTTTGATAATTTTGAAGCACTCTTAAGTGGTGCGCATGAAATGGATAAACATTTCCGTACTACACCATTAGAAAAAAATATTCCTGCAACATTAGCATTGGTTGGCTTATGGAATACTAACTTTCTTGGTGCACAAACTGAAGCAATTTTACCTTATGACCAATATTTACACCGTTTTGCCGCTTACTTCCAACAAGGCAATATGGAGTCAAACGGTAAATATGTCGATCGTAATGGCGATGTTATCCGTGATTATCAAACCGGCCCAATTATTTGGGGTGAACCAGGTACAAATGGTCAGCATGCGTTCTATCAATTAATTCACCAAGGTACGATGTTAATCCCTTGTGACTTTATCGCGCCGGCACAAAGTCATAATCCATTAGGTGATCATCACAGCAAATTATTATCAAACTTCTTTGCACAAACTGAAGCGCTTGCATTTGGTAAAACCAAAGAAGAAGTCGAAGCAGAATTTGTGAAAGCGGGTAAATCTTTAGATGAGGTAAAAGACATTGTGCCATTTAAAGTCTTTACCGGTAACAAACCGACCAACTCTATTTTAGTGCAAAAAATTACACCATTTGTTCTTGGTGCATTAATTGCGATGTATGAACACAAAATTTTTACACAAGGTGTGATTTTCAATATCTTTAGTTTCGACCAATGGGGCGTGGAATTAGGTAAACAATTAGCAAATCGAATTCTTCCTGAATTGGCAGACAAAGAGAAAGTGATAAGCCATGATAGCTCAACCAATGGATTGATTAACCAATTCAAAGTATGGCGCTAAGATAATGTAAAAAAGTGCGTTCAAAATTGACCGCACTTTTTTATTTTCATTAAACTGATTTGACTTTCCACATACAGCCTACGCTGATAAAAATTAGTGCCACAGCGATATAAAAAACAGAGTTGTAATGCCAAATTTCCGCAATAATACCCGCAATAGGTCCTCCGATAATCCAACTGCTTTTTGCTGCATTACTAAATAAGGTGGTGGCAGTGCCCATTTTAGTCGGCATTAAGTCTTGGAAATACACCATGCCAATGGTAGCGGTAATACCGATAAAAATCGCATTAAGCATTTGTAATCCAATAAGCTGCCAAGTTTGCTCTGCGAATAATAAACTTGAATAGAAGGCGAGGCCTGAAATTAAAGCAATCATCATCAAGCGCTTTTTACTGAAATATTTGGTGAGATAGCCCGCAAATATCATCACAGGAATTTCCAATCCCGCAGCCGTCCCCATTAATGTTCCCGCCAGTTCTTTGTTTAAATGTAATTCATTAATCACAAATAATGGCATATTAATGAGATACATGCTGTTACAGGTCCAAAGTAATAGGTTAGCGATGAACAAGTAAATCACACTTTTTCTTGGTGGCGTATTGTCTAAAACCTCTTGATTTTTAACCGCACTTTGACGAGGAATTTTCGGCAATAATTTGCTGACGCCTGCACATAGTAAAAAGGCAGAACCTGCCACCAAATACATGTAATCAAAGCCCCAGTTTAACGCAATGAAAAAAGAAAGCGGTGGCCCAACAATCCAAGCCAATGAGATTTGAGTTCGCATAATTGTGGTGAACATCACCGCTTCACGATGGCTACTTTCAGCATATTCTCGCGCTAAAGCAAAAGATTGCGGATTAGCGGATGAACCTAGCCCTAATAGAGTTGTGCCGATTATAATCAACACATAATAATTTCGGCTATAAGCAAAAATTAGACAGCCAAGCACGGCAATCAAACAACATACAATCATCACTTTGCGACGATCATCTTGCTTATCAGAATATTTCGCCAGAATTTGGCTTAAGATAATGCCAATAATGGCATTGACGGAATAGAACAAGCCCACAAAAAAAGGTGAAACTTGAATCTCTTGAGACAGATATAAACTCAAGGTTGGTGTTTGAAACGCAGATGCAATCCCCGTTAAAAAGGCGATCAATAGAAAATTGAAGGCTACAAGATTAGATGGTGTTGCATTTTGTTGTTGAACAAACATAGTCATTACTTAATAAAAGAACATAGTTGGAAATAAAAGTGCGGTTAATTTTAACCGCACTTGAGTTGATTATTTGTCATATTGAATAGCCGGTAAATAACCGATCATTAAATCTAACGGGCGATTGCTGGTTATTGTATTCTCTCTGTTCTCAATGAAAAATCTTGATGTCATCGCTTTTTCACCGTGATTCAAGAAAATTTCAATAATTGAGCGATCAAAGAAAATTTCAACAGTCTGCAGATTTTCAATTTCGCAGAAGCGTTTTGTATCGAATTTCTCCATTAATTCCGTTTGTTTGCTTTGACTGCGATCTAAGCAGATCAAGCCATTTTCATAAGATAGGCACAGTGATTGTCCTTTTTCATTTTGGAAGAAGGTTAAGTCAAAGGCTTGGTTATTTACCTCAAATTTAAGATACGCACGATCTAAATTAGCAATATCCGCTTTTCCATTGAGATGAAACGCTGAAAGTGCGGTCAGATTTTCGTATATTTTATCAATCGGACGTTGATAAATTTTCGAATCTTCTAAACGCAATTCTCTTGGTAAGGTTAAAGCTGAGTGCCATTTAAATTTGTCTGTTGGATAAGTTAAATCTGGCAAACCAATCCAACCGAAAAGTACTGAGTGGGTTTTATTATCCAAACCGCCGAAGGTTTGTGGAGCATAGAAATCAAAGCCTTGATCCAACTCACTCATATATTCTGCTTCAAAGGTTAAATCCGTTAATTTACCCACAGCATAAGTCGCATGATAATTATTTTGGAATTGATGTGCTTCTCGAACTTTACCTTGTGGCGACCAAATAAACACATCTTTATCACCGAGCTTCAATAGGTCAGGGCATTCCCACATAAACACGTTTTTATTGTCAAAAGCAGGTAAGGAAAGCTCGCCTAATAAACGAGGTGTACCTTCAAGATTGTCCATTTCAAAAATAATGGCTGTTCCTGTGAGGTTTTCTCGCTGTGCACCGCAGATAAAACGGATTTTGCCGTCTTTAGTTAAATACGGTTTAGGATCGCGAACATGCTCTGTATAACCTTCTGGTGCACTTTCAATTAACGGACGTTTGCTAAGCAACTTCCCGTTAAGATCGAAAATCGCTAAATTTTGATAAGGCACTCGTTGATTATCACTTGGACGACGAGTATTGCCAGTGTAGAACATGGCCAATTTATCACCGACTTTTAAAGCACCACCCGAATAACAGCCGTGAGACTCAAAAAGCTCACAAGGAATCAGATCATCCGCTGATTGGTAATGTTGGAAGTCTTTCGTGATTAAATGCTTCCAATGTTTCATCCCGTGAATTGCATCGAATGGAAACCATTGATAGAACAGATGATATTTCTCTCCATCGAAGATCAAACCATTCGGATCATTCATCAAGCCAGTTGGTGGGGCAATATGAAAGTGCGGTCGGAAATCCTTGTCTTTTTGCACAGTTTGAGCAATTTCCGCAAGTTCGCCTTTTTCTGCGGCTAAAATACTTTTGTATTTGCCATTATTGAAAATAATCATCGTGATCGTGCCTCGTTAATGTGATCGGGTAAGTAAAAGGTGCAATAATTTGCACCTTTGCTCCTTAGTTGGCTAGGAAGGCTGCTAATTGTGCTTTATTGGGTAGCGCAGACATCGCCCCTTTTGCTGTTGTTGCAAGGGCTCCACATGCATTGGCTTGACGGATAATTTGCACAAGCACATCATTTTCCTTCCAGTTTGGATGCTGTGAAAGACCTGCAAGCAGACCACCAACGAAGGCATCACCTGCGCCTGTTGTATCAACCGGTTGTAAGGCTTTTCCAGCAATTACATCTTTTTTACCTTCTAAGTGATAGAGTGCACCATCTTTACCTAAAGTCACGATAATCAATTTTTCAGGATAAAGTGCGGTCACTTTTTCAAAGGCTTTTTCAAGGCTGTCAGTATTAGTCAAAAGCGTTAATTCTTCTTCAGAGAATTTCAATACGTCAGCTAATGCAACCGCTTCCATTACCACGGTTTTCATTTCTTCTAAGCTTGACCAAAGCGATTCACGTAGATTTGGATCAAAAGAGAAGAAACCGCCAGCGGCTTTAATACGACGAATGGCTTCGAAAGTTGCTTCGCGTGATGGATTATTAATCAGCGCAATAGAGCAGCAATGCAGCCATTCACCTTGTTGGAATGGGGGTAAATCACTAGCTTGTAAAAACTGATCCGCACTTGGGTTTACCATAAAGGTAAAGCTACGTTCGCCATTATCTAAGCCGACGATAACTGTAGAGGTGCGATGTTGCGGATCTAAAATCATATGTTGTGTATTCACATTTTCCGCATTTAAGGTATCTTGCATAAATTGGCCAAGCGGATCATTACCTACACGACCAATAAAAGCACTCGGGCTGCCTAAACGCGCGACACCAACTGCCACATTTGCAGGCGCACCACCGGCACAGCGTAAATAATGATTTTCACCGTCAGGAATAAGATCGACAACCGCATCACCGGTTACCCAGATTTTTGGGCTCATATATTTTCCTTCTATTGTGGATATCAGTTAAAAAATAACCGCACTTAAAAAGAGCGGTCATTTTCATAGGTGTTTTATGCGATGGTTACGCGTGCGAATTTACGTTTACCGACTTGGTAAACATTCGTGCCTTTTGGTGCATTGGCTTTCATGTCTTCGACTTTTTCTCCATTGATTTTAACACCACCTTGCTTCGCTGAGCGAATCGCTTCAGAAGTAGAAGGAACCAGTCCTGCTTCTTTTAATAAGGTGGCTAAACCAATTTCGCCTTCAAAGGTGAATTCAGGCATTTCATCCGGCATCGCACCTTTTTGGAAACGGTTAATAAATTCTTGTTCAGCCGCCTCTGCCGCTGCTTCATCATGGAAACGTGCAATGATTTCTTTGGCTAGTAAAATCTTCACATCACGTGGGTTTTTACCATTTGCTACTTCTGCTTTTAATTCAGCAATCTCAGTGAGTGGACGGAAAGAAAGTAAGTTGTACCAATCCCACATTAAGTCATCCGAGATCGACATGATTTTACCGAACATATCGCTTGGTGCATCTGTCACGCCGATGTAGTTGCCTAATGATTTAGACATTTTCTTCTCACCGTCTAAACCAACAAGTAATGGAAGCGTAATCGCTACTTGTGGTTTCTGACCGGATGATTTTTGTAATTCACGACCAACAAGTAAGTTGAATTTTTGGTCTGTACCACCAAGTTCCACGTCTGCTTCTAAAGCAACAGAGTCATGACCCTGTAATAAAGGATAAATAAATTCGTGAATTGCGATAGGTTGATTGTTACCAAAACGTTTTTTGAAATCATCACGTTCTAGCATACGCGCTACAGTGTAGTTGCTTGCTAAACGGATCATTCCTTCAGTACCCAATTTACCCAACCATTCAGAGTTGAATACGATTTTCGTTTTTTGTGGGTCTAGAATTTTGTAAATCTGTTCTTTATAGGTTTCCGCATTGCGAAGCACGTCTTCACGGCTAAGCGGTGGGCGAGTGGTATTTTTGCCCGATGGGTCGCCGACCATGCCAGTGAAATCACCGATTAAGAAATAGACTTCGTGGCCTAATTGTTGGAATTGACGAAGTTTGTTTAATACCACGGTATGCCCTAAGTGAATATCTGGAGCAGTAGGGTCTGCACCAAGTTTAATTTTAAGTGGGCGATTTTCTTTTAGTTTTTCGATTAAATCCGCTTCAGAAAGAATCTCATCAGTACCGCGTTTTAGTTCTGCGAGAACGGTATTAATATCAGTCATTCTATTTCCTAATGTTATTTTAATATTAAAGGCTACATTATAGAGAATATGGCTGAAATGAAAAGATTGAGATGAAAAAAAACGCCTATTTGTGGGGAAATAGGCGTGAAGTTGGAGTGATTATCTGTTTGTTTTTGGAATGGTTAGATGATAACCATTCTCAAATACCTTGTCAACAACAAAATGCAAATAATTCTCAATTATTTTTTTAATCGATGTAAGGTACACTTTTAGTGAGAGAAAGTGCGGTCGGAATTCCATCTGAAATGTCAAATTTTCCCGCATAAGCATAAGCTTCAACGCCCTGAGATTTTGCGTCTTTTAAAAGTCGATCATATTCAGGATCTACAAACTCAGCGATTTTAAAACGATCGAAACCATCATGTAATCCAGCAAAGAGGACAACCGCTCGATGTCCTTGTTTTTTCATGGCTAAAAGCTCACGAACATGTTTTTGTCCACGAGTAGTCACCGCATCGGGAAACATTCCTAATGTACCTTTTACGAAGGTGATGGATTTCACTTCAACATAACAATCTGGCAAGCCCTCACCTTTAAGTAAGAAGTCGATACGGCTATTTTCTTCACCATATTTCACTTCAGGATAAATTTCATCATACATAGCGAGTTCTTTGATTTGTTTATTTTGCAAGGCTTCAAAGACTAACTGGTTGGATCTGTGCGTATTAATACAAACAAGTTGGCCATTTGCTAATTGAGTCAATTCCCAACTGTGTGGATATTTGCGAGTTTGGCTATCAGAATGAGAGTACCAAACGGTATCACCTTTTTCACCACAGCCAGTCATTGCACCAGTATTTGCACAATGAATCGTGATCACTTCACCGTTTGGTAATTCAATATCAGTCAAAAAACGCTTATAGCGGCGAATTAATTTTGCGGATTTTAGAGTAGGGAGTTGCATAGCTTATTCCTTGTTAAAAGAAAGTGCGGTCAAATTTAATGATGAAATTGACCGCACTTTGTCTTTATGAATGTTTAGTTAATAGTAAATGATTATTCAATTGCATATTCAATGGTCACGACTAAGCGCGCTTTTTTCTCAATAGTGCTAGTGTCGTAGCTACCAGTGTAATCGCTAGAGTCATCGGCATCAGGATTTGGCGCTTGAATGTAGAATGGCCCTTGTGAAGCGGATTTTAATACGCCAACTTTTACATTACTGGTTTTCGCAAACTCTTCAGCACGAACATGTGCATCTTGTGTGGCTTTTGAAATTAATTCACGTTTAATTTGTTCAAGATTTTCTAAGTAATAGTTTGGATCACCAAAACTAATGTCTTGGTTGTTGGCAACTAATTGGTGAATATTGGTGAGTGCTTTTTGTAACTTAGTCAGTTCTTTGGTTGAAATTCTGATTGCTCTTGATGCATCAAAGCCATTGTCTCTACTTTTGGTTTCACCTTTTTCATTTTCATAATAGTCAGTATGAGTAGAAACATCTAATTCTGTGATTTCTCGATTTTCATCAGCGAAACCTTGTGCTTTAAGGAAACGAACGGCTTCATTCAAGTTTTTTTGATTCGCTGCCATTGCATCATTATATGTTGGACCCCAACCGCTTACACGAATAACCCATGTTCCTTGTGTTGAGGTGTAATGGCTTTCTGCCAAGCCCTTAACTGAAATAGAGCCGGTCTGGCGTAAATTTTTAAATTGATTACCTAAGATAAACGCTGATGCCATCAATCCAACTGCGAGAATGATGCCAAAAATAGCGAGATAAGATTTTTTGCTGTTCATATAATGTCCATGATGTGGAGTAAATAGAATGCTCATTATAATGTAATTCAGCTTGTTGAGTAAGTTAATTTATTCACTATAACGCATATAAAAAATAACTTTAAAAGTTGACCGCACTTTTACCTTCCTAAATTTAAAAATTAAAACAAATTCTTGATTTACCATTGACTTTTTGACCTATAGCCCTTACTTTACGGATTGATGTTTCATCAACTTTATTCTTTGTAAAATAAGGAGCTTTTATGCAATCTCGCATTGTTGTTAATTCACAGGAAGAATCACTACTTAGCACACATAAAGTGCTACGTAACACCTATTTCTTATTGGGATTAACGATGGCATTTTCGGCAGTTGTTGCTTATATCTCTATGAGCTTAAACTTGCCTTATCCAAATCTTATCGTGTTACTTGTAGGTTTTTACGGTTTACTTTTTGTCACAAACCGTTTAGCAAATAGTGCGTGGGGAATCTTAGCTGCATTTGCGTTCACTGGATTTATGGGCTATACCATTGGGCCAATTTTAAACATGTATGTGGCGAGAGGAATGGAAGATTTGATTATGCTTGCTTTCGCAGGTACAGCAATCGTCTTTTTTGCTTGTTCAGCTTATGTGCTTACAACGAAGAAAGATATGTCTTTCCTTTCTACCGCGATTTTCTCATTATTTATCGTGTTATTGTTAGGAATCGTGGCAAGTTTCTTCTTCCAAATTCCAGCATTAGCGGTAGGGATCAGCGCATTGTTTGTGGTGTTCTCAACAATGACAATCCTTTATGAAACTAGCAATATTATTCACGGTGGCGAAACAAACTATATTCGTGCAACAGTGAGTATTTATGTATCAATTTACAACTTATTCATTAGCTTATTAAGATTACTTTCTATCTTCTCAAGCGATGACTAGTCAGTGTTAAATTTAAAGACGCTCCTTATTTGGAGCGTTTTTTGTTTTGAACTAATTTTCTTAAGATAAGTCTTAGCATACAGGTTCGCTTGTCGAGCCTATTAATAACAAAACAGGAGTTTTTATGAAATCTTTAAAATCACTTTTAACATTAACATCACTTGCATTAGCCGTATCTGGTTCTGTATTGGCAACGAATACATCTGTATTACCAACAAAAGAATCAGTCGTAACTAATTCAAAATCAATGGTTGAAAGTACAAAAGCTGATGTGAAAAATGCGGCAAATGATAAGCTTAAATCAATGACTGATAGTGCGAGTTCAACAAAATCAAATGCATTAGATAAAGTAACTGAAGCTAAAGAAAAAGCAACATCTGCGAAAGATGCAATGAAAGATAAAGCAACATCTGCGAAAGATGCAATGAAAGATAAAGCAACATCTGCGAAAGATGCAATGAAAGATAAAGCAACTTCTGCAAAAGATGCAGTAAAAGAGAAGGCATCTGCTTTAAAAGAAAAAGCGACTTCAACAAAAGAGCCAGCTAAAGAGAAAGTGGCTTCTTCTGCTAAAGTAAATATCAATAAAGCAGATGCAGAAACATTACAAAAACTTTCTGGCATCGGTGAGAAAAAAGCACAAGCGATTATTGATTACCGTAACAAAGTGGGCAAAATCAAAAGTGCTGCCGAGCTTTCAAATATTGATGGTATCGGTGAAGCTACAATTGAAAAAATCACCCCATTCTTAAGTTTCTAAGAAAACTCAGATAAAACAGACCGCACTTTATGTGCGGTTTTTTTATTGAAGTAGATCACAAAATTGTAACAAAGTGTGATTTGAGGATTATTTCTTTTTTTATCCTATGTATAATGGGCAGACAACATCATGTAATACAAGGGGTAGATATGCAGCATTACAATGCCTTTGATGAATGGTTGGCTTCAACCGCTTTAGGTGGTTCTAATCAATCGTATATTGAGGAATTATACGAACGTTATTTAGAAGACCCATCTTCAGTCGATGAAAGCTGGCGTGCCACATTTGATGCATTGCCGAAAACAACCGCAGTAGAGCAACCACATTCACCAGTCCGTGATTATTTCCGTCGCTTAGCGAGAGAAAATACAACAGAAGCTGTGACGGTTATCGATCCAGAAGCCAGTGCCAAATTAGTTAAAGTCCTCCAATTTATCAATGCGTATCGCTTCCGCGGTCATTTAGAAGCGAAACTTGACCCAATCAATTATTATCGCTGGAAAGTATCCACCGTACCTGAATTGGATTACCGTTATCACGGTTTTACCGAACAAGATCTCAATGAAACCTTCAATATTAATCATTACGTCTATCATCGCGATAACATCAAATTAGGTGATTTAGCTGAAATGCTGAAAGAGACCTATTGTGGCTCAATTGGTCTTGAGTTTATGCATGTTCAGGATATGGAGCAAAAAAGTTGGCTACAAAGTAAATTAGAAAGCCAATTAAATAAACCGCTCTTTACCAAAGAAGAAAAAATTAACTTATTAAGTGAGTTGACCGCTGCAGATGGCTTAGAGCGTTATCTCGGTGCAAAATTCCCAGGGGCAAAACGTTTCTCTTTAGAGGGAAGTGATGCCTTTATTCCATTGATGAAAGAAATTATTCGTCATGCAAGCAAACAAGGTGTACAAGATGTCATGTTTGGTATGGCACACCGTGGCCGTTTAAATATGTTAGTGAATGTGCTCGGTAAGAAACCCGAAGATCTTTTCGATGAGTTTGCGGGTAAACATTCAGGCGAGCGTACAGGTGATGTGAAATACCACCAAGGTTTCTCTTCTGACTTTGCAGTCGATGATCGTCGCGTGCATTTAACCCTTGCATTTAACCCGTCGCACTTAGAAATTGTCAGCCCAGTAGTGATTGGTGCGGTACGTTCTCGTCAAACCAAAAAGAATGATACAGAACGTAATCAAGTATTAGCGGTTACTGTTCATGGGGATTCAGCGGTAGCGGGACAAGGTGTGGTACAAGAAACCTTGAATATGTCTAATGCACGTGGTTATACCGTTGGTGGAACAATCCGTATTGTGATTAATAACCAAATTGGTTTTACCACCTCTAACCCAAATGACACCCGTTCAACAGAATATTGTACTGATATCGCGAAAATGATTCAGGCACCGATTATTCATGTGAATGGTGATGATCCTGAAGCGGTTGCTTTTGCGGCGAGAATGGCGGTGGAATATCGTAATTTATTCAAACGCGATATTTTCATTGATCTGATTTCTTATCGTCGTCACGGTCATAATGAGGCTGATGAACCATTAGCCACTCAACCAATGATGTATAGCATCATTAAAAAACATCCAACTCCACGTAAAGTCTATGCTGATCGTTTAATTGCTGAAGGGGTAATCACCGAAGAAGAAGCCATCGAGATGATGAATCTTTATCGTGATGCCTTAGATAACGGTGATCGCGTAGTAAAAGAATGGCGAGAAATGGATATCGCCCAAATGGACTGGTTGCAATATCTCAACTATGACTGGACATCCCCTTACGAAAGTAAATTCCCACAAGAACGTTTCCAAACTTTAGCGGAGCGTGTCAGTGAATATCCAGAAACCTTGCGTGCTCATCCTCGTGTAGAAAAAATTTATGCTGATCGCCGTGAAATGGCAAAAGGCGAGAAATTGTTCGATTGGGGGATGGCGGAAACTATGGCATACGCAACCTTATTAGATGAAGGTGCTAATGTTCGTTTATCGGGTGAAGATGCGGGACGTGGTACGTTCTTCCATCGCCATGCGGTTGTGCATAACCAAAATGATGGTACAGGTTATGTGCCATTAACACATTTACATGCCAACCAAGGTCGTTTTGAGGTGTGGGATTCTGTATTATCCGAAGAAGCCGTATTGGCTTTTGAATATGGTTATGCAACAACAGATCCAAAAACATTAACCATTTGGGAAGCGCAATTTGGTGACTTTGCAAACGGTGCACAAATCGTGATTGACCAATTTATCAGTTCAGGCGAACAAAAATGGGGCAGAATGTGTGGCTTGGTGATGTTATTACCACATGGTTATGAAGGCCAAGGTCCAGAGCACTCATCCGCTCGTTTAGAACGTTATTTACAACTTTGTGCAGAACAGAATATGCAAGTGTGTATCCCATCTACACCAGCACAGGTTTACCACATGTTACGTCGTCAATCGATCCGTAAAATGCGTCGTCCATTAATTGGTATTTCACCAAAATCTTTATTACGTCATCCACTTGCCGTGTCAAGTTTAGATGAATTAGTAAATGGCACATTCCAAACAGTCATTGGTGAAATTGATAACATCGATCCGAAACAAGTTAAACGAGTCGTCCTATGTTCAGGTAAAGTGTATTACGATCTCTTGGAACAACGTCGTGCGAATAACCAAACAGATGTGGCGATTATTCGTATTGAACAGCTTTATCCGTATCCACATGAAGATGTGAAGAAAGCGTTAGAGCCTTATGCGCATGTGACGGATTATGTATGGTGTCAAGAAGAGCCATTAAACCAAGGCGCTTGGTATTGTAGTAAGCATAACTTTGACAGCTCGCTTCCAGAGCATGTGAAGTTAAAATATGCAGGCCGTCCAGCATCTGCTTCACCAGCGGTAGGTTATATGTCTTTACACACCAAACAGCAAAAACAATTGGTAGAAGACGCGCTGACACTGTAAAAGTGCGGTCGAAATTTCAGTAATTTTTAAAGAAAGAATAATTTAAAGGAAAATAAAATGACAATCGAAATTCTTGTTCCAGATTTACCGGAATCCGTTGCGGATGCAACTGTTGCAACATGGCATAAAAAAGTTGGTGAGACAGTAAAACGTGACGAAGTATTAGTAGAAATTGAAACAGATAAAGTGGTACTTGAAGTGCCGGCATTAAGCGATGGTGTGGTGGTTGAAATTCTTCAAGAAGAAGGTGCAACCGTAGTAAGTAAACAGCTCTTAGGTAAGCTTTCAACTCAACAAGCGGGCGATATTTCAACTGAAACAGTGAAAGACAATGAGCCAACACCTGCTGATCGTCAAAGAGCAGCCATTGAAAATAGTCATAATAATTCAGCTGATCAAGGTCCAGCTATTCGTCGTTTATTAGCTGAACACGATTTAGATGCAGAGAAAATTCAAGGTTCTGGTGTGGGTGGTCGTATTACCCGTGAAGATATTGCGCGTGAAGTGGCAAAACGTGATGCTCAAAAAGCGAAACAAGATGTGGCAACAGAGCAGAATACCATTAGCACCGTGGCATATAGCTCTCGTTCAGAAAAACGTGTGCCGATGACCCGTTTACGTAAACGTATTGCAGAACGTTTATTGGAAGCAAAAAATACCACCGCAATGCTCACCACATTCAATGAAGTGGATATGCAGCCGATTATGAAATTACGTAAAACATACGGTGAGAAATTTGAAAAACAACATGGTGTACGTTTAGGCTTTATGTCTTTCTACATTAAAGCCGTGGTTGAAGCATTAAAACGTTATCCTGAAGTGAATGCTTCAATTGATGGTGATGACATTGTGTATCACAACTATTTTGATATTAGCATTGCCGTTTCAACGCCGCGAGGTTTAGTTACACCAGTATTACGCAATTGCGACAAACTTAGCATGGCGGATATTGAGAAACAAATTAAATCACTCGCAGAAAAAGGCCGTGATGGTAAATTAACGGTTGAAGATTTAACAGGCGGTAACTTCACCATTACTAATGGCGGCGTGTTTGGTTCTTTAATGTCTACACCAATCATCAATCCACCACAAAGTGCAATTTTAGGCATGCATGCCATCAAAGAACGTCCGGTTGCGGTAGATGGTCAAGTGGTGATTCGCCCAATGATGTATTTAGCCCTATCTTATGACCACCGTTTAATTGATGGTCGTGAATCCGTCGGCTTCTTAGTAGCAATTAGAGACTTATTAGAAGATCCAACTCGTTTGTTATTAGAAATTTAAGCACATAGGCTTTTTCTCTTTTCAGGGAAAAAGCCTTTTTTATATCGAAGTAATTAAAAGGGCGGGAACAATGCCCGCCTTTCTATCGTTAAAATCCAATCTTTATTTAGTTATTTTGCGTACTAAGATTGCTAAGATAAAGGTAATGATGATAACAGGAAAAGTCAGACCTAAATCGCTTTCCCAACCTTTTGCCATAAGAAAACGATAGAGCACGAAGCCGACAAACCAAACGCCGAGTCCAACACCATCAACTGATTTTCTCACATCATGCTGTTTAAGCACAAAGAAATCAGCGATAAGCACGGCGATCATTGGCGCGAATACTGAGCCAATAAAGAACAAGAAATGTTCGTATTCTGTTACAGGTAAGGTTGAGGCTAATATGATGCCCACAATCACGGTCAGAACTGAGATTGGCGTGACTTTAAATTGAGGGAAAATATTGTTTAAACTCATGCCGGTGGAATAGGCGGGAAGAGCCGTGTTAATCATGGTAGAGGCGATGACAATTAATACGCCAATAACACTGACACCAGCAAGCGAAAGAATTTGTGAGATTTCAGATTTACCGGTCACTAATGCTGCACCTAAGCCAAGAGCATACATCCAGCAGCTAGTCGCGGTATAAGTCAGCGTTGAAAGTGCGGTCGTTTTAAATGGCGTTTCGCTATTCTTCGTATGGTCAGATACTACCGGTAACCAAGAAAGCGGCATGACGGCAGCAATTTCAACAGCTGTACCAAATTTAATATTTTGTGCTACATCCATGGCAATGAATGGTTTATTCGCAACTTGAATACTTAGCCACAGCATCAGTAAAAACATGGTGACAAGTGAAATGCTTTTAAAGATACCTAATTTAGTAAAGCCGAGTAGTAGCCAAAGTATGATGAGTATGCCTAAACCAAGTGTAAGAAATGGGAAGAGTGAAGCATCAGGTGTTTGATTTAAGATGGAAATAACGTCAGCGCCCATATAAATCATGACTGCAGTCCATCCCATTAATTGCATGGCATTAAGTAAAGAGAAAAGCGCAGAGCCTTTTTCACCAAATGAAATTTGTACCGTTTGCATAGCACTTTTTTGGGTTTTTGCGCCGATGTAACCAGCACAGAAAAACATCGAACCACCAATAAAGTGTCCAACGACGATGGCGATTAAACCTTGTTGCCATCCTAGTGGTGCAAACCAAGTACCGGTGAGAATTTCTGCCATTGAAATAGCAGCAGTAAACCAAATGAGCGCAATCGCAAGATTGCTTGATTTTTTCGTTTGCATGTTGTTATCCTTAACATGGATTGTGACTGTTCTGGCTCAGTATATAACTCAATATAGAAAGAGCAAGCCCCGAATTTGAGCTAAAACAAAGTGCGGTCAAATTTTTGTCTGTTTCGCTAAACAATATCAAAAATAGGAAGGAAATATGAATTTACATGAGTACCAAGCTAAGCAGCTTTTTAAGCAATATGCTCTGCCTGTGAGTGAGGGTGTCGTGTGCCAAACGGCAGATGAAGCTGAAATGGCACTCTTTCAGCTGAATGGTGATGTTTGGATAGCGAAATGTCAAGTTCACGCGGGTGGACGTGGAAAAGCCGGTGGTGTGAAGCTTGTGCATAATGCAGAAGAAGCGCGTGCTTTTGCAGATAAATGGCTTGGCCAACATTTAGTCACCTTCCAAACTGATAAAAAAGGCCAACCTGTTAATAGCATTTATATTGAAGAAACCTGCCAGATTGAGAAAGAACTTTACCTTGGTGCAGTGATTGATCGTGCCTCGCAGAAAGTGGTTTTTATGGCTTCTTCAGCAGGGGGGATGAGCATTGAGGATGTGGCAAGAGAAACGCCTGAATTAATTCATAAAGTGACAATTGATCCTCTCGTGGGTGGAATGCCATATCAAGGTCGTGAATTAGCCTTTAAGCTCGGTTTAAGTGGCGAACAAAATAAACAATTTGCCGAGATTTTTGTAAAACTCGCGCAACTTTTTATCGAAAAAGATTTTTCTTTAGTTGAAGTGAATCCGCTCGTGGTGACGAAAGAAGGCAGTTTAATTTGCGTAGATGCGAAAGTGGGCATTGATGATAACTCACTTTATCGACATCCTGATTTATTAGCCTTACGCGATTTAAGTCAAAGTGATGCACGTGAAGCCGAAGCAGAAAAATATCAGCTTAACTATGTTGCTTTGGAAGGTGATATTGGCTGTATGGTCAATGGCGCAGGACTTGCTATGGGCACAATGGATATAGTGAAATTATATGGTGGTAACCCTGCAAACTTCCTTGATGTTGGTGGTGGTGCAACGAAAGAGCGTGTGGCTGAAGCATTCAAAATTATTCTTACAGATAAAAATGTGAAATCTGTATTAGTGAATATTTTTGGTGGAATTGTACGTTGTGATCTTATTGCTGAAGGTGTCGTAGCGGCGATTAAAGAAGTCGGTGTAAAAGTGCCTGTTGTGGTTCGATTAGAAGGAACCAATGCCCCACAAGGTAGAGCAATTTTAGCCGAAAGTGGTGTGAATTTAATTGCAGCACATAGTTTACAAGAAGCAGCACAAGCGGCAGTGAAAGCGGCAAAAGGAGAATAATCATGGCGATTTTAATTAATAAAGAGACAAAAGTAATTTGCCAAGGTTTCACTGGTGCGCAAGGGACATTTCACAGCGAGCAGGCATTGGCTTATGGCACAAAGTTAGTGGGGGGCGTTTCACCGAATAAAGGTGGAACAACGCACTTAGGTTTGCCGGTATTTAATACAGTGCGTGAAGCGGTGCAAGCTACAGGGGCTACGGCAACGATGATTTACGTGCCAGCACCATTTTGCAAAGATGCCATTTTAGAAGCTATTGATGCAGGTATTCAGTTGGTAGTTTGTATTACAGAAGGCATTCCAACATTGGACATGTTATTGGTAAAACAAAAATTAAATGAAACGGATGTCGTGATGATCGGCCCGAATTGTCCAGGCGTGATTACACCGGATGAGTGTAAGATTGGTATTATGCCGGGCAATATCCATAAAAAAGGCAGAGTAGGCATTGTTTCTCGTTCAGGCACTTTGACTTATGAAGCGGTAAAACAAACGACAGATGAAGGTTTCGGTCAATCCACTTGCGTAGGGATCGGCGGCGATCCTATTCCAGGATCTAACTTCATTGATATTCTTAAACGATTCCAAGAAGATGCTGAAACTGAAGCCATCGTGATGATTGGTGAAATCGGTGGCTCTGCAGAAGAAGAGGCAGCAGCGTTCATTAAATCTCATGTGACAAAACCAGTGGTGGCTTATATCGCAGGTGTAACGGCACCAAAAGGCAAGCGTATGGGACATGCAGGAGCGATTATCAGCGGTGGAAAAGGAACAGCGGCAGATAAAATTGCCGCACTTGAAGCGGCTGGCGTGAAGACAGTGAGAAGTCTCGCTGAAATCGGTTCAGCCCTCCGTGAATTGTTGAAATAAAAACTTAAAAAATAGACCGCACTTTGGATGAGTTTTCAAAGTGCGGTCGTTGTTTATAACAAATTCTTATAACCTGCCTCTAAATCGGTGTATAATCTCATCAGTTTTTTAAGGACAAAATTATGAGCCAATTTTTCTATATCCACCCTGAAAATCCGCAAGCGCGTTTGATTAATCAAGCGGTAGAAATTTTGCGTCAAGGTGGCGTCATTGTGTATCCGACAGATTCGGGCTATGCCTTGGGTTGTATGATCGGCGATAAACATGCGATGGATCGTATCGTAGCGATTCGTAAATTGCCAGACGGGCATAATTTTACGTTGGTATGTAGCGATTTATCCGAGCTTTCAACCTATGCAACGGTCAGTAATGTGGCTTATCGCTTAATTAAAAACAATACACCGGGGCGTTATACCTTTATTTTGACGGCAACAAAAGAGCTTCCTCGTCGATTAATGACGTCAAAACGCAAAACGATTGGCTTGCGTGTACCGGATAATCAAATAGCTTTAGATTTATTGAAGGCATTAGGTGAACCGATTTTATCTTGCTCACTGATGTTGCCTGATAATGAACATATGACTTATTCCGATCCTGAAGAGATTCGCGAATGCTTAGAACGTCAAGTGGATTTAATTATTCATGGTGGTTATTTAGGTCAAGAGCCAACAACGGTGGTAGATTTAACGGAAGAATCACCAGTCATTTTACGTGAAGGAAGTGGTAGTACCGCTCCTTTCATTTAACTTATTTTAGACGCTTGGGAAAGCGACAAAGGAAAACAAATGAAACCTATTCAAAAACCAGTCAGACAAGAACGTGAAAAACAAGCGGGAAAACAACCGCACTTTGAGCGTAAAGATCGTAAAAGTGCGGTCAATTCTGACATCAAATCAACTCCAAAAGCCAAAGTAGCTAAATCTACTCATCAATCTACCGTAGAAGGTGAAAAATTACAGAAAGTGCTTGCGCGTGCAGGACAAGGCTCTCGTCGTGAAATTGAAGCGATGATTGCTGAGAACCGTGTGAGTGTTGATGGCAAAATGGCAACCCTTGGTGATCGTATCGATGTACATTCTGGTGTAAAAGTGCGTATTGATGGTCGTATCATCAATCTTCAACAAGCACAAAAAGAAGTATGCCGTGTATTAATGTATTACAAACCTGAAGGCGAACTTTGTACCCGTAGTGATCCTGAAGGTCGTCCAACCGTATTCGATCGTTTACCACGCTTAAATGGTGCAAGATGGATTGCCGTAGGCCGTTTAGATATTAATACTTCAGGCTTATTGCTTTTCACAACAGATGGAGAATTAGCGAATCGTTTAATGCACCCAAGCCGTGAAGTTGAGCGTGAATATTCTGTGCGCGTATTTGGCCAAGTGGATGATGCTATGTTAGCACGTTTACGTAAAGGCGTTCAGTTGGAAGATGGGCCAGCTAATTTCAAAGAAATCAAATTTGCCGGTGGCGTGGGAATTAACCAATGGTATGACGTGACTTTAATGGAAGGTCGTAACCGTGAAGTGCGTCGTTTATGGGAGTCACAAGGTATTCAAGTGAGCCGCCTAATTCGTATTCGTTACGGCAACATTAAGCTGATGAAAGGCTTACCGCGTGGTGGTTGGGAAGAAATGGATCTGGAAAACGTCAACTATTTACGTGAACTAGTGGGTTTACCGCCAGAAACAGAAACCAAATTAGATGTGACGAAACCTCGTCGTCGACCAAAATCAGGTCAAATTCGTAAAGCAGTAAAACGTTATACTGAGTTAAGTAAACGCTATAAAAAATAGGTGGTATTCGCGATGAAAATGCAGCAACTCCGCTACATTGTTGAGATTGTAAACCAAAATTTAAATGTGACTGAAGCCGCGAATGCGCTTTATACCTCTCAACCTGGTATTAGTAAACAAGTTCGCTTGTTAGAAGATGAATTAGGTTTAGAGATTTTTGAGCGTAATGGTAAACACATTAAATCCATTACGCCGGCGGGTAAAAAAATCGTCGCCATTGCTCGTGAGCTTCTAGTGAAAGCGCAAAGCATTAAATCGGTTGCCAATGAATATACTTGTCCGAATCATGGCGTGTTACGCATTGCGACAACTAATACGCAAGCACGTTATATGTTGCCGGCTGTGGTGGAGCGTTTCTCTAAACAATATCCGGATGTGAGCTTGCATATTCATCAAGGTTCACCGACGCAAATTCATGATGCGTTAATTTCGGGTGAAGTGGATTTAGCGATTACAACAGAAGCGCCGTATCTTTTTGATGATTTGATTCAGCTGCCGTGCTATTTGTGGAATCGTTCGGTGATTGTTAAACCTGACCATCCTTTAGCAAAAGTGAAAAATCTTACTGTTGAGGAGTTGGGGAAATATCCGCTAGTCACTTATACCTTCGGTTTTACCGGCGTGTCTGATTTGGATTATGCCTTTAACCGAGCGGGGATTCTGCCGAACATTGTGTTTACTGCAACGGATGCAGACGTGATTAAAACTTATGTGCGTTTAGGATTAGGTGTGGGCATTATGGCATCTATGGCGCATACGCCAGCAGATAAGGATTTAGTGGCAATTGATGCAGGGCATTTGTTCCGTGCGAGCATGACGCAAATTGCGTTTAAACACAGCACTTTCTTACGCAACTATATGTATGACTTTATTGAATTTTTCTCACCACACTTAACCCGACCAATGGTTGAAAAGGCTGAGAAATTGCGTGATAACAGCGCAGTGAAGAAATTGTTTGATAATGTTGAATTAGAAGTGAAATAAGCCTAGAAAAACATAAAAGCGCGGTCAGAATTTAATGTGAATTCTGACCGTTTTTTTCATAATAAAAACAAATGTGGCACTAAGTTCATGACGATAACTGTCGCAATGGAAAGCAATAATCGTGATGAGCCAAAGATAAAACCTCGGTTGGTACCGTTATCAAATTTTACTAATAAATTTGCCATTGCCGTTAAAGCATAGACTTCAATCACTGTGAAAATGACTAAGTAAATATAAGCAGAAACCACAGAAATATATTTCAACGTAATGAACCAAGGTAAGATAATGCCAATGGCCAAGATTGGCGCCACCCATAGGGTTTGTTTAATTGTTAAATTAATTTTTCGAGAAAAATAACTTTGTAGCGATACAGTCAATAAACCATTTACAAATAGTGCAATGGGAGAGTGTTCCGGCATACCTAATTTGTTATCAAACAGGAAAGGGAAGATCACAAAGAATGAGGTTGCAATGGAAAGGGGAATAAACAACATCAAATGCACCAATAAAAATTCTTTAGTGATGATTTCTTGAATTTGTGCAAAGCGAAATTTCACTAAGGTTTGCAAAGTTTGAATTTGATAAAACGGTTTAACCATTAAGGCAAAGAGAACCGCTTCCATCGCAAAGCAGACCCAAATCAACCATTCAATATGATTGTATTTGATAAATGGAATCACCAACAAAGGCGCAAACATGGACGACATGGAAGTTACTTTCAAATATTTTCCCTGTAATCGGGTTTTCTCTTTGTATTCTTCACCCGAGAGTACCAATAGGCAGGCTTTCGCATTGGTACCAAACAAACAGCTGCCTAAGCCAAAACAGGTGGTGGCAATTAAAAGCAGAATGTAATTGTCTGCAGAGAGAAAGAAAATATAGGCAATCACATCTAAAAAGCACCCGAGCAACATCATTTTGGCAAGCCCAAAACGATCACCCCAGATACCGGCTAAAATAGCCAATGCTTGGTTGCAGAAGAAAAGCAACGAGAGCGAAAAGGCAATTTCACTGTTGCTTAATCCTTTTCCTTGTAAATAGATGAAAAATACCGTTTGCATGGAAAAGAATGCAAGGGTAGAAAAGAAACGACGAGTCAGTAAAAGTTTTTGTAAATTCATTGTTTTATTTAAAAAAGAAAAGCACGCGTTAAGAACGCGCGCCAGTAATTTGTTAAGTGCGGTCAAAATTCACGATGATTTTTAACCGCACTTGAGATTAAAAAGAATCGTGATATTTCACTAAATCTTCGCGGCTAATGGCAAATACACCCAGGCCACCATTTTTTAGTTCAACCCATTCAAATGGCACATCTGGGTATTGCTCGATAAGGCTCACCATGCTGTTACCCACTTCACAAACGAGCATGCCATTTGGCGTTAAATAATCTGGTGCTTGTTTTAAAACTTGTTTTGTAATTTCTAAACCATCAACACCGGAACCTAAGGCTAATTCAGGCTCATAATGGAATTCTTCGGGCATATCTGCCAAGTCTTCTTCATCCACATAAGGCGGATTGGTGACGATTAAATCATATTGTTGACCGAAGAGATTTTGGAATAAATCTGATTGAATCGGGAAAACACGATGTTCTAATTGATGGCGCGCAATATTGATTTCTGCCACATTTAACGCATCCACAGAAAGATCGACCGCATCTACCTCAGCTTCAGGAAAGGCTTCAGCCGCCGCGATTGCGATACAACCACTGCCAGTACAAAGATCTAAAATACGTTTTGGTTCAGATTTTAAAAGTGGGGCAAATTTATCTTGGATTAACGCACTAATTGGTGAGCGAGGAATAATTGTGCGCTCATCCACATAGAATTCTAATCCGCAGAACCACGCACTATTCGTTAAATAAGCGACGGGCACACGTTGTTCGATACGACTTAAAACTAATTGTACTAAGATTTCTTTTTCTGAATGAGTGAGTTTACTGTTAAATAAATCTTGCGGTAAATCGAGCGGTAATTGAAGCCCCACAAGGACTAATTGAAGGCTTTCATCCCACGCATTGTCATGGCCTTGCCCGTAATAAATATCAGAACGGTTGAATGTGCTGTATGTCCAGCGTAAAAAATCTTGAATAGTTGTTAATTCACTTGCCACATTATCTTCTAAAATTGTCGCAACAAGTTCTTGATTGTGTAAGGTTTCCATTTTCTGCCTCAATAAAAAATTTGGCTAGTTATACCATAGAATAGATGTGCTATCATTAAGCAAAATAACAAATTGAGAAAAATAATGACAGAACCAGATGATTTTGATCTTTTTCGGGCTGAAACTAAAGGGATTAAACCCATTAAGCAAGATACCTTTGTGGCACCTCGTCAAAAGAGCGGTCAAAAAAAATCCCATTTACGTGATATTCGAGAAAAAGAAGATACGCTTTTCTATTTTTCCGATGAATATGAACCCTTGCTAAATGAACATGATGGTGTCATCAAATATTTACGCGAAGGGGAAGATAGCCATTTATTGAAGCAACTTCGTCGTGGTGATTTTTCACCCGAATTATTTTTGGATTTGCATGGTTTAACCCGTGAGCAAGCCAAAATGGAATTGGCAGCACTGTTATTAGCTTGTGAAAATGAGCATGTTTATTGCGCGAGCATCATGACCGGCTACGGCACGTTTACGTTGAAAAAACAAATTCCACGTTGGTTAGTTCAGCACCCTAAAGTCCGAGCGTTACACCAAGCTCCCAAAGAATGGGGCGGAGAAGCCGCGATACTCATTTTAGTGGATGTATAAAGAAAAAGTGCGGTCGAAATTGACCGCACTTTTTTACATTTTTTCGATTGTCTTAATACCTAATAACTCTAAACCCTGTTTTAAGGTTTTCTCTGTAAGAGAAGCGAGTTTTAAACGGCTTAATTTTACGTTTTCATCTTCTGCATTTAAGATTGGACAGTGTTCATAGAATGAGGAGAATACACCCGCCAACTCATATAAATAAGCACAGAGCACATGCGGTGTCCCTTCTTTGCCCACCGTTTGAACGGCTTCTTCAAATTGAAGCAATTTGATCGCTAATGCACGTTCTTTTTCATCAGAAAGCTGAATTTTCGCTTCTGCAAGTGCGGTTGGATCCACATCTGCTTTATTGAAGATTGAACGAATACGCGTGTAAGCATATTGCATATAAGGCGCGGTATTACCTTCAAAGCTGAGCATGTTGTCCCAATCGAATACATAGTCAGTCGTGCGGTTTTTAGAAAGATCTGCATATTTCACCGAGCCAATACCTACCGCTTCAATAACCGCTGTTTTTTCATCATCAGATAAATTGGTGTTTTTCTCGTTGATTAATACAGTTGCACGTTCAATCGCTTCATCTAATAAATCTGCTAATTTTACGGTACCGCCAGTACGAGTTTTGAATGGTTTACCATCTTTACCTAACATCATACCGAAGTTTTTATGTTCAAGTGAGAAACTGTCTGGTACATAACCGGCTTTACGCGTAATTAACCACGCTTGTTGCATGTGTTGGCTTTGACGTGTATCAGAGAACACTAATGCACGATCTGCTTTTAAGGTTTCATAACGATATTTAGCCGCCGCGATATCGGTAGTGGTATAAAGGAAACCGCCATCTTTCTTCTGAACGATTACCCCCATCGGTTCGCCTTCTTTGTTTTTGAATTCATCAAGATAAACAACCAATGCACCTTCATCTTCAACCGCTAAACCTTGTTTTTTCAGATCTTCAACGATAGCAGGTAACATCGGGTTATAAAGGCTTTCACCCATCACATCTTTTTCAGTCAATGTGACATTCAAACGATCGTAGTTACGTTGGTTTTGTTGCATAGTGATATCGACTAATTTTTTCCACATTGTGCGGCAATATTCATCTCCACCTTGCAATTTCACTACATAGTTACGGGCTTTTTTAGCGAAAGCTTCATCTTCATCATAATGTTTTTTCGCTTCGCGATAGAATGCTTCAAGATCTTGAAGTTCCATTTCGCTTGCGTGTTCATTTTCCATTTTTTCAAGATAAGCAATGAGCATACCAAATTGTGTACCCCAGTCACCCACGTGATTCGCACGAATAACATTGTGACCTAAAAATTCAAGGGTACGAACAACAGCATCACCTATGATGGTAGAACGCAAGTGACCTACGTGCATTTCTTTCGCCACGTTTGGTGAAGAATAATCAATCACGATAGTTTGTTTTTCATTTGAGCTGACACCAAGATTTTGATCTTTTAATGCAGCAGAAACGTTATTCGCTAACCAAGTAGAATTTAAGAAAATATTAATAAAACCTGGACCAGCAATTTCAGTTTTTTCAGCGACATCAGAAAGATCAGCATGATCTAATACTTTTTGTGCAAATTCACGTGGATTTAAACCTAGTTTTTTAGCAGCAGCCATGATGCCGTTTGCTTGGTAGTCGCCAAATTGTGGTTTACCTGATTGGCGAATAAGCGCATCACATTGTTCATCTGCGCCAGCAGCAATCATCGCTTGTTTAATTTTATCGGATAAAATAGATTGAATATTCACGGTTTTTCCTAATCTTGAAATTGAATAATGAAAATAATCGGCTATGATACCGTTGTTTATAGATTTCTCAAAGTAAGAGCAGGAGAAAATGTCAAATTTAATGGAAAAATCGACCGCACTTTATCAAAAGTTGCCTTTATTTCAGGAAAAAATTCAGCAATTAGCTGCCGTCATGAATGTGAATTTAGCGGATTATCAAATTGATCATTTAGCTTTAAGAGCAAATACTGAAGAAAAAGCAAAAAATTGGCTGACAGAGTTATTAAAGTGCGGTAGAATTTTAAGCGATAATATCGTCAATGGGCGTCCTATCTATTTGATTGAATTAGATGAGCCAGTTGATTTCATTGGTCAGCCTGTCGATGTTATTGAATTACCGTTTCCTAAAAATAAACAATATCCCCAAGAAACTTGGGAACATATTGAAATTGTAATGCCGTTTTTATCTCATGAATCTGTTGAGGATTGGGTTAATCGAATTTGCAATACATTTTTATGGAAGGAACTAACTCAATTAACCATGAAGGTGAGCGAACCTAAGGTGGAAGGGGAGCAATTGCCCAATCCATCCATTGCAGTGAGTTTTGTTGATAAAACAGAAAATCACGTTTGCATAAAGGTTCATCCTTATACAATAAAGAAAATACTCGAGGTTTAGTGTAATGAAAAAAATTACCTTAGCATTAACTGTCTTATTAAGTTTAGGTTTATCAGCTTGTTCATCTCAATCACAAAAAGATGAAAGCGCTTATAAAGGTCAAGTTATCTTCACCGAATTCCAAGGTGATGATGTAAAATTAACCGTTCGTAAAAACGACTGCTCATACAAACAAGAAGGTGAAACAGAAGTTATCGTTCACAAATACGATTCAACTTTAGTAACTGGTGCTTGTGTGAAAGTATCTGACAACGGTCAAGGCGTGAAAAACGTTTCTACTTGGTCTCCAAGAAACCCAATCTAATTCATTTTTAGAAGGTTAGTTTTATGAAAAAAGTAACAGTAGCATTAGCACTTATGATGTCTATCGGCTTAACCGGTTGTGCAAACACTGATATTTTTAGCGGTGATGTGTATGAAGCTGGACAAGCAAAAGAAGCGCGTTCAATTAGCTATGGTACTATTGTTTCTGTTCGTCCTGTTAAAATCCAAGCGGATAATCCAGGTGTAATTGGTACAGTTGGTGGTGGTGCTTTAGGTGGTATCGCTGGCAGTACAATTGGTGGTGGTACTGGACAAGCAATTGCAACTGCAGTAGGTGCAATTGGTGGGGCGATTATTGGTAGCAAAGCTGAAGAGAAAATGAGCCAAGTTAATGGCGCAGAACTTGTTATCAGAAAAGATAATAGAGAAGAGATCGTTGTGGTTCAAAAAGCGGATCCTAGCTTTAAAGCAGGTCGTCGCGTAAGAATCGTTGGCGGTTCATCATTAAATGTTTCTGTTATCAACTAACTTAAACGAAAAAATAGAAAGAAGCGAGCCATAATAAGGTTCGCTTTTTTTTATGTTTTAAATCAAAAGAAAGTGCGGTTGTTTTTTGCTTGAAAGTCAAAAATATGATAAAACTATCAACCGTTATTTCACATCAACAATAGGAAGCAAAATGTCAAATTTACAACAAGTTATTGAAGCTGCATTTGAAAAACGTGCGGAAATTACCCCTAAAACAGTTGATGCACAAACTCGTGCAGCAATCGAAGAAGTGATCGAAGGATTAGATAGCGGTAAATACCGTGTTGCAGAAAAGATTGATGGCGAATGGGTTACTCATCAATGGTTGAAAAAAGCGGTATTATTATCTTTCCGTATCAATGATAACCAAATCATTGATGGCGCTGAAACTAAATACTACGACAAAGTGGCATTGAAATTTGCTGACTATACCGAAGAGCGTTTTGCTCAAGAAGGTTTCCGTGTCGTACCTTCTGCAACCGTACGTAAAGGGGCATACATTTCTAAAAACTGTGTATTAATGCCATCTTATGTCAATATCGGTGCATACGTGGGTGAAGGTACCATGGTTGATACATGGGCAACTGTTGGTTCATGTGCACAAATTGGTAAAAATGTTCACTTATCTGGTGGTGTGGGTATCGGTGGTGTATTAGAGCCATTACAAGCGAACCCAACCATTATCGGTGATAACTGTTTTATCGGTGCGCGTTCTGAAGTAGTTGAAGGCGTGATTGTGGAAGATGGTTGTGTGATCTCTATGGGCGTATTCATCGGTCAATCAACTAAAATCTATGATCGTGAAACAGGTGAAGTGTTCTATGGTCGCGTTCCTGCTGGTTCTGTAGTGGTTTCTGGTAGTCTTCCATCAAAATGTGGTAAATACAGCTTATACTGTGCAGTGATCGTGAAAAAAGTTGATGCAAAAACTTTAGGTAAAGTAGGTATCAACGAATTATTACGCTCTATTGAAGAGTAATTAAAATACCATAAAAAATGACCGCACTTGATAGACAAAGCGCGGTCATTTTCTTTTCTAAATTAGCGAATTATTTTTTTCTTGCTAACATCGTCGCAAATTTTAATTTAATGCGATTGCCGTTTTCATCGGTTTTGTGTAACTCGCCCATATTTTCGTTGTATTCTAAGAATTCCCAATCTTTGTAGTATTCTTTTAATTCACCTTCAGAGAAAGTAAATGAGAACGCTAATGGACAAGGCACCTCAGGTGTAGACATCGCTGCTACAATTAAGTTATAACCACCTGGGTTGGTGTGTTCTTGCATATTCTTAATAATGGCAGGAATTCGTTCACGATTTAAGAACATAAATACTACGGTTGATACTATAAAGTCGTAGTTTTCTTGAATATTAGCGGTGTTAATATCATAAACAGCCGTTTTAATATTTAAGTTTTCTTTATCTTTAGTTTCGTTTAAGAAGGCAATGCTGTTTTCGTTGTGATCCCAAGAAGTCACATCATAACCTTTTAAACTTAAATAAAGGGAGTTTCTACCTTGTCCGCAGCCTAAATCTAACACTTTACAAGGCTTGATAATTTTAGCCGCATCAACCACATCACCATGCGTTGCAGTCATATTATATTTTTTGCTGAAGTAGTCTTCTTTTTTACAATAGAAACCAAGCGTACATTCTAAGTCATCAGAAAGTGCTTCAACTCGATGCCAGGCTTGTGGTTCGACGAACGGAATGTTGCTTTCTGGGGTAAAAATATGTTCAGCAATAACATCACCATCTTCGGTTAGCTCATAAAACTTAAGTTTACCTTTTAACACTGTGAGTTTGCCCCATGTTCCCACTTTTGTATTGTGTTTTTCTTGGAACATTTTAGGTAGTTTATCTTTTGTCCAAACCGGCATTTGTTTATAGCAGATAAGTTCGTTTGTCATAATGAATTCCTTTTAATTTGCGTGATAAATAGCTGATTGATATGGTAGGGTATTTGGTTCTATTTGGCAATAAAAAAGGCGACCGAAGTCGCCTAAATATTAAATTATTTTACTTGCATACCAGCAGTAACACCGCTATCCGCTGAAAGTAAGAATAAATCACTTCCGCCAGTACCAGCAGAAAGAATCATTCCTTCTGATACACCAAATTTCATTTTACGTGGAGCAAGGTTTGCAACCACAATAACAAAACGACCTTCTAATTCTTCAGGTTTGTTATAAGCGGCTTTAATGCCTGAGAACACTTGGCGAGTATGGTCACCTAAATCTAATTCAAAACGTAAGAGTTTGTTTGATTCAGGTACCGCTTCACATTTTAACACTTTTGCCACACGCATATCGATTTTAGCAAAATCATCAATGGTAATAGTGTCAGCTATTGGTTCAACATTTGAAAGTGCGGTCGCTTTTGCCGCTGTTTTTTCTGTCGCTTTGTTGGTTTCAGCGAAAAGTGCTTTAGTTTCTTCTACAACTGCATCAATTTGTTTTTTCTCTAAACGAGAGAAAAGTGCTTTAAATGGAGTAAGTTGATGACCTAATAATGGTTGTGCAATATTATCCCATGTTAGTTCTGTTTGTAAGAACGCTTCTGCACGTTCAGCCAGTTTCGGAAGAACCGGTTTTAAGTAAGACATTAATACACGGAAAAGCTCGATACCCATTGAGCAAACCGCTTGTAATTCAGCCTCTTTGCCTTCTTCTTTTGCAATGACCCAAGGGGCTTTTTCATCAATATATTTATTGGCTTTATCAGTTAATGCCATGATTTCACGAATCGCTTTGTTGTATTCACGGCTTTCATAATAAGCAGCAATTTGTTCAGCTTGTGCAGTAAATTCATTGAAAAGCACTTCGTCTTCTAATTTATCTGCTAATTTGCCTTCAAAGCGTTTAGCGATAAATCCAGCATTACGAGAAGCCAAATTGACTAATTTATTCACGATATCCGTATTGACTCGTTGAACGAAATCTTCCAAATTGAAATCAAGATCTTCGATGCGATCGTTTAATTTCGCTGCGTAGTAGTAACGCAAACATTCTGGATCAATGTGATTTAAATAGGTGCTGGCTTGGATAAATGTACCGCGTGATTTGGACATTTTTGCGCCATCTACGGTGACATAACCGTGAGCAAACACATTGGTTGGTTTGCGGAATTCGCTACCTTCTAACATCGCTGGCCAGAATAGACTGTGGAAATACACGATATCTTTACCAATAAAGTGATAAAGTTCTGCATCGCTGTTTTCGCCCCAGAATTCATTAAAATCAATGCCTTCACGATCGCAGAGATTTTTAAAAGAAGCCATGTAGCCAATTGGCGCATCCAACCAAACATAGAAGAATTTATCTTTTGCGCCTGGGATTTCAAAACCAAAATAAGGGGCATCACGAGAAATATCCCATTGTTGTAAACCACTTTCAAACCATTCTTGCATTTTGTTTGCAATTTCCGGTTGAAGTGAGCCTGAGCGTGTCCATTCTTTTAACATGCCTTCAAAAGCGGGTAAGTCAAAGAAGAAATGTTCAGATTCTTTGATGATTGGTGTTGCACCAGATACAGCAGAACGCGGATTAATTAAATCCATCGGACTATAAGTTGAAGCACAAACTTCGCAGTTATCACCATATTGATCTTCAGCTTTACATTTCGGGCAAGTCCCTTTGACAAAACGATCCGGTAAGAACATGTTTTTTTCAGGATCGAATAACTGAGAAATGACTTTTGTTTTAATGAAACCTTTTGCTTTTAATTTATTGTAAATCTCAGCGGTGAGTTGTTTGTTTTCTTCACTGTGAGTGGAATGATAGTTATCAAAACTGATATTGAAACCTGCAAAATCACGGACGTGATCAGCTTTTGCTTTTGCGATTAATTCTTCAGGTGTGATACCTAATTTATCGGCATTCAGCATGATTGGTGTGCCGTGCGCATCATCTGCACAGACAAAATGAATGTTATTGCCACGCATACGTTGGAAACGCACCCAAATATCTGCTTGAATGTGTTCTAACATATGGCCTAAATGAATGGCACCATTTGCATAAGGTAATGCACATGTGACTAAAATTTTACGAGGTTGAGTTGTCATTATTTTTCTCTTATTCTTTTTGCAAAAATTGCGAGTATGTTACCCGATTAGTGTGATTTTTTCTAGTTTAGTTATACTTTTAGCTTAACATTTGAGGGGGAAAAGGGGTAGAATATCCCTGACAAATTTACTCTACTACCTACTACTATTAAAGGAATATTATGGCAACTGCTTTTTCTGAAAATTTAACAGCAGAACAACAAGCTCAGGTTCTGCAACTTTTCCAACAATTTCAACACCCAAGTTTGCAAAAAGATTTAATCGCATTAAATACTTTGAAGAAAGTAGAAAAAGGTGGCGATGTATTGCGTATTGAATTACAACTGCCTTTTGCATGGAACACTGGCGTGGAGCAAGTGAAACAACAGCTTTCTGATGCGTTATTAAAAGCAACGGATAGCAAAGAAATCAAATGGATAGTGAATTATCAAATTGCAACGTTAAAACGTGCGAATAATCAACCCGCTGTAAAAGGTGTGAAGAACATCATTGCAGTGACTTCAGGTAAAGGCGGGGTAGGGAAATCATCCGTTTCGGTGAATCTTGCGCTTGCTTTACAAGCTCAAGGTGCTCGCGTAGGGATCTTAGATGCAGATATTTACGGCCCATCTATTCCACATATGTTAGGTGCGCCGCATCAACGCCCAACCTCACCAGATAACCAACATATCACCCCAATTAAAGCATATGGTTTATCAGCAAACTCGATTGGTTTCTTAATGGATGAAGATAATGCAACGATTTGGCGTGGTCCAATGGCAAGTAGTGCATTAAGCCAACTTTTAAATGAAACCTTATGGGATAGCTTGGATTACTTAGTGATCGATATGCCTCCAGGTACAGGTGATATCCAATTAACCCTTTCACAACAAATTCCTGTAACAGGAGCTGTAGTGGTTACCACGCCACAAGATATTGCGTTATTAGATGCCGTGAAAGGTGTATCGATGTTTGAACGTGTGTCTGTCCCCGTGTTAGGTATTGTGGAAAATATGTCTATGCATATTTGTAGCAATTGTGGCCATCACGAAGCGATTTTTGGTACCGGTGGTGCAGAAAAAATGGCACAAAAATACAATGTGAAAGTATTAGGTCAGTTACCGTTGAATATCCAAGTTCGTCAAGATTTGGATGCGGGTAAACCAACCGTGGTTGCTGCACCAGACAGTGAAATTGCAAAATCTTTCTTAGATTTAGCAGAGAAAGTATCAACTGAGCTTTACTGGCAAGGTTCTGTGATTCCAAGCGAGATTTTATTCCGCGAAGTGAAATAATCACAAAAATATCATAAAAATTAACCGCACTTTAGGTCATCCAAAGTGCGGTTATTTTTTTAGGTAAATTTGCTTATTTTAAATGATCCGCATCATTTATTTTCTCAACGTAAAAACCGTTCTCATCGTCATAATGCACAACACTAATTGAGGTGTTAATGAGCGATACCGATTTATCTTCATCGCGGTGATTTTGCCACGTTGCACCGTTTAATAACGCAAGCAATAAACGTAGAGTATGGCCATGCGACACAATAAGAATATTGCCTTGATCGTGGATCTTAATAATATCGTGCAATGCTTTCATGGCACGCTCGCCCAATTGTTCGAAGGTTTCGCCACCATTTACTTGCGCTTTGTAATTGGCAGGATCTTTAATGAGTTGCTGGAATTCAGGATGTTCTCTTAACGTATCAACAACTTTGCCTTCCCAAGAACCAAAATATTGTTCGTTTAAACCTTGGTGATGGAAAAGCGGAATATCTCGTTCACCAATAATATGAGAGGCTGTCGCGATGGTACGTTTTAATACACTAGAGTAGGCCGCAACAAAGGGAATGTTATTAAGTGCAATACCTGTTTTTTTCGCACCACTAATGCCTTCTTCGGTCAATGGGGAATCGCCATGACCTTGCATTAAACCTTCCGTATTCCAAACAGTTTTACCGTGGCGAATGAAATAAAAAGTCAGTTGTTTTTTCATTTTGCATGTCCATAAAAAAGATTAAGGAAGCCGAAACTTCCTTAATCATGATTTTAACGGGAGTAATAACCTGCCATTGAACTATATACGGCATTTTCTGCTTGAATGATGTTGTATTTCGCATTCAAGATAGAAAGTTGAGAGCTTTTCTCTGTGTTTGCCGCTGCAAGCCATTCACGTAATTCAGATACACCAGCATTGTAACGATCACGATAGTATTTGGTGATACGTTGGTTATAGCTGTGTGTTTTTTGCAAGTTAGCAAAGGAACTTTGTGCTTGTGTGTAGGCGAAGTAGTTGGTATCTACATCGTTCAAGGCTTTAGTAATGCTTTGCTCATAGTTTAAACGTGCAGTTTCATAATCTGCCTCAGAGATTTTCACGTTCCATTTCACCGTATTCCAGTTGAGGAATGGGAGGCTAATGCCGATTAACCCGGTACCCACTGGATTGTGCAATGCATTACCAACTTTAGTACCACTTGATGTTAAGCTGCCGCCTAAAGTCACTTCTGGGAACCAGCCTTTTTCAGTTGCTTTCGCATTTTTGAATGCACTGCTTAAGCGATATTGATAGCCTTTCACATCAGGACGATTCGCAATCACAGAAACGGGCACATTTAAATTTACGCCCACATTTTTTACATTAAGAATGTGTGGGAAGTTGATATTTAATGCTTCTTCCGGTTTTAAGTTCAGTAAGTTACGTAAAGTTTGTTCTGCTGTTTTACGCTGCGTTTGGTAGTTGATCAAGTTATTACGTGCGTTTAACACCGCTTGTTGTGCTTGATCTACACTTGCGCTGTCCGCCACACCTTGTGATAAACGACGTTGCATAATGCTGCTAATGTCGTTGTAGTATTTAATGGTTTCTTCGGTTGTGCTGATCGCATCATTCAAGTAGGCTATTTGATAATAGGTTGTCACAACAGAGTTGATGAGTGAAAGTTTCGTTGCTTCTAAATCTTCAGCCGTTGCTTTGTGTGACCATTCTGCGGCATCTGCAGTATCTGCTAAACGTTGCCATAAATCTAATGTATAACTCACATTTAATGCACCTTGATGGCTTACTGCTGAGCTACCACCCGTTTTCACGTTTTTACTTGCGGAAGATTGGGTTGAACCGCTAAATGCCGGAATTAAATTCGCGCCTGCAAGGTTTGCATTATATAGAGCACGATTTACGGCAACAGACGCTTTGGCTAAATCTTTGTTGTTAACTAATGCTTGTTCTACCACACGATTTAATTGTGAATCATTGTAAAGCGCCCACCAGTTTTCTTTTACATTAAATTGTTTAGTGATTTCCGCATAATTTTGGTAATCCTGCTGGCTCGCTTTATAAGAATCACCGATATTGGCACAACCTGCTAGAGCAGTTGCCATCGCGATTGCTAAGGTTAATTTTTTCATTTTTAACATGGATTTTTTCCTTTCTTTTAAATTAAAGTGCGGTTAAAAATTAGTAAGAATTTTAACCGCTCTTTTGTGTTTTACAAAATTTCTTTATTCTCGAGCAAGAGCTGTAATTGGATCTAATTGCGCTGCACGTTTTGCCGGCATATAGCCGAAGATCACACCAATAAGGGTAGAGAAGACCACTGCCGCAACAATTGAGCCGGTAGAGAATGCCATCGTAAAGTCAGTCATAAATACGTTAAATAACAGACCGATTAGGCCCGAAAGCAGAATCCCCGTCACGCCGCCAATTAAACAAATCAGCACGGCTTCAATTAAAAATTGTTGCAGAATATTAAATTGTCTCGCGCCAATAGCCATGCGTACACCAATTTCTTTAGTTCGCTCTGTCACGGAAACCAACATGATATTCATCACCCCAATCCCACCAACGATTAATGAAATAAAGGCGATAGAGGAAATGAGCAATTTCATTGTGCCAGTGGTACTTTCAATGGTTTGTTTAATGGTATCGCTATTCATGATGAAGAAATCTTTTTTACCATGACGCATAGTGAGCAATTCAGTAATTCCTTTTTCAGCGACAGTCGTATTGACAGAATCATCCACTTTTACCGTAATCGACCCAATTTTTTTGCTGCCCGAAATACGATTCATCACGGTAGTGTAAGGGGCATAGAGATTAAGTGAACTGCTTGCCCCGCCCATTTGTTTATCAGATACCACGCCAATAATACGTAATGGACGTTTGTTAAACATTACGATTTTACCGATAGGATTTTCATCCGGGAAAATCGACTTTTTCGCACTTTCATCGATTAAGGCTACTTGGTTGTTATCAGCAACATCTTGAGCCGAAAATAAATTACCGGATTTTAGTTTTAATCCATCGACATCAAAATATTGTTCACCTACACCTTTTAAACTGGTCGAGGAGAACGTCTGGTTACCATAAATTAATGTGCCACTTGATGAGCTATTCGGCGTGACACTTTGTACATAGCTTTGTTGATTTAAAGCAGTGGCATCATTAATTGTAAGGTTCTGCATCTGTTCAGCACGACGATCGCCAAAACCAGTACCATTAAAGATAGTCATAGTACTTGTACCGATGCCTTTAATATTTGCTAAGATTTTCTGTTGTGAACCATTTCCCAATGCCACGACGGAAACCACGGAGGTAATCCCGATAATAATCCCGAGCATGGTTAAAAGAGAACGCATTTTGTGGGCGATAATCGCACTCACCGACATACGAAAGGCTTCTACAAATTGATCTTTGCTAAATCCAAAGTGCGATTTAGATTTGGTTGGATTTTTGACCGCACTTTTTACTGCTTCTTTTTGTGTATCGCCAATGATTTCACCGTCTTTAATTTCAATCACGCGATTCGCGCTGGCGGCAATTTCACGATCGTGGGTTACCATAATAATGGTGTGGCCTTCTGCGTGTAATTGACGCAGAATTTCCATCACCTTTTGACCGCTTTGTGAATCCAATGCGCCAGTGGGTTCATCGGCTAAGATAATTTCACCGCCATTCATCAACGCACGCGCAATACTCACACGTTGTTGCTGACCACCAGAAAGCTGGCTGGGTTTATTTTGCCATTTATCACCTAAGCCTAATTTTTCTAAAAGTTGCTTCGCACGAGAAAGACGTTTTTCTTGTGATATTCCCGCATAAATTGCAGGCAAAGCGACGTTCTCAGCGGCAGTTAAACTTGATAATAAGTTATAGCGTTGGAAAATAAAGCCGAATTTTTGGCTACGTAAATCTGAAAGCTGATCTCTGCTTAATTCAATAGTTTCTTTGCCATTGATTTTGTAAGAACCACTGGTTGCCGTATCCAAACATCCGATGATATTCATCAAGGTCGATTTACCCGAACCAGATTGCCCAATAATCGCCACAAAATCGCCTTTTTCAATATTTAAAGAAACATTCTTTAAAATATGAACACGATTTTCGCCTTCACCGAAGTAACGGTTAAGATCCTTAATTTCAATAATATTCATTAATTTTCTACCGCACTTTTAGAACATTCTTGGACCACGAGGCATAGAGCCTACTTTTTCACCATTGGCCACTTGTGACACGATAACTTTTTCACCTTCGTTTAAACCAGATTTGATTTCAGTTTGGAAATCATTTTGTACACCGGTTTCAACTTCACGCTGTTCAGGTTGATTTTTGTCATTCAATACATTCACAAAGCTTTTGCCATCAAGTTTTTGAATGGCCATATTAGAAACCAATAACACATCTTTGGCATTGGCAATTTTGATGTTGTTTTCTGTCGTCATTCCGATGCGTAAAGTACGATTAGGGTTATCAATTAATACGTTAGCGTAATAGTAAATCGCACTGGTTGTGGAGCTACTACTGCTTGAACTTGTCGAAGATGACGTTGAAGAGCTATCGCTTGTCGTGGTATTGGCTGGATCAACAGAATCAATGACGGAGTGATATACAGTTTGACTATCTGATAAAATAGTAAAGCTGACTTCTTGACCCGCTTTAACTTTGGTAATATCGCCTTCTGAAATTTCAGGCTTAATTTTCATTTTGCTTAAATCGGCAATGGTTACAATTGTTGGAGTCGTTTGGTTGGCATTAACGGTTTGACCTTCAGAAACCGGCACGGAAATAACGGTACCGTCCATTGGTGCGGTGATTTTGGTGTAGCCCACATTGGTTTCTGCGGTATTCACTTCAATTTCAGCTTGTTTGATATTGGCTTCAATGGCTTCCATTTCGGCTTTCGCATTATCAAGTGTGCTTTTTGCACTATTCAAACTATCCAAAGACGTCGCTTTTTGTGTATAAAGTTTTGATAAGCGGTTATAACTTGAAAGAGCAACATCATAAGCGGTTTTCTTCGCTTTTAATTGAGCTTGATAGCTGACTAATGCGGCCTTTTTGGTATTTAAGGTATTAATTTGGGTTGTAGAATCAATATCCGCGATCATTTCGCCTTTTTTGATTTCTTGCCCTAATTTGACATAGAGTTTGGTGATTTTACCCGAAACTTGGGCACCAACATCAACTTCATTCACGCTTTCAACTGAACCAGAAGCGACAACGGTTTTTTCCACATTGCCACGTGTAACGGATTCCGTCAGATAAGTCGTTTCTTGTTTGCTATTGCTTGAGAAAAAATAATAAGCTGCGCCAGCAGCAACGGCTAATCCAAGTAAAATAAAAAAGCGTTTTTTCATAAAGACTTTGTTATCCTAAATAAAAATGAACGTTTGTTCAGTAAAGGGGTATTCTAAAGGTAAACTTTTCAGTTTGCACGAAAAATCTTCAAGTTAGACCTAAAAATCCTCAAAAATTCAGTATTAATTTAATGAAAGTGCGGTTAGTTTTGGGATCAAATTCACAACGCCAGACTTTTCGTATAGAATGGGGAAATTATTTTCAATTTATTGAGAAATTTATGAGCAATACAGAACACACTCTAGAAAATGCGGAAAATACCCGCACACACAATTTCATTACTCAAATTATTGATGAAGATTTAGCTTCGGGTAAACACAAAAGTGTTCATACTCGTTTCCCGCCTGAGCCAAACGGCTATTTGCATATTGGCCACGCCAAATCGATTTGCTTAAACTTTGGCTTAGCAAAAGAATATAACGGTTTATGTAACCTACGTTTTGACGATACCAATCCGGTGAAAGAAGACGTGGAATATGTGGATTCCATTAAAGCCGATGTGGAATGGTTAGGCTTTAAATGGGAAGGCGAGCCGCGTTATGCGTCTGATTACTTCGATGCACTTTATGGTTATGCGATTGAGTTAATCGAAAAAGGTTTAGCGTATGTGGATGAACTTTCTCCAGATGAAATGCGTGAATATCGCGGTACATTAACTGAGCCAGGTAAAAACAGCCCATATCGTGATCGTAGTGTCGAAGAAAACCTCGCGTTATTTGAAAGAATGAAAAACGGTGAGTTTGCCGAAGGTACATTAAGTCTTCGTGCGAAAATCGACATGGCTTCACCATTTATGGTCATGCGTGACCCTGTGCTTTACCGTATTAAATTTGCGAGCCATCACCAAACTGGTGATAAATGGTGCATTTACCCAATGTACGATTTCACTCACTGTATCTCTGATGCGATTGAGCGTATTACACACTCTTTATGTACATTAGAGTTCCAAGACAACCGTCGTTTATATGACTGGGTGTTGGAAAATATCAGTATTGAACGTCCATTACCGCATCAATATGAATTCTCTCGTTTAAATTTAGAAGGTACGTTAACGTCTAAACGGAAATTATTGAAATTAGTGAACGATGGCATTGTAGATGGTTGGAATGATCCGCGTATGCCAACCATTTCAGGTTTACGTCGTCGCGGTTATACCCCGGCTTCGTTACGTGAATTCTGCCGTCGTATCGGTGTGACTAAACAAGATAACGTCGTAGAGTATTCTGCGCTTGAAGCATGCATTCGAGAAGATTTAAATGAAAATGCACCACGTGCAATGGCGGTGATTGATCCTGTTCGCGTAGTGATTGAAAACTTTGAAGGCGAAGAAACCTTAACGGCACCAAATCACCCAAATCGCCCTGAATTAGGTGAGCGTCAATTACCGTTTACGAAAGAGCTTTATATTGATCGTGCAGACTTCCGTGAAGAAGCAAACAAACAATATAAACGTTTAGTATTAGGTAAAGAAGTGCGTTTGCGTAATGCTTATGTGATTAAAGCAGAACGTGTCGAAAAAGATGAAAATGGTGAAATCACTACAATCTTCTGTACTTACGATCCTGAAACTTTAGGTAAAAATCCAGCGGATGGTCGTAAAGTGAAAGGGGTAATTCACTGGGTATCTGCAGTGCATAATCACCCAGCGGAGTTCCGTTTATATGAACGTCTCTTCACTGTACCAAACCCAGGTGCAGCAGAAGAAATCGAAAGCGTATTAAATCCAACTTCTTTAGTGGTGAAACACGGTTTTGTAGAACAAAGCCTCGCAAATACCGAACCAGAAAAAGGTTACCAATTTGAACGCGAAGGTTATTTCTGTGCGGATAACAAAGACAGCTGCCCAGAGCACTTAGTGTTTAACTTAACCGTAAGCTTAAAAGAAGGCTTCTAATTCTAAACAACAAAGTGCGGTCAAAAATCACGTAAATTTTGACCGCACTTTTTTATTGGTTTCACTATGCAATTTGAATCTCATTTTTGGCAAACAAAATCGCTCCTTGAAATGACGGAATCCGAATGGGAAGCCCTATGTGATGGCTGCGGGAAATGCTGTTATCGAAAATACATTCAAGGGCGAGGCAAGCGTGAAAAACTCTATTACACACGCATTGCTTGCAATCTATTAGATGTAGAAACAGGAAAGTGTCGTAATTATCCTGAACGTTTTAAAATCGAAAGTGATTGCACCAAATTAACCAAAAAGAACTTGCCTGATTTTGGGTGGTTGCCGAATACCTGTGCGTATCGTTTATTGTATGAGGGGAAACCTTTGCCCGAATGGCATCCCTTAATCAGTGGTGATCCTAATTCAGTGAAAAATGCAGGTGTTTTAATTCAAGATGGCGTACATGAAGAAGATGTCATTGATTGGTTTGAATTTGTCATTGAAACTGAATAATTTAAATTTCGTTGTTTTTTTATTCTCTTTAAACTTTGTTTTTTGATTTAGGTCACAATTTGCAAGATTGGCAATTGTATTTCAATTGTGCTTACTTATAATACTTATTAAGTATTATATAGATGTATCATTCTTTGTATGCAAATGTCCTTATCACTTAAACAATCTGCTGAAAAACTTGGCATTTCGTTTTCCCATTATGATATTGATGGGCATTTGATTGATGCATCGCCAACCAGTATTGATTATTTTATCGAGCAGTTGCAATTTCCTCCGAATATTGGACAAAATCAGCCGTTCCAAAATGTCATATGTGCCTTTGAAAATGAGCCCATTCATGATGATTTAATCGCGTTTTCTTCTCCTCCTGATGCTTCTTTGCGTTATCAATTGCTCGACGAGCAAAACCAAATTCAGTTTGAAAAAACATTCCATATTCAATCGCACTTTCATTCATTGTCTGCTTTGCCTTTTATCTATTATCGTTTAATGCTTTTTGCTGCTCAACAAACGAGAAAATACAATAGGTTGTAAATAATCAAGCTTACAAAGCATAAAGGAGTATGTCATGACGAAATTAGTCGCTCAATCAGTAATTAATTCATTTTTTGATGGCAAACATGCCGATCCTTTTGCTGTATTAGGCATGCATGAAACTCACAATGGTATTGAGATTCGTGCTTTATTACCCGATGCAGATAAAGTCGAAGTGATTGACAAAGAAAGTCAATCCATCGTTGTCACGCTAGAGAAACTGGATGACCGCGGATTTTTTGCTGCTATTGTGCCGGAGATTCACCATTTCTTTACCTACCAATTAAAAGTGTATTGGGGCGTAGAAGCCCAAATTATTGAAGATCCGTACCGTTTCCATCCGATGATTAATGACTTGGATCAATGGCTATTAGCGGAAGGTTCATTATTGCGTCCTTATGAAGTATTAGGTGCGCATTTTACTGAATGTGACAGTGTACCGGGCGTAAATTTCCGGGTATGGGCGCCAAATGCTAAACGCGTTTCGTTGGTCGGTGATTTTAACTATTGGGACGGTCGTCGTCATCCAATGCGTTTCCATCCGGCAAGTGGGGTATGGGAATTATTCTTACCAAAAGCCAGTTTGGGGCAACGCTATAAATTTGAATTGATTGATTGCAACGGCAACCTTCGTTTAAAAGCTGACCCTTATGCATTTAGCTCTGAATTACGTCCGGATACTGCATCAGAAATCAGCATGTTGCCGGATGTAGTCGAAATGACGGAGCAACGTCGCAAAGCGAACCAACGTAATCAACCTATTTCGATTTACGAAGTACATTTGGGATCATGGCGCCGTAATTTAGAAAATAATTTCTGGCTTGATTATGACCAAATTGCCGATGAGCTTATTCCTTATGTAAAACATATGGGCTTTACCCATATTGAGTTTTTACCGATCTCCGAATTTCCATTTGATGGCTCTTGGGGCTACCAACCGATAGGGCTGTATTCACCAACCAGCCGTTTTGGTACACCAGAAGGCTTTAAACGCTTAGTCGAAAAAGCGCATAAAGCAGGCATTAATGTGATTTTAGACTGGGTACCGGGCCATTTCCCTAGTGATACACACGGTTTAGTGGCATTTGATGGTACAGCCTTATATGAACATGCTGACCCACGTGAAGGCTATCATCAAGACTGGAATACCTTAATTTATAACTATGGTCGTAATGAAGTGAGAAACTTCTTATCCAGTAATGCACTGTATTGGCTTGAACGATTTGGTGTAGATGGCATCCGTGTAGATGCGGTCGCATCAATGATTTACCGCGATTACAGCCGTGCTGAAGGCGAATGGATTCCGAATCAATATGGCGGTCGTGAAAATTTAGAAGCCATTGAATTCTTAAAACACACCAACTGGAAAATCCATTCTGAGGTGTCCGGTGCTATTTCGATTGCGGAAGAATCCACTTCTTTTGGTGGCGTAACCCATCCGACAGAAAATGGTGGTCTTGGATTTAATTTTAAATGGAACATGGGCTGGATGAATGACACCCTAAGTTATATGAAACTCGATCCAGTTTATCGTCGTTATCATCATGACAAAATGACTTTCGGGATGATTTATCAATACAGCGAAAACTTTGTATTGCCACTTTCTCACGATGAAGTTGTACATGGCAAATGTTCGTTACTTGGCAAAATGCCGGGCGATGCATGGCAAAAATTCGCTAACTTGCGTGCTTACTACGGTTATATGTGGGGCTATCCAGGTAAGAAATTATTATTCATGGGCAATGAATTTGCTCAAGGTCGCGAATGGAATTATGAAGAAAGTTTGGATTGGTTCTTACTTGACGAAAACCATGGTGGCCTATGGCATAAAGGTGTATTGCAATTAGTCAAAGATTTGAATGGAATTTATCAAAAAAATGCACCGCTCTTTGAATTAGACGGTGAACCGGAAGGCTTTGATTGGTTAGTGGTGGATGATGCGGAAAATTCAGTCTTTGCTTTTGAACGTAAAAGCAGTGATGGTGAACGCATTATCGTGATCAGTAACTTTACTCCGGTGCCACGCGAAGGCTACCGTATCGGTGTAAATGTAGCGGGTGAATACGAAGAAATTTTGAATACTGACTCAATGTATTATCAAGGTTCAAACGTGGGTAATTTTGGCTTAGTAGAAAGCGAAGCGATCGCAAGTCACGGACGTGAAAATTCGATTAGCGTGACCATTCCGCCACTCGCAACGATCTATTTAAAATATAAAGCATAACAATAGCGAAAAACACAATGTTTAATATTTATAACAATGGCAAACCTTCCCCAATGGGATATTCACAAACGCGGGAAAACGGCCTAAGAATTTCGAATTTTGCGCTGTTTTCTAGTGCGGTCGATGCTGTTGAACTTTGCTTGTTCCGTGATGGCAAAGAAAGCCGTTTTGCTATGAGCAGAACCGATGATATTTGGCATGTGGCAATTGAAGGCGTTGAGTTAAATGATGAGTATGCGTTCAGAATCACAGGCAAAAATGACCGCACTTTAGCCAATCCGCAAAAGTTAATGCTTGATCCTTATGCGAAAGCAGTAAGCCATAAACCGGATTTAAGCTCACCAGAATCTCGTTCAATTTTCGTGTTAAATGATGAACGAGATAATGCAGCGATTGCACCTAAAGGCCGCATTATTGATGAGTATTTTGATTGGTCAGGGGATTGTAAACCGTCTATTCCTTGGGCTCAAACCATTGTGTATGAATTAAATGTTAAAGGATTTAGCCAATTAAATTCCCATATTCCAGAAAATATCCGTGGTACTTATGCGGCATTGGCTCACCCCGAAAACATTGCGTACTTTAAATCATTGGGTATTACCAGCCTTGAATTGCTCCCAGTGAATTTCTTCATTGATGAACCACATTTGCAAGAAAAAGGATTACGCAATTATTGGGGCTATAACCCATTAGCTATGTTTGCTTTAGAACCGAGTTACGCAGCTGATCAAAAACAGCCTTTGAACGAGTTTAAGAGCATGGTGAAAACCTTGCATCAAGCGGGTATTGAAGTGATTTTAGATGTGGTGTTTAACCATACGGCTGAATCTGAAAAATCATTTCCAACATTTTGCCAGCGTGGTATTGATGACAAAACCTATTACTGGCAAAACGAGCATGGTGATTACCTCAACTGGACGGGGTGCGGCAATATGCTCAATCTTGCTAATGATGTTACTCGCAAATGGGTATTAGATTGTTTACGTTACTGGGTAACAGAATGTCATGTGGATGGTTTCCGTTTTGATTTAGCGACGGTACTTGGTCGTGAAACGCCTGATTTCAATCCAAATGCAAAATTGTTTGCGGAAATGGAACAGGATGAGGTTCTACAAAGAATTAAATTAATCGCAGAACCTTGGGATATAGGCCATTACGGTTACCAAGTTGGTTATTTCCCAGCCTATTTTTCTCAATGGAATGATCGTTTCCGTGATGATATGTGTCGTTTTTGGTTATGGCAAAGTGGTGAAGTGGGTGCTTTTGCAGAACGTGTTGCTGGCTCGAGCGATATTTTTAAACGAGAAGGACGATTACCGCATGGTAGCTTGAACTTTATTACTGCCCATGATGGTTTTACATTACGAGATTTAGTGAGCTATAACCATAAACACAATGAAGCTAACGGCGAAGAGAACCGTGACGGACGCAATGAAAACTATAGCTACAATCATGGCATAGAAGGTTCTCAACTCGATTTAGCTGATGAATGGCAAAGTGCGGTCGAAAATAACCGTGTTTTATCAGAAAAAGGCTTGTTAGGCTCGCTATTATTATCAAATGGTGTGCCGATGCTACTTGCTGGAGATGAGTTTGGTAACAGTCAATATGGCAATAACAATGCCTATTGCCAAGACAACGAAATGACGTGGTTAAAATGGGAGAATTTTAACCAGACCTTATTTGACTTCACCAAGCAAACCATTGCATTACGAAAAAAAATTCAAAGTTTGCAGCAGGACGCTTGGTGGTCGGATGAAAATGTCGAGTGGTTGAACACAGGGGGAAACCCTATGACCCTAGACGATTGGCATAATCGGGAAAGCAAAGCCCTACAAGTTATGTTGGACGGCAAATATCTTTTCTTAATTAATGCAAAAACTGAACCGCAATCTTTTTATTTGCCAAAGGGTAAATGGAAAAAGATTGCCGAAACTGAAAATAGCGTGATTCAACAATGTGATGTGAGCGGTATAGCATTTGAAGTGTTGGAACATATGGATGATGAAAACGATGGAGTTTGTTATGAAAAGTGATCTTAATAAATATGAATTAGTTAAAGATACTTTAGTGCTTATTTTGGCTGGTGGTCGAGGTTCCCGTTTACATGAATTAACCGATAAACGTGCTAAACCTGCGTTATATTTTGGCGGTAATCGTCGCATTATTGATTTTGCGCTTTCCAACTGTATTAACTCAGGCCTGAATCGCATTGGTGTGGTGACCCAGTATGCCGCTCACTCTTTATTACGCCATTTACAAACAGGTTGGTCATTCTTACCGCAAGAGCGTGGTGAATTCGTTGATATGTTACCTGCCCGTCAACAAATTGATGATTCTACGTGGTACCGTGGGACAGCGGATGCGGTATATCAAAATATGGCGATTATCCGTAATCACTATCGCCCCAAATACATTTTGATTCTTGCTGGCGACCATATTTATAAACAAGATTACAGTGTTATGTTGATGGATCACGTGAGAAGTGGAGCAAAATGTACAGTAGGCTGTATTGAGGTACCTCGTTCTGAAGCGAGTGAATTTGGTGTCATGGCGGTAAACGAAAATCTTAAAGTGAAAGCCTTCGTTGAGAAACCAAAAGATCCACCAGCAATGGTTGGTAAACCAGACATTTCATTAGCTTCCATGGGGATTTATGTCTTTGATGCAGAATATCTCTATAAAATGCTTGATAGAGAAGTAAACACACCTTGCACATCTCATGACTTTGGTAAAGATGTCTTGCCAAAATGCTTGGAAGAAGGCGTGCTTTATGCGCATCCATTCAGCCGTTCCTGTATGGGCCGTAACACTGAAGGTGAAATTTACTGGCGTGATGTGGGTACACTTGATAGTTTCTGGCAATCTAATATCGATTTGGTTTCAGAAAATCCACAATTAGATATTTATGATCAAAGCTGGCCAATTCGTGGTAATCCAGTACAGGCTTATCCATCTAAATTCTTCTATAAAAAAGCGAATGTCAAACCAGTGGATAACTCGCTTATCGGTGGGGGCTGTGTGATTACCGATGCATCTATTAGTAACTCGGTGTTGTTTGATAGAATCAAAATTGATGAAGACTCTTCAGTTGATCACTGTGTCGTGTTACCGCAAGTACAAATTGGTAAAAATTGTACATTAAAAGATTGTATTATTGATCGCCATTGTATTATTCCAGATGGTATGGAAATCGGTGTGGATAAAGCCCTTGACAGTAAACGCTTCCGTGTGAGTTCTACCGGTAAAGTAGTACTTGTAACCTCAACAATGTTGAAAAAATTGCAAGGTGAAGAAGTCACTAACGAAGAACATTTGGATTAAAGTGCGGTCAATTTTGACAGTATTTTAAGTGAAGTAAAAAGATTGTGCTGTTATCAATGACAGCACAATTTTAAGTATAAAAGGAAAATTATGAGAGTTTTACATGTTTGCTCGGAGCTGTATCCCTTACTCAAAACTGGCGGACTCGCTGATGTTTTAGGGGCATTACCTTTTGCACAAAAAGAAATTGGTATCGATACACGTATTTTATTGCCGGCTTATCCAAAAATTTCTGCAGGCATTGAGAATACGCATGTCGTCACAGAATTTGATAATTTTGCAGGTCATGTTGTATTGCGTTATGGCGAATACAATGGCGTGGGGATTTATCTGATTGATGCACCACATCTCTATTGGCGAGAAGGGAATCCTTATCATGATACCGATTACAACGATTATGCTGATAACTATAAACGCTTTGCTTTATTAGGCTGGGTGGGTGCTGAGCTTGCGACAGGCTTAGATAGCTGGTGGCGAGCTGAAGTAGTGCATGCTCATGATTGGCATGCTGGCTTAGCCGCCGCTTATCTCTTTAATAAAGGTCGTCCTGCAAAATCAGTATTTACGATTCATAACCTGGCATATCAAGGACAATTTGCCCACCGTCATTTACATGAAATTGGATTGCCAGAAGGGATGTTCCATGTTGATGGTTTAGAGTTATTTGGCCAAATTTCATATTTGAAAGCAGGTCTATATTATTCTGATATGGTCACAGCAGTGAGTCCAACTTATGCGAAAGAAATCACTACACCAGACTTTGCTTATGGCTTGCAAGGCTTATTAACAGGCTTACGTGAAGCAGGAAAGTTGGTGGGGATTTTAAATGGCGTAGATCAAGAAATTTGGCATCCAAGTTGTGATGCTTATATTCAGCACCACTACAAATTGAAAGCCATCGCAGGCAAGAAGAAAAATAAAGTAGATTTACAAGCTTATTTTAATTTGCCACAACAACCTGATGCACTCTTATTTGTGATGGTGACTCGCTTAACCGAACAAAAAGGCGTGGATTTACTGATTGCGACAGCGGATGAAATTGTTAAACAAGGTGGTCAATTAACCATTCTCGGTTCAGGTGCGAAACATTTGGAAGAGGGAATTTGCCAATTGGCACAACGTTATCCAGAAAATATTGCAGTAAAAATTGGTTATGATGAAGCGCTTTCACATTTAATGGTTGCCGGTGGCGATGTCATTTTAGTACCAAGCCGTTTTGAACCTTGTGGATTAACCCAATTATATGGCTTGCAATATGGTACATTACCGCTTGTTCGTGCGACTGGGGGATTAGCTGATACCGTGACAAACAGTACAAGCGAAACCATTAAAGAGCGTACTGCAACAGGTTTTGTATTCCAAAAAGCTGAAGCAGATGATTTACGAAGTGCTATCCAGCATGCCTTTGCCTTGTGGCAAAAACAACGTGTTTGGGCAATGGTTCGTAATAACGCCATGGCGCAGGACTTTAGTTGGAAAAATGCGGCCGCTCAATATGAACAGCTTTATTTAAGCATTTTAGAGTCATAATTCAATGGATTGACTCCCTCTTCAAAATAATCGCCTTTGAAGGGGGAATTTTTGTTGTTTTTTTCGTAAAAAAGCTTAAAATTTGCGCGATTTTTTATTGAGGTTTTATTTTCTATGATCATGGACAATTTTGATTCGCCATTTCTCTACAATCGACCAAGTCTTGATGTTGAAGGCGTGAAAAAAGCAATTGTTTATAAATTAATTTTCTTAATTGGTCGTTCACCAAAAGAGGCGAGTCAACGCGATTGGCTAAATGCGACCCTTCATGCGGTACGTGATTTAGTGACTGAAGGCTGGATTACCACCGCTCGTCAATCTCGTGCAGAAGAAACCCGTCGTGTTTATTACCTTTCTATGGAATTCTTAATCGGTCGTACACTTTCTAATGCGATGATCGCAGAAGGTGTTTATGACGTGGCAGAAAAAGCCCTAGCTGAATTAAATGTTAATTTGGAAGAGATTATTGAAAAAGAAGTGGATCCAGGTTTAGGTAACGGGGGATTAGGTCGCCTTGCAGCTTGCTTTATGGATTCACTTGCAACATTAGCCATTCCTGCGATGGGTTACGGTATTCGTTATGAATATGGTATGTTCCGTCAAAAAATTGAAAATGGTCAACAAGTTGAACGTCCAGATGATTGGTTGGAAAAAGGTGCGCCTTGGGAATTTATGCGTCCATCAAAACGTTTCAGTATTGATTTTGGTGGTCATATCTATTTTGAAGATAAAAAATGTATCTGGAATCCGGCTGAAAAAGTGACCGCACTTGCATACGACCAAATGATCCCAGGCTACAAAAATGATTCGGCATCGACTTTACGTTTATGGTCTGCGCATGGTGGAGAATTATTTGATTTAGAAGAATTTAATCGTGGTGATCATTTAGCGGCGGTGGCAACGCGTTCAGCTAACCAAAACCTTTCTCGTGTACTTTATCCTGATGATTCCACCTGGAATGGTCGTGAGTTACGTTTACGTCAAGAGTACTTCTTAGTATCAGCTTCTTTGCAAGATATTCTCCGTCGCCATTTAAGAACACACGGTACATTGAATAATCTTGCTGATAAAGTGGCGATTCACTTGAATGATACCCACCCGGCATTAGCGATTCCTGAGTTGATGCGTATTTTAATCGATTTACACGGTTACTCATGGCAAAACGCTTGGGATGTGACTCGTCGTATTTTCTCTTACACTTGCCATACTTTAATGTCAGAAGCATTAGAAACCTGGCCGGTAGAAATGATGGCGAAGATCTTACCTCGTCACTTACAAATGATTTTTGAAATTAATGATCATTTCCTTGAATATGTGAAAACGTATGTTACGACTGATATGGACTTTATCCGTCGCGTTTCACTTATCGAAGAAGGATATCAACGTAAAGTGCGTATGGGATGGTTGTCTGTTGTGGGTTCGCATAAAGTGAACGGTGTTGCTGCAATTCACTCAGATCTTATGGTGACATCAACCTTTGCTGATTTTGCTCGTATCTATCCAGAACGTTTCACCAATGTAACAAACGGTGTGACACCGCGTCGTTGGCTTGCCGTAGCGAACCCGAAATTAGCGGCTTTATTTGATCAATATATTGGTTCTGAATGGCGTTGCGATTTAAGCCAAATTGAAAAACTTAAAGCGTTTGCAGATAAAGGTGAATTTAAGCGTGCAGTAGCAGATATTAAATACGATAACAAAGTGAAATTAGCACAATATGTGAAGAAAACACTTGATATCGATTTAGATCCACATGCTTTATTTGACGTACAAGTAAAACGTATTCACGAATACAAACGTCAAATGCTTAATGTGTTACACATTATTGCACGTTATAACGAAATGCTTGCTCATCCAGAAAAATATTGGCAGCCACGTGTGTTCATTTTAGCGGGTAAAGCGGCTTCAGCTTACTATGCAGCAAAACAAACCATTCGTTTGATTAACGATGTGGCAAGTGTCATCAATAATGATGAACGCTTAAAAGGTCGTTTAAAAGTTGTCTTTATTCCGAACTACAGCGTAAGTCTTGCACAATTAATCATTCCAGCGGCAGATATTTCTGAGCAAATATCTCTTGCAGGAACAGAAGCATCGGGTACCAGTAACATGAAGTTTGCCTTAAATGGAGCGTTAACATTGGGTACGCTTGATGGTGCGAACGTTGAGATTTTAGATAATGTTGGTGAAGACCACATCTTTATCTTTGGTAATACGGTTGAACAAGTGGAAGCATTACGTCGCGAAGGTTATCGTCCGTTTGATTATTATCAAAATGACGAGCAATTACGTGAAGTTATTGACCAAATTATCCGTGGTGATTTCTCGCCGGAAGAACCGAACCGTTATCACTCTCTCATTCAAGGTTTACAATACCACGATTATTACCAATCTTTTGCTGATTTCCGCAGTTATGTGGAAGCGCAAAAAGCGGTAGATAAAAAATATCAAGATCGTGATGTATGGATAGCAAGTACCATCCAAAATATGGTGAACATGGGCTTCTTTTCATCAGACCGTACAATTCTTGAATATGCGAAAAATATCTGGAAAATTGAACCGTTAAAACTTGAGAAGTAAGTTCTTTTCCACTCATAGAAAACCCTGTCGGATTATTTCCACAGGGTTTCTTTTTATGCTAAAATCCACCGTCAAATTTATTGTTCATTCAGATTAGGAAAAAGTATGAAAGTTTTAGAAGGTGCGGTAGCGGCGCCAAATGCTAAAATCGCAGTGGTGATTGCTCGTTTTAACAGTTTTATTAATGAAAGTTTATTAGAAGGTGCGGTAGATGCATTAAAACGTATCGGTCAAGTGAAAGATGAGAATATCACAATCGTTCGTGCACCAGGGGCGTATGAACTTCCGTTAGTGGCACGTCGTTTAGCTGAAAGCAAAAAATTTGATGCAATCGTGGCATTGGGTACTGTTATCCGTGGTGGTACAGCTCACTTTGAATATGTAGCGGGCGAAGCAAGCAGCGGTTTAGGTCAAGTGGCAATGCAAGCTGAAATTCCAGTGGCATTCGGTGTTTTAACAACTGAAAACATTGAACAAGCTATCGAGCGCGCAGGGACCAAAGCAGGTAACAAAGGTGCAGAAGCAGCATTAACTGCACTTGAGATGGTGAACCTTTTACAACAAATTGATGCGGCATAATTCCAATGACAGAGAAAAAAGAACCTGTAAAAAAAGTATCGCCACGTCGTAGAGCGAGAGAATGTGCAGTCCAAGCATTATATTCTTGGGCGCTCTCTGGTAATGCGCCAGAACAAGTGGAACTCACTTTCGTTGTGGATCAAGATTTAAAAGGTGTGGATAAACCTTATTTTAGCCGCCTTTTCCGTCAAACCGTTGCGAATGTAGAAGCCGTTGATTTTTCAATGAGCCATTATTTAGATCGCGCCTTGGATGAATTAGATCCGATTGAAAGAGCGATTTTACGTTTAGCGGTTTATGAACTTCAATTTGAGCCAGATGTGCCGTATAAAGTGGCGATTAACGAGGCGATTGAAGTGGCGAAAGTGTTTGGTGCAGATGAAAGCCATAAATACATTAACGGTGTATTGGATAAAGTCGCTCCTGCATTAGGTCGCAAATAATTATTCAAATGTAGGGTAGACAAATGTCTGCCCTTTGTTTTTGAGTGAAAAGATAAAATGAGTACGGGTGAATTTGATCTTATAGAGCAATATTTCTCAATACAAAAAGACAATCAACACTTTGTTGATTTTAGTATTGGGGATGATTGTGCGATCACTCATATCCCTGAAGGCTATCAGCTTGCCATTACCACCGATACAATGGTTGAGGCCACGCATTTTTTATCTTCTATTTCTCCCCAAGATTTAGCGTATAAAGCTATCGCGACAAATCTAAGTGATTTAGCTGCTATGGGCGCTAAACCCGCTTGGATTTCTCTTGCACTCACATTACCTGAAGTTGATGAAAACTGGCTGAGCCAATTTAGTCAAAGTCTGTTTGATACATTAAATCAATATGATGTAACATTAATTGGTGGCGATACAACGAAAGGTCCACTTTCTATAACCATTACGGCACAAGGTTTCGTACCAAAAGGAAAGGCTTTATTCCGACATAACGCGAAGGTTGGTGATTTAATTTATGTATCGGGCACGTTAGGTGATAGTGCGTCTGGTTTAAATTGGATCTTACAAGGTAAAAGTGCGGTCGATTTTGATACTGAATTTTTAGTAAAACGTCATTTTCACCCAACACCACGCGTTGAATTGGGCCAAGCCTTAAGGGAAATTGCTCACTCATGCATTGATATTTCAGATGGTCTTGTTGCCGATTTAGGACATATTTTAACGAGAAGCCAATGTTCTGCAGAGATTGAATTATCTACTTTACCTTTATCCACACCACTCAAAAAAACATATCGCTTAGAAAAAGCAGAAGCGTTTGCATTGAGTGGTGGGGAAGACTATGAGCTTTGCTTCACAGTTCCCGCAAATAAGAAAACTGAGATTGAAAAGTTATCTCAATCGTTGAATATACCTTGTACCTGTATCGGAAAAATTGTTCCGCAAAATAACAATCCGATTACTTTTTTTAAAGATGGACGTGTTATCAATTATCAAGCGCCGTCTGGTTTCGATCATTTTAAGGATAAATAATGAATAGTTCACCTCTTGATAGAGTTAGCTTAAAAAATCCAGTTCATTTACTTGCATTAGGTTTTGGCTCAGGACTTATTCGTCCTGCACCGGGTACATGGGGAAGTTTAGCCGGAACGATTTTAGGTTCGGCATTATTAGCTTGCCTTGGACTAAAAATCTTCTTAATTTTGACCGCACTTTGCTTTGCGCTTGGCTGTTATCTATGCCAAAAAACCGCAGATGATATGGGTGTTCATGATCACGGTTCCATTGTTTGGGATGAATTTGTTGGGGTATTTATCGTGTTAGCCGCGATTCCAACTTTATCATTACCTTGGATTGTCATTGCCTTTATACTTTTCCGTTTCTTTGATATTTTAAAACCTTATCCAATCCGATACTTTGATCAAAAACTGGAAAGCGGTTTTGGGATTATGGTGGATGATGTTTTAGCGGCAATCTATGCTGTTATTGTGATTGCGATATTACGTATAGTAGGCTTGCCATGCTAAATTTGATGATTATTCATCTTGTTGGCTTGCTTTCGCCTGGCCCTGATTTTTTCTATGTCAGCCGAGTTTCAGCGATGAGTTCTCGCCGAGAAGCTATTGGTGGCGTGATTGGGATTACCATTGGTGTATTAATTTGGGCAACGGCTGCTGTTTTAGGCCTCGCTATTATTTTTGCCACCATGCCAATTATTCAAGGCATTGTGATGATGCTTGGTGGAGCCTATTTAGTTTATCTCGGCATTAAAATGGCAAAAGTAAAAAACAATGCGGTTTTTGATGAAAAGCAGAATGCAAATGTGCCAAATCAATCAACCTTAACGAGCATTATGAAAGGCTTATTAGTCAATTTATCGAATGCTAAAGTTGTGATTTATTTCAGCAGTGTGATGTCATTGGTTCTAGTGAATATTACCGAAACATCACAAATTTTGACCGCACTTGCCGTGATTACCGTAGAAACCTTTTTATATTTCTACATCATTTCGGTGCTTTTTTCACGTTCTGTTGCAAAACAGTTTTATAGCCAATATAGTCGCTATATTGATAATGCGGCAGGGTTGATTTTTATTTTCTTCGGAATCTATTTAATTTATAGTGGCGTTCAACACGCTTTAATTTGATTAAAAAAGGACAAAACATGACATTAAAAATTGCGATCGCCGGTGCAGGCGGAAGAATGGGGCGTCAATTAATTCAAGCCGTACATAATGCAGAAGGGGTAGAATTAGGTGCAGCTTTTGAACGTAAAGGTTCCTCTTTAGTCGGTGCAGATGCTGGCGAGCTTGCGGGTATTGGTGCATTAGGTGTCAAAGTCTCAGATGATTTAAATGCAGAAAAAGACAACTTTGATTTGCTGATTGATTTCACGCGTCCGGAAGGCACGCTTGAGCATATCGCATTTTGTGTCGCTAATAATAAAAAGATGGTAATTGGCACCACAGGTTTTGATGATGCAGGCAAAGCCGCAATTCAAGCTGCATCGGAAAAAATTGCCATTGTATTTGCATCAAACTTCAGTGTGGGTGTGAATTTGGTGTTTAAACTATTAGAAAAAGCCGCCAAAGTGATGGGCGATTATTGTGATATCGAAATCATTGAAGCACACCACCGCCACAAAGTGGATGCACCATCTGGTACCGCACTTTCTATGGGCGAACACATTGCGAAAACCCTTGGTCGTGATTTGAAAACGCATGGCGTATTTTGTCGCGAAGGCATTACAGGCGAACGCAAACGTGATGAAATTGGTTTCTCTACCATTCGTGCCTCTGATGTCGTGGGTGAACATAGTGTATGGTTTGCGGATATTGGTGAGCGCGTTGAAATTGCTCACAAAGCATCAAGCCGTATGACCTTTGCCAATGGTGCAGTTCGTGCAGGTAAATGGTTAGAAAAACAATCTCACGGATTGTTTGATATGACAGATGTGTTGGATTTGAATAATTTATAAAGAGTAGATAGGATTTTTTAATTCACTTATTAAATAACGATCCGTACATGTTATGTGTGGATCGTTATGTTTTTGCATGATGAATCTTTGATTTAGACAGGAAAAAGATGAAGAGTATTTTCTCCTTACTTATTGCTTTTTTAGCTATTTATTTGGGTATATCTATAGCGATTATAGTTGGGGGAATTGTTTTAGAGGCACCCAATATAAACTACAGGTTTATCTTTGAAGACACTTTTAAACCTTCAGTATTTATATTTTTTGTAATTATATTTTTTAGTTATTTAATGGCACCTAAAAAATAGTAAAATTGCATACGGGCAGAGTTCGTTAAGTCTTAATGAATTACAGGTCCAATTCAATATCACTTTCCACCCGACAACAACATAGCAAAATCTCATCGGGTTGAATAAAGGCAAGGGGCGCTTCGGCGTAAGATACCTTGCCTTTTTTGATCTTTACGCGGCAAGAACCACAATAACCAGAACGACATTGATATTCATGGTGAATTTGATGTTGTTCTAAAAAGTTAAGCAGGGAGGTTTGGTTATCGAAATCTAAGGTGATTTGGCGCTGAATAAGATGGATTTTCATGAAACAAAATAAAACAAAATTTTACTCATTATAGAAGAAAGAGAAGTAAAACTCACGGCTCTTTTGTTGTAATATAGCGGCTAATATTCACCATAAGGGAAGATCATGCAAACCTTTCTAAAATTAACGTGGATTTCAACCGCACTTTTATTAACGGCTTGTAGTACCATTTCAAAAGAGCCGGTTAAGCATATTGATATGTATGTAAAGCCTTATTACGATGCCAGAGATGGGCGACTTGAACAGATTAATGTGAACAAAGATATTGATGTGTTATTACTGAAAAATACACAAAAAGATTTTGAAAGTGCGGTCAATGTTATTGAGAAAAAAGTGGATTTTGTTTCCCCAATGACAATGTTTGCACTTTCTGCTCGAGCTTATGATTTTGGCTTGCGTGATGAAGCGGTAAAATGGTTTTATCGTGGGCAAAATCGTTTAATCACTGCGTTATATGTGTTGGATTTAGATAAATTAACGGTATCGAATAATACAGCATTTGGGCAATTAGTCGGGCAGTATGTTAATTCGTATGCGTTCTGTGATTTGAATAAGCAACACAAGGCGGCGCAAGATGCGATTGACTGGGCGAAAAATCATCCGTATCAGACTGTATTTTTACCTCAATTACCAAGTAAGCATCAAGATAGAAAACTGGCATTAAAAGAAGCAGAGGCAAAACTTGATGCGCGTTTAGTTGAACAAGACCGCTATTTTGCTAATCCTGAAAATAAAGCGAAATGGGAAAAAGAACGCCAAGATAATTTGGTGAATGAGCGATTTTGTTGGTAATTTTAAAAAATTTAAAAATCTTAAGGTTACTTAAGATTTCATTAAGATTTGTTGTGTTTAATAAGCATCAACAAGGCGGCTATGAGGATAATCCTTCGCTTTGAAACATGACTATTTATGCTTAATTCTATTTAGGAGAACATGATGAAAAAATTAGCTTTAGCAACCCTTTTAGCTTTATCTACTTCAGCAGCATTTGCGGGTTTTAATGGCAACACTGCGCAAGGTGGCTTCCAAGGTGGTAACCAAGGTCAACAACTTACAGTTAAACAAGCATTATCTGCGAAAGATAATTCTATGATTACCTTAGTGGGTAATATCACTCAACAAATTGATGGTGATGAATATCTTTTCACCGATGGCACAGACCAAATCAAATTGGAAATTAAAAACCGTGTTTGGAATGGTTTAAATGTGGGACCTCAGGATAAAATCCGCGTTTACGGTAAACTAGACAATGAAATGTTTGAAAAACCAGAGCTTGAAGTAATTAGCGTTGAAAAAGCGCAATAATTCATATAATTTGAAGTGGTGGGCAAAAGCCCGCCATTTTTTCGTTTTAAGAAAGATAAAAGTGCGGTCAATATTATGCGAGTTTTATTAGTAGAAGATGATCCTCTGATCGGCAATGGTCTGCAAATTGGTTTAACGAAATCAGGCTTTATTGTAGATTGGTTTACTGATGGGCAAAGTGGATTAAATGCCTTAATTGGTGCACCTTATGATGCGGTGGTATTGGATTTAACCCTGCCTAAACTAGATGGTTTGGATGTGTTAAAACAATGGCGTTCAAATAATCAAGATGTGCCAGTGTTGATCTTAACTGCGCGTGATACATTGGATGAACGGATTAAAGGCATTCAACAAGGTGCGGATGATTATCTTTGTAAACCCTTTGCCTTGGCTGAAGTGGTGGTGCGATTACAAGCATTAATTCGTCGTCGTTATGGGCAAGTCAAACCGCAGATTGAGCATGGCAATGTCAAACTCGATCCTGCACAGCGTAAGGCTTGGTTGAATGAGGATGAAATTACATTAACTGGACGTGAATATAAATTACTCGAGCTTTTTATGCTGAATAAAGAACGGGTGCTTTCACGTGCGACCATTGAAGAAAAACTGTCAAATTGGGATGAAGAATTAAGTAGCGGTGCATTGGATGTACACATTTATAATTTACGTCAAAAATTAGGTAAACAATTTATTCGTACGGTACATGGCGTAGGCTATGCTTTAGGACAAGTTAATGAAAAATAAACGACTGAGTTTTCGTCTCTTAATCGGTTTAAGTGTGACCGCACTTTGCGTATGGTGCATTGCCACGGCTGTTGCCTGGACGGTTGTCAAAAAAGAAGTAAAAGATGTGTTTAATGCACAGCAGGTGCTTTTTGCCGAGCGTTTGGCAGCCTCTGATTTGAAAAATGTATTATTAGATGAAAATGCGAATTTTCCACGTGGTGGATTTAAACCGCAGAAACGTCATTACGATAATGATGCTTTAGCTTTCGCTATATTTTCTAACAAAGGCGAAAGATTATTAACCGATGGTGATAATGGCGACAAATTTATTTTCCAAAATAAGATTGGTTTTAGTAAAGAACATATTTTAGATGAAGACGATGAATGGTTGATTTATTGGCAACCTGTTGGTAATGGTGAATTGGTGATCGCCGTAGGTCAAGAGTTAGAATATCGCGAAGAGTTAGTCAATAAAATGGTTTTCAGCCAAACAGGAATTTGGTTTGCTGGATTACCAGTACTCTTATTGGTCGCTTTTATTGTGATTTATCGTGCATTAAAACCAATTAACCGATTGAGTCGAAACGTACAAGTTCGCCGACCAGGTGATGTATCGTTATTAGAAACTGATGATGTGCCAACAGAGATTCTACCGTTAGTCCAAAACTTAAATCAATTTTTCACACGTACCAGTGAGCAGTTGGAACGGGAGCGCCGCTTTGTTTCTGATGCAGCGCATGAATTACGTAGCCCATTAGCGGCATTACGTATTCAAACGGAAGTCGCACAGTTGGCTGGCGATGATGCACAAACTCGTGAAACGGCCTTAGCGCATTTAACCCAAGGTATCGGCCGAGCAGCCCAATTAATTGAACAGCTTCTTACACTTTCTCGCTTGGATAATCTTAAAGAATTAAATCATCAGGAACCGATTCATTGGTCAGAAATGATAACTTCACTTATCGGTGAGTTATATTTCGGTGCACAGCAACGCCAAATCGAATTGCAGTTTGAGCATCAGGGAGATCCTACCGTTAAGCAAGGGCAGCCATTATTACTTGCACAAATGCTACGAAACTTATTGGATAATGCCATAAAATATTGTCCGCAAGGCACTCAGGTTCGTGTGATTTTACAGCCTCGTAAAATTCTTATTGAAGATAATGGTGGTGGTGTTGCGCCAGAAGAATTAGCAAAATTAGGGCAGCGTTTTTATCGTCCTGCAGGACAAAATGAAAAAGGGAGTGGGCTTGGATTGTCTATTGTGGCAAGAATAGCAGAATTGCATCACTATCGTTTCCGATTAGAAAATATTGAAGATAACGGGCAAATTCAAGGTTTGCGAGCTATCATTGAGTTATAAAAAAGGGCGTTTAATACGCCCTTATTGTTAAAACATTCCACCAATTAATTCTAATCGACCTTTCTCAACTTTAATTTCTTTGGCGAATTTCTTAATCAGCATTTGTTTCATGTCGCTTTCATCCAAAGTGTAAACCGGCATCCGACTTAATAAGGCTGCAACACCATCACTTAATAGCGGCATAACATCTTGGAGTTGCTCCATTGCACTATTAGGTTCGCCAGACCAGCGTAAAATTCGTAAGTTTTTCAAATAAAGCGCACCTTCCTGCGCGTTATATTCTGGAATGGCATCAAAGGTTAAATGCAATTTAGCTGGGTAGGTTTTACTGGATAAGCGAATTAGCGTATCAACCAAACCACTCATTTCAACACGATTACTTTCAGTTTGCCCGATTTGAGTTACTAAATCTTTCAGTGCGTAATCGACAGAAAATAGCCCTGGAATACCAAGTTTGTCATTAATTGTGCCTTTTTCACTTAAATATTGGTTAATTTGTTGTTCGCTGATGCTAAAAGGGGAAGCTTGTACAGATAGCGTGCAGAAGCCTAATGTTAGTACGGTAAGCACTCTTTTCAAAAAATGCATATTTTTTCTCCTTGATTGAAAAAGAATGAAAATTTTGTAGAATGTATCGCTTATCTTTTCACTATACAATAAAAATTTTAGGTAAGAGAACATGAGTTTGTCGTTTAAGGCCCATGTACAAATACTTCTTAAAGAACATCGTGGGGAACGTGTTTTCCGATTTGAATATTTAGGAAAATATTATTGGTTAAAACAGCCTGAGCAATTAAAAGGGATATGGTTATTATTAAAACCGCACCCAAAACAGCATTTTAAAGAAGAATGTGAGATTCTTCAGCACCTGAATAATATTGGTGCACCAGTACCTAAATTATGCGATTTCGGCGATGATTATTTAGTATTGGAAGATGCAGGGCCAACATTGAACATTTGGCTGAATGATGAAACCTTGTCTTGGGCAGAAAAATTACATATTTTGCATTCAGCGATAGAAATATTGATTAATCTTCATCAGCAAGGCATTATTCACGGTCGTCCAGCCATACGGGATATTGCATGGAAAGATGGTAAGATTAGTTTTATGGACTTTGAATCTCATTCAAAAAGCCATAATGAACATTGGTTGATTACACGAGATATGCTGGCATTTTTAGACAGTTTATGTCGTGTGAAAGGCTTAGATGATGAAAAGCTTAATGAATTATTTGATTATTATAAATCTCACTGCCCGACAACTTATTGGGCTGATATGTTGTCATATGTGAGAAGATTTCGTTGGCTTTATTATCTTTTACTTCCGTTCAAACCGATTGCACGAACGGACTTATTGGCCGTTTATCGGTTATTTGAACATTTAACAAAGGAAAATCTATGAAAAAATTCTTTTTAGTAGCTGTATTAAGTGCTTTGGTGAGTGCTTGTTCTGTTGGTGTTGGTGCTGGCGGTGGCAGTAATGGTGTAGGCGTTGGTGTAGGCCTTGGCACTGGCTTTGGATTCTAACTCTCACTTTAGATAAAGCAAAGTGCGGTCAAAAAATCTTACGTTTTCAAGAAAATTAGTAGAAACCGCTTGATCTTTTGATTTAGATCACTATAATACTCCCCATATTTCGGACGCGGGGTGGAGCAGCTTGGTAGCTCGTCGGGCTCATAACCCGAAGGCCGTCGGTTCAAATCCGGCCCCCGCAACCAATAACAAGTTCAGTAAAAAGAACCCCAAATTTGGGGTTTTTTTGTACGAGAAATTTAGAAACTGGGCTTAGGTTCATTGACGAACCTAACCCTTTTTTTATGTCTGAATTTTAAGATTAGGAGCAAAAATTGGCAACATTAGAACAAAAATTGCAAGAGATGCTTCAAGGTGCAGTAGAAGACTTAGGCTGCGAACTTTGGGGGATTGAATGCCAACGTGCAGGTCGTTTTATGACCGTGCGTTTATTCATTGATAAAGACGGTGGCGTAGGCGTTGATGATTGTGCTGATGTAAGTCGTCAAGTAAGCGCGATTTTAGATGTGGAAGATCCAATTGCGGATAAATATAACCTAGAAGTATCATCACCAGGTCTCGATCGTCCATTATTTACGCTTGAACAATTCCAACGTTATGTAGGCGAGGATATCGCCGTACATTTACGTATTCCCGTTTTAGATCGTCGTAAATGGCAAGGTAAATTGGAAAAAATTGAAAATGACATGTTGACACTTATTGTTGATGGTCAGGAACAAGTTCTTATTTTTGGCAACATTCAAAAAGCCAATGTAATCGCAAAATTTTAAAGGAGAAAAAGGAAAATGAGTAAAGAGATTTTGTTAGCTGCTGAAGCAGTATCTAACGAGAAGTTATTACCACGTGAAAAGATTTTTGAAGCGTTAGAGAGTGCAATTGCGCTTTCAACGAAGAAAAAATATGACTATGAAACCGATATTCGTGTGTCTATCAACACCAAAACAGGGGAGTTTGATACATTCCGTCGCTGGTTGGTTGTGGATGAAGTTAAAGTGCCAACAAAAGAAATGACATTAGAAGCGGCACAATTTGAAGATCCTAATATTCAACTTGGTGATTATGTTGAAGACCAAATTGAGTCTATCGCATTTGACCGTATTGCAATGCAAACCGCTCGCCAAGTAATCAGCACTAAAATCCGTGAAGCAGAGCGTGCAAAAGTGGTTGAGCAATTCCGTTCTGAAGAAGGTAAGATTGTTACTGGTACAGTGAAAAAAGTAAATCGTGAAAGCATTATTTTAGATTTAGGCAATAAAGCTGAAGCCGTGATTATGCGTGAAGATATGCTTCCACGTGAAAATTTCCGTCCAGGCGATCGTGTACGTGGTGTGCTTTATAAAGTGAATCCAGAAAGCAAAACCGCACAATTATTTGTGACTCGTGCAAAACCTGAAATGTTAATCGAGTTATTCCGTATTGAAGTACCAGAAATCGGCGAAGAAATGCTTGAAATTCGAGGTGCAGCACGTGATCCTGGTTCTCGTGCAAAAATTGCGGTGAAATCAAATGATAAACGTATCGACCCAGTTGGTGCATGTGTGGGTATGCGTGGTGCACGCGTTCAAGCGATTACCAATGAGTTAGGTGGTGAACGTGTGGATATCGTACTTTGGGATGACAATCCGGCACAATATGTGATCAATGCAATGGCGCCAGCTGATGTGACTTCAATCATCGTTGATGAAGATAACCACTCAATGGATATTGCGGTTAATGCTGACAACTTAGCACAAGCAATTGGTCGTAATGGTCAGAATGTACGTTTAGCGACACAATTAACCGGTTGGACATTAAACGTAATGACTACCGAACAATTAAATGAAAAACATCAAGCGGAAGATATTAAAGTATTGAATTTATTTATGGATAAATTAGGTCTTGATGAAGAGTTTGCTCAAATCTTAGTAGATGAAGGCTTTACTTCTTTAGAAGAAGTGGCTTATGTTCCTGTGAGTGAACTGACTGCAATTGATGGTTTAGAAGATGAAGATCTTATCGAAGAGTTACAAGGTCGTGCGAAAGATGCGATTACTGCAGCCGCTGCAGCAGAAGAAGAAGCCTTGAAAAAAGCGAATATCGAAGATCGTTTATTAAATCTTGAAGGCATGAACCGTCATATTGCTTTTAAATTAGCTGAAAAACAAATTACTACACTTGAAGAACTTGCAGAGCAAGGTGTAGATGATTTAGCTGATATTGAAGAATTAACCGCAGAGCAGGCCGCAGATTTCATTATGGCTGCTCGTAATATTTGCTGGTTTAGCGAAGAGTAAGGAGTTTAATAATGACTGAAGATGTAAAAAATGCGGATGCGAATGCGCCGAAAAAACTAAGTATTCAACGCAGAACAAAAACAACCGTAAGCAGCACAACTGCTGGCGGCAAAGCAAAAGCGGTACAAGTTGAAGTTCGTAAAAAACGCACAGTGCCAACAGATGCTGCTCAAAAAGCCGCTGAAGCAGAAAAATTAAAAGCACAGCAAGAAGCAGAGAAGAAAGCAGCAGAAGAAAAAGCACGTTTAGCTGCTGAGAAAGCTGCAGCTGAAAAAGCGAAAGCCGAAAAAGCTAAGCTTGAAGCAGAAAAGGCAGCGAAACCAGCGCAAAGTGCGGTTGAAAATAAACCTAAATCTGTTGATCCAGAAAAAGAAAAACGTAAAGCAGAAGAAGCAGAACTTCGTCGTAAAGCGGAAGAACTTGCTCGCCAAAAAGCAGAAGAGCAAGCGCGTAAAGCAGCTGAAGAAGCTAAACGTTATGCTGAGTCTGACTCTTCAAGTAATGATAGTTCATCAGAAGATTACACGGATTATAATTTAAGCTCTCGTTATGCTTTAGAAGCAGAAGACGAAGAAGAACGTCGTAACGAAAATCGTGGTCGTGGCAAAAATAAAGTCGCTAAAGCGAAAAAAGAACGTGATGACGTGAAGAGCGGCAATAAAAATGAGCGCGAATCGAACCGTAAAAATCAAAAAGACGGTAAATTCGGTAAAGGTAAAAATGGTAAAAAAGGTGCCGCATTACAACAAGCCTTCACAAAACCTGTTCAGGTTGTAAAACAGGATGTTGTTATTGGCGAAACCATTACTGTTGCAGAATTAGCAAATAAAATGGCAACCAAAGCAACTGAAATCATCAAAGCAATGATGAAAATGGGCGAAATGGTAACCATTAACCAAGTACTTGACCAAGAGACGGCACAATTAGTGGCTGAAGAATTAGGTCACAAAGTGATTCTTCGCAATGAAAATGAACTCGAAGAAGAAGTATTAGGCGATCGTGATGTTAATGCAGAAAAAGTGACTCGTGCACCGGTTGTAACGATTATGGGTCACGTTGACCATGGTAAAACCTCATTACTTGACTACATTCGTAAAGCGAAAGTCGCAGCAGGTGAGGCGGGTGGTATTACTCAGCACATCGGTGCGTACCATGTAGAAATGGATGACGGCAAAATGATCACCTTCTTAGATACGCCGGGACACGCCGCATTTACCTCAATGCGTGCACGTGGTGCGAAAGCAACGGATATCGTCGTTCTTGTTGTTGCAGCAGATGATGGTGTGATGCCTCAAACCATTGAAGCGATTCAACACGCAAAAGCAGCAGGTGCGCCTTTAGTGGTTGCGGTGAACAAAATTGATAAACCAGAAGCCAACCCAGATCGCGTAGAACAAGAATTACTTCAACACGAAGTGATCTCTGAGAAATTCGGTGGCGATGTACAATTCGTGCCAGTTTCTGCGAAGAAAGGTACGGGTGTTGATGACTTATTAGATGCAATCTTACTTCAATCAGAAGTACTTGAATTAACCGCGGTGAAAGACGGTATGGCAAGTGGTGTGGTGATTGAATCTTACCTTGATAAAGGTCGTGGTCCGGTTGCAACCATTCTTGTTCAATCTGGTACCTTACGTAAAGGTGATATCGTACTCTGTGGTTTTGAATACGGCCGTGTTCGTGCAATGCGTGATGAAAATGGTAAAGAAATCGATGAAGCTGGTCCATCTATTCCTGTTGAGGTGTTAGGTCTTTCTGGCGTACCAGCAGCGGGTGATGAAGCAACCGTAGTGCGTGATGAGAAAAAAGCACGTGAAGTAGCATTACACCGTCAAGGTAAGTTCCGTGAAGTGAAACTTGCTCGTCAGCAAAAAGCTAAACTTGAAAATATGTTTAGCAATATGACAGAAGGTGATGTCGCTGAACTGAATATCATTGTGAAAGCGGACGTACAGGGTTCTGTGGAAGCGATTATTCAATCGTTGCAAGATCTTTCTACTGATGAAGTGAAAGTGAAAGTTGTCGGTTCTGGTGTAGGTGGTATTTCTGAAACTGATGCAACCTTAGCTGCAGCTTCTAATGCGATTATGGTCGGCTTTAACGTACGTGCGGACGCTTCTGCTCGCCGTATTATCGAAGCAGAAAATATTGACCTTCGTTATTACTCGATCATTTATGAACTCTTAAATGATGTGAAAGCTGCGATGAGCGGTATGTTACAACCTGAATTCAAACAAGAAATCATTGGCTTGGCTGAAGTGCGTGATGTGTTCAAACATCCGAAATTCGGAGCAATCGCAGGTTGTATGGTGACCGAAGGTGTAGTAAAACGTAATAATCCAATCCGTGTATTACGTGATAACGTGGTAATCTTTGAAGGTGAATTGGAATCTCTCCGTCGCTTTAAAGATGACGTTGCTGAAGTACGTAATGGTATGGAATGTGGTATCGGCGTTAAAAACTACAATGACGTAAAAGTTGGCGACCAAATCGAAGTGTTTGAAGTCGTTGAAATTAAGCGTTCAATCTAATCGATAAAAAGAGCGGTCAAAATTCAACGTATTTTTGACCGCTTTTTAATAAGAGAAATATTATGGTAAGAGAATTTAAACGCAGCGATCGTGTTGCACAAGAATTACAAAAAGAAATCGCCATCATTTTACAACGGGAAGTAAAAGATCCCCGTATTGGCATGGTAACCGTGTCAGATGTGGAAGTATCAAGCGATTTAGCTTATGCAAAAGTGTTTGTCACATTTTTGTTTGATCATGATGAAGTGGCGATTGCACAAGGCATGAAAGGGTTAGAAAAAGCAGCACCTTATATCCGTTCATTAGTGGGTAAAGCAATGCGCTTACGCATTGTGCCAGAAATTCGTTTCTTCTACGATCAATCCTTAGTTGAAGGGATGCGTATGTCTAATTTAGTGACAAACGTGGTACGTGAAGACGAGAAAAAACACGTTGAGGAAAATGACTAATGTCGAGACCTCGTAAGCGTGGGCGTGATATTGATGGCGTATTTTTATTAGATAAGCCACAAGGCATGTCATCGAATGACATTATGCAAAAAGTTAAACGCGTATTCCAAGCGAATAAAGCAGGGCATACTGGTGCGCTTGATCCATTAGCAACTGGTATGCTGCCTATTTGTTTAGGCGAGGCTACAAAGTTTTCACAGTTTTTGTTAGATGCAGATAAACGCTATGTGGTTACAACAAAATTAGGTGAACGTACGGATACCTCGGATGCAGAAGGACAAGTGGTCGAAACTCGCCCAGTCAATGTAGAAACATCACAAATTTTGACCGCACTTGAACAATTTCGAGGTGATATTTTCCAAGTGCCGACCATGTTTTCAGCATTAAAGCACAATGGAAAACCGTTGTATGAGTATGCTCGCGCAGGCATTACCGTCGAACGTGAAGCACGTCCTATCACGATTTTTGAGCTAAACTTTATCGGGTATCAAGCCCCTTTTCTAACCTTAGAAGTGCATTGTTCGAAAGGAACCTATATCCGTACATTAGTGGATGACTTAGGTGAAGTGTTAGGTTGTGGTGCTCATGTGACTGTGTTACGTCGAATTGCGGTTGCGGATTATCCAACAGAAAAGATGATGACATGGGATGCTTTGCAGGCGCTTGCAGAGCAAGGTGCTCTTGCTCAACTTGATCAACATCTTTTACCGACAGATACCACAGTCAGTAAATTACCTGCATTACAGTTAAATGCAGAGCAGAGTAAAGGTATTGGCTTTGGGCAGCGTGTCAAATTTGCGAATGAAGCAAAATTATATGGTCAAGTGCGGTTGTTTTCTGACAAGAATATCTTTTTAGGCGTAGCACTTATCGATGATAACAATGTGATTCGTCCGCAACGCTTGATTACACAATCTCTCTAATCATTTGCCTTTCTGTTTTAATTCCAGTAATCTCACCTGTAACCTTTTAATTGCAATCTATGTAAATAAGATATTACAGGTGAATTATGGATGCTCTTAACCATTTACGTCAGGAAATTGATGCGCTCGATCGTGAACTGATTCAACTTTTTGCTAAACGCCTCGAATTGGTGACACAAGTCGGCGAAGTAAAGCATGAAAAAGGTTTGCCGATTTATGCACCAGATCGTGAATTAGCCATGTTAGAAGCCCGCCGAGAAGAAGCGGCGAAAGCGGGAATCTCTCCACAACTCATCGAAGATGTGCTACGTCGTTTTATGCGTGAATCTTACTCCAATGAAAATCAATTTGGTTTTAAAACCCTGAACCCAGCCATTAATAAAATTGTTATTGTCGGTGGTTACGGAAAAATGGGACAGTTATTTGCCCGCTATTTGCGTGCTTCCGGTTATCCTATTTCTATTTTAGATCGTGATGATTGGGATGTAGCAGAACGTATTTTAACGAATGCGGATGTTGTTATTATCTCAGTACCGATTGATCACACGTTAGAAACCATAGAACGTTTAAAGCCCTATTTAACGGAAAATATGCTACTGGCGGACCTCACCTCCGTGAAACGTGCGCCATTAGCTAAAATGTTAGAAGTACATAAAGGGGCAGTGGTTGGGCTGCATCCAATGTTTGGCCCTGATATTGCGAGCATGGCAAAACAAGTGGTTGTGCGTTGTGATGGGCGTTTTAGCGAACGTTATGAATGGTTGCTAGAGCAAATTCAAATCTGGGGTGCAAAAATTTACCAAATTGATGCAGCAGAGCATGATCACAATATGACGTACATTCAAGCATTACGTCACTTTTCCACTTTTGCGAATGGTCTGCATCTTTCTAAACAGCCCGTCAATTTAAGCAATTTATTGGCATTATCTTCCCCGATTTATCGTTTGGAATTAGCCATGATTGGTCGTCTATTTGCCCAAGATGCGGCACTTTATGCCGATATTATTATGGATAAACCAGAAAATTTAGATGTGATTGAAAGCTTGAAACAAACTTATGAAGAGGCGTTACAATTCTTTGAAAAAGGCGATCGCCAAGGATTTATTGATGCTTTCCATCAAGTGAGAGAATGGTTTGGAGAATATTCTGATCAATTCTTACAAGAGAGTCGTCAGTTATTGCAACAAGCTCACGATTTACGACATGTGTAAAATAAAAGTGCGGTTGATTTTCACCGCACTTTTGTTTTGTGACTTATTGTCTTGCCAAGCGTAAATTTTGTGGAATTGCCTTAAAGTTAGAACGGAATGGATTGATGTCCAACCCACCACGACGCGTATAACGCGCATAGACGGTGAGTTTTTCTGGTTTGGCGTAATGCATCAAGTCACAGAAAATACGCTCAACACACTGCTCATGAAACTCATTATGTTGACGGAAAGATACGATGTAGCGGAGAAGTTTTTCGCGATCGATTTGTTTACCCACATAATGAATTTGCACGGTTCCCCAATCCGGCTGACTGGTGATAAGACAGTTAGATTTCAATAAATGGCTCACTAAGGTTTCTTCCACCACGTTATCAGACGTACAATTTTGCAAAATATCTGCATTAAATTCGTAGCTGTGGATTTCGATATCCTGATCATCAATGCAATCGCCCGTTAAAGTATTAATGCTTTGTCCGTGATAGTGGGATAATGGATGTAAACGAACTTTGACCTCACCTTGAGCACAAGCACTTAGGTCTTCACGCATCGTGCGTTCTATGCTAGCAAAATTAGTAAATTTACTTTGATTAAAACTGTTTAAATAGAGTTTAAAGCTTTTTGATTCAATTAAATTTTCACTGCGATAATCAATTTCCACATCGGCAATAGCCACTTGCGGCAAACCTTTTGGATTTAACCAAGAAATTTCGTAGGCTGTCCAAATATCCGCACCTTGGGTAAATGGTTGCTGCTCAGTTATGCCTAAGCCATCACGATTGAGTTTTCGAGGCACGGGTTGTAACAAAGTGCGGTCATAATTCGCAGCATATTCTGTTGCTTGACCGAGTTTTAAAGATTGAAGGCTTGTATCTTGATAGTTCATTTGTTTTCCTGAATAACGAAAGCGTTATAAAAAATTCCACGACACATTCGAGACTAATCGACATTGGTCGCATTTAAAGTAAATTACATCAAATAGTGGCACGTCTAATGCCCAATCGCCAGCACAATGCGGGCAACAGCGTTGTTGTTCCGATTTTAAAGAATGGCCACCGACACGGTATAAATAATAATAGGTCGGTATGCCGCTTTCTTTTTCGATTTCAGCAGCAAGGTAGCGTCCATGTTTAGTAAGCGTACTATTAATCTCGGTGATTTCGCTTAATGATTCTTTTTCTAAAGCCGAACCATTCATTTGCAACTGATCGCAGGCCTGCCAATTTTCCTGCCATTTAATCAAATCTTGGCTTAAGTGCGGTTGATTTTTTAGCTGTTTATAGAGCGGAATTGGGGAGAAATCATCTCCGCTATGTAATGGCGAGCAAGATTGCAAATGTGTGGTATAAAGTATCTGCCATGCTGGATGGCTGCATTCTGCAGTGCTGTCTGCATTTAAATCATCGGCAATAATTTGAAAACCTTGAAAATGTAGACCGCACTTTTCAGCATTTTCCATCGCCAGATTCACAGTTTGGTTATTATTCTCGGGTAAAAGGCTATTTTGCTCAGGGCAAATGACGCGCATCGCAAAACCTTGTTCACCGTCTTCCTCCGTCAAATAAAGCGGGATTTCACGGCCGATAATTTGTCCGTTATAACGCCATTGGTCGATGACGGCATTGAGCAAACGGCTTTGTTGCCCAATATCATTTTCTAAGGCGGTCAATTTAAAAAAAGGTTCGATCAGATACATAATTACAGATTGTGCAAGATTTCTTCAATTTGTTTTAAACCGTTTAAGCGGGTTTCACTTAAGCGAGAGGCAATACCAAGCTCATCAAAAAATTGACGAATATTAAATTGTTGTAATTGGTCTTGGGGTTGGCCGTTGATGTTTTGTAACAACAACCATAACAAACCATTCATAATTCGCGCTTCGCTGTAAGCTTGAAATTGAAACGTGCCGTCATGTTGTGGAATGGGCATAAACCAAAGTCCCGCTTCACAGCCTTGAATCGATTGCATTTGAGCCAATTCATCAGGATAAGGTTGAGGGAGATGCTTACCGGCTTGAATAATGAAACGGTAACGATCTTCCCAATTTTTTGCCTGTTTAATGTTTTCTAGCATGCTAATAACTCTAAGGATTTATCTAATGCCGCAAAAAAAGCATCCACATCTTGCGGGCTATTATAAGGCGCAAAAGAAAGTCTTAATGTAGTACGTTCACCAAGGCGGGCTAAGTAAGGTTGAGCACAATGTTCGCCAACACGCAACGCAATTTTTTGTTCACTTAATAGAGTAGCAAGATCCGAAGCCGCAATCCCATCAAAAACAAAACATACTACTGAACTCGGTTGCGGTGAATTGAATAAACGACAATTCGGATAGTTTTTTAACCGAACTTTACTTTGCTCGGCAAGCTCAACGGCATGCGCCTCGGCAGCCTGAAAATCCCATTTTTTGAGCCAATCTAGCACTACACCAAAGCCAATCACGCCCGCAATATTTGGTGTGCCGGCTTCTAATCGATAAGGTAAATCGGCAAAGGTAATACATTCATGGGATACGCGCTCAATCATTTTTCCACCGTAAAAAAGTGGTTGTAGCAGGGAAAGCGAGCTTAATTTTCCGCTTAATACACCAATGCCATTTGGTCCATAAATTTTGTGTGCAGAAAAGGCGATAAAATCCGCATCTAATGCCTGTAAATCAATTTGTATATGGCTAATAGCTTGGGCGGCATCTACTAAAATGAGCGCATTGCTATGTTGACGGATTACTCGAATTAAATGCTGGATATGTTGTTCCGTTCCCGTTACGTTGGAAACAAAATTGAGTGCCACTAATTGGGTTTTCTCATTTAAGGCTTTAATTAAGGCATTTTCATCAATTAGCCAATTATCCGAAATTGGCAGCACTTTAATTTTTGCTCCGCATTTTTTCGCTGTTTCGTGCCAAGTAACAAAATTAGCATGATGGTCTGCTTGGCTAATTAAAATCTCATCATCCGCATGAAAAGAGGGGAGTAAACCGTTAGCGACTAAATTAATGCTATGAGTTGTCCCAGACGTCCAAATTACCGTTTTTTCATCTTCTGCATTAATTAAGGTTTTAACTAGGTGACGAGCATTTTCATATTGTGCTGTTTGTGCCGCTTCATACTGACTGCGATGTACGGAGCCTGCCGATAGATAAAAAGTAGTCGTTGCATCAATTAGTGCTTGAGGCTTTAATGCTGTCGCTGCATTATCCAAATAAACCACGGCATTTGGCGATTTAAAATAAGGGAATTCATTTTTAAATGATTGGTAATCAAAAGCCATGGTTATCTCCGTGTTTGACTGCTTTTTTCTGTTTGCGCCATTCATAAGGGGCAACAGGGTTGGGATCTCGCCATAATCCAATTTTTTGTTGTTGGGCAAAATCTTGTGCCTGGAAGTAGATTGGATTTTTAGCATATTGCGGATAAACCCAAGCCATACCATTTTTCACCATTTCTAAGTTAATGTTTTGTTCTTGTAGGTAAACCGTTGCCAAAATACGTTGGTAGCGATCATAACCAGAAACAGACAACGTCACATTTTGTTTGAAAACAAGCTGTGAAAGATATTGTTTGGCTTTTTTTCCAAATGGTTGGCCTTTTTCTGGAGCATCAATTTCTTGTAATCGTACTTTGAATTGTTTTTTAGTGGGTAAGAGGCAAGTTAAGGTATCGCCATCACTTACACCAACGACCCAACATGCCATTTGGCGCTCAGTAGCGAGTGAAAATTGCGTCCAAAGTGCGGTCAAAATTATGGTTAAAAATAAGAAGAGTTTTTTAATCATTTGGAATTTCTTTGATCTGCATCGCAAAATTTAGCTAAAATGAATGGGTAATTTTAACAAAAAAAGCGTAAAATAAATTTTAATTGTTATTAAAAAAGTTGATAGAGGAAATATGTTACTCCAAAAAGGCGTTCAACTCGCTCGTTCGCTCATCATTTTATACATTATGTTATTACTCGGCAATTTGATTTCTCACTATATCCCTGTGGGGATTCCAGGCAGCATTTGGGGCTTGTTATTACTTTTTTTAGGTTTAACGACTCATGTGATTCACTTAGAGTGGATTTATTTCGGTTCTAGCTTGTTGATTCGTTACATGGCGGTGCTTTTTGTGCCAGTGAGCGTGGGCATTATCAAATATTATGATTTACTCGTGGCCCAGTGGAAAGTTTTACTTATTCCAAACATTCTCAGTACCATGCTGACACTTTTGGTTATTGCATTTATAGGAAACTATTTATTTTATAAACAATCCTTTACCCATAAGCGTAAAAAAGTATTAGAAAGACGCAATCTTCAAGCTGACTAAGGTTTTATTATGCAGTATGCAATTTATCTTTATACCATTTTAACGATTTTCGGATTTTGGCTTGCGTTGCAAATTAGTAAACGCTGGAAATCCATGATTTTCAATACTTTTGTGCTCACAGTATCAATCCTTGTGCTGATTTTAGTGGTGGGCGATATTCCTTATGATGATTATATGGCGGGCAATGCGCCGATTAATAATTTATTAGGGGTGAGTATTGTTGCTCTGGCGTTACCGTTGTATGAACAACTTCGTCAAATTGCGAAACAGTGGAAAATTATTCTTTCTGTGGTGACATTAGCTTCTCTGTTTTCCATGTTTACCGGTGCCATTTTTGCGATTATTTTAGGGGCGAGTCCTGAAATGGTAGCAACCGTATTACCGAAATCAATTACCACGCCAATTGCGATGGAAGTGTCTTCACATTTAGGCGGTATTCCTGCCGTTACAGCTGTAGGTGTGATTGTTGCAGGTTTGCAAGGTTCGGTTTTTGGTTATCTCATCTTGAAAAAGATTGGTATTAAACAACAAGAAGCCGTAGGTTTATCTGTTGGTGCCGTTTCTCACGCATTAGGCACGGTAAGCTGTATGGAAGCCGATCCGAAAGCCGGTAGTTATAGTTCGATTTCTTTGGTACTTTGCGGTATTATGAGCTCAATTTTAGCGCCCTTAGTATTCCATGTTATTCGTCTATTTTTATGAGAAACCAATTAGCTGATTTTTGGACTGAACGTTTCCTCCCTGATCCGCCTCGCGAAAAAGATCACCGACCGCCATTTCGTCGTGATCGCGGGCGGATTTTACATTCTGCAGCTTTCCGTTGTTTACAAGCAAAAACACAAATTCACGCCGTGGGCGAAAATGATTTTTATCGAACTCGTTTAACTCATTCCCTTGAAGTAGCACAAATCGGTAGCAGCCTGGTTTCCCAATTAAAATTTGCGGAAAGTTATGTTGCTATTTCAGACATGCTTCATATTGAAAAAAGTGAATTACAGAAACAGCTCAAACCTTTATTACCAAGCAATGATTTAATTGAAAGTTTGTGCTTTGCGCATGATATTGGTCATCCACCGTTTGGTCATGGTGGGGAAGTGGCACTCAATTATATGATGCGGAATCATGGTGGTTTTGAAGGCAATGCGCAGACATTTCGTATTATTACTAAACTCGAGCCTTATACTGAAACAGCAGGGATGAATTTAACGCGTCGTGCCATTTTAGGTGTGGTGAAATATCCGAATATTTTAGACTTATCTTCCCCGCAATATGCCCAGTTGCCACATGCTGAAAACTCTGATCCGCGTTATGTGAAAATTAGCGATTGGAAACCTGGAAAAGGGTTATTCCGTGATGACGTCACAATGTTTAATTGGTTGTTGCAAAATCTTTCTGAAAATGACCGCACTTTGTTTGGAACATTTCAAAAAATGCGGTCAAATCCTGCCGAGTTTTTAAAAACACAATTTAAATCTTTAGATTGCAGCATTATGGAATTGGCAGATGATATTGCGTATGGCGTGCATGATTTAGAAGATGCGATTGTGACTGGTGTAGTAAATCAACATCAGTGGCAAGAAGCCTTAGATGAACTTAAAACGATTCCTTCAGATTGGTTGGCAAAAAATATAGAGAAAGTTAGCCAACGATTGTTCTCTAATCATCATTTTGAGCGTAAAAATGCCATTGGTGCATTAGTGAATTTCTTTATCACCCATGTGCGCTGGAAAGTCACCGGTAATTTTGATGAGCCTTTGTTACGTTATAACGCGGAACTACCTCAAGATGTGATTGCGGCATTAAATGTGTTTAAAAAGTTTGTGTGGAAATACGTGATTCGCCATGTCGAAACGCAACGTATTGAATACAAAGGGCAACGCATTCTCACGGAAATGTTCCAGATTTTTGAATCTGACCCAGAACGTTTATTGCCAACGAATACCGCTAATCGTTGGAGAAATGCACCGGAGCAGGGTAAAAAACGTATTATTTGTGATTATATCGCGGGCATGTCAGATGCCTATGCTTTAAAGGTTTATCATCAGCTCTAAAGTGCGGTTATTTTTATTGATATTTTGAATTTATAGGACAATTTTGTGGCATTAATTAGTTTAACTAACGCTTATCTTTCTTTTAGTGATCACCCCTTACTTGATCATGCTGAACTTCATATTGAACCCAATGAGCGCGTGTGTTTGGTAGGGCGTAACGGTGCAGGTAAATCGACTTTATTAAAAATTATTGCACAGCAAGTCACGATGGATGACGGCAAAGTGCAGTATGAAAAAGATTTAGTGGTTTCACGTTTAGAACAAGACCCGCCTCGCCATGCTGAAGGGAATGTATTTGATTATGTGGCGGAAGGGATTGAACATTTAGCAGATTTATTAAAAGAATATCACCATATTTCGCAAGAGTTGACACAAAATTACAGTGAGCAAATTCTTAATCAACTGGCGCAAGTACAAGCAAAATTAGAGCATGCCAATGGTTGGCAGTTTGAAAATAAAATCAATGAAGTCCTGCAAAAATTAGAGTTAAACCCTGATACTAAATTAGCCGATTTATCGGGTGGTTGGCTGCGTAAAGCCGCCCTTGCTCGTGCCTTGGTGTGTAATCCTGATGTCTTGTTATTAGATGAACCGACCAACCATCTGGATGTAGATGCAATAGAATGGTTAGAAAACTTCTTATTAGAATTCACCGGAAGTATTGTGTTTATTTCTCATGACCGTTCTTTTATCCGCAAAATGGCCACTCGTATTGTGGATTTAGACCGTGGTAAATTAGTGTCTTATCCTGGGGATTATGATTTATATCTCACGACGAAAGAAGAAAACTTACGTGTCGAAGCATTACAGAACGATCTTTTCGATAAGCGTTTAGCGCAAGAAGAAGTTTGGATTCGTCAAGGGATTAAAGCTCGCCGTACGCGTAATGAAGGCCGTGTACGCGCTTTAAAAGCCATGCGTGAAGAACGTCGCCAGCGTCGTGAGGTGATGGGCACCGCTAAGTTACAATTAGATAACTCAAGTCGTTCAGGCAAAATCGTGTTTGAAATGGAAAATGTGTCTTATGAGATTGAAGGCAAACAGCTGCTCAAAGATTTCAGTACGACCATTTTACGTGGCGATAAAATTGCTTTAGTGGGAGCAAATGGTTGCGGAAAGACCACGTTTATTAAACTTTTATTAGGTGAAATCAAGCCAACTAATGGCAGCATTCATTGTGGTACAAAATTAGATATCGCTTATTTTGACCAATATCGTGCTGATCTTGATCCAGAAAAAACGGTGATGGATAACGTTGCCGATGGCAAGCAGGATATTGAAGTCAATGGCATAAAACGTCATGTCTTGGGCTATTTGCAGGATTTCTTATTTCCACCCAAACGAGCGATGACACCTGTAAAAGCGCTTTCAGGTGGTGAACGTAACCGTTTATTATTGGCTAAATTATTACTGAAACCTAATAATCTATTGATTCTCGATGAACCAACCAATGACTTGGATGTAGAAACCTTAGAATTATTGGAAGAAATCCTCACGGATTATCAAGGCACCTTATTGATTGTCAGCCATGATCGTCAGTTTATTGACAATGTCGCAACGGAGTGTTATTTCTTTGAAGGCGACGGCGTATTGAATAAATACGTGGGCGGTTTCTTTGATGCGAAAGGACAACAAGCCAATTACTTTGTCATGAAAGCAGAGCAAGAAGCTAAAAAAATCAAAAAAGAAGCACCAAAAGCACAGGAAAGTGCGGTTAAAAATGACGTTATTTCTCAAAAGCCAAAATCTGTTAAACTTTCTTACAAAGAACAACGTGAGTTAGAACAGCTACCACAATTATTGGAAGAATTGGAAGATAAAATCACCGCACTTCAAGCTGAAATTGGTGACCCTCACTTTTTCCAACAAGCTCATGATGTAACGGATGCGAAGCTAAAAGAATTAGCGGATACGGAAGCGGAGCTTGAAACGGCATTTATGCGATGGGAAGAACTTGAAGAGAAAAAGACCCAAGCTGAAGCAAAATAGGGTATAGGTAAAAAGAAACCGAGCTAAATAGCTCGGTTTTTTTATTACATATTACTAATAAAAATCACCAAAATAATCACTGGAACCACAAATTTCACATAGTTAAACCAAATTGTGGTGAAAAGTGAATTTGGCGTTGGTGATAGCTCTTTTTTTGCATCGTCTTTTAACACAAAACCAACGAAAATGGCACAACCAAGTGCGGTCAGCATAAAGAGAATATTGCCGCTGACGAAATCGAAGGCATCGAAAATGCTTTTATCGAAGATGGTGAAGTCTTTCCAAAGATTATCACCTAGAATAGAGGGTACATTACCTAATAAGAAAATCCCCATTAAGGTAACAAAAATCGCTTTACCACGGCGCATTCTGAGCTTTTCTTGCAATGCGGTGATGATGACTTCGTAAATCGTAATTGATGTGGTTAATGCCGCAATAAGCAATAAGCCGAAGAATACGATAGCAAAGAATTTACCCGCCCATAAATGTGAGAATACAATTGGTAAACTTTGGAAAACCAAGGTTGGCCCTGCGTTAGGTTCAATGCCGAATGTGAATAATGACGGAAAGATCATAAAACCACATAACACAGCAATAATGGTATTGGTGAAACCTGTAATAACCGCTGTTTGAATAAGGTTTTCTTCTTTGTTCAAATAGCTAGAGAGGGTAATTAATACACCGAAACCAAGGCTTAATGCGAAGAATACTTGGCCTAATACGAAGATGAAAAGTTTAGGTGTGATTTTGCTGAAATCAGGTTTTAAGTAGAAAGTTACCCCTTCCATTGCGCCAGGTAAGGTGAGGTTACGAATTACCATACCAATTAGGAAGATAAAGAGTAGTGGCATTAAGTATTTCACGGAACGTTCAATCCCGCCAATGATACCTTTCGCCAAAATAATGTAGTTCACCGCCACGAACAAGAAGGTGTAAAGCATGATTTCCCATGGGCTGTTGCTGATATGTAAATCGTAGAAATCTTTGGCCACTTCTTTTGTAATTGGGGCGCTAATATCAAGGGTGTTATTCATCAGACTGATGATATAAGACATTACCCAACCACCTAATACCATGTAATAAGCCATGATACCAAATGCACCAAGAAGCCCCATGTAACCAAGAATCTTCCAATATTTGGAGATGTTTTTACCTTTATCCTGGATTTTGTCGCCAAAGGCATCAATGGAATTCACACGCAAACGGCGTCCGATAACATTTTCTACTAAAATCATCGGGATACCAATGACAATCATCGCGATACAAAAGAGGAGTACGTAGGCACCACCGCCATTTTCACCCACTAAATAAGGAAAGCGCCACGTTGCCCCAAAGCCAACTGTCGCACCCGCAACGGTGAGCACATAAGTTAGTCGGCTAGACCACGTTTGGCGAGATTGATTGTTTGTTGTCATAATATATTCCGTTTGATTTTATTCGTTTAATATTCTGTTTTTTCTTTGTATTCGCAGAGATCTTCAATAATGCAAGCCCCACATCGAGGTTTGCGCGCGGTACAAGTATAGCGCCCATGTAAAATAAGCCAGTGATGTACATCCACTTTAAATTCTTTTGGCACAACTTTGAGTAGTTTTTCTTCCACTTTTACCACATCTTTGCCAGGGGCGAAATTTGTGCGGTTGCATACGCGAAAAATATGGGTATCCACTGCAATAGTCGGGTGACCGAAAGCGGTATTTAACACGACATTCGCTGTTTTTCTACCTACACCTGCAAGAGCTTCTAAGGCTTCTCGATTATCGGGTACTTCACCATTATGTTTTTCAACTAAATCACGGCAGGTTTTAATGATATTTTCTGCTTTGCTGTTATAAAGCCCGATGGTTTTAATGTATTCTTTTAACCCCTCTAAGCCGAGATCTAAAATAGCTTGTGGGGTATTTGCCACAGGGAATAATTTTGCCGTCGCTTTATTCACACCTTTATCGGTCGCTTGAGCCGATAAGATCACCGCGATGAGTAGTTCAAAAGGCGAATTATACTCTAATTCCGTAGTGGGATGCGGGTTTTGCTCCCGAAGTCGAGTGAGGATTTCAATTCGTTTAGCTTGGTTCATTTTTTCATATCAATTCGGTTTTTAATCGCCAGTAGGATGCCTAATCCAATAAACGCACCTGGCGGAAGAATAAAGAGTAAAAAGCTGCTGTCAGCGTGATAAATATGTAATGTCAGGAATTTGGCGCCTTGACCAAATAGGTTTTCAATGCCTTCAAAAAGGGTACCTTGGCCTAAGATTTCACGTAATGCACCTAATACGGTGATACTTAATGCCATACCTAATCCCATCGAAAAACCATCCCAGGCAGCATGTGCTACGCTATTTTTAGAGGCAAAGGCTTCTGCACGACCGATGACGATACAGTTAGTCACGATTAAAGGAATAAAAATCCCAAGTGCTTGATAGAGTGTATAGGTATAAGCATTCATCAATAGTTGCACCACGGTTACGGTGGTGGCAATAATCATCACATAAATCGGAATACGGATTTCATGAGGAATTTGCTTACGAAAGAGTGAAACAACGGTGTTTGTACAGGTTAAAACCAACATAGTCGCCAAACCTAAACCTAATGCATTTGTTGCAGTACTTGAAACAGCCAACAGCGGACAAAGCCCTAATAATTGCACGAGGGTAGAGTTGTTTTTCCATACGCCTTGAATAAAGATTTCTTTCCAAACAGAAGGCGTTTGCGTTATTTCTTCTGAATTTTTAACCGCACTTTGCTCATCAAGTGCGGTCGTTTTTTCGGTTAAATCAGTCATAATAAATATCCTATTGCGCATATTTTTTTGCCATCTCGTTGAGTAATGCCTCATTTTCGAGCATCACGAGAGCAGAGCGTTTTACTTGATTCACAATCGCGCGTGGCGTAATCGTTGCGCCAGAAAATTGGTCGAATTTACCGCCATCTTTTTTGACTGCCCAATCTTTTAGACTTTCCGGTACGATAACTTGGTTTGTAAAACTTAAAATCCAGTCAGAAATGCGAAGTTCGATTTTATCGCCTAATCCAGGGGTTTCATGATGTTCGATGACTCGCACACCTAACACTTCACCTTTGGGTGTAATCCCCACTAATAAACGGATATTCCCTGAATAACCATCTGGCGCAGTGGTTTCATAAGCATAGGCTGTTGGCACATGATCTTTGATCGCAAAATAGACTTTTTGAATACCTTTGAGTTTATCTTGATCAGGCGTCTCCACACTTTCAAGCAAGCTATTATTAAAGTAATTTTGAGGGATTACTTGGAGCAATAAGGCTTTTTGGTGTTCAGCCATGGCTTCATCAATTTTATCTTTTGTTAGCATATAAATGCCCGCAGAAACTGCTGTACAAAGCAATGCGATGAAACCTAATAAAAGACCAAAACGGGAGGTGACTTTAAAAATACCCATTATTTACTCCCTTTTACAAAGTGTCCCGCTACACGAGGGCGGGTATAGTGATCGATAAGCGGTACACAAATATTACTTAACAAAATCGCAAATGCCACGCCGTCAGGATAGTTTCCAAAGTAACGAATGAGGTAAACCAATAGTCCAACCAAAGCACCAAATACAAGCTTACCACGAGGTGTAATAGAAGCTGTGACAGGGTCAGTCGCAATAAAGAATGCGCCGAACATCATGGCGCCGCTAAAGAGTTGGCTTATCATACTTAAATGATGATGGCCTGACATCGCAGTGATTGTTGCTAAGGTCACAAAGGTCACGAGCATTGAAACGGGAATTTGCCAGTGAATTTTTTTCTTTAAAATTAATACAATCCCACCAAGCATGAATGCCAAATTAACCTGCCACCAACCTTCAGCAAAATCAGTCCCGTTTTGTAATAAAATCGGTAATTTTACAAAATCATGAAATACGCTTTCATCGCCTTGATGTAAGTTATAGAAGATTTTTGCACTGTCTAATGGTGTCGCTTGTGTAATTCCATCAATGGAATGAACAAGTTGACTCAAACTAAATCCATCAGTGGTTAAGCCTGTGAAAGCTAAAGAAATGGAGTCTGCAAATGTTGGAGGTTCATTCAATAATGAAATAGGCGGCATCCAACTTGTCATTTGTAGTGGGAAAGAAATCAATAGCACCACATAACCCACCATAGCTGGATTAAATGGGTTTTGTCCCAAGCCACCATAAACATGTTTACCTAGAATAACAGCGGAAAGCGTACCGATTAAAATCACCCAGTAAGGTGCATAAGGCGGAATCGCCATCGCTAAAATTAAGGCGGTAAGCACCACGCTAAAATCTGAAATATAGACCAGGTTTGGCTTATTGCGCAATTTGGTCACAATAAACTCAAGCAATAACGCGAAAGAAATAGCCAAAGCAGATTGCACCAAAACACCCATTCCAAAATAATAAATCTGCGTGAGCAGGGCAGGCAGCATGGCTGCAATCACCCACAACATAATGCGGGCGGTTAATTTGCCTGAATGGGTATGAGGCGAACTCTCCATTTTTTTAAACATAATCTTTTCCTGCGTTATTCTGTTTCTTTGGCTGCTTCAGCGGCGGCTTTTTTCGCTTTAGCTCTTGCAATAGCTGCAGCTATTGCTGCTTTTTTCGGATCTAGTGCGGTTGGGTTTTCATCTGTTTTCTCGACCACACTTTCAGTTGCATTTGTCGCAACTGTTTCACCTTGAGCAGCAGCTTTCTTCGCTTTTGCTCTCGCGATAGCGGCAGCTACAGTGGCTTTTTTCGGATCTAGTGCGGTTGAATTTTCATCTGTTTTTTCTACCGTGCTTTCAGTTTCATTTGTTGTAACTGCTTCACTTTGAGCGGCAGCTTTCTTAGCTTTGGCTCTCGCAATGGTTGCTGCGATAGCGGCTTTTTTCGGATCAAGTACGGTTGGATTTTCATCTGTTTTTTCGACCACGCTTTCAGTTGCATTTATCGCAACCGTTTCACCTTGAGCGGCAGCTTTCTTCGCTTTGGCTCTCGCGATGGCTGAAGCTACAGCCGCTTTTTTCGGATCAAATACGGTTGGATTTTCATCTATTTTTTCGACCGCGCTTTCAGTTGCATTTGTCGCAACTGTTTCACCTTGAGCAGCAGCTTTCTTGGTTTTTGCTCTTGCTAGAGCTGCAGCAACAGCCGCTTTCTTCGTATCTTTTTCATCAATTTGTAACGGTGTTGCATCCGACGCAGTGCTTGTATCTGCTTGTGCTTGTTGTCTAGCAAGACGGCGGGCTTTACGTTGCTCCATGAGTTCATGGTTATCCGGTAAGATTTCCCCTTTCTCAGATACAATAGTTTTCGTTTCTTTATTTGCTGCTGAACCCGCTTGTTTTGCTTTCAAGCGTTCTAACGCGGCTTTAACTGGGTCTTCACCTTTTTGTTTTGCAAGTTCTTCTCGACGAGCTTCTGCCGCACGTTGTGAACGCGCTTTACGCTCTTGCTCTTCACGTTCCATACGAGCTTGTTTGGCTTCAAAACGGAGTTTGGCCTCTTCGGCTTTTTTCGCTTTTTCTTTAATTTCCCCAATTTTTGCTTTTTCTTGTCGGAAATATTGAATAAGCGGAATATGGCTTGGACAAACATAAGCGCACACGCCACATTCAATACAATCTTTTAAGCAATATTCTTCTGATTTTTGGTGATCCTCACTGCGAGCATACCAATAAAGTTGCTGTGGCATTAAATTGACAGGGCAAGCATCAGAACAAGCTGAACAGCGGATACAAGATTGTTCCGGTTCGGGTTTACCATATTCAAAATGATCGGGTGCTAATAAACAGTTTATTAATTTTGTGACGGGTGCGTTGAGATCAGAAAGTTGTAATCCCATCATTGGTCCGCCTGCAAAAACAGGGAAGCGCTCATCATATTGATAGCCAACTTGCGCCAATAAATGGTCAACTGGTGTACCTAAGCGAACCCAGTAGTTGCCTTTCTCTGAAATTTTATCACCAGTCAGCGTAACGACACGCTCAATTAAAGACTCATCATTAATGACCGCTCTTTTTACCGCAAAAGCTGTACCGACATTATGCATTAATACGCCAATATCGTAAGAGCGTCCACCGCTTGGTACTTCCATACCAGTAAGTAAATAAATAAGCTGTTTGGCTGCGCCAGATGGATATTTAGTCGGAATAACGCGCAATTCAATGTCATTTGCGCCATGCAGTGATTGTTGAATAGCTTGAATCGCTTCAGGTTTATTATCTTCAACCGCAATCACCACTTTTTCAGGGCGTAAGATATAACGTAAGATACGAATCCCTTCGATCATTTCATCCGTGTAATCACGCATTAAGCGGTCATCACAGGTAATATAAGGTTCGCATTCCGCGCCGTTAATAATTAAGAGTTTAACTTTCTTTTCAGCCGATTGGATTTTGGCGGCAGTTGGGAATACCGCACCACCTAAGCCGGCAACCCCTGCTTGATAAATACGATCAATGAGTTGTTCGACAGGTTGTGTGAAAAATTCTTCAAGTGGAAATTGCTCACGCCATTTATCCAAGCCATCCGCTTGAATATGAATCATATCCTCGGTTAAACCGGAAGGATGGGGCGCAACATGTTTCCCGATAAATTTTACGGTACCAGAAGTTGGGGCGTGAACAGGCAAGGTTCTTAAGCCATCACCTTGTGTTAAAGGTTGGCCTTTAAGCACATAATCGCCTTCTTTAACTAATACATTTCCTGCAGTGCCTGCGTGTTGTTTAATTGGCACATAAAAATCATGAGCAAGCTTTGATTGCTGAATAGGGGATTGGTTTGATTGAGATTTCATTTCAGGTGGATGAATCCCGCCTTTAAAATCCCAAATTTTGCCGGATTTAAATCTTGTTAATACATCAGCCATGTGATTCCGACTCCCCAACCACTAATTTTTTCTCGATTTCTGTGGTATTTACAACCGGAATGACTAATTTAGGATCAAATTTCCAGTTCCAATTATCAATATCTTTTTTCACTTTAATCATGGAAATACAATCTGTCGGGCAAGGTGCCACACAAAGTTCACATCCAGTACAGAGATCAGGAATAATAGTATGCATGGCTTTGTTTGTACCGATAATGGCATCAACAGGGCAGGCTTGAATACATTTAGTACAGCCAATACACATATTCTCATCAATAAAGGCAACCATTTCTTCTGGTTCAGCGACATCATCCATTGCAGGTACATCAACACCCATGATTTCGGCAATTTTTACTACCGTCGGACGACCGCCAGGCACGCATTTTGTGATAACGTCACCATTGGCAATCGCTTCGGCATAAGGCTTGCAACCAGGATAGCCGCATTGCCCACATTGGCTTTGCGGTAAGATGGCATCAATTTTTTCAACGATAGGATCAGCTTCGACTTTTAATTTAATCGAAGCAACGCCTAAAATCGCACCAAAAATTAAAGCGAGAACGGTTACTGAAATTAAGATAAACATTATTTTTTAGTGTTATTCCAAAATAAGCCGAGAAAAATCACTGTCACAGTAATAAACATTAAGAGATAAATCATTTTACTAACCCGGCGAAGCCCATAAAGGCGAGAGACATTAAACCAGCTGTAATTAACGCAATAGACGAGCCACGAAACGTAATGGGTACATCTGCAGCAACTAAACGTTCACGTAAGGCTGCAAATAAAACTAAAACCAAACCGAAACCTAAAGAGGCACCAAAACCATAAATGACAGATTCTGTTAAATTGTGTGCCAAATTAACGTTTAATAATGCCACACCGAGTACTGCACAGTTTGTGGTAATCAGGGGTAAGAAAATCCCTAATAAGCGATAGAGAGATGGACTTGTTTTATTGATCACCATTTCGGTAAATTGAACCACAACGGCGATCACTAAAATGAAGACTAAAGTGCGCAAGAATGTGGCGTTTAGCGGCATTAAAATATAATTATCGACTAAATAAGAACACAGTGATGCTACAGTTAATACGAATGTCGTAGCAAGCCCCATACCAATCGCCGTTTCAATCTTTTTGGATACGCCCATAAATGGACAAAGTCCTAAGAATTTGACCAAAACAAAGTTATTGATTAATGCGGTGCTGATAATGAGTAGAATGTAATGTGTCATTGCGTCTAAATTTATTTTACATAAGTGGCGTATTATCTCTATTTATCGCACTGAGAACAATAAAAAATTTGGGGTAGTGCGGTCAGTTTTTCCTTTGTTTTTTATTTGGTAATCGATTCTTTCTGACTATGTTGGAAATAGCGATATAACTGCGGTAGCAATTGAGAAATCAAATTAAGCTGCTGATATGGTAACGCAAAGACTGCATTGTTTTTGGTTTGTGTTTCATCCCATTGAATTTTTTTTAGGCTCTGTTCAATACTATTTTGGAGCTTTTCAAAGATTTCTGGACGAAGCTTTTCAATATTTTCCAGTGCATATAAAACCTTTTTCGCTACAGGATAAAAGTCTGACAAAAACTCGGTAGTTTGTTGTAATTGCGCCATTTTATTGCGATATGCCCCTAAAGCAGAAATATAGCTCAATAGGGAATAATTCATTTTTAATAAATCAAAACCTTCTTGCAAATAAGCCTGATATTTCTTCGGTTCATTGTTCATATTGGAAAGCGTCGTACTTAGTGCCGCCGCATATTGATGGGCATTACGGCGTGCAATACGGTATTTTAAATTATCGCTTTTACCAAATTGCAGTTGGCTAATAATGTGTAAGAAATATTGTGCATCACTTTGAATCGCTTGACGGCTCACTTTATCGAGCTGTAAATATTTCCAATCCGGCCATAAATAAGAAACGGCAAACCATGCAATGGCTGAACCTAATACAGTATCAATGAGGCGAGGGAAGAGCGCTGATTGTGTGTCAAATCCCATTACATCGAAACTGATCAATACTTGCAAGGTAATAAAGAACGTGGAGAAACTGTAATTATTACTGCGGAAGAAGAAAAAGAGCGTACTGGTCACTACCATTAAGCCAAGTTTCATCTCTAATGTTGGGTTGAGATATGGCAATAAGGAGCCAATAATTACCCCTAAAATTGTGCCAATAATACGCTGGCGTAACCGCACTTTCGTCGCCGAATAGTTTGGCTGACACACAAAGACCGCAGTAAGCAAAATCCAGTAACCCAAATTAAATTGGAAAAATTCAACAATTGCGCAACACAAAAACACCACGATAGACAAACGTACAGCATGGCGGAAAAGTGGTGACTCAAAAGTGAAATTACTTCCTATAACTGAAAGAATATTTTTTAATCCCGTAATTTGTTCGGTATGGATTTGTGCAGTTTGCTCATTTTCAGTAGTTTCTTGCTCAAGCTGACGTAACTGCCAGTTAATGCTTTGCAGGTTATCAATCAGTGTTTGAAGGGCAAGCAACACATTGTTTTGATTGGTATGTTCTTTACTATAAAGCTCAAGGGATTGAATTGTCCCCATTAATGCTTTTTCTACACGAATATTATAGTGATAAGGCGTATTTTGACGCAGGCAAGCCGTAATATTGTGACAGGCTTGCGCTTGTAATTCGAGCAAGCGCTGAATACGGAAAATTAAATCTGTATTTTTGAGTTGTTCCGCAATTTGTCGATAATCAAAATGTGTCGAATTTGCACGCTCATGAATGTCTTGCGCAGCAAAATAATAGCGGATCATGCGTTGTGTGCGAGCATGGCGATGTTGCCCACGAATACGATAGAAAAGTGCTGTTCTCGCTTGATTGAAGGCCTCCACCACATTGGTGTTTTTCATCGCAAAATTAAGGTGTTTTTTCTCGATTTCATCAATCTCATCAGGATCAAAAAATTCTGATTTTGCATCTAGATAATTGCCTAAGGCACAAAACGCTTTTGCCACACTTTCTTGTACAGGACGGTTTGGGAAAAAGAGATAAACAATGATAGTCACAATACTGTAGAGCAAGGTGCCTAATAAAATCATTACAGGATTGATAAACCAACTCGCAGAATTATCCGGTGTATAAGTGAGGGTGGTATAAATGGCTACCACTAGCGTACCAAATGCAATGGTGCGATAACGTTCACCCACGGCACCAACCATCGTAAATAAAAAGGTGATGATGGTCATCAGCAATACGTACTGAATGGGTTTACCAATATTAAGTTGGACGATAAAGGTTGAAATGGAAAAGGCAATTAATGTGTAAAAAATATTTTTTAATCGTCCGGTAAGACGATTATCTAAATCTACTAAACCGCCTGCAATAATCCCTAAAATTAAGGGCATAGATTGCGTAGAAATATCAAAAAACCAGACGCCAAACGCTGCGATATTCACTGCAATAAAAATAGGTATTGAAGCGATTACTTTTGCATTAAGCCATTGATTCATGTTGATATCCTTGTTTATTATTTTATGACTAAAAAATGGATGATAAAAAAGTGAGCGGGAAGGCTCACTTCTTTATCAAAGTGCGGTTAAAAAAATGATTATTTTTGTTTTTTTGCCCAGTTTAAGAAACGAGTTTGGGTTTCTTTATCGGCTTGTTGGAACCAGTATTGTAATTGTTGTTCAGCAACGTTTTCACCTTGCACAACAACTTTACCTTTCGCTGCTTTTCCTGATGCTGCAGGCATCATACCTACTGCAGGTGCCGCTAAAGCTGAAACCGCAGCTGGTGCATTTGATGCATTATACTCAGCGAGGTCGTTAACAATATTCGCTGATGGGAATAAACCTTCTTGTTTTAAGGTATCCACTTTAGCATCAATCACATTACCTGATTTAGTTTTAACGGTAATTTGTGGTTGTGCATTAAATTTTTCGCCATCTTCTTGAGAACGAATTTTTTCTGCAGATACCACTACATCATCAGCCGTACCTTTGAAAGTCACAATAACAGGGGTAGACTCAAAAAGTCCTTGGCTAGAACCCGTACCGACGATCTCACCTAAACGTACCACAACCTGTTGTGTTTGGTCAGCTTCAGCATTGAATGATTTTTTTTCTTTTAGAAGGGATTTGCTAGCTTTTTGGCCGTTGATAGCAAGGAACTCAAGGTTTGATGAGGTGGTGACCATGCCGGCTAAGCTGCTCGCACTGACTGCAAGGGCAACAACACCTAAAGCAAACTTACATAATTTCATAATTACTCCTTTTATTTTTTGAATGAAATTAGATGGTTGTAATGCTATGCTAAATTTTAAAAAATGGGAATAGGAAAGTGCGGTTAATTTTTAAAAAGTTTTTGTAATAAAGGAGCAAATCATGGCAAAACGATTTGTTGTATATGGTCGAGTTCAAGGTGTCGGGTTTCGCTATTTTACGTGGAAAGAAGCAGAGAAAATTGGTATTAAAGGCACGGTAAGAAATTGTACAGACGGCAGTGTCGAAATCATTGCGGAAGGCAACAATGACCAACTACAACGCTTTTATGATTGGTTAAAAGTCGGGCCAAGAACTGCAACTGTTGAACGGGTCTTAGTCGATAATATTGAAAATAAACGGTATTCTGACTTTTCGATTATTCATCGCTAAATTTGACCGCACTTTACAGTGTGAATTGATGCTCGTAGAATACGCCGCTTGTTTATAAATAGGAAAAATCATGCGTAATCAAACAAAACTTCATCTTCAACAATTACAACTTGCTATGCAAAAACTTGATTTATGGCAAGCCGTTCCTCCTTCACAAGAAGCCTTTTTAAGTAAAGAGCCTTTTGCTATTGATACCATGTCACCAGAAGAATGGTTGCAATGGATTTTCATTCCAAGAATGTTCGCATTACTTGAAAGCGGGGCAGATTTGCCTTCACAAATTGCGGTGTCGCCTTATTTAGAAGAAGCATTTAAAGAAGCAGAGGAAGATTTTTTAGTTGAATTATTAACGCCGTTACGTGAATTAGAAGCCTTATTACAAAATCAATAAATGTTAGAAATTTTATACCAAGATGAATATCTTGTCGCCGTCAATAAGCCTGCCGGCATGTTGGTGCATCGTAGTTGGCTTGATACTCATGAAACGCAATTTGTGATGCAAACCTTGCGTGATCAAATCGGTCAGCATGTTTTTCCTATTCATCGATTAGATCGCCCTACCTCAGGTGTTTTGCTGTTTGCTTTAAATAGTGAAATCGCAAATTTAATGTGTCAGCAATTTGAACAGAAAACAGTGCAAAAATCTTATTTGGCGATTGTGCGAGGGTATTTGCAAGGTAAAGGACAGATTGATTATCCCCTTAAAATCCAATTAGATAAGATTGCAGATAAGTTTGCCCAGGAAAATAAAGCCCCTCAAGAGGCGGTAACGGATTATGAGGGCTTAAACATTGTGGAAATGCCTTATGCAGTAGGGCGTTATCAAACCACAAGATATTCCTTGGTGAAGCTCATTCCTCAAACAGGCAGGAAACATCAGTTACGACGTCACATGAAGCATATCTTTCATCCTATTTTAGGGGATACACAATATGGTGATTTGCATCAAAATCGTGCATTGACGGAATATTCAGGCTGCCAGCGTTTATTTTTACACGCAGATACACTTATTTTTGAACATCCTATTCATTCAATAAAAATAGAAATTAAAGCTAATTTAGATGACCAATGGATGAAAGTGATGGAATTATTTAATTGGTCCATTTAACGAGAAGAAATAATGTTAGATATTAATTTAACCCACGAACAACAACAAAAAGCAGTAGAGCAAATTCAGGAATTAATGGCACAAGGAATGAGTAGCGGTGAAGCCATTCAAATCGTGGCAAAAGCATTGCGTGAAATTCATCAAAAAGGTGAGAGAGAGGCTTCTGACAGTAAATAAATAAAAATTTTTGTGATCAATGTATCATTTTTAAAGTTTCCTTGTTGCATAAAAAAATAAAATGTTTGAATATATTTCCAATTGAGGTGATAAGGCATGAGTCTTATTGTTTTTAAGTATTAAGGGCGAAGCCTATAGAGGTCTACTATGGAAATTGGTGTAGTAAAATGGTTTAATAACGCAAAAGGATTTGGATTTATTTCTGCAGAAGGCGTGGATACAGACATCTTTGCACATTATTCAGCAATTGAAATGGATGGTTACCGTTCATTAAAAGCGGGACAACGCGTGCAATTTGAAGTGATTCACGGCGACAAAGGATCTCACGCCACAAAAATAATTCCGATTGCGGAATAAGCGAAACGCTAAAACGTTTCAAAATCTTCTCTATTTAGCATAATCAAAAGCCAAGGTCTAAACCTTGGCTTTTTTTCATCTTATTTATTGAGTAAGTTCTTCAAACCGGCTTTCATTGCTGTCATTTGGCTTTCATATAACGCTTTGCTTTCTCGCTCATCAATCATATAGGTGATGGTTTCAGAAAGCGTCATTTTCATTTTTCGTGAATATTTAGACAAACGAAGCCAAACACCATATTCTAAATCAATGGACTTTTTCTTCGTTGATTGTTTCTCTGCATTAAAAAAGCGTTTACGTCTTGCACGAATAGCCTGATCAAGCTTAATAGGTAAATCAAGAGAAAGGTGATTTTTAATCCATTCCTCGATTTTTTCAGGATAATTCTGACATTCTATTAATTCTTGAACTTTACTTTCTTCTAAGCTTTTTTCTTCGTAACGGGTAATTTTTTCCCCTTCGCGATGTTTGCGAATGAGATAAATCCATTTCCAGTTTGCTTCTTGGTTTTCTAATTTTTGGTATTTCATCGTTTTATTATACTTTTAGTGACGTGGTAACCTCATAAATATACGCTGTTTAAATAAATTTTTCCAGTAGATTTTTATAACGGATTTTCACTCAGGGTGAAGTGTGCGATAATACCGCCAATTTAATTAAAGCGAGATATGTCGTGACTTCAACATCTTCGGAACAAGCCTTAAATTGGCAAGCCTTACAACCAGAATTATCGATTACTGAACTTTCAGCTGAAAAGGCTGATTTTTGGTCATTACAAAAACATGCTACAAAAGCGATTTCTTTATTTTTAAAACAGCCGCGTCGCTCTCTATTGGTTTTAAAAGCCGATGATCAAGCAGAATATTCTAATTTATTAGCAGAACTTATTCGCCAAGAACAGCCAAAAGAGCGGTCAGTTTTTGGGGTGAATTATGTCGTTGAGCAGGGAGATTCTTTTTCTTTCCCTCGTATTTATACTGAGCCGGCTCAATCTCCCGCTGATAATTTTGCCGCACAAGGTGATGTGTTAAAGGCATTGCATGCTGATCAATTTAGCCTTTTTGGTAGTGTGCGTGTTCACCCAAGTTCGCAAGATATTTTGCTTACACCAGGTTTAGTGCATCAAGCTAATGGGGGCGTTTTGATTTTAAGCGCAGCAACGATGCTAAGCCAGTTTGATTTATGGCAACGCTTAAAACATATTTTACAAATGCAAACTTTTGATTGGTATTCAGCCCATCCATTTAAAACCTTGCCTTGTGATATTCCAAGTTATCCACTTAATTTAAAAGTGGTGATTTTAGGCAATCGCACTGAAATTGCGACCTTAGGTGAGTTAGAAGAAGATCTTTACAGCTTAGCTGATTACGCAGAAATTGAAAGCTATTATTCTGTTGCACAACCTAAAGCACAAGAAAATTGGGCTAATTATGTGTTGGCATTAGCCTCAAAATATGAACTTGATTTAGATTTAAGCGCATTAAATAAACTCTATCAGTTATTGGTGCGTGAGAGTGAAGATCGCTTTTTAATTAACATTTCACCATTAAAAATAACAGAAATGTTGCTTAATGCCGCGACGTTGTCACAAAAACAAACCTTAAGTGCGGTTGATTTTGAGCAAGCTTTTAAACAAAAGAACGAACAGCATAGTTTTTTACGTGAACGCACTTATGCAGATATTCTCAACGAACAAATTTATGTGGAAACCAACGGTGAAATTGTTGGGCAGATTAATGGCTTGTCTGTGATTGAATATCCTGGTACCCCCGTTTGTTTCGGTGAACCTTCTCGCATCAGCTGTTTAGTGCAGTTTGGTGATGGTGAAGTCGTGGATGTGGAGCGTAAAAACGAATTAGCGGGCAACCTTCACGGAAAAGGCATGATGATTTCTGAAGCGTGCTTGGCGAGTATCTTAGAGTTGCCATCACAGTTACCATTTTCTGCTTCTTTAGTATTTGAACAGTCCTATGGTGAAATTGATGGTGACAGTGCGTCTCTAGCTATTTTCTCTGTATTAGTCAGCGCGTTATCCGATTTGCCATTGCCACAAAATATTGCGATTACGGGTACCATTGACCAATTTGGTTTGGTGCACGCAGTAGGCGGAGTGAATGACAAAATTGAAGGCTTTTTCACTATTTGCCAACGTCGTGGTTTAACGGGTAAACAAGGGGTGATTATTCCTGCAACAACAATTCAGCAATTAAGTTTATCTGACGAAGTGGTTGAGGCGGTGAAAAATGAGCAGTTCTTTATCTATCAAGTCGAGGATATTTATCAAACAGCTAAAATCTTATTTGACCGCGATTTATTGGAAGAGAAAGAAGAATATGCGAAGGGCAAAGAGCCTATTGCGCGTCTAATTCAAAATCGGATTGCTTTCCGTTCGGAAACGCCGAAAAAAAGCTGGTTAGATTTCTTTAAATCTTAATTTCTTTAAAGCGAACCTTGTGTTCGCTTTTCTTTTATCTTAATTACACTGACTGATCCGACAAGTTGAGCTAACAAGTGTTCGCTGTTTACATTTCTTATAAATCCTCATAGAATCCTTACTTATTGGTTGTAACCAAGCAAAACTATATATACAAGGAAATAAAAAATGGAAAACACCTGTACACCAAACATTAAAAGCAGCTACACCTATGAAGATTTATTAGCTTCTGGTCGTGGTGAATTATTTGGTAAAGAAGGCCCGCAACTTCCAGCACCAACGATGTTGATGATGGATCGCATTGTAAAAATGACCGAAGACGGCGGTGCGTTTGGTAAAGGGTATATTGAAGCAGAATTAGATATTCATCCAGATTTACCGTTTTTCGGTTGCCACTTTATCGGTGACCCAGTTATGCCAGGCTGCTTAGGCTTAGATGCGATGTGGCAATTAGTGGGTTTCTTCCTTGGCTGGGTTGGCGGTAAAGGTAAAGGCCGTGCATTAGGCGTTGGTGAAGTGAAATTTACCGGACAAATCTTACCAACCGCGAAAAAAGTGGTTTATCGCATCAATATGAAACGCGTAATTAATCGCAAATTAGTGATGGGAATGGCTGATGGTGAAGTGGAAGTAGATGGTCGTGTTATCTACACTGCAACCGATTTAAAAGTTGGCTTATTCCAAGATACATCAAGTTTCTAATTTAAATAAACACAACATCATAAAAAAGATAGCCCGATTTACTCGGGCTTTTCTTTTTCTATTCTTCGTCAATGATATCGACAAATTCGGCATTCAGTAATTTAGCCAAATCTTGTGGGGCCAATTCGACGCTTAATCCGCGTTTTCCACCCGAAACAAAAATCGTATCAAACTCAAGTGCGGTAGAATTTATCACTGTTTTTACACGTTTCTTTTGACCTAATGGACTAATGCCACCGACTAAATATCCCGTGCTTTTTTGTGCCGCATCTTTATCAGCCATTTCGACTTTTTTAACACCAATTGATTTTGCCGCTTTCTTTAAACTCAACATATTTGCCGTGGAAAGCACAAAACACGCTAATTTTTTCTGATCACCATTTTCAGCAACTAAAAGTGTTTTAAAGGATTGGTGCGGATCAAGCTCAAGTTTTTCCGCGGCTTCATCACCAAAATGCGTATTGTTAGGGTCATGATCATAGGTATGGAGAGTAAAAGGAATTTTATTTTTCTTGAGTAAATCAATTGCCGGTGTCATCTGATTTCCTTATGTATTTATACGTCTTTTTTCTGTAGAATGAATCGGTTCAGAACATTTTACAGCGGAGAGAAAAATGGACGCAAGCCTAAATATTGCTATTGCAGCAGAATTTGATCTATGTGAAAAAATTGCCGAAGCCCTTGAACAAAGTGAGCTAGATGTAGGCAAGGTTTCAATTGTAGAAATTTATCCTTTTGAAGAAGAGCAAGTGGTGCGTTTTCGCAATAAAGCCGCTGCTCAATTAGCCACTGATGAGATTGAGTGGGATAGCGTTAATTATCTTTTCTTCGCTGGCCAAATTGACCAAGCCCCCTTATTGGCTCAAGCCGCAGAAAGTGGCTGTGTGGTGATTGATTTAAAAGGGATTTGCTCTGCATTGTCTGATGTACCCATCGTGGTTCCTACAATCAATGAAGAAAATCTAACTGAATTAAGACAACGTAACATTGTGAGTTTACCCGATCCGCAAGTGAGTCAATTAGCTTTATCTCTACTACCAATTATTCAACAAACAAATTTAACTCAAGTCTTTGCAACGTCACTTTTACCGGCTTCTTATACGGATGGTGAGACCGTGAATAAACTTGCTGGACAAACTGCTCGTTTACTGAATGGTATGCCATTGGAAGAAGGTGAAACCCGTTTTGCCTTTGATGTGTTTCCACAACAAGAGGCTAATTTAAATCTGCAATTACAAAAAATCTTCCCGCAGTTAGACAATGTCATTTTCCATCAAATTCAAGTGCCTGTCTTCTACGGAATGGCACAAAAAGTGACCGCACTTTCAGATTATGAATTTGATTACCAGCCACAACAAAGCGAATTAATTGAATTACATGATAGCCTTATTACGCCTGTGATTAACGGTGAAAATGAAAATGGTGAAGACAGCGTAAAATTGCATATCAGCCAACAAAGTGCGGTTGAAAATGGTATCGAATTTTGGACGGTAGCTGATGAGCAACGTTTCAATATTGCCTTGTTAGGTGTGAAATTACTTGAGTCGATTTATCACCAAGGTTATTAATTTAAGTTAAGGGGAAGACAATGCAACAATCTTTACTTGAACGTCTTTTTTCCATTAAAGAAAAGGGCAGTACCACCAAAACTGAAATTATCGCGGGTATCACCACCTTCTTTACCATGGTGTATATCGTGTTTGTGAATCCATCCGTATTAGGTGATGCGGGAATGGATAAGCAAGTTGTTTTCGTGACCACTTGTTTAATCGCCGCGCTAGGCACCATTGCGATGGGATTATTCAGTAATTTACCTATCGCCCTTGCGCCAGCGATGGGACTCAATGCGTTCTTTGCTTATGTAGTAGTCGGCAAGCTCGGTTATTCTTGGGAAGTGGGCATGGGCACCATTTTCTGGGGCTCAATTGGTTTATTTGTTTTAACCTTATTCCAAATCCGTTATTGGCTCATGGCGTCTATTCCGCTTTCACTGCGCGTGGGAATAGGTGCAGGTATCGGCTTTTTTATTGCGTTAATTGGCTTTAAAAATATGGGCTTGGTTGTAGCAAATCCTGCAACCTTAGTGGCATTAGGCAATTTACATGATCCGAAAATTCTGCTGGGTGTATTAGGTTTCTTTATTATCGTAGTTTTAGCTGCACGTAATATTTTCTCTGGCGTCTTAATTTCTATCGCGGTAGTCACTGGTTTAGCGCTTTTAATTGATGACCAAGTGACCTTCCACGGCATTGTTTCGATGCCACCAAGTTTAGGTGCGGTTGTAGGAAAAGTCGATATTGCGGGTGCTTTAGATACGGCTTTGCTCGGCATCATTTTCTCTTTCCTTTTAGTAAACCTATTTGATTCATCAGGCACCTTATTAGGTGTAACCGATAAAGCAGGTTTCAGCGATGAAAAAGGTCGTTTCCCGAAAATGAAACAAGCTCTTTATGTAGATAGCGTGAGTGCGGTAGTAGGCTCTTATATCGGAACATCCGCAATTAGTACCTATATTGAAAGTGGTGCAGGGGTTTCTGTCGGCGGTAGAACAGGTTTAACGGCGGTGACAGTCGGTGTTTTATTCTTACTTACCATTTTCTTTTCACCACTGGCTAGTGTCGTGCCAGCTTATGCAACCGCAGGGGCATTAGTCTATGTAGGGATTTTAATGGCATCCAGTCTTATTCGTGTACACTGGGATGATTTAACCGAAGCCACGCCTGCTTTTATCACTGCAGCGATGATGCCATTTACTTATTCAATTACTGAAGGTATCGCATTTGGTTTTATTAGCTATTGCGTCATGAAGGCCTGTACAGGTAGAATACGCGAGATCAATGCCCCTGTGTGGGTAGTGTCTTTACTGTTTGTAGCCAAGTTCGTTTGGGTTGGCTAATTTCATAAAGGCGTAAATTATTGCGCCTTCATTTTTATCGCATGCAACAAGGAGTGCAACATGCAAAATCTTTTATTTATCGTTAACGACTCACCATACGGTGGTGAAAAAACCTTTAATGCATTACGTTTTGCTATTAATCTGCAAGAAGATCACGGCAAAGAAGTGAACATTAAAGTGTTTGCTTTTTCGGATTCTATTTTAAGCGGTATTGCGGGTCAAAACCCAAATGAAGGCTCAAACGTTCAACAACTTATCGATATTTTAGCGGCACAAGGTGCTGAAATTAAATTATGCACTAGCTGCGTAAAAGCACGAGGTTTATTAGATGCTAAATTAATTGACGGCGTAACCCTTGGTACCTTAGATGATGTTTCAGAATGGACATTATGGGCGGATAAAGTTTTAACGTTCTAAAATAATAAGATAAAGAATAAAGTGCGGTGAAATTTCACCGCATTTTTTATGGAAATCCCTCAGCTAAATCCCTACAATAGGGGCACTCTAATGTTTACAGAAAAATAAAAAATGAGTCAAAAATCAACCGCACTTAATGCCATTTTGTTACCCTTAAATCAAGTCAATTTAATTGAAGCCTCAGCAGGTACTGGGAAAACCTATACTATCGGTTCTATCTATCTTCGATTACTTTTGCAGGCGGGTGAGAATTGTTTTTCTCGTCCGTTGAATGTGGAAGAGATTTTGGTGGTAACCTTTACTGAAATGGCGACGGAAGATTTAAAACGCAAAATTCGGGAACGTTTAACGGCGGCAATTTCGGTTTTTTCTGAATATTATGAAAAGCAAGATAAGGCGATTTTTACTGGAGAACATCAATTTTTAGCGGAGTTATTGCCTTATTTAGAGGATATTCCGACTGCACTTCGCCGCTTAAAGCTAGCGGAGCAAAATTTAGATTTAGCCTCCATTTATACCATTCACGGTTTTTGTCGCCGAATGTTGATGCAACATGCTTTTAATTCAGGCGTGCATTTCAATTTAAAACTTCTCAAAGATCAGTCTGATTTACTCAAACAATTTGCAAATGAATTTTGGCGGGAGCATTTTTATGATTTGCCTTTCCATTTGGCTGCATTTATCTCAAAAGAATTAAAGTCGCCAGAAGATGTATTGAATGATTTAGGTTCAAACATTGGGAATAATTTTTCTATACAACTGGATAAACCAGAACTATTAGAACTGTCATTAAAAGAATTTTTGCAAAAAGATATCACTAAAAATGCGGAAATTATTGAAAAGATTAAAGACACTTGGTTAGAAAGTGCGGTTGAAATCCGAAACCTTTTTGATGAAGAAGTCGTGAAAAAAGAGAAATCTTGTTTAAATGGAAAAACACATTCAAGTAAAACAATTTTATCTCTTGTCGATGAAGTCACCTCATGGGCAAAAAATAGAGCAGATATCACCTTAAATGAAACGCTAGTAAAAAAATTTACGCAATCGGCTTTAGATAACGCGGTCAACGCACCTTTCAAGAAAAAAGGTGTAAGAATAACACATTCAGCCTTTGAAGAGATTGAAGCTTTAATTGAGCAACTTCAACCGAGTAATTTATTTAAAAAAATCATTCTCTATCACTATCGTCAAGGTATTCAAAAGAAACTTCTTGAATACAAAGCGAATCATCCTGAAAAATCCTTTGATGATTTATTACGCTTATTAAAAGAAGCACTATATGGTGAGGGTGGAGAACAGTTAGCGGAATTAATTCGTTTTCAATATCCTTTTGCCATGATTGACGAGTTCCAAGATACGGATGCGTTGCAGTATCAAATTTTCTCGAAAATGTATCACAATAAAACCGCGTCCGGTAATGTTGGTTTTATGATGATCGGGGACCCAAAACAGGCGATTTATCGTTTCCGTGGTGCCGATATTTTCACTTATCTAAAAGCAGCAAAAGAAGCGAAGGAACGTTTTAATTTAGGCACAAATTACCGTTCATCCCAACCTTTAGTAGAAGGGGTAAATCGATTATTTGATTTTGAAAATGCTCCCTTCATTTATGAAAACATTGAATTTTTAAATGTGGGTGCAGCTAAGAAAAAACTTGTTTTTCAGTTGAATAATCAACCTGAACCTGCCTTCCGTTTTTACATTAACGATAAAGACAAATCCACCCAGCAAGATTATGCGAAAGCTTGCGCGACATCGATTCAGCAATGGTTAAAAAGTGCGGCTGAAAATCCGGTTGTTTTTCCGAATGAAAGCAAAGCAGAAAATCAAACATTGCGAGCAGAAAATATTGCCGTTTTGGTGCGTGGTTATACCGAAGCGGATCTCGTGAAGAAAGAATTGCAAGCACTCGGTATCGCTTCGGTTTACCTTTCGGATAGGGGAAATGTCTTTGAGAGTAACACAGCAAAAGAACTAGCCTTGATTTTGCAAGCTTGTTTAAGCGTGACGGAACGTCCAATTTTAAATGCCATTGCGACCGCACTTTTCGGCTTAAATGCAGCTGAAATTCACCAAATTCACCAGGATGAAATTCAGTGGCAACGTTGGGCTGAAAAATTCGTAGAGTATCAACAAATTTGGCAACGCCAAGGCGTCTTGCCGATGTTGCACCATTTACTTTTAGCTGAAAATATCACAGAAAAGCTCTTATCTCGGCCTGATGGCGAACGAAAACTGACGGATTTATTACATTTAGCTGAAATTTTACAGCAAGCAGCCGCATTAAATGAAAGTGAAGCGGCATTATTGCGCTGGTTTGAAAAGCAAATTCAAGATAATGGCCGTCAAGAAGCACAAATTCGTTTAGAAAGCGAACGTCAGTTAGTGAAGATTGTGACTATCCATAAATCCAAAGGCTTGGAATATGATTTGGTCTGGTTGCCATTTTTAGGAAATGCGGCGAAAGACCCAACTAAAAAGAAACTATTTAATTTATATTACGATAGTAAAAAAGAGCAAACCTTGTGGGATATGCAAGATCAACACTTGGATGAATTAACAGAAGAAGTTTTTGCGGAAGAATTGCGTTTGCTTTATGTGGCATTAACCCGGGCGAAATATCAAATGGCCTTTGTGTTACCAAAAGCCTTTGATAAAAAATGGAATGCTTTATTGTATATTTTAACGCAAGGTGAAATTGGCCGAAAACTCGATTTGCCAAATAATTGGGATACTCAACCGTTATTGGAAAAATTTAAGCAACTTTTACCTAATGATGTAGAGATTAAATCAACCGATGTGTTACAAGCCAGTGAACCACTTACCTTAAATGTTTCTCAAGAAAATTTAAGTGCAGAAATTTTCCAAGGTGAAATTGAACAAGATTGGCGAGTGACGAGCTTTAGTGGCATAGAACAAACACATCAACGTAAAGCTTATTTGAATGAAAGTGCGGTGAAAAAATCGCTCATTTTTGATGATGCGAAAGATTATGATGCATCGATTTCAATAGAAAATATCCCTGAAAATCTAACCGCACTTGCTCATGATAACGATGAAATGGTTTTAGATTTTCCACGGGGAACACAAATCGGTACTTTATTGCATCGTTATTTTGAAAAGGTGCTTTTTGCTCAACTGTCTGAGAAAGAAAATATTGAAAAATTATGTCAGGATTTAAATCTTGCAGAAGAGCAATTTGCAGCAGTTCAACAGTGGTTTGCACAAATACTCAGCACGCCAATTTTGCCAAACGATGATCTTACTCTTGCTCAAATTAACGAAAAACAATGCTTAAAAGAGTTGGCGTTTTATCTCAATATCACAAGCCATTTTGATGTCGCAGGTTTTAATCGAGCGTTAGCAACCTTGCATCATTTGCCATCAGAACCGTTACAGTTTGAGGATATTCAAGGCATGGTGCGAGGTACAATGGACTTAGTTTTCAGTCATCAAGATAAATATTATTTGCTTGATTACAAATCGAATTTCTTAGGTGAGACATTAAAGGATTACGATCAAGCTGCATTGAAAAAAGCCATGTTAGAGCATCACTACGATTGGCAATATTTGTTGTATGTGGTGGCATTACACCGTTATTTAAAAACACGTTTGCCTCACTACGATTACAACCGAGATTTTGGTGGTGTGGTTTATGCATTTTTACGAGGAATGAATGGTTCGCCACAATCAGGCATCTTTTTTGATAAACCAGATTGGCAATTAATCCAACAGTTAGAGGAATTATTTTAATGTTAAGCCTATTAAAATCCTTGCAAGAACAAGGTGTAATTACTCAAGGCGATTATTATTTTGCTCAATTAATTGCTGATAAACAAAAAGATAAAGGCTATGTCGAACCCGTACAAAATTTAGCGATTTTATTAGCCGCACTTTGCAACTGGAGCTATACGCAAGGCAATACTTGTTGTGTGTTAGATCGTTTCTTAGAACGTAATTTATTCGGCTTGGCTTATCGTCATACTGAAACGGATTTTTTGTCGCTGATCAATGAAAAGATCGGTTCACTTCCTGTATCAAAATGGCAATCAGCCTTAGCGGGGCATATTGCTTTTACACAAGATCCTGAAAATCAGATTGCGCCTCTTGCGTTTCAATTTGGGGCGATTTATTTCTATCGAGCTTGGCAAGATGAATTCCGCGTTGCGCAATATATTAAAAACGCCTTGAAAAATGACCGCACTTTATCGGTAGAACCGAAACAAATTCGAACCTTATTAGATCGTTATTTCCCTCAACAACAAGCACAAGTTGATTGGCAAAAAGTAGCAGTCGCAACGGCGGTAAAAAGCCCATTTTCTGTGATTACAGGTGGCCCGGGAACAGGGAAAACTACGACAGTTACTCGCTTGTTATGTGTATTACAGGAATTATTTGGTGGCAAACTTCACATTAAATTGGTTGCGCCAACAGGAAAAGCGGCGGCGCGTTTAACGGAATCCATCGAAAATGCTTTAGCTCAAATGCCGATTTCAGATGAGTTACGCGCATCTATTCCTAAAACCGCAGAAACGTTGCATCGCTTACTAGGCGTTCGACCTTTTACCGATAGCGTAAAATATCATGCACATAATCCATTGCAAATTGATGTATTAGTGGTGGATGAAACCTCAATGATTGATTTGCCCATGATGGCGAAACTTGTGCAAGCGTTGAAACCCGAAACGCGTTTAATTTTATTGGGTGACCAAGCTCAATTGGCTTCTGTGGAAGCTGGCGCGGTATTAGGTGAAATTGCACAATTTTTAACGCAAGATTATAGTCCTACTCAAGCTGATTATATTCATACAACAACAGGCTATACTGTTCCAACTTCAGATGAACATAGTCCGCTGCGTGATGCTATTTGTCATTTAACCTTTAGTCGCCGTTTCCGAGATGATTCGGGCATTAAACAACTTGCTGAGCAAATTCAGCAAGGAAAAGGTGAGGGCAGTGTGGCGACTTTTGCGGAATATCCTCAAGAGTTGCATTTCTATCATTTTGATGAAGAACAAGATGTTAAAGAATCGGTTCGACAAGTGGTGAAAAGTGCGGTTGAAAATTACCGTGTTTATTTAACGCAACTTCAAACTTATTTTGCTCAGAAGAAAGATCTTAATGCAAAATTTATGGATGAAAAGGGCAACGAGAAAACTTATGCGGAAGCAATTTTAGACCGTTTTAATTCGGTGAGATTTTTGACCGCACTTCGAGCTTCGGCATTGGGTGTGGAAGAGTTAAATCGAGAAATTGCTTTGGCATTGCGTGCTGAGAAATTACTTTGGTTCCGTCAAGAAGACGATTGGTATATCGGTAAGCCAGTTATGATTACGGAAAATGATCATAATGTGAAACTGTATAACGGTGATATTGGCTTGTGTTTAGCTAAAGGCAAAGTGTGGTTCGGCAATCGCGAAGTCTCTACCAGTCGTATTCCCGCTCACGAACCTGCATTTATGATGACGATTCATAAATCCCAAGGTTCAGAATTTGATCATACCGTCATGGTATTACCAACAGAACCTAATCCAGTGCTTTCACGAGAGCTGGTATTTACCGGTGTTACCCGTGCGAAAAATCAACTTTCCGTCTTTGCCAATGAAAAAATCTGGCAAAGTGCGGTCAGAAATACGGTAAAAAGACAAAGTGGTTTAGGAAAATTATTACAGGAAAAAGAGGAGTAAAAAATGAAATTATATGTTTACGATCATTGCCCGTTTTGTGTACGTGCCCGCATGATTTTTGGTTTAAAAAATTTACCGGTAGAACTTGTAGTGCTGGCAAATGATGATGAAGCAACGCCAATTGGTTTAGTGGGCAAAAAAGTAGTGCCAATTCTTGTCAAAGAAGATGGTACTGCGATGCCGGAAAGTTTGGATATCGTGCATTATGTAGATGAACATTTTGGTGAAAAAATCTTATCTGAACACGTTCGTCCTGAAATTGAAGCATGGTTAAAAGAAGTCGGCAGTTATTATGGTCATCTTACGACTGCACGCTTTACGCAAATTGGTTTAGCAGAATTTGAAACCCAAAGTGCGGTCGATTATTTCACTAAAAAGAAAACGGAATTTATTGGAGATTTTGCTGAAAATATTGCGAAGACAGAAACCTATCTTGCTCGCTTAAAAGGCGATTTAGAGAAATTAGCGGTATTAATTCAATCTGACAATGCGCTAAACGGTAAACTTTCTCTTGAAGATATTATCGTTTTCCCAGTATTACGAAATCTGACTTGTGTGAAAGGAATCGAATTCCCACCAGCGGTTTTAGCTTATATCACGAATATGGCTAAGTTAAGCAATGTGCCGCTATATTTTGATAAAGCTATTTAATCACTGCTGATTCATAGGCATTGGAAATACTGAAGTTTTGACTTGGATCATAGGTGCGGTCATTTTTTTAGTATTTTTTATTCATCGATCTATAATCTCTAACGTTTACTTTAATAAGAGCGTAGAGATATGGATCAGGAATACCAACGAGCGGTTACCCGCATTTGTGTGGAAACCGCTTTGTTATTGTTACAGCATGGCGCAGAAAGTGCTGTCGTCGTACAAATGGCACAGCGATTAGGTGTAGCTTTAGGCATTGAAAGCGTAGAGTGTGCTTTAACAGCGAATGCCGTCTTATTGACCACACTTTCTAAGCAACATTGTATTACCACCGTGCGGAAGAATGTCGATAAAGGCATCAATATGCAAATTGTTACGGATGTTCAGCACATTGTGGTTGCCGTAGAGCATCACTTGTATGATTTGTCCATGGCTCAAAAGAAACTGGATAAATTAAAACCATTAAAATATAACCGTTATTTGGTGGTGTTTATGATTGGTTTATCTTGTGCCTCTTTTGCTCACCTTTCTGGCGGAGATATCACAATTTGTGCAATCACCTTTATTGCTTCTGCCATTGCCATGTTTGTTCGACAAGAAATTTCTAAACGTCATTACAATCCACTCATCGTTTTTGCCATTACCGCATTTGTTGCCTCACTGATTTCCGGTGTCAGTTTGAAATATAGTTTAGGTAATGATCCTCATATCGCATTAGCTTCTAGCGTTTTATTACTTGTCCCAGGATTCCCATTAATTAATTCACTTGCAGATATTTTAAAAGGGTATGTCAATATGGGAATAGGACGATGGACCATTGCTACGGTTCTCACCTTTGGTGCTTGTTTAGGTATCGTTTTTGCATTAAATCTTTTAAATATTGTTTCATGGGTGGGGTAATAGAATGTTTTTACTGAATTTACTCGACGATATGCTTTTTGCCGCCATTCCAGCAGTAGGATTTGCCTTAGTATTTAATGTTCCGCCTAAAGCCTTAAAGTATTGTGCTATTTTAGGCGCGCTTGGGCATGTCACGAGAACGTTATTATTACACTTTGGAGTCCCGATTGTTTTTGCCACTTTTTTTGCCACTTGTTTGATTGGTTTTATTGGTGTGCATTTATCTCATCGCTATTTAGCCCATCCAAAAGTCTTTACCGTTGCGGCAATTATTCCAATGATTCCGGGTGTTCATGCTTATAAAGCGATGATTGCTATCGTACAAATTCATCATTATGGATTTTCCGATAAATTATTTGAGCAAATGATCAGCTCTTTTATCAATACCAGCTTTATTTTGGGAGCCCTTGTTTTGGGCTTAGCTTTACCAGGGCTATTGTTCTATCGACAAAAGCCTGTAGTATAGAAAATAAAAAGCCGACATCAGTCGGCTTTCGTATTTAATCAATATTTAATTAAGCATAGCAAGTTTGGCAAGCGGCTTGGAACATCCAAACAAGTTTTTCTTGTTCTTTGATGTAGTCGCTCATTTGAGAAGCGGTACCTTCATCATCAGACTCACCCGCTAATTCAAGGATTTCACGTTGTTGTTCAAGTAATACTTTTAATCCTTCTAATGTGCCTTTTAAGCAAGATTGCGCATCACTTACCCCTAACTCTTCTTTAATACGTGAGTGTTGGAAGTATTGTGAATAACCGTTATGCGGTGTGTAACCTAAAGTTAAGATACGTTCTGCCACTTCATCTACTTTTACTACTAAATCAGTGTAGATTTCTTCAAATTTTGCGTGTAATTCAAAGAAGTTTACCCCTTTAATGTTCCAGTGGTAACCGCGCACGTTGGTGTAGAATACTTGATAGGTTGCTAATAATTCATTTAATTTTACTGCTAATTTTTCAGATGCTTTTTTATCTAAACCGATTGATGTTTTTGACATAGTATTTTCCTCTTTATTGTTGATTAAAATGTTGTTCCCTTGCTTGGGAAGTGCGGTCATTATAAGCATCGTTTTTTCTGATAGCTATTTCATATTATCTAGCGATTCAATAGTTAAAAACTATTTATAATGATTTATACATAGTTAAAAACTTTTACTGTAAATTGCAAAAAAAACTCTGTGAAGTAGATCACACATTCAATATTTCCCCTTTGACAGAATGAAGCGAAGATGATTATGATTGATGCAAATCATTTTATTCTAAGATTTGATTGCTTTACTTCATTTTCGAATGAAATGTTTGGCTAGGTTTAAAAACCAAAAATATGATTTTATTACTCATCAGGAGTTTAGTATGACAAAGCATTTTTCCTTTGAAACTAATGAATCTCGTCGTCATTTTATGAAACTTATGGCTGGCGTGGGGGCAGGTCTTGCATTTAGTGGCACATTAGGCACATTTGCACCAAAAGCCTTTGCTGCAGAAATTAAAGGTAAAACCATTGAAGCGGGGATTGCTTATCCGCTTTCTACCGGTTTTGACCCAATGACATCAAGTGGTGCTTCACCTTATGCAGCAAACTTGCATATTTTTGAAGGTTTGGTGGATTTGCATCCTGCAACTCGTGAACCTTATCTTGCTTTAGCAGGAAAAGAGCCAGAACAAGTTGATGAAACAACATGGCGCATTACTTTACGTGAAGGCGCAACCTTCCATGATGGTGCACCGGTCACCACTGAAGACGTTGTGTATTCTTTCAATCGTATTATGGATCCAGCCAATAAATCATTATTTGTGATGTTTATTGATTTCATTGAAAGTGTGAAAGCTTTAGACGATAAAGTGGTGGAATTTAAATTGAAATATCCATTTGCTTTATTTGCTAACCGCTTAACTTGCGTGAAAATTGTACCGAAACACGTGATCGACAAAGTAGGACAATCTGCATTTGATGCACACCCAGTTGGTTCTGGTCCATTCAAATTTGTTTCAGCGGTGAAAGATGACAAAATCGTCTTTGAAGCGTATGAACCTTACAATGGTAAATATCCAGCGCAAGTTGAAAAAATGTCTTGGTTATTACTTTCTGATGCCGCAGCTCGTGTAACTGCACAAGAGTCTAAACGTACTCAAGCAATGGAAAGCGTGCCTTATTTAGACATTAGTCGCTTGAAAAACAAAAAACAACAAGTGCAATCCGTTCAATCTTTCGGCTTGTTATTCTTAATGTTTAACTGTGAGAAAGCTCCGTTTAACAATCCAAAAGTACGTCAAGCGTTACACTATGGTTTAAACACTGACAAACTTGTTGATATTGTATTTGATGGTAATGCAGAAGCTGCAACATCATACTTACAAACTACTCACCCAGATTATATTAAGGCATCAACTCAATATCCTTATGATCCAGAAAAAGCAGCGGCATTATTAAAAGAAGCTGGTGTAACTGAGCTTAAATTTGAATTGCTCGCAACCGACCATGACTGGGTGAAAGAATCTGCACCGTTAATTTTAGAGTCTTGGAACAAGATTCCAGGTGTGAAAGTGACTTTACAACACTTACAATCAGGTGCGTTATACAGCAACAACGTGGATCCAGGTGTGTATGAAGTGGCAATTGCGCCGGGTGACCCATCCGTGTTCGGTAATGACTTAGACTTGCTTTTAAGCTGGTGGTATCGTGGTGATGTATGGCCGAAACGTCGTTTCCGCTGGAGTAATACCCCTGAATTTGCGAAAGTGACTGAATTACTCAATGCAGCAGTGAGAGCAAAAGATCACGCTGAAGCGAAAAAATCATGGGAAGAAGCGATTAACATTATTGCGGCTGAAGTACCACTTTATCCGATTGTTCATCGTAAACTTCCTTCTGCATGGGATGATAGCAGCCTTGAAGGCTATCAACCATTGGCGACAACCGGTTTATCTTTCCTCGGTGTGGGCCGTAAATAAAGCACTTTTTAATGTTTGGGCTGTTGAGCAATCAACAGCCTTTTTTTCTTTCTTTTTATACCAAAGTGCGGACATTTTTTCCCCTGTTTTTCAATCATTTTTTCTCTCTATTTCATTTCAAAAAAATCTTTGTGAAGCCGATCACAGATTTGAACTTTGCCCTAGGCACTTGGATTGACAGGGTATAGAGCGGATATTATGATTTGTATAAATCATTTTGTTTTTTAATTTGATTGTTTCGCTTCATTTTTAATTTAATGAATTTCTCAAAATAGAATAGGAGAGGTCAGATGGAAATGATACTTCGATTATTGTTACGCCGATTGATGGCTTTGCCGGTCATGATACTTGGTGTAACCGCACTCGTCTTTGTCGTGCTTCAATTCACGCCGGGTGATCCTGCTACAGTGGCATTAGGCGAAAGTGCTAGTGAAGCGGCAAAACAACTTTACCGCGAATCACATGGCTTAAATGATCCACTCTTTGTTCAATATTTTCGCTTCTTAGGTAATTTACTTGTATTGGATTTTGGTGTGACGATGCCACCAGAATTACCGATTAGTAGCATGTTAGCGAAATCTTTCCCAATCACATTACAACTTACCTTAATTGGCGTGGTGTTTGCGGCAGTAGTCTCTTTCTCATTAGGTGTACTTGCAGCGCTTTATCGTGATAGCTGGGTAGACCAAGTGATTCGTTTAATCTCTGTTGCAGCGGTTGCGACCCCCTCATTCTGGTTAGGTATCTTACTTATTCAATGGTTCTCTTTGGAATTAGATTGGTTGCCTTCTGGTGGTTTTGTGCCATTCAGCGAAAGCCCGATGGGATATATCAATTCCATGATTTTGCCATCTCTTGCGCTTGCGGTGCCGGTATGTGCGTCATTAATTCGTGTTGTGCGTACAACCATGGTAGAAGAAATGGATAAAGACTATGTGAGAACGGCGATTGGTAACGGTGTGCCTTACGCAACCGTTATTCGCCACAACGTATTACGCAATGCCTTAATTACACCTGTGACTGTATTAGGCTTACGTGTAGGTTACTTACTTGGTGGTGCAGTAGTTATCGAACAAATCTTTGACTTACCAGGCATGGGTAAATTGATTTTTAACGGTATCGTCAACCATGACTTGCACTTAGTACAAGGTGTGGTACTAACAATCGCCTTTACCTTCGTTTTAGTGAATATTATCGTTGATATTCTCTATGTGTTGATTAACCCTAAAATTCGGAGTCTATAATGTTTCGTCAAGGTTTAGCAGATCGATTAGCTACAAGCGGTGCGAGATTCCGAGCACTTTCCACCGCATCAAAAATTTCATTATTATTCTTAGTTTTCGTTGCTTTAGTGGCGGTGTTTGCCCCTTGGGTAGCAACACATGATCCATTAGAAGTGATCGCACGTATGCGAGCTCCAAGTGCAGAATATTGGTTTGGGACTGATCGACTTGGTCGTGATATTTTCTCTCGTATTGTTTACGGCGCCCAAACGTCCTTATTTATTGGTTTAGGCGCGGTAGCTTGTGCCATTATTTTTGGTAGTGTTTTAGGTGCAACGGCAGCCACATCCGATAAATGGGGTAATGAAATCATCATGCGCTTAATGGATATTTTAATGGCTTTCCCAGGCATCGCATTAGCGGCTGTGTTATTAGCAACCTTTGGTAATTCTGTGCCGGTTATTATTATCACCATTGCCGTGGTTTATACCCCGCAACTTGCTCGAGTAGTTCGTGCGAATGTGGTATCACAATGGGATGAGGACTATGTGCGTGCTGAACGCGTTATTGGTGGTAGCCGTACTTATATTCTTCTCAAACACGTTGTACGCAATACCGCTGCACCTGTTTTAGTCTTCGCAACCGTAATGGTGGCTGATGCTATAGTATTCGAAGCCTCGCTTTCTTTCTTAGGCGCAGGTGTACAACCACCACATCCTTCATGGGGTAACATCCTTTCTGAAGGTCGTAACATCGTATTAAATGGTGCATGGTGGGCGACAACCTTTGCGGGTGTGATGATTCTTTTGACCGTATTAGCCTTAAATATCTTGGCGGAAGGTCTTACTGATGCCTTGGTTAACCCACGCTTAAAAGGCGGTAAAAAACCAGAAGGCAAATCAGATGAACGTCTTTCTACCGACGTACAAGAAGCGCTTTCTGAAGGTCTTGCGTTAAAACGTTACTTACTCAAATTACATGAAAAAGAAATCACACGTACTAATCGTATGCAATTAGATCCAAATGCAAAACCGATTTTACAAGTGAAAAACTTATCTATTCGTTTTCCAAATCGTTATGGTGAAATTCCATTGGTTGATAACATCAGTTTCACCGTAAATGAAGGGGAAACCATGGGGTTAGTGGGTGAGTCTGGTTGTGGTAAATCCATTACAGCATTCTCTATCATGGGCTTGTTACCAAAAACAGCAAAAATTACCGGGGAAGTGCTTTTCACCGACCGTAGCGGTAAACAACACAGCTTGCTCAATTCTCACAATTTAAGTGAATTGCGTGGTTCTGAAATTGCGATGATTTACCAAGACTCTTTAAGTGCGTTAAACCCATCAATGCGTATCAAAGATCAAATGGCACAGCTCATCAAACGTGGCAGCCACCATACCGCAGAAAAATTGTTGGAATGGGTACACCTTGATCCTGAAAAAGTATTGAACCGTTATCCTCATGAGCTTTCTGGTGGTCAACGTCAACGTGTGGTGATTGCAATGGCATTAACTCGTGAGCCGAAATTATTAATCGCCGATGAACCAACAACCGCATTAGACGTAACCGTTCAAGCTGAAGTAGTGAAATTACTGAATGAATTACGTGAAAAACTAGGGTTTGCGATGGTGTTTGTCAGCCACGATTTAGCCTTAGTTGCTCAATTAGCTCACCACATTACGGTAATGTATGCAGGGCAAGTGGTTGAAATGGCACCAACATCCTTATTGCTTGCCAACCCAACTCACGAATATACACGTGGCTTATTGGGCTCTGTACTTTCAACTGAAGTCCGTGCGAAACGCCTATATCAAATTCCGGGCAGTGTACCATCACCTTACGACTTTGCTGCAGGTGACCGTTTTGCAAGTCGTTCACTACGACCAGATGCAAATCCAGAACAAAAATTGGTATTAACCGCTGTGGAAGGCGAGCCGTCTCACTTGTGGGCTTCTCATCTAGCTAAGCCTGTAACGGAAGCGAAAGGAGCATAATATGAGCAGTAGTATTAAAGTCATTAAAGAACAAAACATCATCGATTTAGAAAATATCGTGGTGCAATTTCCTTCTCGCGACGGTTCATTGTTTGGACGTAAAAAATTCACAGCAGTAAACAATGTGAGTCTTGGCATTAAAGCGGGGGAAACCATTGGTTTAGTAGGCGAGTCTGGCTGCGGGAAATCTACCTTAGCCAACGTGATCATTGGGCTGCTTAAACCGACATCTGGTTTAGTGAAATTCAACGGTTTACAAATGCAATATGGTAGCTCAGAAGCGAGAAAACAATTCGGTCGCCAAGTGTCGGTCATTTTCCAAGACCCTGCAACGGCACTGAATCCTCGTATGAAAGTGTTGGATATTTTGCGTGACCCAATGGATATTCACAATGTGTTACAACCACACGAACGGGAAAAACGTGTGTATGACTTGCTTTCTCGCGTCGGTTTACCACGTTCTGCGGCACAAGTTGAGCCAACTCGTTTATCGGGTGGGCAAAAACAACGTGTAGCCATTGCACGTGCTTTAGCGCTGAATCCAAAACTGATTGTTGCAGATGAACCGACTTCTGCATTAGACGTATCCGTTCGTGCTCAGGTATTAAACTTATTGGCAGATTTGAAAAAAGAACTCAATCTTGCCATGGTGTTTATCTCTCACGATATCCAAACCGTACGCCAAGTATCTGATCGCATTGTCGTGATGTACGGTGGACAAATCTTGGAAACGGGTAGCACTGAAGATATTTTCAACCACCCAACAGTGGATTACACCCGAAAATTACTTGGTGTTGCACCATCATTGTTATAAAACGAGTAAATAAAATATCTTAATTTATGACCGCACTTTTAAAGTGCGGTTATTTTTTTATGATTTTTCTTGCATAGACTTGAAAACTTAGATAAAAGATTGCTTATTTTTACTGATGAATTGTAATTGTGGAGCCATTATGCAAACTAAATTTAATTTATATCCTAAAGAACAATTACCTGAAAATTTTAAGTTTCCTCAGTCTTATATTGATTTATCAAGTAATATGGAAAAGATAAATGAGTTGGAATATTTTCCTTGGTGGTTTGAGGATTCTGAGTTTGAGGATAATGTTTATCTTTATAGCAAGGCTATTGAAGAGCTTACAGGTGTGGCTGATTTAATCGCATTCGCTAGAGATGGTGATTGGGCAGCTTGTTTCAAATTGACGGATTACTCTGGAAATCCGAGAGTTTATGTTCATGATCTTGGTAATAAAGACAATAAATATGAATGTAAGGATTTTGATGAGTGGTTAGCGGAAGAAATCAAAAGTGCAAAAGAGTATTAAAATGGACTATTTAAATTTAAGTAAAGAGGTTTCCTATGCGCTTCGTCATGCCCCATGGGAATATGAACTAGAATTGGATTCTGAAGGTTGGGTTTCTGTCGAACAATTAATTTCATCATTGAGAAATAGTGATGAAAAATGGAATACGTTAACCGAAGACGATTTAGTTAAAATGATCGACTTATCGGAAAAGAAAAGGCATGAGATTAAAAATGGAAAAATAAGAGCTTTCTACGGGCATTCAATTCCAATGAAAATTTCTAAAGAAATTGGTTATCCACCAAAGTATTTATACCATGGGACAAGTATAAATTATTTAGATGATATTAAATTAAATGGATTGAAGCCAATGTCTCGTCAATATGTACATTTATCTGAGGATGTTGAGACAGCAACATTGGTTGGAAATAGAAAAAAAGGGGAGACAATTCTTCTAAAAATTGATACAGAACTAGCACAATCTAAGGGTGCAAAATTTTATATTGGCAATGAAAAAGTCTGGTTATCAGATTACATTTCGCCTGAGTTTATAAAAGATAATTAATGATTAAGCATATTTGCATTATGTGATCATTTTTGCGGTGAAGTGTCGCCAAATAGCGTAGAATGGGCATATAAAAATAAGGAGATTTAACATGCAACAAAAAATTCAACAAGCATTAGCCGATTCGCCACTTTCAAATGCAATTCTTTCTGCATTAGAAGAACAAGAATGGAAAGGTTTTTTACCGGCTGAAAAAGTGCGGTCAATTTGTGATGAATTTAAGCTTACGCCTGTTCAATTAGGTTTGGCACTTTTGCCAGTAGCAGCTTGTTATAGCCACACGCCCATTTCAGAATTTCATGTTGGAGCAATTGCGATTGGTGAAAGTGGTGATTTTTACTTTGGTGCAAATCAAGAATTTCAGGGTAGTAGCATGGCTCAAACCATCCATGCTGAACAAAGTGCGATTAGCCATGCATGGTTACGCAATGAGCCTCGTATCACGGATATTGTGGTGAATTACACGCCTTGCGGTCACTGCCGTCAATTTATGAATGAGCTTTATCAAGCGCAAGATTTGAAAATTCATTTGCCACACAGCCAAAATAATCCACTTCCCCAATATTTACCCGATAGCTTTGGCCCAAAAGATTTAGGGGTTGATTTGCTTCTATTAAACAAAGAAGAACAAGGTTTCACATTGACGACAGAAGATGAAGTGGTAAATAAAGCGATTTTAGGCGCAAACCGAGCACATTCACCTTATTCTAAAAGCCCTCATGGTGTAGGCATTTTATTTAAAAATGGGGAAATGATTTGTGGTCTATATGCAGAAAATGCGGCATTCAACCCTAGCTTACCCGCTATGCAAACCGCCATTAATTTTGCTTACTTAAATCAATTGGATGTATCAAAAATTGAGCGAGTGGTATTTGCAGAAAAGCCTTTGCGTTTAAGTCACCGCAAGATGGCAGAGCAGTTATTGAAGAGCCTCTGCAAGGTGAAAATGGAATATATTAGCTTGTAAAGTGCGGTCAAAAATGAATTAGTTTTTGAACTAAAAGAAAAGGCGAACAGAGATAATCTCTCATATTCGCCTTTCTTTTTACTGATTTTATGCTAATTCAGCACGTAATTTTTTCGTGACATCAACCATCACTTTTAATGCCGCAATCGTTTCTGGCCAACCGCGCGTTTTTAAACCACAGTCTGGATTTACCCATAAACGTTCTTTCGGCACCACTTGTAATGCTTTGCGAAGAAGATGTTCAATTTCTTCTGCTGCAGGCACTCGTGGACTATGAATGTCATATACGCCTGGGCCAATATCATTCGGATATTTGAAATCACCAAATGCGGTGAGTAATTCCATGTCAGAACGTGAGGTTTCGATAGTAATGACATCGGCATCTAGGGCTGCAATGGCCGGTAGAATGTCGTTAAATTCGGAATAACACATGTGCGTATGAATTTGTGTATCATCTTGGCAACCCATTGAGCTTAAACGGAAGGCTTCGCCCGCCCATTTCAAATAAGCATCCCAATCTGCACGTTTTAAAGGTAAACCTTCACGAATAGCTGGCTCATCAATTTGAATGACTTTGATGCCTGTCTTTTCTAAATCTAATACTTCGTCAGAAAGTGCCACCGCAATTTGTTTACAGACGGTTTCACGAGAAATATCGTTACGCACGAAAGACCATTGTAAGATCGTGACTGGACCTGTCAGCATACCTTTCATCACTTTATTTGTTAGGCTTTGGGCATATTCTGACCAACGTACCGTCATTGGTTCTGGACGAGTAACATCACCGTAAATCACAGGCGGTTTCACACAACGTGAACCATAACTTTGTACCCAACCAAATTTGGTGAAAGCAAAACCATCGAGTAATTCGCCGAAATATTCCACCATGTCGTTACGTTCTGCTTCGCCATGTACCAATACATCTAAGTCTAATTTTTCTTGCTCACGTACAACAAATTCAATTTCTTTTTTCATTGCCGCTTCGTAATCCGCTAAGCTGAGTTCGCCTTTTTTGAAGGCGGCACGGGCATGACGAATGGCTGTTGTTTGTGGGAAAGAACCAATATTCGTCGTTGGCAGAAGTGGTAAATTTAACCACGCATTTTGTAATTTAATGCGTTCCGCAAATGGCGATTTACGTTGGTCAGCATTTTTTGGTAGATTTGCTAAACGTTCAGCTACGCAAGTGCGGTGAATTTCATTCGAGTTTTTACGTGCATCCGCAGCAGTTTGAGAAGCATCTAATTCAGCTTGAACCGCTTCACGACCTTGCTCTAGTGCAGTCTTAATAACACGTAATTCTTGAATTTTTTGTAACGTGAAAGCCAACCATTGATAGAGTTCAGGCTTATTGGCTTGTAGCTGTGTTTCGACTTCTAAATCATAAGGTGTATGAAGGAGAGAGCAGCTTGGCGCAATCCATAAACGATCGCCTAATTTCGCTTTTAATGGTTCAACCACATCTAACACTTGATTTAAGTTTGCACGCCAAATATTACGACCATCAATGATGCCCACAGATAAGATTTTGTCGTAATCTGCAAAAGCAGTAAGTTGTTCAGGTGCACGTACTAAATCAATATGTAAACCTGCTACAGGTAAGGCTTTTAACAAATCAGCATGTTCTGCTACAGAACCAAAATAAGTCGCAAGCAATAATTTCGCTTTCACTTGTTCAGCAAAAGTGGCGTAAACCGCTTTATAAGCGGCAACCCATTCTGCCGGTAAATCTAAGGTGAGAGCGGGTTCATCAATTTGAATGTATTCCACGCCTTCTGCAGCTAATGTATTTAAGATTTCAACATAAACCGGCACGAGTTTTGTTAATAAATCAAAGCGATTAAATGCAGCGCCTTTTTCTTTACCTAACCAAAGGAAGGTGAGTGGACCAACGATTGTTGGTTTAACTTGATACCCAAGCGCTTTAGCTTCACGAATTTGTGTCACATAATGTGCTGGATTGGCTTTAAATTGCGTTTCTTTATGGAATTCTGGTACAAGATAGTGATAGTTGGTATCGAACCATTTTGTCATTTCAATAGCAAATTGTGTTTTATTCCCACGAGCCAACTGGAAATATTGATCGAGTGTTAAGCTTTGGCTATCGAAACCAAAGCGAGCAGGAATCGCACCGGTTGCCACTTGTAAATCTAAAATGTGATCGTAAAGTGTGAAATCAGCCACCGCAACAAAATCAGCATTTGCCTTGGCTTGGTGTTGCCAGTTAAGTTCACGTAATCTTTTTGCAATATCTAATAAATCCGCTTCTGCAATTTCGCCACGCCAATAACGCTCTTGAGCAAATTTAAGTTCACGTTTTGCGCCTACACGCGGAAATCCTGCTAAATGAAATGTTGTCATAATCAATCCTTCTATTGTTTCTGTTTGGTTTAGACGTCTAAACGTCTGTTCGGTTATAGAATGCAATAGAAAAGAAGATTATACAACTTCATAATTTTCAGGTTTTAAATGAATTAAATTAATAAATAAAAAGACCGCACTTTAAAATTTCTAAAAAGTGCGGTCTTTTTTGTATGAGGTTTTATAGTGTTATAAGGCGGTGACGAAAGTAATTAAGCCTAGGATCACACCTGGAGCATTTGCTAATGAAATAGGCAGATCGCGTTTTTCTTTCAACAAGCCATAAGCTACCCATAAACTACAGTTGATTGTCGTAGCAAAAGGTTGTAACCAACCACCTTTTTGACCTGATAAATTTAGACCAATTTGTTGCAAGTAAGAAACATACATACAAACTGAAGTAAATGTTGCGACATAGCCTAAAATAGTAATAAAACGTTGATTTGTCATTTGCTCTCCTAAGTTTAACAGAATAATCCGAAACTAGATTATTAACTAAAAATTGATAATATGTGAAAATTATACAATATAATTAATTAAAGGTCAATAAATAACAAGATGTAGCAAAGATTGTTTCATTTTGGTTAAGGATAAAATGCATTTTATTAGAAGGGGAATAAAGAGATTAGAGAGAAAAAAGACAAAAAAATAACCGCACTTTAAAGCGCGGTTATATAGAATTCTGAACAGTTCAGTTGAGATTATTCAACACCAACCATTACAGAAGTTGCTTTGATAATCGCATATGCTTCTTTACCAACAGCTAAACCTAATTCTTTTACTGCATCGATAGAGATGGTAGAAGAAATGATGTTACCGTTACCGATATCAATGTGTACGATTGCGTTCACAGAACCGGTTTCGATTGATTTTACAGTACCTTTAAGTTGGTTTCTTGCGCTAATTTTCATTAAGCATTTCCTTATGTTTGAGTTAAAAAGAGTAAGTATTATATAGGTAAATATATAAGTTGAAAATACTACTTAATAGGTGATAACCCTTTTAAGATTTGTTCGGCATTTTCTTTGCTTAACTCATAACCATAATATTTTTTATAGAAGGCTTGTGTTTTTTCCACCATATTTAAATCTTTAAATTGCTCAGGATGGAAAAGTTGAGCCGCCCAAAGAATTTGTAACGCTTCTTCTGCACTGTAGCGATCCCATGGGAATGTGCCAGTAGGGTTAGCATAAATACGATTATTTTTGACCGCACTTATTGATTGCCAGGCTGGATCAGCTTTAATTTTCTCGATTGCCACTTGTGCTTTATTGCCGCTGCTGCCGATAATAATGACATCTGTATTCGCTTGAATAATACTTTCTACCGTCACGGTCACCATATTGGCTTCATCAGGTAACACGCTTTTACCGCCGGCTAATTTAATCCATTCACCAATCATCGATTTTCCGCCGTCAATCATCAATAAGTCAGAACCTTTAGTGATATGTAACACCGTAGGGCGTTGTTCATCTTTGATGCCTTTAAGACGACTTTCCACAAATTGAATATTGCCTTCTAATTCTTTAATGTAGTTTTCTGCAATTTCAGGGGCTTTATCACCTAACACTTCAGCCGTGATACGCACCGTTTTCTTCAAACCATCAAAATCTTGGAAGCTAACTCGAACGCCTTTTAAGCCCGCTTGTTCCACTTCAGTTAACATGGATTTTTTCGAGAGCAATACTGCATCTGGTTTATGACTTAACAGTTCTTCCGTTTGAATGGTTTCACCGTTGGTTAATACCGGTACGTTTTTGATATTTGGATATACTTCGCTATACCAAGGATTGGCTGCGATAGATGTGGTTGTGCCAACCAGTTTATTTGCACCGCCTAATAACAAGACGATTTGGTTATTCGCATGCCAAAGATCCGCAACGCGTTGAACGTTGTCTGGCAGTTCAATTTTATTTCCTTCAACATCAGTGATAACTTTCGCTTGTAGCGGTAGGGCAAAACAGGCTGCAAGAGAAAGGGCAATCAAGCCTTTTTTTAGAGAATGTTTCAACATATGAATTTCCTTCTAGTGGGTTTATAAATGGGTTATCGCACAAATTTGGCGTTGTAGTGCAGGTACATCAACTAAGCGCAAATCGGTTTGATAAAGTGCTTTTAAATTAGCTTCAGTAATAATTTCTGGTGCGGTGCCTGTTTGTAATTTACCGTGTTCATTTAATATGGTTACGCGGCTGTGGGGCAGCGTGCTATGCAATAACATCGGGTGATCTGGATTATGTGTTGTCATCACAATGGTAAAGCCTTGCTGTGAGAGCTCTTTTATCAGGCTTAAGGTTTTAAACACATTTCCATAATCCAATGCTGAAGTGGGTTCATCAAACAAAATCAGTTGCGGTTGTTGTACCAAAATACGCGCAAGATTGATCAGTTGCTTTTCACCGCCACTCATTTGCATATAAATTCTGTCAGCAAAATGGCTAATGCCAAGTTTATTTAAGGCTTCATCAACTAATGCAAAATCAGCTTCACTTGGCTTATCAAAAACACCTAAATGCGCAGCACGACCGAGTACTACATAATCACGCACGCGATATTGGTAGGTTTGTGGGCTGTGTTGCGAGACATAAGCAATTTTCTGAGCAATTTGCTTACTGCTCATTTCGCTTAATTTGCAATTATCTAGCAAAATCTGACCGCTCTTTGGTTTCAAAAGCCCCGCGATACAGTTTAATAACGTGGATTTACCACGCCCATTTGCCCCAAGAATAGTCAGCAATTCGCCTTTTTGTAAGGTTAAATCAATGCCATTGAGTAGAGAATGTTCAACATTGTGCCAGTAATACAGATTATCAATTTTCAGCATTAGTCCACCACCTTTTGTTTAATCAGAACCCAAGCAAAGAATGGCGCACCGATAAAGCCGGTGAGAATGCCGAGTGGAATTTCTTGAATATATAAGTTGCGAGCAAGAGTGTCGATAACGAGCAAAAAAATCGCGCCAATAAGTCCAGCAAGCGGCAAGCTTTTGACATTGTTATCGCCGATAAAAAGTCGCGCTAAATGCGGAATCACTAAACCAAGCCAACCAATTGTCCCGCTTAAACAAACCGATGATGCCGTCAGCAATGTGGCACAAACCACCATTAATCCACGCTCTAATCGAATATTTGCCCCAATTAATTTTGCCTCACGATCACCTAATGAAAGCACATTGATACGCCAACGCATTAAAAATAATCCAAGGGTAGTGAGCAAAATGATGGGAGAAAGGATAAGCAAGTTGTCGTAGTTAGATTTGGTTAGGCTACCTAATTGCCAATAAACAATGTCGGCTAGCTGGGTTTCAGGATCAGCAAGGTATTTCAATAGGCCTAATGTCGCCATCATAAAACCTGAAACGATAATGCCGGAAAGCACTAAAACAATGGTGGAGTCGCGTTGAATTAAACGTGGTAAATTCATGGTAAGCAAGACGGCAATCAAACCACCGACAAAGGCAAAGGCTTGAATACCCAGCATGCCCAAACCGATTAAAATCGCTAATGCAGCCCCAACACAAGCACCATTAGACACGCCTAAAATATCAGGTGAAACCAATGGATTACGGAAAATACCTTGATACACAACGCCCGCAATAGCCAACGAAGCACCGACAAGTATGGCAGCAATCACACGAGGCAAACGAAGATTAAAAATAATGTTGTTTTGCACATCATTGACATTATTACCAATAAGACTTTGTACAACATTCTCAAGTGGAATAGCAAAACGCCCCCAAGAGAGCGAACATAAAATGAGTCCAATAAGTAGGCAAAGTAAAAGGGGAAAGGTAAGGGAGGATTTGTTCATATACTTAAATTTCGTTGTTTTTATAAGTATATAGCGATTGCATTTTTTTGTATATAGCGAAATTTGAGTAAAAAATAACCGCACTTTATCGCGCGGTTACATTATTCTATAAGCATTTAGCTGGTTTTGGCAGGCCTGCCAGTTTGGTTGCTTGCTTAGCTGGTCCGTCAGGGAAGAGTCGTTGCAAATAGCGGCTATTACCTTTATCCACACCTAATTTTTCTGACATGGCTTTTACCAGCATTCTAATCGCAGGGGAGGTGTTATATTCTTGGTAAAAATCACGCACAAAATAAATTACTTCCCAGTGAGCTTCGGTCAGTTCTACACCTTCTAGTTGAGCGATGTGTTTTGCTACATCCTCATTCCAATCAGCAATATTAAGTAAATAGCCAAAAGCGTCGGTTTCGATTTGTTTTCCTTGCACGGTAATCATATTAATTCACTTCTTTAAAGCTGATCATTTCGTTATCGGCGTAGTCAGACGCATCTTCATCATCAAATTTCATTGGTTCGATACGTTCTTCATCAAATGCGGTATCCCCTTCAATGCCATCAAGTGATTGGCCATGTTTAATGCCTTTGAAATCGAAGAGTTTTGGGTCACACAAGTGTGACAACGTAATGTTTTGCATCGCACTAAACATGGTTTCTAAGCGACCTGGATATTGACGGTCCCAAGTATTCAGCATTTCTTTTACTACTTGACGTTGTAAATTAGGTTGAGAACCACATAAATTACAAGGAATAATTGGGAATTCTTTGGCTACGGCATATTTTTCAATATCTTTTTCTTTACAATAAGCCAATGGACGAATAACGATTTGCTTGCCGTCATCTGAAATTAATTTCGGTGGCATCGATTTTAGTTTCCCACCGTAGAACATATTTAGAAACAGGGTAGCCAACATATCATCACGATGATGACCAAGTGCAATTTTTGTTGCACCAAGTTCAGTTGCTGTACGATATAAAATACCACGACGTAGGCGAGAGCAGAGAGAACACGTTGTTTTACCTTCTGGGATTTTCTCTTTTACGATGCCATAAGTATTTTCTTCAACGATTTTATAATCCACACCAATACTTTGCAGATATTCAGGTAAAACATGCTCAGGAAAACCTGGTTGCTTTTGGTCTAAATTAACGGCAACGATATCAAATTTAATCGGTGCGCTTTGTTGTAAATTCAACAAAATATCGAGAAGCGTATAGCTGTCTTTACCACCAGAAAGACAAACCATCACTTTATCACCATCTTCAATCATACCAAAATCAGCAATCGCATTGCCAACATTACGGCGAAGGCGCTTTTGCAATTTATTGAAATTATAACTTTGTTTTTTATCTTGGTTTTGTTCTGTCATATTGATTAACTTTAGCTAATAAAAAAGCCCTGAATCAACTTCAGAGCTTATAAATTCTGTGGTGCCTAGGGTCGGACTCGAACCGACACGGTTATTCACCGGCGGATTTTGAATCCGCTGCGTCTACCAATTTCGCCACCCAGGCATTTGGGTTGTTCTGAATTATACGTTTATCTTACTTTGTTGCAAGTAAAATTTCATTAAAAAGGTGTGGTTGTTTTAAATTTCATCAACTTGTATTCAAAGATAAAAGGGAAGTTTAAAATAATTTGATACGTTGTCACAAATTATAGGTAAAATAAAAGCTTAGTAGTTCTACTAAGCTTTATATTATCTAATTAAGCGGTTTGACCTGCAAGGTTACCTAAATCTTTATCAATTAAGAATAAACCTTTGCCATCTTCGCCAAGAAGATTTAATTTGTCTAAAATACCGCTGAATAATTTCTCTTCTTCGTGTTGTTCTGCAACATACCATTGTAAGAAATTGAACGCAGAGTAATCTTTTTCTTCAAAAGTTTTACCCACTAATTCATTGATTTTACTTGTGATCAATTTTTCGTGTTCATAAGTTAATTCAATGATTTCTTTTAATGATTTGTACTCATGCGCAGGTGCTTCAATTGCAGTGATTACCGCTAATGCACCAGTTTCATTTAAATAAGTGAATAATTTACGCATGTGTTGCATTTCTTCTGCAGCGTGAGCTGATAAGAATTTAGCTGCACCTTCAAAACCGTTTTGTTCGCACCATGCGCTCATTTGTAAGTAAAGGTTTGAAGAGTAGAACTCAAGGTTCATTTGATCATTTAATAATTTGATTACGTTTGATGATAACATTTTGTATTCTCCTTTTAAAATTATAATGTTGCTAAATCACGATCGATAAAGTAAAGCGAACGACCGTCTTCACCCACCAAGTTAAATTTATCAATAATGCTATTGAATAATTTTTCTTCTTCGTGTTGTTCTGCAACGTACCATTGTAAGAAGTTAAAAGTAGAATAGTCTTTGTTTGCAAATGTCACTTCAACTAATTCATTAATTTTAGAGGTAATGAATTTTTCGTGTTCAAGTGTGGTTTCAAATACTTCTTTAAGTGATTTGTAGTCATTCTTAGGTGCGTCAATTTTACCTAAAAGTGGCATACCACTTGTTTCACTCACATATTTGAATAATTTTTGCATGTGTTCTAATTCTTCATCAGCATGACGAAGTAAAAATGCTGCAGCACCTTCGTAACCGTGTTTGCTACACCAAGAACTCATTTGTAAATAAACATTAGAAGAGTAGAACTCTAAATTGATTTGTTCATTTAACTTATCTGCGATTGCTTTATTAAGCATAACCAACTCCTTTCCTTATTAAGTAGAGATTAAAAATAAAAACAAGACTGCTTAACTTGTCATGGGGTGCATTCTAATTCCACAAATGAGAATAGTCAAGTATTTTTTTAAAATTATTTTTATAAGTCACTAATAACAAAAGAAAAATCAATGTTAATTATTCTCATTTATGTAATATATGTAAAATAAATTCTCATTATCAGATCAAAAATGATGAAATCTGGTGAATTGATGTACGTAATTGTATTCAGAATTCACGTAGCGTTATCTAAAAATTTCAGACTAATTCTAATTATTCCATTTCAAAGACATCCATTTATTTCTTTTATATCCACAACCCAATTTGAACCAATGCATGAAAGTAGGATAGTTATCCATTTTTATTTGTGACATATTTACATATATTATTTAACATAATATACATTATGCGAAATCAATTACACGGTTAGTGAAAGCTAAGTATTAATAAAATCACAAAGTTATGCACAGGTCACGAATACTGCTCAAGCAATGTAAAATCTGGACTGGTAATACCTTGTAACAAGATTAAATAATGATTTATACACTCTGAAATTGTTATGTAAGGAAAAAATAAAGAGATTTATAGGTGCCAAATAATGATAACGCTACGTGAATTCTGCGTTATTTTATGAGGTGAATATCATCAGATTTAAAAAAGAAAAACGTAAATCTCAGGGATTAAGATTTACGTTTTTGATGATTGGCGTTTGTGTGACTATGTCACGATATATATAAGATTAAGATAACAGTTTTGCACCGTATTCATAAACCTGTTGTAGTAAATTTAGCTTAGTTGGATTATCCGAATATTCCTCCGCTAATCGTTGTAAACTTTCTTCAAATTTAACCGCACTTTGTTCTAATTTACGTTGGCGATATTTTTGCCATTTGATTTGTTCTGCACGATTTAGAGTTTTGTAGAAATGTCTTGCTCGATAATGGAACAACAGTTCAGGAATTCGTTTATCTTCAAATGCTAAACCATGCTCAGCTAATTTCTCAGCTGGTAAATCACGTAAAATAGCCATGTTGTTTTTATCGGCATTGCTAAAGAAACCGTTATAAAGCTCAGTTTCTACATTATTACTCGGCTCAAATTCGCGTTCTTCTGAGAAGATTTCAATAACTTTCTCTCGTATATCTAAGGATTGACGCAATTTTGCTAAATTATTTAAGCATTGTTGTCTGTCTATCCCTAAACGAGCCGCATTTTCAGGCAGTAAAGTTTTTGCAGGCGCCAAAATTGGGCATTTATTTATATGAACCAATTTCAATGGAACTGATGAAACTCCCCTTTCTTCTAGCTCGCTTTTCTTGGTATATAAATCTTGTCGCAAATCAACCGCACTTTTACTGAGTAAATTATCAATATCACCAGATAAATCGCAGACGATTACAGCATTTTGATTAGTTGGATGCCATGCTAATGGAGCTACCCAAGCACAATTACCGCGATAATTCCCTAGCATGCCCGAAACGTGCACCAATGGTGTCATTTCAGCGGTGTCGATCAGTTTCTCAATTTCCTTTTTACCTCTATGCTCAAAGAAGAATTGAAATAATTTAGGCTGCTTTTCTTTGATTAATTTAGCCATGGCGATGGTTGCATAAACATCCGCCATCGCATCATGGGCATTTTCATGCTCAATGCCATTTGCTTTGGTTAGCTTTTCTAAGCGAAAGCTTGGCATGCCATCATCGTCATAGGCCCAATTAATTCCCTCAGGACGCAAAGCATAACAGGCGCGCACTAAATCCAGTAAATCCCAACGAGAATTGCCATTTTTCCAGCTATATTCATAGGGATCGATGAAGTTACGGTAAAAGGTATAACGAGTCATTTCATCGTCATAACGAATGTTGTTGTACCCCATCACACAGGTATTGGGTTGTGAAAATTCAGCTAGAATTTTTGCGGCAAATTCAGGTTCAGGAATCCCCTTTTCATTACATTCTTGTGGCGTAATTCCTGTAACCATTACGGCTTCCGGAGCAGGTAAATAATCATTGGTCTGCTTGCAATACAACATAACAGGCTCGCCAATGATATTGAAATCTGCATCGGTACAAATACCGGCAAATTGAGCTGGACGATCACTTGCTGGATTGATACCAAAGCTTTCGTAATCGTAGATAAAAAAACTAAAATCTGTTGCCATAATTAAGCCAAAATTTTATCTAAATAATATAAACAGAAAATTGCTGAAAGGCTGATAATCACGCCAAACCAGTTAATTCTACTGATTTTTTCTTTGAAGAAAAATGCGCCTGTGATGGTGCCTAAACAAATAACACCAATATTCATTCCTGCAAAAACTAAGGTTGGGTTTTGTCCGAAGCTTTGGTGCGCTTTAATGTAAAACAGGATATTGAAGAAATTCAATACACCTAAAATGATTCCACCAATAAAGCTTGGCACTGTCCACTGAGTGCGTTTTAGGAATAAATACAGAAACATGACACAAGCGGCTAATGAGAAAGCGATGAATAATGTGGTTGGGAATGCTCCCCCGCTTTTGGCTACTTGTTTGAATAAGATATCAATGGTGCCATAACCAAACCAAACACCGATTAAGCCTAAAATACCTTTAAAAGTGACCGCACTTTGCTCATTCGATTTATTCAAGATACAGAATAAACCAATGAATGCCAAAATAATGCCAACAACTTTTGGCTGACTTAATGTTTCATGGAAGATAATAAAAGAGGCAACAATCGGTAGAAATAACGATAAGCGTTGTGCTGCATCTGAACGCACAATACCCGCAAATTCAACGGCTTTAGACATAATGATAAATACGGTTGGTAATAAAATACCTAATGCTAGGAAGATAGGTGTGCTATCACTTTGTGCCAAATATTCGGTAAATTCTAATCCTTTAAAATCAGGCTTGAGTAAGAAATAGCTTAATGAAATGGCGACAATATAGTTAAACGCAATGGCTTGTTCAATAATGATATTTTTCTTGCGCGCAACTTTGAGTAATACCGATACGGCAACACTACATAGAATGGCTAAAATAAGGTTGTGCATAATTCGTCCTAAATTCTCATAAAAATAACAATGAAAAAAGCGGCCAATTGCTTTGACCGCTTTAAAAAACTACTCTGTTGCGCCAAAGCCACGCAAACCAACCACATGAACTTGTTCTTGGTTGCCGGCAATTTTACGAACCAGTTTATAGGTCGTCCCTTTTTCAGGGCTGATATTCTCTGGCGCTGCGATAAGTAATTGCATATCCAAACGTTCGCAAAGTTCGAACAAGGTAGAAATGGATTTGCCATCTAAACGAGCGGCCTCATCCAAGAATAGCAAGCGGCATGGCACGATGTCTTTACCGCGAATACGGCGGCTTTCCTCTTCCCAGCTTTGTACAACCATTAATAGGATTGACATACCCGTACCGATCGCTTCACCTGTCGATAATGCGCCACTTTCAGCACGTAACCAGCCATCAGCACCACGGAATACTTCAACTTCTAGCTCTAGGTAATTACGGTAATCCAATAATTCTTCACCGATAGTTTGTGCTGTGCGTTGACCCATATCAATATGCGGGTTAATGCGTTGATAAAGTTTCGCAATGGCTTCAGAGAAGGTAATACGATTATCACTAAATAAATCTTGATATTCTTCCTGTTTACCTGATAGCGCATCAAGCAACATAGCATGTGTATCGCGAATATTGACTACTAAACGTACAGATTTCACTTGACCGAAGGCAATATTTTGTAAACCTTGGTTCAACATGCGAATACGATTTTGTTCACGTTGAATGGTTTTACGCATAATATTCGCCACACTTTCAGAACTGATCGCTAATTTTTTCTCACGGCCAGTCAATTCTTCTGTTAAGCGATTAAGCTCAATTTCCATTTGCTCAATTGCATCAATCGGATCATCTGTTTTAATAATATCCTGACGAATACGTTCACGAAGATGTTGATATACAGCAATGAAGAAGCGGACTTTATTTTCCGGTTTACGGCTGTCTTCAGAAATACGCAATGCATCGCGTAGATATTCATTATCTGCTACCGCAGTACGTAACGCACCTAAGGCTTTATCGGACATTGAACGTAACTCATCAGCAGATAAATAAGCTAACTCACGACGATTGAGTCGTTTTTCCACATCAGAATTACGAGATAAACGGAGAACCACGCACCAGCTGACTTTCGCAGCTACAACCAATTCACGTTGAGTTTTGTAATCACGTTCTGCTTTACGAATGCGTTTATTTAAGTTATCCGCCTCACTTTCAATGAGTGTTAATTGTTTTTCGACATAAGAACGACGTTGACGGCTTGTTGAAAGCTGTTGATACAACTCATCACGACGATTTCTTGCACGCTCCTCTGCTCCTTCATCAGCACGTACGCCCAATTCACTAATCTCAGCAATTAATTCTTTCAACAATTGATTTTTACTGTCGTAAGAACTTTGCAATTGAATAAATACTTGGTTGTATTGTGCAAATTGGCTTTGTTTTTGACGTAATTGTTCACGTTGAGCATCACGTTGTGACTGCAATTGTTCCAAACGTTGACGAAGTTGCTCATTAAGCTCTGATGTTTCTGCTTGACCCGCATCTTCATAGCTGAAGTGATTTTTACGTTGTACTACATCCGCTAAAGCAAATACACGTTGCTGTACTTGTTTTTGACGTTCAACCGCTTGGGTTAAATCAGCTTTTAAGTGTTCATAGTTTTCTGGATCACTTTGTAAGGTATTGGCTATCGGCTCTAATTGTGACAACGCAACGCCATGTTGACGAATAAAGCTTTCATCTTGCTCAGCAATGTCTAATTGTTCGCGGCACTCTTCAATGCGATCAAGTAATTCTTCATCAGCAAGCAAGTTAAGCTGCGGCATTAACTTATTCAACAATTGCATTTTTTCTTTGGCATTATCCAATTTAATGCGAATTTGTTGTTCTGTGCTTGAGAATTGATTGAGCTCGCGATCAATTTCATTGCGTTCTTGATTGATTTCCGCCATCACCTCTTCTGGGTTTGGTTGGAACGCAAGGGCTAGATGTAAGCCAACAAATTGACCAAAGTGTTCGTGTAAACGTTGACATTTTTGTACATCAAAGGCGATTTGTGCGTATTCTTCCGCAATTTCATCACGTTTAGCTTGTAATTCTTCTAAATGTTTTTCACGTGCAGCACGGCCGAATAATGGAATTTGCGGGAATTTTGAATAACGCAGTTCACGATCAGAAACCTGCACCACCACGCCCATCTCAAGCTCTTGGGCTGAAAGTACGCTGTCATCAAAGGCATTTGGATCACCTTCGATTAAATATAAATCGTCTGGACAGTCTTCTAAATTAGCTAATTGTTCGCGTACCGTGTTGAGATCACGCACAACAATAGCATGACGAGCAGGACCATAAAGTGCCGAGAAGTAAGGTGCATCTTCAATTGGTACATCATCATATAATTCAGAAAGCAATATCCCACCAAAACGTTCTGCAAGCACGTTCAGACGGGCATCTTCAGAACCATCTGGTTGGCTTAAACGAGAAATTTGCTCATCTAATTGTTGACGTTGTTTCTCTAAATTGTCACGTTGAATAGTCAGTTCACGTTCCTTCACCAATTGTGATTGCATAAAATGCATTACATCTTGGCTATGCTCGAAGGTTTCACCACTTTGCTCTTGTAAACGTTCTAAAGCGGCTTGAGCAGTTAACCAAGCCGGTGCTTTACGAGCATTTTCTTCGTAAAGTGCGGTCAAACTTTCACGTTTTTGACGTAAGGTTGAACGGTTTTCTACTTGCTCAGCAAGTTCTTCATTCAAACTTTCAATGAGTTCTTCTTGTTCAGCGTGGTATACTTCAAGTTCATCTGCAGTTTCTAAAGATAAATCAGCACGTTGATTAAAATCAGCCAATAATTTAACCGCACTTTGTTGTTGAGCATAGCGCTGCTCTAACTCATGTAATTTTGCGCGTAATTGTGGGGTTTGTTGTGCTTGAATTTTTTGTGTTGGATATTCACGCAATAATTCTTTAGCGCTTTCCCAAGCACTTGAACGTGGCATATCACCAGCAATTTTGCACACTAACTGATAGGCTTTATCAAATTGTGATTTAGCCGCTTCAGAAATAGACATTTTATGTTCTAACTCAAGCACTTGCTCGGTAAGACTTTCTGCATGGGCCGCAAATTCCGCATGATAATCTTCCGCATTTTTCACGCTTAAATCCGCTAAACCACATAAGGTTTTCGCTTTTTCAAGTGCAGCAATTGCTTGTTGATATTGCAATGCTCGGGTTTGTTGTGCATCTAATGCTTGTTGATAATCCGCAAGTTGCGCACGTACTTGGTCAATTTCAAGTTCCGTTTGCTCAAATTGTGCTTGGCTTTCTTCAAGCTGTTCGGTTGCGGTTTCCACAACCATTTTTTGTTCTTCTAATTTTTCTGTAAGCTCAGCTACATCTTCTTGATAACGCGATACTTTTTCTTGATGACGTAATGCATTTAATACCAAGTTTAAGTGGTCAGCCGCACTTTGGTGATCTACTTCTAAAGTACGCTCATTCTCTGCCAATTCTGCAGCTTCACGGCTTAAGTCAATTAAGCGGTGTTGTGATAACGCTTGCTCAGCTTTTGCTTTATACCAATCACGGCGGAAACCTAAAGCCGCTTCAATATTGCCACGACGTTCATTGGCATTACGCATATAATCTGATGCCACATAATTAGTGGTTTCGATGATTAAATGTTTGAATAAATCACGGTCAGATTGGGTGACTTTAATTGCTTCAAGGGTCATGCGGTTTTCACGTAACGCACTTTCCATATCTTGGAAGGCTTTGCGCACACCAAGGTTTTCCGGCAATAAGTAATCACGTAAAGAACGGGTAATAGCGCTGGAAATACCACCGTATAAAGAAGCTTCGATTAATTTATAGAATTTGCTACGGTCTGAGGCACTGCGTAAGCGTTTTGGAATAATGCCCAAATCAAACATCATACCGTGATAATCGGTGATGGAATGATATTGCTTAAATTGCGCACCAAGGTTTTCAATTTTATCTTTTAATTCATTTAAATTGAGTACGCGCGCTTGACGTTCACCAACTGTTTCGGTGAAAAGTGCGGTCGGATTTAAGGACAATTCTACACCTTGAATCGAGAATGTTTTTAAATCCACTTTCTTATCACGACCAGCAATTTGTTGTAGACGCACACCCACGAGAATTCGTTGGTGACGAGAATTGATGGTATCTAATACTGCATAACACACACCTGGACGTAATTTACCGTGTAAACCTTTATCACGAGAGCCGCCTGTCGAGCCGGCTTCTGTAGTATTTCGGAAATGCAATAAGGTTAAGTCTGGAATTAATGCTGTGACAAAACCCGCCATGGTTGTTGATTTACCGGCACCGTTACCACCCGAAAGTGTGGTCACCAATTCATCTAAATCAAAGGTACGAGCAAAGAAACCATTCCAGTTAATTAAGGTGAGTGAACGGAATTTACCTCGTTCTACCCCATTATGTTGGTTTAATACAGGAGCAATAAATTCTTCTTCAACCTGTTCGGTTGATTGCTCAGGTTCGTCTTGATAGATTTCGTTTTCAAGTTCTAATACATCAGACATTATTCTTGTTCTCCTGCATCATCAAATTCTTCATCAATTTCGACCGCACTTTCTTCATCATCGAGATCATCAGCATGACTTGCTGCTTTTGCTTGTTTTTCCAATTCGAGAGATTGTGGTGTTGCCGCTTCCCCATCACGAATTAAGCGAGCTTGCGCTTCTAACGGATCATCACCTGAACGCACTTCAGCACCGAAACGGAAGACTGATTCTGAAATAGTAAATTTACCGCTGTGTTGTTCACCCACGGTATGAATCATGCCTAAACGGCGTAAACGACCGATCGCCGCACGAACTTTATCAGCTAATTTTTGTTTATCCAAATCCGAGCCACTGGAACGTTGATTGACGGCTTTCAACAACTTGCCTTCATCCGCTAAGTTGAGTAATTCGTCATAGACTTCTTGTGTGCTGAAGATCCCCTGCTGTGCCAATCGTTCTGGGCTTAAATATAAATAGCAAAGCACTTTTCCTACTAACATTTCTAATTCAGAAAGCACTGAACGAGCGATTAACGTCGTCGCTTTCGGACGTAAATAGAAAAAACCTTCTGGAGCACGAATCAATTCCACATTGTAACGACGATAAAAACCATCCAACTCATTTTGGAAATCCATCAAAAAAGCATGATTATCTAATTGATCTGTGCTGATATGGCGACCTGAACGCAATAAACTGTCCACTGTCGGGAAAATAGGATTTGCAATGGCATTTGCCAATTTCGGGGAAATTACATCTTGAATATCTGTCATGGTTAATTTCTCATTTTATGAATTCGTTTTTGGGTAAGCCACGAAATTAATATTTATCAATCACATGCGCTTGTACTTCTGCGCCGTAATCGTTAATTTCCTGCCATTGCGGATAAAGACCGGCTAAATCATCATTTGCCATACCTAAACGCACTGCTTGATCAACAATAATACGTGCCACATCAAAATGACGTGAAAGCGGATAAGCCTCTAATTGTTCTTTTAAGACTAAACTTAAATCAATCGGACGATTATTTTCACGGTATTGAATGAGTAAGCCTTGCATATGCTCTACGATTTGATCATGTAAATCAGCCAAAGACTCATATTGCAATTCTTCAGGTAATTCACCCAATGCATCATCTTCACGTAATACCATTTCTTCATCACGCAGATCGACCAAACGTTCCGCTTGAGCAGTCCACAAGAACCAAGGATGATCGAAATAACTGTGGATAGAGTTACGTAAACGTTGTGAGAATACGCGGTTTTTATCCATATCAATAGCGGTACGAATAAATTTATGCACGTGACGGTCATAACCAATCCATAGATCGATGGCTTGTTGTCCCCAGCTGATAATGCGGTCAAGCTTGGATTGTAAATCGGTGATTAATTGTTCAATAAAATACAGCTCATCATGACCAATTACACAATCTTGAATGCGTAATAATTGTGCCTGTAACTTATCACCTGCTGCATTTAAGGTATCTTGTAACTCACGTAAATTGCCTGAGGTTTCATCTAATAAACGTTCACAACTAGAAATTGCTGCCTGCCAATCTTTGGTAAGCAAATTCGCAATTTCTTCTTTAATGCTTTGCTGATTTTCATCCATCACACGTTGTGATAAATCAATACTATCGAAAATCTCTGCGACTGAATATTTTAACGGTGCAAATACATTACGACGCCAAAAGTGCTCATTCTCCCCTTTTGCTGTAGCTTCTTCTGCGGCATCGGATGCACGCTGAATTTCATCTGCCACAATAGAGAGCTGTACAGAAAGACGCAATGCAGAAAATTCACGCTGACGAATATAATAATCTGATACGCCAACACCTAGTGGGGTGAGACGATAAATAGAAAGGCCTTCAGTAAATTCACTGCTGAAACGGTTAAGAAAACGCTGTTTCACCAATTCATTGATAGCATTATTGGCACGGGTGGCAATCGCATCCGTTGATTGGTCAAAAGCATTGGCTGTATGGCGGAAAATATCCACTAAATCGGCTTCTAGCATCTCACCGTCCAAACGTTCGTTGTTATAGATGGCGATTGCCAGCAAAAACACCAAGCGCTCTGTCGGCAGGTTTAACGAAAATTCCCGCTCTTTCGCCCATGAGACAAGTTCAGGAATGGTTTGTGAGGTTTCGATCATTCGGTTACAAAAGCTTAAAATTGAACAAAAAATTTTTGAGATTATACAGGATTTTTTCTCAATCTTGAAAATCTTCTTGCAAATTGACCGCACTTTTTAAATTTAAAATATCCTTAACTTAAATAAGGAAATATATTTTCTAATCATCGAACAATATTCAGACAAAATTTACAATTCTTTACAAAATAACCATGCTCATTTACTTTTCTATACAAAAAAACCTATCTATAATCGTTGCCTAGGTACGCAATCGTTTTCTAACGGAATTAAATGACATTTGCAGCGTTCAATAAAATATTGCAAATCATACGGTTAATTCAGCGTGTCCTATATTATTTATGTATATTTACACAACTCTAATGAAATTCTTTTATAACATTTATGCCATAAAAGAAAACACTCAAGCGAGGACATATGAAAAATTTTAAATTTAATGCTATCACGGCATTAATTATTGGGGTGAATGTTGCTGTAGCAAATGCTACTGATGGAAACATTCTGAATATCACGACACAAGATGCTGTTAATGCAAACAAGAGAATAGAAGCGACTAACGTTAAAGGTCCTGGACATACGGCTATTGGTCAGCAAAACCAAATCTATTCTATTCCTGCTGCTGAAGCTGAAGAAAGCCAAGGTTCAAGTTCTGCCATCGGTAATCAAAATGTGGTGAAAGGTGAACAAGCCAATGCGATTGGTGATGGAAATGATGCATATGGTCATTTTACTCAAAGCGTTGGTGATGATAATAAAGTTTATGCCGATCATTCTCTTGGATATGGTGCACATAATAAAGTCGGTGCTCAACGAGCAAAAGGCACCCCAGAAAAAGATGTTGTTGTGGATAAAAACACAAGTAAAGCAAGTGTATTTGGTTTAAATAATGTCGTTTTAGGAAAAGAGGTTCTAGCTCTAGGTAATAACAATAATGTAAATGGTGAAAACTCTACAGCCATTGGTACTCAATCTACTGCAGATGGAATTAATACACTTGCAATTGGTACAGGAGCTAAAGCTCATGTAACCAACCCAGCAGCGGCAAATTCAAACAAACCAGGTAACTTAGTTGCAATTGGTACAAGTGCAGAGGCAACAGCTGCGGAAACTGTAGCTATTGGTCAAGCAGCAAAAGCAAGTGGTCAAAATAGTAATGCTTATGGTTCACAAGCCAATGCAAGTGGTACAAGCTCATTGGCTGTAGGTACTGGTTCTGTAGCCTCTGGCGATTCAGCTGTAGCGATTGGTAACGATTCAACTGTTACAGGCGGCTCTGCTGTTGCTATTGGTGCATCAGCAACATCTACAGGTAAATGGTCTACTGCACTAGGCGATTCAGCTAATGCTAAAGGCGAAAAAAGCGTAGCCTTATCAAAAGACTCTTATGCAAAAGATGATAACTCTGTGGCCTTAGGCTCTGGCACGATTACTCGTTCAGCAACACAAGAAAATACCGCAACAGTTAACGGTATTACATATAATGGTTTTGCAGGTAACACGCCTGTAGCCGTAGTTTCTGTTGGTTCAGACAAAACTGAAACTTACACTCCACCAGATCACTCAACTCCAGGTCGTACAGTAACAATTACGCCACATACACGCCAAATTATTAATGTAGGTGCAGGTGAAATTTCTGCTACTTCTACCGATGCGATTAACGGTTCTCAACTCTATATGGTTGCAGACCAAGTTGGTAAAAACAAAACGCGTATTGATAATATTCGTATGCGCACATCTGACGTGAAAGTAAAAGCTGGCGATAACATTGATGTAAAAGAAGTTTACGATGATGCTAACCAAGTTAAAACTTATACTGTTAGCACAACTAAAGACATCAAAGCAAATTCTTATACCATTAATAATTCTAATATCAAAATTGATCAAAATGGAATTAATGCAGGTAACAAAAAAGTTATCAACGTAGCAAATGGTGAAAATGATAACGATGCAGTTAATGTTTCACAATTAAATAAAGTGAAAACTGATGTGGCCAACAATACTAAAAATATTGCTACCAATACTCAAAACATCGCTAACAATACTAAAGCAATTAATACTTTAAATAAGAAAGTTAATGATGTTGACCGTAAATCTCGCGCAGGTATTGCTGGCGTTGCAGCGATTGCATCAGCTCCATCTGCACGTAAAGACGGTAAGAGCATGGTCTCAACTGGGGTTGCTCACCACCGTGGTGAAAGTGCGATTGCAATTAAAGCGTCTCGTAACTCAGATAATGGTCACTGGTCAACCAATGTAAATGGTGCTGCAGATACTCGTGGTCAATTTACTGTGGGTGCGGGTGTTGGTTACGAATGGTAATCTGACTTACACTTTAAAACAAAGAGCCACAAATCGTGGCTCTTTTTTATATGCTAAAATAATGAAAAATTTGACCGCACTTATTGCAATATATATCGCCAAACAAATGCACTGACCAAAATAATCAACATGATAATAATTTGCATTAAACGTTTTTTGGTTAATTTTTCTGCTGCCATACCTATTTACTCGTAGATAACTTCTTAAATTGACTATTTAGTGGTAGAATAATTGCGTTAGATCAATTTTACACTATATTTATCGATTTGAGGAACTAATGAAGAATTTCGTTTCAGAAACCAAATCAGGGCGCAGAGTTCAATCTGGTGGTTGTGCGATTCATTGCCAGGATTGCAGCATTAGTCAACTTTGTATTCCTTTTACATTGAACGAACATGAGCTCGATCAGCTTGATAATATCATCGAGCGTAAAAAGCCTATACAAAAATCTCAAGTCCTTTTTAAAGCGGGCGACACGCTTAATTCTATTTATGCGATTCGTTCCGGTACCATTAAAACTTATACCATTAGTGAAGCTGGCGAAGAACAAATTACCTCTTTTCACTTACCAGGCGATTTAGTCGGTTTTGACGCAATTACGAATATGCAACACCCGAGTTTTGCACAAGCATTGGAAACCGCTATGGTATGTGAAATTCCCTTTGATATCTTAGATGACCTATCTGGCAAAATGCCTAAGCTTCGTCAGCAAATTATGCGTTTAATGAGTAGTGAAATCAAAAGTGATCAAGAAATGATTTTATTACTGTCTAAAATGAATGCTGAAGAACGTTTAGCCGCATTCATCCATAACCTATCCAAACGCTATTCAGCTCGTGGTTTCTCTGCGAAAGAATTCCGTTTAACCATGACTCGCAGCGATATTGGTAATTACCTCGGCCTAACTGTTGAGACGATCAGTCGTTTGCTCGGTCGTTTCCAAAAATTAGGTGTACTCTCTGTGCAAGGTAAATACATTACCATTAATGATATTAATGCCTTGATTGATTTAACAGGTGTACATAAAACTAAAATCCAGTTAGTGGAATAGATAAAAAGCGTGAGTTTTCACGCTTTTTTAGTATTTGAGACAAAAAACTTGTACAAAATCACTTTTTTTATCATAGGTTCTTGTCATCACTTAAAATCTTTTCTATCCTATTGATATCTCATATTTTGGAGGCTTTATGAAATTTAATAATATTCTTGTTGTACTTAACCCTGATAACGAAAAACAATATGCGCTCGCTCGTGCCGTTCGTCTTGTTAAAGAACAACAAAATGAAACAAAAGTAAAAATCACCACCTTGTTGAGTGTCTATGACTTATCTTATGAAATGTCTGCGCTTCTATCTTCGGAAGAACGTAGCCAAATGCATGAAACAGCCATTGAACAACAACGTCAAGCCGTACAATTTTATTTAGATAAATATGCAGATCCAGAAATTGAGTTTGAATCTCACATTGTATGGAGCAGCAATGAAGCGGATGCAATTCGTGATGAAGTTGAAAAAAATCAATATGACCTCGTTGTAAAATACACCAAAGATGAAGAAAGCTTCACTTCATTGATTTTCACACCAGTAGATTGGCAATTGTTACGTAAATGTCCAATCCCTGTATTAATGGTACGTGATGGTGACTGGAAACACCAACGCCGTATTTTAGTCGCTGTTAATGTGTCGGGTGAACAAGAATATCAAGATGAATTCAATCAAGAATTAGTTTCAACAGGTATGAATTTAGCGGAAAACTTAAACCGTGGTAACGTCCATTTAGTGGCAGCCTACCCTGTTGCGCCAATTAATATGGCGATTGATTTACCTGAATTTAATACTTCAGGTTATGAAAATGGTATTCGTGGTCAACACCTTATCAATATGAAAGCCTTACGTCAAAAATTTGGTATTGATGAAGATCATACCCATGTACGCGAAGGTTTCCCTGAAGAGGTGATTCCTGAAGTGGCGAAAGAAATTGAAGCTGAATTAGTGATTTTAGGCACAGTGGGAAGAACGGGTTTATCTGCAGCGTTACTAGGTAATACAGCTGAACATGTAATTAGTAAATTAAGCTGCAATTTATTAGCCATTAAACCATCTAAAAAATAAGCCTATTTAGCTTTTTATTTAAAACAAGTGCGGTCAGAAAAACAATTGTTTTATTGACTGCACTTTTTTGTTAAAAAAATGTGAAGTTCCTCACAAAATCAACTTTTTTCATTCGTCTCATTATTTCTTTTTCGTTATACTCGTCCGCCCTATCGAAGACTTTCTATAAATTGATTTATTGATTAAAAAGGAAAGACAATGAAAAAAACATTAATTGCAGCACTACTTGGCTTCTCTGCACTCGCGCAAGCCCATGAAGTTTGGGTTGCAACACCAGCACAACTTGCTTCTAATAGCGTCTTAAAAGCTGATTTAGCTTATGGTGACTACCCTTACGTTGAAAAAATTCCTGAAAAACGTCTCGCTATTTTTCCACCGATGGAACTCATCAATCAAGATGGTGAAATGCAAACATTAGTACAAAAAGGTGAAAACTACCAATATCAATCAGAAAAACCGTTAAAAGACGGTTCATATTGGGTAACAGCTACTTATAAACCCACTTTCTGGTCACAAAATAATGAAGGTTGGAAAATGGATAACTTACAAGGCACACCAAATGCATTCTATTGCGAACAAACTCAAATGTTTGGTAAAGCCTTTACCGTAGTGGGCAAAAAACCATTAAATGCAGATATGGCAATGACACGCCTCGGCTTACCACTTGAAATTGTGCCACTCAAAGATCCAAAAACAATTAAAGCGGGCGAAGCTTTCCCTGTTCAGATTTTCTATAAAGACCAACCACTTGCAGGCGAAACGATTATCGCAACCTCTGATACATTTGTTGTGAAAGATATGGAAGCGGCAACATCTCACCGTGAGCCGCAAGCCTTTTCTGGTAAAACAGACAAAGAAGGTAAAGTTAACTTTATTCCATTAATTGAAGGCGTTTGGAAACTTAAAGTGATTCATAAAGAACCATTTGAAGATCAAAAAGTTTGTCAACATTCAGCGAATTACGCGACGTTAATTCTCCCTGTTGGTAAAGCTAGAGCTAAACTCCCACCAAAACCAGAACATCATCATTAATCATAAAAAAGTGCGGTCAAATTTAACCGCACTTTTTTAATATGTTCTTAACACTGGAGGTTGGTAATGTTCAATAAAGGTTTCGATTTCTTGAAGATTATTCGAGAATAAAATCTTCTCAAAATCACCTTGAGTAAAGAAGCCTTCTTTTACCATATGGCTAAAAAAGGACTTTAATGAATCAAAATACCCCTTTTCATTAAACAAAATACAAGGATTATTATTTTTCCCAATTCGTGCCCAAGAAATCACTTCAGCAATCTCTTCTAAAGTGCCAGGTCCACCAGGCAAAGCAATATAAGCATCACCAAGTTCAATCATTTTATTTTTTCGCTCAGACATGCTTTCAACAACCACGGTCTTGGTCAAATTAGGATGTGCAACTTCTCTGTCTTGTAAAAATTGAGGAATAATGCCAATTACCTTGCCTTGATGAGCAAGTACAGTATCTGCAACCACGCCCATTAATCCCAATTTTCCGCCACCATAAACTAAAGTATGTTGGGCATCTGCAATCCATTTCCCTAATTTTTCTGCGGCAGTCTGATAGGTAGAATCATTACCTAAACTCGCACCGCAATAAACCGTGATGTTCATCCTACTTTTTCCGTTCTACCCATTTTCCATCAATATAATCCACAATCCATTTTGTGGCTTTGCCATTCTTTTCAGAAGTCACATATTGATGTTTTTCTTTACGGCTGAAACGGATAATGGCTTCATTACCCTCAGGGTCTTTTTGTGGTGCATCCGCTAAATAACGTAATTTTTCTGGTAAACGATCACGATAAAGCGCTAATTCAGACACTTTTGCCGGTCGTGTTTCACGTGATTTCGGGAAGTTATGTGCAGACATAAACACCCCACTTGCACCATCACGTAATACAAAATACGCATCAGATTTTTCACATTTCAATTCAGGGAAATGAACCGGCTCTTCTTTTGGCGGTGCAACCTCGCCGTTTTTCAAAATCTTACGGGTGTTATCACAGTTGGTACAGCCCATATATTTACCAAAACGACCGAGTTTCAAGTGCATATCCGCACCACACTTGTCACATTCTACAATCGGACCGTCATAGCCTTTAATTTTGAATTGGCCTTGTTCAACCAAATAGCCGTCACAATTTGGATTGTTACCACAAATATGCAATTTACGATGTGGGTCAATGATATAGCTATCCATCGCCGTGCCACATATCGGGCAACGTTTACGATCCATCAATGCTTTAGTTTCAGAAGCCTCATCCAATACATTGAGTAATTCTGCTTCTGGAATGAGATTAATCGTGGTTTTACAACGCTCTTTTGGCGGTAAAGCATAACCAGAACAACCTAAGAATACCCCAGTGCTTGCTGTACGAATCGCCATTTTACGGCTACAAGTCGGACAATCAATATCGGTGAGTACAAGGCTATTCGGCTTCATCCCACCTTCTAATTCGTCTAATTCTGCTGTAGAAAGTTGAGTAGAAAAATCTTTGAAGAATTGATTTAACTCAGCCTTCCAATTTTTTTCACCGGATGCAATTTGGTCTAGTACGTTTTCCATGTTGGCAGTGAAATCGTAGCTCATCAAATCAGTGAAAGATTGATTTAAGCGATCAGTAACAATTTCACCCATTTTCTCGGCATAGAAACGGCGATTTTCAATGCGAACATAACCACGTTCTTGGATAGTCGAAATAATTGCCGCATAAGTCGAAGGACGACCAATACCACGTTTCTCCAATTCTTTAACCAATGCAGCTTCAGTAAAACGAGCGGGCGGTTTGGTAAAGTGTTGGCTTGGCGAAACTGTTTTTAGTGCTAATGTTTCGTTTAAACTCACAGCCGGTAAAATTTGGTCTTCTGGATTCTTACCTAATTGTGGCAACACTTTTGTCCAACCATCAAAACGTAAAATACGGCCTTTGGCTTTCAATTCATAATCGCCAGCCATTACGGTAACGGTTGTACTGTCATATTGTGCAGCCGGCATTTGGCAGGCTACAAATTGACGCCAGATTAAATCATACAAGCGCACCGCATCTTTATCCATGCCACTTAAATGATCTGCGAGCGTTTTTACATCAGAAGGACGAATCGCTTCGTGTGCTTCTTGTGCATTTTCTTTGCTCGAATAGAAATTCGGTTTAGCTGGCAAATAATCTTTGCCGAAATGGCTTTCAATATAAGAGCGAGCCATATTTAATGCATCTTGGCTCAAGTTAGTAGAGTCAGTACGCATATAAGTGATGTAACCAGCTTCGTATAAACGTTGTGCCAACATCATGGTTTTCTTCACCCCAAAACCTAAACGCGTGCTTGCAGTTTGTTGTAAGGTTGAAGTAATAAATGGGGCTCTTGGTTTAGAACCTGTTGGTTTTGTTTCTAAATCTGTGACAACGTAATGTGATTTATTTAAGAAATCGACCGCACTTTGCGCTTCTTTTTCAGTTTTCGGCTCAAATTTCTTGCCTTTATATTGCACCACATCCAAACGTAAGTCTTCTTTCTTGCTCGTTTGGGTTAGCGCTTCAATTTCCCAAAATTCTTCCGGTTGAAATGCTTTGATTTCACGTTCACGCTCTACCACCAATTTCACGGCAACAGATTGCACGCGTCCGGCAGATAAACCACGTGCCACTTTTTTCCATAATAATGGCGACACCATAAAGCCTACCACGCGGTCTAAGAAACGACGGGTTTGCTGAGCATTAACCTGGTCCATATTAATGTGAGCAGGATGCTGGAATGCTTTTTCTATCGCTTTCTTCGTAATTTCATTAAATACAACGCGACTAAAACGACTATCATCACCGCCGATCACTTCGCGTAAATGCCACGCGATAGCCTCTCCTTCTCTATCCAAGTCGGTTGCGAGATAAATATGATCGGATTTTTTAGCAAGGGATTTTAATTCGGCTACCACTTTTTCTTTGCCTGGTAGAATTTGATAATTGGCTTTCCAATCGTGATAAGGGTCAATTCCCATACGTTTTACTAAGGCCGCACGGTCTTTTTCTGCTTTAATTTTGTTTTTTTCTTCCGCACTTAATCCTTTAGTGGAAACTGATTTAGCCTTCTCGCCTGTGCTACTCCCCGCAGTAGGCAAATCACAAATATGCCCTACGCTGGATTTCACCACATACTGGCTACCTAAATATTTATTGATGGTTTTCGCTTTGGCTGGCGACTCCACAATCACTAAAGATTTGCTCATTTGCTTACCTAAAATATAACTAGAATTCTGTAAAATTGGCGATATACTGCAAACTTACGTCGATAAAATCAAGCTTTTTTTCAAAAAGGACTTATAAATGGATAAACTCAATGCAATTTCGGTTTTCTGTAAAGTAATCGAAACGCAAAGTTTTACACAAGCCGCCAACCAACAGAATATTTCTGTGGCGATGGCGAGTAAACTAGTTTCACAATTAGAAGAACATTTAAAAACACGATTATTACAACGTACAACACGAAAAATTGTGCCAACCGAAGCCGGTATGCTTTATTATCAACGTTGCCAAGCTATTTTATTAGATTTAAGCGAGGCTGATTCTAGCATTAGTAATATGGCGACAAGCTTACAAGGTAATTTATTAATCTCTGTGCCGCGTGATTTTGGCTTGCTTTATATCTCGCCTAACTTACCTAAATTTATTGAGCTTCATCCCAATTTACACGTAGAAATTGAATTTGAAGACAAACGTGTTGATCTCGTTGCTGAGGGCTATGACTTAGCATTACGAATTGGCTATATGCAAGATAGCTCACTTGTTGCACGTAAAATTAGTAGCTCCCCTATGCATTTTGTTGCTTCTCCAAGTTATTTAGAGGCTCGCGGTATCCCGCTTACACCTGATGATTTAGAATATCACCAAGGTTTACTTTATAAATCATCATTAAATCAAGTGCATTGGCAATCAACAAAAACAAATCAAATTCAGCGTTATAAAATTCAATCTAAAGTGGTTTCCAATAATGGTATGGCATTGTTAGAAATGACAAAAGCGGGATTGGGCATCAGTAATTCACCTAGCTTCTTTGTCAAAGATGCGCTTGCTTCAGGTGAGTTAGTTGAAATTTTGTCTGAATATAAACAAAAACCTTTAGATATTTATGTGGTTTACCCAAACCGTCGTCATTTGCCTGCAAAAGTTCGTGCATTTATTGAATTTCTAGCGAGCCTCGGTTTGTGTGAGAACAGCCAAATATAAAAAATAAGGGCGGATTTAACCGCCCTTTATTATTCAAATAATGTCCAAATCGGTTTTACCTCTTCAGGTAAAAACAAATTCTTTCCAAGTTCAATCCATCCACATGGAAAATGAAAGTCTGAGCCTAAAGAGGCGGCTAAGTCATATTCATTGGCTAAACGCGCAAGATATTGACGCTGATCTTTAGTTTGTCCACTATCGGCGACTTCCATGCCATCACCGCCCCATTGTTTGAAATCAATAATTAATCGACGAATCCATTTTCCTGTCATGTTATAACGCATAGGATGGGCAATGACTGCGACACCACCTGCTACATGAATCGTATCAATCGCTGTTGGAATATCCACCCATTCAGCTTTGACAAAACACGATTTTCCACCACCTAGATAACGCTTAAAGGCTTGCCCATCATTTGAAACCTTTCCGATTTGTACCAAATAACGCGCATAATGGGCACGAGTCACTTCCCCATTGGCTAACGCTTTTGCGCCCTCATAGGCATTGGGAACGCCTGCTTTTTCTAATTTATGGCCAATTTCGACCGCTCTTTTTTCTCTCAGTGATTTTTGTTCAGCTAAAAGTGCGGTCATTTTAGGATGGGTTTTATCAAAATTTAATCCAACAATATGGATGCCACGACCTTCCCAATTTGTTGAAATTTCTACGCCATTAATTAGCTCAATACCTAATTTATCTGCTTCAATTTTAGCCTCATCAATACCCATCACGGTGTCGTGATCACATAAAGCAAGCACATTGACACCTTGCTCATGAGCTCGTTGCACAAGCTCCGTAGGCGTTAAAACACCATCTGAAGCCGTACTATGGCAATGTAAATCATATTTTTTTATCATTTATTTGATCGCTTTTACTAATTCTTTAACTAATCTTGGACCGTGATAAATCAAACCAGAATAAACTTGTAACAATTCAGCACCTGTTTCAATCTTCTCTTGTGCATTTTGTACACCATCAATGCCACCACTCCCAATAATCGGAATTTGCCCTTTCAGCTCTTGATGCAATCTTCGAATAATTTCTGTACTTTTGTGCTGTAATGGTTTTCCACTTAAGCCGCCTTGTTGTTCCGCATTTTTTAAACCTGTGACGTTGTCGCGAGAAATCGTCGTATTAGTCGCAATTACCCCATCCATTTGATGACGAAGTAAGGTATCTGCAATTTGAACGAGCTCGCTCTCGGATAAATCAGGTGCGATTTTTACTGCAATCGGTACATATTTGTTATATTGCTCAGCTAATACTTTTTGACGCTGTTTTATACTTTGCAATAAATTATCAAAGTAATCACCATACTGTAATTGGCGTAAATCCGGAGTGTTCGGTGATGAAATATTTACTGTAATATAATCTGCATAGTTATAAGCTTTGTTTAAGCAAAATAAGTAATCATCTTTCCCCTTTTCAAGCGGTGTGACTTTATTTTTGCCAATATTAATCCCAATTACGCCATCAAATTTTGCCTTTTTAACATTCTCAATCGCATAATCAATGCCGTAATTATTGAATCCATTACGGTTAATAATCCCTTCCGCTTCCACTAAACGGAATTGACGAGGTTTCGCATTTCCCTCTTGCGCTAAAGGCGTAACCGTTCCTACTTCAATAAAACCAAATCCCATCGCACCAAATCCATCAATGGCTTCGGCATTTTTATCTGCGCCCGCTGCTAACCCAATAGGATTTTTAAAGGTAATGCCCATTACTTGCTTAGGTGTGCCTTGTGGACAAGCCAAAAGCTGCTTTAATAAAAATTGGCAAGGCGATTTACCCGCTAAGTGCAATGATTTAATCACTAAATCATGGGCGGTTTCAGGGTCAAGGGAAAAGATGGCTTTACGGATCAAAGAATACATACTCGTTTATCTCTCAGGATAGTTCACTGTAAATGGAAAGTGCGGTCAAAATTAACCGCACTTTTTGTTTTATTGCAAGGCTTTTTCAATCTTCTCAAATAAATCTTTTGAGAGATCTTCAACAGCACTTAATCGTTCTAAGGCGCGTTTCATTAAGGTTTGACGTTGTGCATCGAAACGTGAGAAACGAATTAATGGCTCAATTAAACGCGCAGCCACTTGTGGATTTGTTTCATTTAAACGAATTAAAACATCTGTTAAGAAACGATAGCCTGAACCACTGATATGATGGAAAGCTTTTAAGTTGTGATTTGCAAAGCTACCCACTAATGAACGTAAACGGTTTGGATTGTTGAAGTTAAAGCTTGGATGATCCATTAATGCTTGTACAATTTCCAATACGTTTTCATCCGGGCGAGTTGCTTGTAAAGCAAACCATTTATCCATGACTAAGCCATCATGTTGCCATTTTTGTTCGAAATCCGCTAACAAGCTATCACGACAAGGTAATGCCGCTTTGGTTGCCATATTTAATGCCGCCAGCGTATCTGTCATATTATTGGCATTATTGTAATGTTTTTGGACTACATTATTACCAAGATTGGTGTAAGCCAAATAACTTAAACAAAGATTACGCATTGCTCGTAAGGCAATATCTTCTTGCGTCACTCGATAATCTTCAAGACGAATATGGGTGTAAATACGCAATAAATCTTCTTTCAAGTATTCTGCAATTTGCACCAACATGAAGTCTCTTGCGGCCGCAATGCCATCTGGATCAATCGTTTTAAAGCTTTCTGCAAACTCAATGTCTTTTGGCAAGGTTAGAATTAATGTGGCTAATTCAATATCTTGTTCATAATTTTCCAATACATGCGCAAGTGCGGTCAAAACATCAGGTGAAATATCAAAGGCTTCACCTTGTTGGAAATGAGCCACATTACGACGCAATTCTTGAGTAAACAGCATTTGTGCTGCATCCCAACGAGCAAATTGGTTATCTGCAAATTTAAGTAAACCTAATAACTGCTCTGTGGTGTAATCATAATCCAGCTTAACTGGTGCAGAGAAATCACATAATAATGCTGGAATTGGGCGACCATAAATGCCATGGAACTCAAACACTTGGTCTTTTTCCGTTACATTTAACACATCGCTTAACAACTCACCGTTATGCTGTAACATTTGTTTCGTGCCTTTGGCATCATAAAGCGCAATTTTCAATGGAATATGTAAATTTACTTTTTCCATTTGGTCTGCTGTTGGCGGTGTAGATTGTGAAACCGTTAAACGATAAGTATGGGTTTGTTCATCATAGGCATCACTAATCAATAATTCTGGCGTACCTGATTGACTATACCAACGACGGAATTGTGCTAAATCAACGTCATTTGCACGTTCCATTGCAGAAACAAAATCTTCACAGGTTGCCGCTTTACCATCGTTTTCAGCAATATAAAGTTGCATCCCTTTTTGGAAACCTTGTTCGCCTAATAAGGTATGCAACATACGAATCACTTCTGCCCCTTTTTCATATACAGTCACGGTATAGAAGTTATTCATTTCAATGACTTTTTCAGGGCGAATAGGGTGTGACATTGGGCTCGCATCTTCAGCAAATTGTACCGTACGTAAGAATTTCACGTTATTAATGCGATTAACAGCACGAGAACCCGTATCAGATGAAAACTCTTGATCACGGAAAACCGTTAAACCTTCTTTCAAACTTAATTGGAACCAATCACGGCAAGTCACACGGTTTCCTGTCCAGTTATGGAAGTATTCGTGCGCAATCACGCTTTCAATGGCGAGGTAATCATCATCGGTTGCCGTTTGTGGATTGGCCAACACAAATTTAGAGTTAAAGATATTCAACCCTTTATTTTCCATGGCGCCCATATTGAAGAAGTCCACAGCAACAATCATGTAAATATCTAAGTCGTACTCTAAATTGAAACGCTCTTCATCCCATTTCATCGCTTTTTTCAGACTTTCCATTGCCCACGAAGCGCGATCAAGATTGCCTCGGTCAACATAAAGCTCTAAAGCTACTTCACGACCACTTTTTGTGGTAAAGGTATCTTGTAATAAATCAAAATCACCTGCTACTAAAGCGAATAAATAGCTTGGTTTCGGGAATGGGTCATTCCATTCAACCCAATGACGACCATCCTCTAACTCGCCACTTGCAATACGGTTACCATTAGAAAGCAAGTAAGGATATTTAGTTTTATCTGCGGTAATTTTGGTTGTATAGCGAGCTAATACATCAGGACGATCAAGCATATAGGTAATTTGACGGAAACCTTCTGCTTCACATTGTGTACAAATGCCCTCGCCAGATTGATAAAGCCCTTGTAAAGAAGTGTTTTGTGCAGGCTCTAAATTCGTCACAATTTCAAGTTCAAAATTGACCGCACTTTGATTGGTTAAATCTAACGTTAAACTTTCGTGGTCTTGATGATAATGTTTAAAATCTTCGCCATTAAATTTGATAGAAGCAAATTGGAAACCATGACCATCTAATCGTAGGTGTGTTGCTTCGTCGTTTAAACGTTGGAAGGTTGTTTTTGCAGTGACAACGGTATGGTTAGGATCTAATTGAAAATCAAGGAAAATATCCGTAACCGTAAAATCAGGTTGTTTGTAATCTTTTCTATATTTCGCTTTAGCTAACATAATCTGCTCTATTTCTAAGAAAAAAACTCCTATTAGGATAAAATTTTATGACAAAACTTGCAATGTAATTTTCAGTCCTTACCGCATAGCAAACGATTGCTTAAAAGCGGGCAAATATGCTATTCTACGCATCGTTTTTTATCAGATAAATTTTTTAAAATATGTCAAATACCGCACAAATTGCTATTGTTATGGGCTCAAAAAGCGATTGGGCAACCATGCAAGAAGCTACTCAAATTTTAGATGAACTCAATGTGGCATATCATGTTGAAGTCGTTTCCGCACATCGAACCCCCGACAAGCTGTTTGAATTTGCCGAAAATGCACAAAAAAATGGTTACAAAGTGATTATTGCAGGTGCAGGTGGTGCAGCACACCTACCCGGTATGATTGCGGCCAAAACGCTTGTGCCAGTACTTGGGGTACCTGTTAAAAGCTCTATGTTAAGCGGTGTTGATAGCCTCTATTCTATCGTGCAAATGCCTAAAGGCATTCCTGTCGGTACCTTAGCAATTGGCCCTGCTGGTGCAGCGAATGCAGGATTACTCGCCGCACAAATTCTTGCTGGCTGGGATGATGCGTTATTTGCTCGCCTACAAGCATTCCGCGAAAATCAAACTAATGTGGTATTGGATAATCCTGATCCACGTAAATAAAACACCTTTCATTTTGACCGCACTTTTTAAAGTGCGGTTGTTTTTTTAGCTAGATTTGATGAGAAATTTTATGCAAAACTCTACCCTCTATCCTACCGTTTATGTGCTTGGTAACGGTCAACTCGGCAGAATGTTACGTTATGCTGGTGCACCTTTAGATATTCACGTTCAACCGCTTGAGTTCAATGCACCCGTATTTGATTTACCTAAAGATGCTATCATCACTGCAGAGATTGAACGTTGGGAAAAAACACCTTTAACTGAATTATTAGGTCATCATAAAAATTTCGTTAATCAGAATGTTTTTGGCTTATTGGCTGATCGTTTTACCCAAAAATCTTTACTGGATGAACTTAATCTTTCTACCTCGCCTTGGTGTTTATTAAAAGATAAAACGCAATGGTCTGAAGTATTTAAAAACGTGGGTGAAAAAGTCGTGGTGAAACGTCGTACCGGTGGTTATGACGGTCGTGGTCAATGGATTATTACTGAAAGTAATCAACGTGACATTACGGACGATTTATTCGGTGAAGTTATCGCAGAAAAATTCATTCCTTTTGATTATGAAGTCTCTATTGTAGGTGCAAGATTTAAAAATGGTGAAAAACGTTTCTATCCAGTGACACATAACCTGCAGCAAAATGGCATTTTACGTTACAGTGTGACAGATATTTTATTCCCTCAACAAAAAAGCCAACAAACTCAGGCAGAATCTATGCTCGGAAAAATTATGGATAAGCTTGAATATGTGGGTGTGATGGCAATGGAATGCTTTGTGGTGGGCGATAAATTATTAATTAATGAGCTCGCCCCTCGTGTGCATAACAGTGGACATTGGACACAATTAGGTTGTGCTATCAGTCAATTTGAATTACATCTACGTGCTTTATTAGATTTACCTACACCGTCATTACAGCCCATTGCACCAAGTGTCATGGTCAACTTGATTGGTACAAAACATAATCCACAATGGTTGAACACGCCTTTCTCTCAGTTACATTGGTATGGTAAGGAAGTTCGTCCAGGTAGAAAATTAGGTCATATCAATATTACGCATCCAGACAAAACGATCATTATTCAACAGCTTGAAAAACTTCGTCACGAACTCCCTGAAGACTATCAATCCGGTTTAAATTGGGCGATTGAGAAATTAAAATAATTGAAAAAATAACCGCACTTTTTGATGAATATCTAAAAACATCAAAGTGCGGTTGATTTTTATTAGGTTCTTCTTGATAAAATCCATTGACTGAAGTATAAAATTACTCATCTCACAACACATACATAAGGAAAAGCTATGTTTGAACATATCAAAGCGGCTCCGGCCGATCCTATCTTAGGCTTAGGCGAAGCATTCAAATCTGAAACCCGTGAAAATAAAATCAATTTAGGTATTGGCGTTTATAAAGATGCACAAGGTACAACGCCAATTATGCGTGCAGTAAAAGAAGCTGAAAAACGCTTATTTGATAACGAAAAAACGAAAAACTATCTGACTATCGATGGTATTGCCGATTATAACGAACGTACAAAAGAACTCCTTTTCGGTAAAGATTCAGAAGTCATTAAAGCAAACCGTGCAAGAACTGCACAAAGTTTAGGGGGCACAGGTGCATTACGCATTGCTGCAGAATTCATTAAACGTCAAACCAAAGCACAAAATGTATGGATTAGTACGCCAACATGGCCAAACCACAATGCCATTTTCAATGCGGTAGGCATGACAATTCGTGAATATCGTTATTATGATGCTGAACGCAAAGCCCTTGACTGGGAACATTTACTTGAAGATTTAAGTCAAGCAAATGAAGGCGATGTCGTGCTGTTACACGGTTGCTGCCACAACCCAACCGGTATTGACCCAACCCCTGAACAATGGCAAGAATTAGCCGCACTTTCAGCAAAAAATGGCTGGTTACCACTCTTTGACTTTGCTTATCAAGGTTTAGCCAATGGCTTAGACCAAGATGCTTACGGGTTACGTGCATTTGCAGCTAATCATAAAGAATTATTAGTGGCGAGTTCATTCTCTAAAAACTTTGGTTTATACAATGAGCGTGTAGGTGCCTTTACCCTTATGGCTGAAAATGCAGAAATTGCTTCAACCGCTTTAACACAGGTGAAATCAATTATTCGTACCCTCTACTCTAACCCAGCATCTCACGGTGGTGCAACTGTAGCAACGGTGTTAAATGATCCACAACTTCGTCAAGAATGGGAAAATGAATTAACTGAAATGCGTGAACGTATCAAAAAAATGCGTCATTTATTCGTTCAGTTATTAAAAGAATACGGAGCAGAACAAGACTTCAGCTTTATCATGGAACAAAACGGTATGTTCTCTTTCAGCGGCTTATCACCTGAACAAGTTGATCGCTTAAAAGAAGAATTTGCGATTTATGCTGTTCGTTCTGGTCGTATCAATGTTGCTGGTATCACTGAAGATAATATTCGTTATTTATGCGAAAGCATCGTTAAAGTGCTTTAATCTATAAAAACAAAAAGTGCGGTTAAATCTGACCGCACTTTTTTTCATCTTTACATATCAAAAGAAAAGGCAGATTTTACTCTGCCTTTTTATCAAACAATTACCATTGGTACCCGATGCTTCCGCCCCAGTTTACATCACTGCGGGTATTGATACTTGCACCAACTTTAATCGAAATTTTGTTGTTATCAGAATTTCGACCATAACCAACCGCTAATGCATTTTCATTGCGATAACCGCCAACACCAACAGAAACTAAGCTTTTACCTGCTTCATTTGGACGTTGTAAGAAAGAAATCGCTGTCGCACCTGCGATACCTGCACGTAAACGACGATCAACGTGATCAATTTTGTTGTCTAAACGATTGATGTTGTTATTAATGTTTTTCACTGCATTATCAACATAACGTTTATTTACTGCATCAGTTGGGTCTTTAGGATCAGCCACATTCACAATACGATTATTATGAACATCTAAGCCACCGTGTGCATGGACTGTACCGCCAACGTTAAGATCACCCGTTGTTGTCACATTTTTGAATGTCGGTGTGTCAGATACTGCCACACTTAACACTTTGCCTTTTTTGTGAGTTAATTTAATATTTTTACCCGCATCAAGTGTTAACTTATCCATTTTTGTTGCAGTAGATTGAACCGTTTCTTCTGTCACTTCATTTACAACAGTACCTTCAGATGCACTTGCAGTCACGTTAAATCCACGACCCGCCGCATTTTTAATTTCATCTTTAGTTTTTTGTGAAAGATCCACTTTATAGTTGGTTACTGTAGTTACAGTTACACCGTCTTTTCCAGTAACTTTGGTTGGTTCGCCCACTGTTACAGTAATTGCATCTGAGCCTGCTTCAACTGATGCTGAAGTGTCTTTTGCATTCACTTTAATTTTTGCAGCATTATCGCCATCTTCAACAACGACTTTTGTATTTTCACCATCCACAAAATTCACTTTGCCATGGGTATTAATACGTGATGTTTCTTTACCATTATTTTTAATGTTAAAGCCTGCATTGTAATAAGCTTGGTATAATTGGCTACCATTTACTGCATCGTTTGATTCAGCAGTAATTCGGCCTGCACCCACATTTTGGATTTGGCGAACAAGAGAGCCATCACCGACAGAAACTGCACCGGTTGATTCTTTAGTGAAAGAATCACCAAAATCAAAATCAATTATCGTTTTATATGAAGAGGTGCCGTTATAATTAATTGTTTTTGAACTTGCATCATCATTAAAAGATTGTAATTTTGTTGCAGTATCATCAAATACATTTTTTGCCCCTGCAGAACTTGAGCCTAGAGCAACTGAATCTTCATGAGTATTAGTGGAATCAGAACCTAACGCAACAGAATTTGCGGCAGTCGCATTACCACCAATAGCAATACTGCTGATACCAGTCGCATTTCCTAAAATTGCTGCAGAGTTAGTTTCACTCGCCTTAGAATTTGTACCCATCGCAACGGAATCATAACCTTCAGCTTTGGTTCGTTCACCAATCGCAACAGAACTTCTACCTGAAGCATTAGCCCCACCTCCAAGAGCTATAGCATCTTCTGCAGACGATTTTGAATTAACTCCGATTGCTACAGAGCCAGATTTATCTGAGTTTGCATTAGAACCAATAGCTATGGAGTAGATTCCAGTTGCATTAACATCCTGACCTAAAGCTAAAGAGGTACTTCCTATAGCTCTTGCCTGATGTCCTAAAGCCGCCGAACCATGACCTTTTGACCAAGAGTTAGTACCTAAAGCAGTAGATCTATGACCTTCAGCTTTTGCACTATAACCTACCGCTGTACTCGAACCACCTGTTGTATTTGCTACAACACCTATTGCTGTCGAATAATCTCCTGATGCTTTGGAATTCGAACCATAAGCAGAGGCTGATTGACCTGTTGCAAATGAACGCACACCGATAGTAACTGCATTAGTTGCATTTGCATTAGTCGCAAAACCTAAAGCAATAGTATCACTCGCTGATGATTTTGCACCATTACCCATAGCGATCGCTCCACGACCACTTGCATTTGATTCATTACCGATAGCGGTTGCTAAACCTTCTACGCCGCTAGCTTTTGCCCCATAACCAATTGCCGTACCACGTCCGGATGCATTACTACCACCACCAATTGCAACACCACCAGTTCCCCAACCATCTGCATTGTTACCAATGGCAACTGTTTCTCTATTGGTTGATCGAGCTTTATTACCAATTGCAATATTGTATTGGTTGTAATCAGCATTTCCCTCTACTTTAGCTCCTGTACCAATAGCAATAGAGTCTGCCGTATTAGAATTAGCACTATTACCTAAAACAACTGCGTTAGTTCGATCAGCTACTGCACCAGTTCCGCCAATAACAGTACCTTTATCATTGACAACAACATTGGTTTCAGCCATCGCGCTTGTAGTTGCACCAGCTAAAACTGCAGCGCCAATAATTACATTTAATGCTTTACGTTTATCGGTTTGAGATGATTTACCCACAGATTTGCTTAGTTCTGAAACAGCAATCCAGCATTGATTTACTGTATTCCAAATAATTTTAAAAACATGATTCATATTAAAGTTTCCTATAATCTAAAAATAAGTAGCCAAGACAAACAAAATCTTGATTCCGAATAAGTATAATACGAAACTCAGCAATTAACAGATAATTTACAAGATTTTACAAAAGCTGACAAAGAATAGTTTTTTTTATGGAGAAGTTAAATGTAATGTAAAGATAAATTAAAGATAAATTAAAGATAAATTAACAACTTAAAGTATATGTATAATTATTCTGCTAATAAAAGTAAAAATGGCCATAAAATGACCATATTTTTTATATTGAATTACCACTTATTTAACGCTTCTTTATCGCTTTCTCTTGCTTCAATCCAACGTTCGCCTTGATTGGTTTGTTCTTTTTTCCAGAACGGGGCTTTGGATTTTAAGAAGTCCATAATAAATTCATTGGCGTGGTAAGCATCACCTCGGTGAGCAGAGCTGATGCCGACTAAAACAATTTCATCGCCAGTATGTAAAAGTCCCACACGATGAATTACCGACACTCGCTGGATATCCCAACGGGCTTTTGCTTGTTCTACAATTTCACGCAAGGCTTTTTCTGTCATAGCAGGATAATGTTCTAAGTATAAGCTGGACACTTCATCGCCTAAATTAAGGTCGCGTACTTTACCCACAAAAATAACCGTTGCGCCAACCGAATGTTGCTCAGAAAGCCATTGGTAAACGGCATTTTGATCAAAAGGTTGTTCTTGTACTGAAATTTGAATATCCGTCATTTAGCCCCCTGTTACAGGTGGGAAAAATGCAATTTCATCGCCATTTTTGACCGCACTTTCTAATGGCATCAAAGTTTGATTGATAGCGACTAAAAGTTTCCCTTTTTCTAACGCTAACGCCCATCTATCACCTTTTTGAGCGAGATGCTCACGCACCGCTTCTGCTGTCGCAAAATCGCCTTCAAGCTGAATAGAATCGACGCCAATTAATTCACGAGTTTGAGCAAAAAATAAAACATTTAACATCTTATTTTTCCTCCGCAATAAAATGGCCTGATTTTCCACCGCTCTTTTCTAACAGGCGAATATGTTCAATCACTATGTCTTTTTGTACGGCTTTACACATATCGTAAATGGTTAAGGCTGCTACGCTTGCTGCCGTTAATGCTTCCATTTCTACGCCGGTTTTTCCGGTTAATTTACAAAGAGATTGAATACGAACTTGATTGGTTTCAAGTAACGGTTCTAAATTCACTTCCACTTTAGAAAGTAACAATGGATGGCAAAGTGGGATAAGTTCCCAAGTACGTTTTGCTGCTTGAATACCTGCAATACGTGCTGTAGCAAATACATCGCCTTTGTGGTGTTTGCCTTCCACGATCATAGCAAGGGTTTCTTTTGACATGGTTACAATAGCTTCAGCACGAGCTTCACGAACGGTCTCTGCTTTTGCAGAAACATCCACCATATTGGCTTCGCCTTGAGAATTGATATGCGTAAATGTAGTCATAATAAAATAAAGTGCGGTTAAAATATTGAATGTTTTACATGTGTGACGAAAGCAAAATAAGTGAACAGTAAAAGTCACCTATTTTCTTTTAGCCACCGATAGAAGCTAAATGATTTCTTACGCCACTATCACCGATATGCAAATAATGATGTTCACGTTTGCCTTGCAATGCAGAAAAAATACGTGCTTGCAAAATATCTTGCTGTTCATGGGATTGCAATAAATCACGTAATTCAATGCCTTCTTCACCGAATAGACAGAGATGAAGTTTGCCCTTCGCTGATACTCTGAGACGATTACAGCTTGCACAGAAATTCTTCTCATAAGGCATAATTAAGCCAATTTCGCCTGCATAATCAGGATGTGTGAATACTTTAGCAGGACCATCAGTATGGGATTTGTGTTGTAATTGCCAACCGTTTTGCAGCAATTTATCCGCTAATACTTGTCCTGAAAGATGGAATTTATCAAAGAAACTATCCATTTCGCCCGTTTGCATGAGTTCGATAAAGCGCATTTGAATTGGGCGATCTTTCACCCAAACAAGGAATTGCTCAAACTCTTTGTCATTCAAATTTTTCATCAAAACTGAATTAACTTTAACTTTGTTGTAGCCCACTTCAAATGCACGATCGATACCACGCATCACGTCATCAAATTTATTGATACCCGTAATTTGGTGGAACATTTTTGGATCAAGACTATCCACACTCACATTAACAGAGGTAATCCCCGCTTTTTTCCAATCAGCAACATCTTTTGCCATACGATAGCCGTTAGTCGTAACAGCCAATTGACGAATGCCATCAATGTTAGCGATGCTTTCTACAATAGAAATAAAATCTTTGCGTAAAGTCGGTTCGCCACCCGTTAAACGGATTTTTTCAGTGCCCATTTCAGCAAATGCTTGAGCAAGATGGGTAATTTCTTTTAAAGTTAAGAAACTTGGCTTGTTAGCTTCGGGTTGATAGCCATCCGGCAAACAATAAGTACAACGAAAATTACACTGGTCGGTAATCGACAGTCGTAGATAGTAATATTGACGTTGGAAAGGATCGACCAAGCGAGACTCTCCCACGTTTTTAATAGGAATGGATTGCATTTTACACCTTTCTAAATATGGAGAGGATAAACCGTTTCCAGCGTATCCCTGAATAACATACCGCGTTATTGGCTTGCCGCCGTATTTCTTGTGAAACTTAGGCTAAACAAGCTCGGAGTTATGCGTTAAAAATAAATTGTGTTGGTATTGTAATAAAAGCAAGCGGTTAATAGCAATAATTTGGTAGAATAACCCGACTATATTAATAAAAATAACAGCATTAACTTATATAAAAAAATATATAACATTATTTTTTATAATTATTTATAGGTAAAAAAGGAAGAAAAATGTCCGATTTATCTCGTCACAGCCGTCATGAACATTTAGACGAAATCAAACATATTGTTGCCATTGGTGGTGGTCATGGATTAGGGCGTGTATTATCGGCGCTTAGTTTTATGAAAGAGCGTTTAACCGGTATTGTTACCACCACAGATAACGGCGGTTCAACGGGTCGTATTCGCCAAGAACAAGGTGGTATCGCATGGGGCGATCTACGTAATTGTTTAAACCAAATCATCATTGAGCCAAGCACGGCATCTGCATTATTTGAATACCGCTTTACTGGTGAAGGTGAACTTTCTGGGCATAATTTAGGCAATTTAATGCTCAAAGCCTTAGAAGATATGCATATTCGCCCTATTGAAGCCATTAACTTAATTCGTGAATTACTCAAAGTAAAATCTCACATTATTCCCATGTCAGAAGAACCTGTTCACCTTGCGGCGAGTTTAGGTTCAGGCTCCAGTATTGTCGGTGAAGTGAGCATTGATAATTTAACGGAATTACCTCAATCACTTTTCTTAGTGCCTATGGTTAAAGCCGCACAAGAAGCCATCCAAGCATTAGAGCAAGCGGAAGTCATTTTACTTGGTCCAGGAAGTTTCATGACGAGCATTATGCCACCATTATTATTACCTGAATTAGCGACTGCCCTGTGTAATAGCAAAGCAAAAGTGATTTTTATTGATAATTTAGGGACAGAAATTGGCGCGGCCTCTCAGCTTTCACTGACTGATCGTATTCAGAAAATTAATGAAATTGTCGGTGCCCCTATCATTAATGGCGCCATTACCCCTTATCGCGAACAACAAAGTGCGGTCGATTTGTCTGCCATTTCTTCCGTTAAAATCTTAGCTAAACGCTTGAATGCAGATGATATAAGCTATCGTCATGACAGAACATTACTTGCCAAAGCTATCGATGAATTAGTGGGTGAATTAGATTACGAATAAAAAAACCGCACGTTAAAGTGCGGTCATTTTTTGGCTTATTTTTTCCCGAAAACTCTCACATTCGTGAAACCATTTTCTTTTAAATAAAGCGCTTGCAGTTTACTCATCACGCCTCGCTCACAATAAAGCACATAATTTTTACTTTGATCTAATGAGCCGAATTGTGAAGATAATTTATAAAACGGCAATTGCATCACTTGATGCTCGTCTGATTCAAATGGATTTTCATCTGTCTCTTCAGGGCTGCGAATATCTAAAATAATATCGTTTTCACCAAGCACTGAAATGGTATCCACTTCTACCACTTCTTTCTCTGTTTCTTCTGCAATTTGGCGAATATCTAAATATTGTGCATTTTCAACCGCACTTTCCAACACGCCAAAATCAAAGTGATTTTCTTCTTCAAGAATTTTTTCACGTACCGCTTTAATCGTTGGATTTTTAGAAATCACTCCACAGAATTCAGGCATTGATTTAGCAATATCATCTGTGCCGATCTCTTTCGCCATCGCGATAATCTGTTCTTTATCATGAGTAATGAGTGGACGTAATACTAACGCATCAGATGCTTCATCAATTAAACGTAAATTGGTTAAAGTTTGGCTCGAAACTTGTCCGAGTGCTTCGCCGGTAACAATTGCTTGAATATCAAAACGTTGTGCAACTTTACTTGCAGCTCGCACCATCATTCGTTTTAACACGACGCCCATTTGGCCGTTATCGACTTTCTCCAAAATCTCGCCCACTACGCCTTCAAAAGGAATGGCAATAAAACGGACTTTATGTGATGAACTATAACGATTCCAAATATGGTAAGCCATTTGTTTCACGCCAATTTCATGGGCTGCGCCACCTAAATTGAAGAAACAATAATGCACGCGTGAACCACGGCGAATAAGCATATAACTAGATACGCCAGAGTCAAAGCCCCCTGAAATCAATGAAAGCACATCTTCTTGCGTACCAATTGGATAACCGCCTAAGCCAACATGACGAGCTCTTACCAGCATCATTTTGTCATCTTCAATATCAATACGAACAGTCACATCAGGATTTTTTAAGCGTACTTTTGCGCTTTCAATATGCTGATTTAAACCACCACCGATATAACGTTCAGCTTCAATGGAACTGAAATCATGTTTCCCTTTGCGTTTTACACGTACACAAAAGGTTTTGTTTTCAAGTTGAGCTGCAACATCCGCTAAAGTCAACTCAAAGATATGATGTAAATCGGTAAACGGTTTTTCTTCCACTTCTAGAAAATGATGAATCCCCGGAATGCGTTGTAAAAGTGCAATCAACTCTTCACGATTAGCTTCATTTTTTGACCGCACTTCAATGTAATCCCAATGACGAACAACCGCCGTTTCTTCATCATATTTCTGTAAAATATTGCGGATATTTGAGGTCAAAATTTTTGCGAAACGCTTACGCACGGTTTCGCTTTTAATCATAATTTCAGGAAAAAGTTTAACGATAAATTTCATAATAATCTGTGAATAATAAAAAATGGCCGTATTGTACGCTAAATTCCAGATCCCACAAAGTTCAAATTCTCACGAAAAACTGACCGCACTTTGAAATAAGTTTTTAACATCCCTATAAAAATCAAGTACAATACGGAGCAATTTATTCATCTGAAAAGGATAATTTAATGGCGCGTAAACCAGCAAATGCTGAACCTGATTTTGAAACAACACTTGCACAATTAGAAACAATTGTGACAAAACTTGAAAGCGGTGAATTACCATTGGAAGATGCGCTGAAAGAATTTGAAAACGGTATTAAATTGGCTCAACTTGGTCAAGAGCGCTTGCAACAAGCAGAACAACGTATTCAAATTTTATTACAAAAAAGCGAAACCGTCCCATTAAGTGATTATCAAGGGGACGAGTAATCCATGAGTTATCAATTCGGCACTGAACTCAAACAAGTTCAAGATCGCATTAATCAGTTTTTAGCCAGTCAATTTGAAGAAATTGACTCTTATAATGCCCCTTTGCGTGATGCCATGAAATATGGTTTATTGCTAGGCGGAAAACGTGTTCGTCCTTTCCTTGTCTATGCAACGGGAGAAATGCTGGGCGCAGAAATGCCCGCTTTAGATTACGCGGCGGCAGCCATTGAATCTATTCATGCTTATTCTTTAATCCATGATGATTTGCCGGCCATGGACAACGATGAACTTCGTCGTGGTCAACCAACTTGTCATATCGCTTTTGATGAAGCCACGGCCATTTTAGCTGGCGATGCATTACAAGCTTTTGCCTTTGAAATTCTTACGCAAGCCCCTTCTCTTTCTGCAGAACAAAAGTTGCAATTAGTGAAAGTCTTAGCTCAAGCATCTGGCGTACAAGGCATGTGTTTAGGGCAAAGTTTAGATTTAATTTCTGAGCATAAACAAGTTAATTTAGACGAATTAGAGCTTATTCATCGTAATAAAACTGGTGCATTGCTAACGGCCGCATTAAAAATGGGTTTTATCTGTTCGCCTCACTTTGAAAACAAAGAATTAGAGCAACAACTAGAACGTTATTCACAAGCTATTGGTTTAGCTTTCCAAGTACAAGATGACATTTTAGATATTGAAGGTGACAGTGCCGAAATCGGTAAACCGGTGGGATCTGATTTAGATTTAGATAAAAGCACTTATCCAAAGCTGTTAGGATTAGAGGGCGCGAAACAAAAAGCCCAAGAACTCTATCAAACCGCCTTACATGAATTAAACAATTTGCCTTTTGATACCACTGCATTGCGTGCATTAGCCGAATTTATTGTCAATCGTAAAAGTTAATGGTGACAGCACTGACTTTGATTTTTCAAAGTGCGGTCACTTTTTTCACATTTTAGGACTAACGAATATATGAACAACTACCCTCTTTTATCCTTAATTAATTCGCCGGAAGATTTGCGTCTTTTGAACAAAGATCAGCTTCCGCAACTTTGTCAGGAGTTACGGAGTTATCTGTTGGAATCCGTTAGTCAAACCAGCGGCCATTTAGCATCAGGCCTTGGTACCGTTGAATTGACTGTTGCACTACACTACATTTACAAAACCCCTTTTGATCAATTAATTTGGGATGTGGGCCATCAAGCTTACCCACACAAAATTTTGACGGGGCGTCGTGATCAAATGTCCACCATTCGCCAAAAAGGCGGTATTCATCCTTTCCCTTGGCGTGAAGAAAGTGAGTTTGATGTATTAAGTGTGGGTCACTCTTCTACTTCTATCAGTGCAGGACTAGGTATTGCTGTTGCGGCAGAACGTGAAAATGCGGGTCGCAAAACCGTTTGTGTAATTGGTGATGGTGCAATCACTGCGGGGATGGCATTTGAAGCCTTAAACCATGCAGGTTCTTTACATACTGACATGTTGGTCATTTTAAATGACAATGAAATGTCTATTTCTGAAAATGTCGGCGCATTAAATAATCACCTCGCCCGTATTTTCTCTGGTTCATTATATTCAACCGTTCGTGATGGCAGTAAGAAAATTTTAGATAAAGTGCCAACTGTTAAAAACTTTATGAAGAAAACTGAAGAGCACATGAAAGGTGTGATGTTCTCGCCAGAAAGTACGCTTTTTGAAGAGCTCGGTTTTAACTATATTGGACCAATTGATGGGCATAATATTGATGAATTAATTGCCACCTTAAGCAATATGCGCGATCTCAAAGGGCCGCAATTCTTACACATCAAAACTAAAAAAGGAAAAGGTTACGAGCCTGCAGAAAAAGACCCGATTGGTTTCCATGGCGTACCAAAATTTGACCCAACAAGCGGCCAACTTCCTAAATCAAATGCTAAACCGACCTATTCAAAAATCTTTGGTGATTGGTTATGTGAAATGGCGGAACAAGACGATAAATTAGTCGGTATTACACCTGCAATGCGTGAAGGTTCTGGCATGGTAGAATTTTCAGAACGATTCCCGCAACAATATTTTGATGTTGCCATCGCTGAACAACATGCTGTCACTTTCGCTGCGGGCCTTGCAATTGGTGGTTATAAACCTGTTGTAGCCATTTATTCTACCTTCTTACAACGTGCTTATGATCAGCTTATTCATGATGTCGCCATTCAAAACTTACCTGTTCTCTTTGCCATCGATCGTGCTGGTATCGTAGGTGCTGATGGTCAAACTCACCAAGGTGCTTTTGATTTAAGCTTTATGCGCTGTATTCCGAATATGATCATTATGACCCCAAGTGATGAAAATGAATGCCGCCAAATGCTTTATACCGGTTATAAATGTGGTAAACCTGCTGCGGTACGTTATCCGCGTGGAAATGCAATCGGCGTAGAATTAACTCCACTTGCTGAATTAGAAATTGGTCGTTCAAAAATGGTTCGTCAAGGTGAAAAAATCGCGATTCTGAATTTTGGTACACTCTTACCAGCTGCTTTATCTGTGGCAGAAAAACTCAATGCGACTGTTGTCGATATGCGCTTTGTGAAACCAATTGATGAAGCTCGTATTCTAGAAGTGGCAAATACCCATGATGTCATTGTGACATTAGAAGAAAATGCAATTCAAGGTGGTGCAGGTTCTGCTGTTTCAGAAGTGCTAAATTCTCATGGAAAAACAACCGCACTTTTACAACTAGGTTTACCTGATATCTTTATTCCGCAAGGTACACAACAAGAAGCGCTTGCTGAAATTAAATTAGATGAAAAAGGGATTGAAGAGCAAATTATTGCCTTTATAAAGGGCTAAATTCGTTCATTTTGGTTTAATTTTGATATTTTTAAATATTTTTTCAAAAATATCGAACTATTTCAAAAACACACAGTCTGATACATTGCTAGTGCACTGCATATTGCAGTTATCTTTTTGAAGTTTCTTATAATTAAGACCTCCCCGCTATTCAAGTTTTGAGTAGCGGTTTTTTCTTTTTTGGAGGTAATAAAAAAGGACGCTTTTCAGCGTCCTAATTTTTGAATCTAAACTTTAAAAAATTAAAGTGCAGATTTTGCTTTTTCAACTAATGCAGCGAACGCCACTTTGTCGAATACAGCGATATCAGCAAGGATCTTACGGTCGATTTCAACAGACGCTTTTTTCAAGCCGTTGATGAATTTGCTGTAAGATAAACCATTTTGACGAGCCGCAGCGTTGATACGTGCAATCCATAATTGACGGAATTGACGTTTACGTTGACGACGGTCACGATATGCGTATTGACCAGCTTTGATCACCGCTTGGAAAGCAACGCGATACACGCGTGAACGTGCACCATAATAACCTTTAGCAGCCTTAAGAACTTTCTTATGGCGTGCTCTTGCAATAACACCACGTTTTACACGAGCCATTATTTAATCTCCTATGTAATATTTTTAACTAATTTAACTAATCGTACGTTTTGCTTAAATAACGGCTTATGCGTATGGTAAGCAAGCTACTACTAAAACTTGGTCTGCTTTCGCAACCATTGATTTATGACGTAAATGACGTTTACGTTTAGTTGTCTTTTTAGTCAAAATATGACGTAAGTGAGATTGTTTACGTTTGAAACCGCCAGAAGCTGTTTTTTTGAAACGCTTAGCAGCACCACGTACTGTTTTAATTTTAGGCATTGTTAAAATAACTCCGCATTTTAAGTTAAACACATAATTAGGCGAATCCGAAGATTACTTGTAGGCACTAATTATTCCAATATGGCAAATTGAATTGCCCTTCTCCAAAAGCAATTAGGCTGCGTAGTTTGCCCAATATGCAGTTGTATTCTCACCGAAGTGAAAATTCGATTATCTAGATTAGATCTAAATAAAAAATTATTTTTTCTTAGGTGCTAACACCATTACTGCTTGGCGACCTTCTAATTTACCCGGTGCAGATTCCACCACAGAAATGTCAGCCAAATCGTTTTTAACACGTTCTAATACGTCTAAACCGATATCTTGGTGAGCCATTTCACGACCACGGAAACGTACAGTAATTTTCGCTTTATCGCCATCTTCTAAGAAACGAATTAAGCTACGTAATTTAACTTGGTAGTCACCTTCGTCAGTACCTGGACGAAATTTAATTTCCTTCACTTGTACGACTTTTTGTTTTTTCTTCTGCTCTTTTGCAGTTTTACTCTTTTCATAGAGGAACTTGCCGTAGTTCATAATACGACAAACCGGTGGTTCGGCATTCGGACTGATCTCAACTAAATCAAGCGCTGCTTGTTCTGCCATATCTAAGGCTTGTTGAATTGATACAATCCCCGCTTGTTCACCATCTTGGTCAATCAAACGAACTTCTTTTACTCGAATTTCATCGTTAATGCGATTCGGGCGGTTAGCTGCCGGAGCTTTTTTTACGGTTTTGATAATGTTATTCCTTCTATTTATTTAAGATAAAACCCACTGCATTTAAAACAGAAGATTTCTTCAATCATTTGCTATAAAAACAAACAAAAAACGGGCAAAATTTTATAGTATTTGCCACGTTTATGCAACAAGGATTTCTATTCCTTTAAATATCAGCAGGTAAAGCCGTTATTTCAGCCGAAATACTTTCACCAAATTGAAGTAATTTCTCTAATCTTGCAGTTTCAATACACACCATATTTCTATATCCATCTGCTTTCATTGCACTTGGTGTTTTTTCCCAAGGATTCCATAGCACAATTGAATCTGCGTGATGATGGGTAATTTGAATACGTCGATTAAATGCTTTATCCACCAAGAATGTTTTATCTTCCTCTAACGCATAAATACAATCGACGCCTTGTTCTATTCTGCGTGTTGAAGGAACGTCTGCATGTTTACCTTGTAATGAGTCATAACAACGACTTGGTAAATTTTGGACTTCAATTTGTGAAATATCACCAATATTAAAATAACTGTGTAATGCCGCTTGAGCAGGTTCTTGTCTCAAATGTGTTAAAGTCATTGTGCATTTATCGGTAAATTCCATTTTCATTTTGGCTTCAATCACACCATATTCAGAAAAGAGCGAAAATTCTAACCGCACTTTATTCGCTTGCAGATCATAGTCACTTAATTGCCACAAACGTAAACGTGCTGTACCGTGTGAAGGTTGTTTTACGCTACCAAACCAAGGGTAACAAAGCGGTACACCACCACGAATTGCAACACCTCGTGTGAAAGGTTCAATCTCACTTAACCAAAAGACGTCCTGCTCTGCCCCCTTAGGTTTCCAATTTAATAGCTGTGCCCCTTGTAATGCAATTCGAGCCAATCCTACAGGGTGATTTAAGGTTAAAACAGGGATTTCATTGATACGTTCTAAAGTTAATTCTGGTGTTAATTGTTGAATTTGAGCTGTCATATTCGCCTCCTTGTGATAAGGCTATTATATAGAAGAAAGAGATACTTGAGTTTATTTTTATACCGTGAATATAAAAAAACCGCACATCAAAGTGCGGTCATTTTTAATTAAGATTTTAAAGAGTCAATTACTCTTCACCCAACAATTTCAACTCACGTTGTCTTACTTGAGATTTTAAGATTTCAGCAAATTCTTCAATAGTGAAAGTACCTAAATCTGCACCTTTACGGGTACGTACAGCCACTTTGCCTTCTGCGATTTCTTTATCACCGCAAACGAGCATATAAGGCACGCGACGTAAGGTGTGTTCGCGGATCTTGAAGCCAACTTTCTCATTACGTAAATCTGCTTTAACGCGTAATCCAGCATCAGAAAGTTGTTTCACGACTTTTTGCACGTAATCAGCTTGGCTGTCTGTAATATTCATCACAACCGCTTGAACTGGTGCTAACCATGCAGGGAAGAAACCGGCATACTCTTCAGTAATGATACCAATGAAACGTTCAATCGAACCTAAAATCGCACGGTGAATCATAACTGGAGTACGACGATCATTGTCTTCTGCGACATAAGATGCGTTTAAACGGCCCGGTAAAGCAAAGTCTAATTGGATGGTACCGCATTGCCATTCACGATCTAAGCAGTCACGTAATGCAAACTCAATTTTCGGGCCGTAGAATGCCCCTTCACCTTCTTGAATTTCATATTCAAGACCGTTATGCGCTAATGCTGCTGCAAGACCTGCTTCTGCGCGATCCCACATATCATCTGCTCCGATACGTTTTTCAGGACGAGTAGATAATTTCACCTGAATATTTTGGAAACCGAAAGTGCTGTAAATGTCGTAAACCATTTTGATACAACTGGTTACTTCGCTTTCAATTTGGTCTTCAGTACAGAAAATGTGTGCATCATCTTGAGTGAAACCACGTACACGCATTAAACCGTGTAAAGAACCAGATGGTTCATTACGGTGACAAGAACCAAATTCCGCCATGCGGATTGGTAAATCACGGTAAGATTTTAAACCTTGGTTAAAGATTTGAACGTGTCCTGGGCAGTTCATTGGTTTAATCGCATATTCACGGTTTTCTGATTGTGTAGTAAACATCAAATCGCCGTAGTTTTGCCAGTGACCTGTTTTTTCCCATAACACACGGTCCATCATGAACGGACCTTTCACTTCTTGATAATCGTATTCTTTTAATTTAGTACGTACGAAGGTTTCCAATTCACGGAAAATTGTCCAACCATCGTTATGCCAGAACACCATACCCGGTGCTTCTTCTTGCATATGATATAAATCTAACGCTTTACCGATTTTACGGTGGTCACGTTTTGCCGCTTCTTCTAAGCGAGTTAAGTATTCCGCTAATTGTTTTTTATCAGCCCACGCCGTACCATAGATACGTTGTAACATTTTATTTTTGCTATCACCACGCCAGTAAGCACCTGCAACTTTCATTAATTTAAAGTTGTGGCAGAAACGCATATTTGGCACATGTGGTCCACGACACATATCAATGTATTCTTCGTGATGATAAAGCGCAGGCGTTGCGGTACGTTCGATATTTTCATCTAAGATAGCCATTTTGTACGGCTCACCGCGTTTTTCAAAAGTATCTCTTGCTTCTTGCCAGCTTACCGGAGTTTTGATGACGTCATAATTGGTTTTCGCCAATTCAAGCATACGTTTTTCAATCGCATCAATGTCTTCTTGCGTTAAAGAACGGTCTAAATCCACGTCATAATAGAAGCCATTTTCAATCGTTGGACCGATTGCCATTTTGACATCTGGGAATAATTGTTTGATTGCGTGACCGAGCAAGTGTGCGCAAGAGTGACGAATAATTTCTAAACCGTCTTCATCTTTTGCCGTAATAATTTCAAGGTTGGCATCTTCATTGATGATGTCACAGGCATCACGACGTTCACCGTTTACACGGCCAGCGATGGTTGCTTTGGCAAGACCGGCTCCGATATCTTGAGCCACTTCTAACACAGAAACTGGACGATCAAATTCACGTTTAGAACCGTCCGGTAAAGTAATAATAGGCATAATTTTTCCTTATACAGTGGTCGCCCATACGAAAGGCAACATGCAAATAATGATTAAAAACAAACCGCACTTTCATTCACTCCCACTATCGAGCAAACCAAGTGCGGCGGAGAATTTTAGCACTTTCCACCACACTTGTTAATATCTCGCTGAATTCTTTCCAATGAGTAAACAATGATTTTCCTGATAGCTACTTTATCTATTCAAAATTTCCGATAAAATGACCGCACTTTTGATAAACACCAATTAAAGGAAACTCTATGAACGTATTAGTATTGAAATCAAGCATCCTTGCAGATCACTCTCAAAGTAATAAATTAGCCGACTACACCATTGAAAAATTAAAAGGCCACAATATTATAGTACGTGATTTAGCGGCGCACCCCCTTCCCCATTTTGATGCAACAGCGGCAACTGCAGTACGTGGTAAACCTAAAACAGCGGAAGAAAATGCTCTTTTAGCCTTATCTGATGAATTAGTGGCTGAATTAAAAGCAGCAGATATTATCGTCATTGGGGCGCCTATGTATAACTTAAGCATCCCAACACAACTTAAATCTTATTTTGATTTTATCGCTCGCCCTCGTGTAACTTTCCAATACACCGCAAATGGCCCTGAAGGTTTACTTCAAGGCAAAAAAGCGATTGTATTAGCGAGCTTTGGTGGCATGTATGATGAAAACAACAATGTGACGAATTACTTAAAAGCGATTTTAGGTTTTGTTGGCATTACCGATGTTCAGTTTGCTTATGCAAAAGGTATCGGATTAGGTGCTGAAGCGATTGAAAAAGCACAGCGTTCAGCAAGAAATAAAATTGATGAGATTGTTGCTTCTCTCTAATCTCTGAATCTATTCCCTCTATTAAGCCATTTTGAGATATGCCTCGAAATGGCTTTTTTTCTGACAGAAAATCTCTATTTCTAATCTTGTTGGTTAAAAATTAAAAAAATATTGTAAAATTACGCCAATTTTTTGATTATTTTCTTGACTTATGTATCGTGTACTAGTTTAATAGTGCAAAAGTTCAGAATAAAGGATTCATTATGAAAAATACCCCATTTATTGCGGTGACCTCTCAACCGGTTCCCTATCATGCCGACACCACCGCAATTTTTAATACATTATGCCAACAGAACTCAAATTCTCTTCTTCTCGACTCTGCCGAAATTGGTAGTAAAAATAGCTTACAGAGCCTTATTCTAATTAATGCTGCCGTTAAAATTACTTGTTTAGGCAATCAAGTGACATTTAGAGCGTTAAATGCGAACGGTAAACAAGTGTTAAAAGAAATTCATCCCGTATTAAGCCAACTCGGTACTGTAAGTGCGGTCAATTTTGATGATGAATTTTCTGTGCAATTTGCACCGCTCGATAATCAATTAGATGAAGACAGTAAATTACAAGCTGCAACCATTTTTGATGGACTTCGTGTCATTTCTAACCATTATCAACATAGCAGTACGCCAGTCTTTTTGGGTGGTTTATTTGCTTATGACTTGGTGGCAAATTTTATTCCAATGCAAGGTGTTGAATTAAAAGATGATGGTATTCACTGCCCTGATTACAGTTTCTATCTCGCAGAAAACTTAATTACCATCGATCATCAAAGCCAACAAGCTACCTTAAAAAGCTTCTGTTTTAGTCAAGAAGAACAAGTGGAAGTCGCGAAAACAGCACTTTCTATTGCACAAAAATTAAAAAATATTGATGGCGTACTTTCCATTAAAGCAGCAAGTGATGAGGTCAGCACCAACTTTGAAGATCCTGAATTTACAGGTATCGTTAAAGCGTTAAAACATCATATTAATATTGGTGATGTTTTCCAAATCGTGCCATCCCGCCGTTTTTCATTAGCTTGTCCGAATACCCTTGCGAGCTACGCACAATTAAAGCTTAACAATCCAAGTCCTTATATGTTCTATATGAACGATGAGGATTTCATTTTATTTGGCGCATCACCTGAAAGTGCGTTGAAATATGCGCCAGACAATCGCCAATTAGAAATTTATCCAATTGCAGGTTCTCGCCCGCGTGGTTTTGATGCACATGGTAATATTGATCCAGAATTAGATGCACGTTTGGAATTAGAATTACGCCTTGATCATAAAGAGCAAGCCGAACATTTAATGTTGGTGGATTTAGCGCGTAATGACATTGCTCGCGTATGCCAAAGCGGTACACGTAAAGTCGCTGAATTAATGCAAGTAGATCGCTATTCGCACATCATGCATTTGGTTTCTCGCGTGGTCGGTAAACTTCGTCCTGAACTTGATGCCTTACACGCTTATCAAGCTTGTATGAATATGGGGACGTTAACTGGTGCGCCTAAAATTAAAGCCATGCAATTAATCTATCAATTTGAACAGCAAAAACGTCACAGCTACGGTGGTGCGGTCGGTTATCTCACCTCTGACGGCCGTTTTGATACCTGTATCGTGATTCGTTCTGCTTTTGTACAAAATGGCATTGCCCATATTCAAGCCGGTTGTGGCGAAGTATTGGATTCTGATCCTCAAATGGAAGCGGATGAGACTCGCCATAAAGCGGCTGCAGTGCTTAAAGCAATCAAACAAATCAATACCCAAGCAAAATAAGGACGATAAATTATGGCTAATATTCTCTTTTTAGATAATTTCGATTCATTCACTTATAACTTAGTGGATCAATTCCGTGTGCTTGGGCATCACGTAAAAATTTATCGTAACGACACCAATTTAGAACAAGTGGTGCAAGAGGCATTAAATACACCCGATACAATTCTTGCGCTCTCTCCAGGACCAGGTACTCCGGCTGAAGCGGGGATCTTACTCCCACTCATTGAACGTTTAAAAAATGATGTACCAATTATTGGTATTTGCTTAGGCCATCAAGCACTTATTCAAGCCTTTGGCGGGGAGGTTGTACATGCAGGCGAAGTATTACATGGTAAAGTATCGCGCATTCAACACGATAACCAAGCCATGTTTAAAGACATTGCCAACCCAATGCCAGTGGCACGTTATCACTCTTTAATGGGTAAAAATCTACCTGACGAATTTATTGTCAATGCCGATTACAATGGTATCGTGATGGCTATTCGTCATAAAACCTTGCCAATCTGTGCTTTCCAATTCCACCCAGAAAGCATTCTTACTGTGCAAGGTTCGAAATTATTACAACAATCTGTGGAATGGTTATTAAACAGAGATTAAGGAAGAAAAATGATTACCGTATATGGATTAAAAGAAGTGCTTGCACCTCGTCGTCAAGATATTGCTGAAGTAATTTATAACTGTTTAAACCTTGGTTTAGACATTCCTCGCGGAAAACATGCCATTCGTTTTTTATGTTTAGATAAAGAGGATTTTCTTTATCCTATCGATCGTAACGATGATTACACCGTTATTGAGATTAACCTCATGCAAGGTCGTATGGAAGGTACAAAAAAACGTTTAATCAAAATGCTCTTCAGCGAACTGGAATACAAAATTGGGATTAAATCTCACAACGTTGAAATTACGATTAAAGAACAACCTGCGCACTGCTGGGGCTTCCGTGGCATGACTGGTGATGAAGCACGCGATTTAGATTACGATATTTACGTATAAGGGACGAGATTATGCAAACGGCTCAATTATTAGAACAACTTTACAACGGAAAAACACTTAACAAAGAAGAAAGTGCGGTCATTTTTAATGCCATTATGCAAGGCGAACTCAATAATGAACAAATCGCTGCCATGCTGATTGCGTTAAAAGTACGTGGTGCCACTATTGATGAATTAAGTGGTGCGGTATCTGCGTCTTTGCAAAATGCCAAATCATTCCCTCGCCCTGACTACCCTTTTGCGGATATCGTGGGTACTGGCGGTGATGGTCAAAACACGATTAATATCTCTACGGCGAGTGCGATTGTTGCAGCCTCTATGGGTGCCAAAGTAGCAAAACACGGTAACCGAAGCGTATCAAGCAAATCCGGTGCCAGTGATGTATTAACAGCACTCGGTGTGAATGTCAACGTTACACCAGAACAAGCTCGTCAAGCGCTTGATGATATTGGGGTATGTTTCTTATTTGCTCAACAATATCACAGTGGTTTTAAACATGTTGCCCCTGTTCGTGCGGCATTAAAAACACGTACGCTTTTTAATATTTTAGGTCCATTAATCAATCCAGCTCGCCCAACTTATCATTTGCTTGGCGTATATGCCCCTGAATTAGTGAAAACCTATGCAGAAACTGCTGTAGCACTAGATCATCAACATACTTTTGTTGTGCATGGTGCAGGTCTTGATGAAGTCGCTGTACACGGCGAAACCCAAGTTGCTGAAATTAAAAACGGCAAAATTGATTACTTCACCTTAACGCCAGAAGATTTTGGTTTAAAAACACAATCTTTAGAAAGTTTACGTGGTGGCGAACCTCAAGAAAATGCCCAATATCTGACCGCACTTTTACAAGGTAAAGGCAAAATTGAACACGCTAATGCGGTAGCGGCAAATGTGGCATTATTGTTGAAATTATTTGGTCATGATGACTTAAAACAAAATGTTCAAAATGTATTGGCTCATCTTGCATCAGGCAAAGCGTTTGATACATTACAACATTTAACAAGATATTAAGATAAAGGCTGATTTGATAAGCCACAATAAGAAGAAAGATTATGATCACGCAAGATTTCACCAAACCAATTGACTCTGCTACGGTGCTACAAAAAATCGTCTTAGACAAAGCGCAATGGGTTAAAGCAAAGGAAGCTGAATTTCCGCTTTCACAATTTAAAGAAAACATTCAAAAATCTGACCGCTCTTTTTATGATGCATTGGCTAAAGGCACACATCAAAAGCCGGCTTATATTTTGGAATGTAAGAAAGCGTCCCCTTCTAAAGGATTAATTCGTAATGAATTTAATTTAGATGAAATCGCCAATGTGTATAAGCATTACGCCTCAGCTGTTTCTGTACTAACGGATGAGAAATACTTCCAAGGTAAATTTGACTATTTGCCTCAAGTACGTGACGTTGTCTCACAACCTGTATTGTGCAAAGATTTTATGATCAGCGAATATCAGGTTTATCTCGCGCGCCACTATCAAGCTGATGCTATTTTATTGATGCTTTCAGTAGTAAATGACGAAACCTATCGCATACTGGCTGATCTGGCGCATTCTCTCGGCATGGGTGTATTGACTGAAACCAGCAACGAAGAAGAGTTTGAGCGTGCCCTTGCATTAGGTGCAAAAATTATCGGCGTCAACAATCGTAATCTTCACGATCTCACCGTTGATTTAAACCGCGTGGTAAAACTCACACAAAAATATGCCGATCGCATTCCTACTGATGCACGTATTATCAGCGAATCAGGGATTTATAATCACAGTCAAATTCGTGATTTGCAAAAAGTGGCACATGGCTTTTTAATCGGTAGCAGCCTAATGGGCAGTGCTGATTTAAATAATGCTGTGCGTGAAGTGATTTTTGGAGAAAATAAAGTATGCGGTTTAACTCGCACGCAAGATGTCAAAGAGGTTTACGCAAACGGAGCATTATACGGCGGCTTAATTTTCGTCGAACATTCAAAACGCTGTGTGAGCCTACGTCAAGCCCAAGAATTAGTGACAGCATCACCACTTCGTTTTGTGGGCGTATTCCAGAATCAAGAAATTGATTTTATTGTAAAAATCGCTAAACAATTGCAACTTTATGCCGTTCAGCTACACGGTTCAGAAACCGCTGAATTTATTACCGCACTTCGTCACGAACTGCCTGAAGAAATACAAATTTGGAAAGCCATTTCGGTGAATACTGAAGCACAAAGTGCGGTTGATTTTACTGATGATTTAAATATCACTCGCTATATTTTCGATAGCCAATCTGCTAATCAACAAGGTGGCACAGGAAAAACCTTTAATTGGTCACTCATTCCTGAAAACTTGAAACACAAAATTATTTTGGCTGGTGGCATTTCACCTGACAATATTGAACAAGCTATTAAGCAAGGTTGCTTAGGGGTTGATCTCAATTCTGGTGTAGAAACTGCCACTGGCGTGAAAGATAGCGAAAAAGTGCGGTCAGTTTTTAATAAGATTTTATCAAATTAATCTGATTGCTAAGGGGAAGCATTATGCAAAGAACAGCGTTAGTAACCGGCTCAACTGCCGGATTTGGTACGGCAATTTGTCGCACACTCATTGAAAATGGCTATCGTGTAATTGGCACAGGACGCCGTGTAGCTCGTTTAGAACAATTACAGCAAGAATTAAGTGAAAATTTCCATTTTCTTGCCTTTGATATTTCAGATCGCCTGGCAACAGAAGATGCTTTCCATTCCCTTCCCGCTAATTGGCAATCCATTGATTTATTGGTGAATAATGCAGGATTAGCATTAGGCTTAGAAAGTGCAGATAAAGCGAATTTAGACGATTGGATGCAAATGATTGATACCAATATTAAAGGTCTCGTCACTATCACTCGTCTTGTTTTACCACAAATGGTAGAACGCAATTCAGGCCATATTATTAATTTAGGATCAATTGCGGGGACTTATCCTTATCCAGGTGGCAATATATACGGTGGCACTAAAGCTTTTATCAAACAATTTAGTTTAAATCTTCGAGCCGATCTTGCTGGAACACAAATTCGCGTGACCAATGTTGAGCCTGGTCTTTGTGGTGGAACTGAATTTTCGAATGTTCGCTTTAAAGGTGACGATGCCCGAGCACAAAAACTCTATGAAAATGTGGAATATGTCAGTCCACAAGATATTGCTAATATTGTGTTATGGCTCAATCAACAACCTGAACATGTCAATATTAATCGCATTGAAGTGATGCCTACGGCACAAACCTTTGCACCACTTAATGTCGCAAGAATTCAAAAATAACAAGGAAATATTATGTCAGAAACCCTTTTAAATCCTTATTTCGGTGAATTTGGCGGAATGTATGTACCGGAAATTCTCGTACCGGTACTACAACAGCTAGAAAAAGCCTTTGTTGAAGCAAAAGACGATCCTGAATTCCAACGTGAATTTCAAGATTTACTTAAAAATTATGCAGGCAGACCAACCGCCCTTACCCTTTGCCGTAATTTAACTAAAGGCACAAAAGCAAAAATTTATTTAAAACGTGAAGATTTACTTCATGGTGGTGCCCATAAAACCAACCAAGTGTTAGGTCAAATTTTATTAGCAAAACGCATGGGTAAAACACGTATTATCGCAGAAACCGGTGCGGGCCAACATGGTGTTGCGACTGCCCTTGCTTGTGCAATGTTAGATATGCCTTGTCGTGTTTATATGGGTGCAAAAGACGTAGAACGCCAATCACCAAACGTATTCCGTATGCGTTTAATGGGCGCAGAAGTGATTCCTGTACAAAAAGGTTCTTGCTCATTAAAAGATGCATGCTGTGAAGCCATGCGTGATTGGTCAGCCAACTATGAAAACACCCATTATTTATTGGGTACAGCAGCAGGTCCTCATCCATTCCCAACCATTGTACGTGAATTCCAAAAAATGATTGGTGAAGAAACTAAACATCAAATTTTAGAAAAAGAAGGTCGCTTACCTGATGCAGTCATTGCTGCTGTCGGTGGTGGTTCCAATGCGATTGGTATGTTTACTGATTTTATCGATGAAAAAGATGTACGCTTAATTGGTGTGGAACCTGCTGGTCATGGCATCGAAAGTGGTGAACATGGTGCACCATTAGGTCATGCAAAAGTCGGTATTTATTTCGGTATGAAATCACCTTTAATGCAAACTGAAGATGGTCAAGTTGAAGAATCCTACTCTATTTCTGCTGGATTAGACTTCCCTTCTGTAGGGCCTCAACATGCTTATTTACAAAGTATTGGTCGTGCTGAATACCCAAGTATTACAGATGATGAAGCATTAAATGCTTTCCAAGAATTAGCAAAACATGAAGGAATTATTCCTGCATTGGAAAGTTCTCATGCATTAGCGCACGCGTTAAAAATGATTCATCAAGAACCGAATAAAGAACAAATTTTAGTGGTGAATCTCTCTGGTCGTGGTGATAAAGATATTTTCACCGTTGATAAAGTTTTAAAAGAAAAAGGAATGCAATAATGAGCCGTTTTGAAACTAAATTTGCAGAACTTGCAGCGAAAAAAGAAGGGGCTTTTGTACCTTTCGTCACATTATGCGATCCAACATTTGATCGCTCTTTTGAGATTATTTGTACTTTAGTTGAAAATGGCGCTGATGCGTTGGAATTAGGCTTTCCATTTTCTGATCCACTATTAGATGGTCCCGTTATCCAAGCGGCTAATAACCGTGCACTCAATGCGGGCCATAGCACTGAAGACAGCTTTAAATTACTCGCTAAAGTGCGGTCAAAATATCCAGAGATTCCGATTAGTTTACTTCTTTGTGCGAATTTAATTTTTGCGAAAGGATTAGATAATTTCTATCAACGTTGTGCAGAGGTCGGCGTAGATGCGGTTTTAGTGGCTGATATTCCACTATTGGCAAAAGAAGACTATGTTCAAGCTGCTAAAAAGCATGGCATTCAACCTGTCTTTATTTGCCCACCAAATGCTGATGCAAAAACAGTACAAGGCGTTGCTGAAAACAGCGAAGGCTATACCTATTTAGTTTCTCGTGCTGGTGTAACAAGTGCGGAAAACCAAGCTCATGCCGCAAACTTAGATACGCTTGTAGAACAACTTAAAGCCCACAAGGCTCCACCAATTCTACAAGGTTTTGGTATTGCTCAACCAGCTCAAGTGAAAGAAGCCCTTCAACTGGGTGCAGCTGGCGCAATTTCAGGGTCCGCGACAGTAAAAATCATTGAGCGAAACTTAGATAATCAGGCTCAATGCTTATCTGAACTTGCCGAGTTTGTTCACAATATGAAAGCAGCAACAAAATAATAAATAAAAAAGTGCGGTTAATTTTAACCGCACTTTTGTTTTTCTTTCATTAATCTACAATTCGTAAATGAGATGCTGATTTCTGTGGTTTCTTTTCAGTCTTAGGCTTATCTACCGCTTCTGCAAAGCTCAATGGCTGTTCTGATGTTGGCTCACGATTCAATTCATCGTAAATTTCTTCTGGCTCAAACATCACGCCATCACCATTTTCACGTGCATAAATAGCTAAAGCTGCGCCCATCGGAATATATAACTCACGCGCCACACCTTTGAAACGTGCATTAAACTGAATAAAATCATTCGTTAATTGCAAATTCCCTGTTGCCCCAGCAGAAAGATTTAAGACGATTTGCCCATCTTTCACGTATTCCACAGGCACATTGGTACCATAATAATTCGCATCCACCACTAAATATGGGGTGAAATCGTTATCTACTAGCCAATCATAATAGGCTCTCAGTAAATAAGGGCGTTTTGGAGAAGGTGTATGAGCCATTATTTATCATCCATTAAATTTTTAGGTGCTGCTTCACCTACTGATTGTAAGAATGAATCACGGCTAAATACACGATCCATATAGCCTTTGATTGCTTTGCTTCCTGTGCCGCTGAATTCCACGCCCATATTACGCAATTTCCATAATAATGGTGCAACATAGCAATCGACTAAGCCAAACTCTTCACTCATAAAATAAGGAGTTTGTTGGAAGATAACCGATACCGCTAACAATTCTTCTTTTAACTGTTTTAACGCTTCTTCACGTTCAACTTCTGTGCCTTTCTCAGCAATCTCCAATGTTGGGTACCAATCTTGTTCGATACGTAGCATTAAAAGACGGCTTTTCGCACGAGAAACCGGATAAACTGGCATAAGTGGAGGATGTGGAAAACGCTCATCAAGATATTCCATAATAATGCGTGAGCTGAATAATACTAAATCACGATCCACCAATGTTGGTAATGTGCCGTAAGGATTTAATTCCATTAAATCTTCTGATAATGCTTGCAGATCAACTTCTTCGTTTTCGTAAGCAACACCTTTTTCAGCTAAGACAATTTTTACCTGATGGCAGTAAATGTCATTTTTATTTGAAAAAAGAGTCATTACTGAACGTTTACTTGATGCATTGGACATTTATTCCTCCGAAGATCCAAAATAATCTATATACTTCTACTAAAAGTGGGCGATTATTTTAACATAACCGAGATCCAAATTGCCAATATTTTCTTATTTTCATTTTAAAATCAATTAATTATGAACGAGCAATAAGAAATCAAAGAGCGGTAACTTTTAATTAATTTGTTTTTTTACAGATATAAAAAAAGCAGAGATTGCTCTCTGCTTTCTTGAAACGATAATAAAAAATTAACGTTTGGAGTATTGTGGACGACGACGTGCTTTGTGTAAACCAACTTTTTTACGTTCAACGCGACGTGCGTCACGAGTAACGAAGCCAGCTGCACGAAGAGCAGGACGTAAAGTCTCATCATATTCCATTAATGCACGAGTGATACCGTGACGGATTGCACCCGCTTGACCAGAAATACCACCACCTTTAACAGTGATGTATAGGTCTAATTTATCAGTTAATTCCACTAATTCTAACGGTTGACGTACGATCATACGAGCTGTTTCGCGACCGAAATATACGTCTAATTCACGTTGGTTGATAGTGATTTTACCACTGCCCGGTTTGATAAATACACGAGCTGAAGAGCTTTTGCGGCGACCAGTGCCGTAGTTTTGATTCTCTGCCATTTCCTAAACCTCGTGATTAAATGTCTAATACTTGTGGTTGTTGTGCTGCGTGTTGGTGTTCTGCACCCGCATACACTTTTAATTTACGGAACATTGCACGGCCTAATGGACCTTTTGGCAACATACCTTTAACCGCAATTTCAATCACCGCTTCAGGACGGCGAGCGATCATTTCTTTGAAAGTCGCTTGTTTGATACCACCTACATAGCCAGTGTGCCAGTAGTAAAGTTTATCTGTTTCTTTACGACCAGTTACTGCCACTTTGTCTGCGTTGATAACGATGATGTAATCACCAGTATCTACGTGTGGAGTGTACTCAGCCTTGTGTTTACCACGAAGACGGCGTGCTAATTCAGTAGCTAAACGACCTAAAGTTTTACCTGTCGCATCTACCACATACCAGTCACGTTTTACTGTTTCCGGTTTTGCTACAAAAGTTTTCATTAATTAATTACCAAAATATAAGTTTGATACCCAGTGTTCCATACTGATTGAAACACAACCATTAATCTTGATCTCCACCCCTTCGAGTGTGATCTCGATAAAATAATACACGGTGGGAATCCGTGCATTTACAGGGTCGGCACATTATACCTATTTTTAGAAAAAATGCTAACTTTTTGTGCAAATAAATTGATTTTCTTTTAAAATACAACGCACAATAAACAATCATTAATTTCATTCATTATTTTGATGAAATCATTGAAATTGACGCATATTAGTTCTTATCTTATGATAAGTGCATTCTAATAAAAAACGTAAGAAGGCATGCTATGAGCTACGCAAACGAAATTAACACATTAAATCAACATCTTGCTGATACTAACAAAAAAATTAATGTTTCCTTTGAATTCTTTCCGCCTAAAAATGAAAAAATGGAAAGCATGCTTTGGGATTCCATCCATCGCTTAAAAGTATTAAATCCTAAATTTGTTTCCGTCACCTATGGTGCAAACTCTGGCGAACGTGATCGTACACATAGCATCGTGAAAGCCATTAAAGCAGAAACAGGCATAGAAGCCGCACCACATTTAACAGGTATTGATGCAACACCTGAAGAATTAAAAGAAATTGCAAAAGATTATTGGGATAGCGGTATTCGTCGCATTGTGGCATTACGCGGTGATGAGCCAAAAGGCTATGCAAAAAAACCTTTCTATGCGGCTGATTTAGTTGAACTACTCCGCTCCGTAGCTGACTTTGATATCTCAGTTGCAGCATACCCTGAAGTTCATCCTGAAGCAAAATCAGCACAAGCAGATTTAATCAATTTGAAACGTAAAATTGATGCAGGTGCGAATCATGTCATTACTCAATTCTTCTTTGATATTGACAGTTATCTTCGCTTCCGTGATCGCTGTGCATCCATTGGTATTGAGGCTGAAATTGTTCCAGGTATTCTGCCTGTTACTAATTTCAAACAACTGCAAAAAATGGCATCATTTACGAATGTAAAAATTCCAGCATGGTTGGCTAAAGCATATGAAGGATTAGATGATGATCCTACTACTCGCAATCTCGTCGCAGCGAGTGTGGCAATGGATATGGTAAAAATCCTTTCTCGTGAAGGTGTGAATGACTTCCACTTCTACACGTTAAATCGTAGCGAACTCACTTATGCGATTTGCCATACATTAGGCATTCGCCCTACAACAAATCCATAAAGAAAAAGTGCGGTTAAAATTAACCGCACTTTTTTATTTCCACTATACTCGTCTAACTTGCCAAAAAGCTTTTTTCCAATAAGGGCTATTCATCGAAGAATAAATCACACCACCTTTGGTTGAAGCGTGTAAAAATTTATCTTCTTTCACATAAATCCCAACATGATACCCATTTGGTCCGCGCCCTGTTTTAAAGAAAATTAAATCGCCTGTTTGGATATCTTCTTTACGAACAAGTTTTCCGTAACCCGCTTGATCTTTCGTCGTTCGAGGAAGGTTGATATTAAAACGATCAATAAAAGTCTTTTGCACAAAACCAGAACAATCAATACCACCACGAGACTGTCCACCTAACACATAAGGTGTACCCGCCCATTCATATTGTTGTTCACTTAACATGGCAATGGCTATAATCGGATCACCAATCTGACCTTTATAGTTCATTGCATACTCTTCACGAACACCACTTGAACAAGCAAAAAGTAAAAAACTTCCTGCGACTAAAAAAGCACATTTAATCTTATTCATGTTCAATCCTGACAAAAGTGCGGTCAAAAACGACCGCACTTTTCTTACTATTGTTTTGGTTTGGTGTTTTCCACACGAGCACGTAATTTTTGCCCTGGCTTGAATGCCACTACTCGACGAGCAGAAACAGGAATACTTTCACCTGTTTTTGGATTACGCCCTGGACGGGAAGCTTTATTACGAAGTTCAAAATTACCAAAACCTGATAATTTCACTTCGCCACCAGATTCTAACGATAAACGAATTTCCTCAAAAAAGTCTTCCACTAATGCTTTAGCTTCAGCTTTTTGTAATTGATACTTATCTAATAAGTATTCAGTAATATCAATTTTTGTAATCGTTGCCATGTTAGTCTCCTGTTTAGTCTCTAAGCTCCGCATTAAAGCGTTGTTTAACTTCGTTTAATACAGCAGAGATTACCGCATTAATCTCATCATCTTCAAGCGTTTTTTCATTATCTTGAATGGTTAAACTGATTGCTAAGCTCTTATGTCCGCTAGCAACGCCAATGCCTTGATATACGTCGAATAAATTGACTTGTGTTAATTTTTCTCCGCCGGCTTGTTTACATGCTTCGATAATATCGCCTGCTGGCACATTATCGGCAACAACTAAAGCTAAGTCACGACGGTTTGCTGGGAATTTTGAAATCTCTTTGGCTTGAACTACTCGACGATTTGCAATGGCATCCCATAAAATTTCAAAAACAACTGCTTTGCCATTTAATCCTAGTTTTTGAGCAATAAGTGGATGAATAGTTCCAATAAAACCAATTTCTTTTCCATCTAATTCAATTGCAGCAGATTGACCTGGGTGTAATGCACCGTATGCTTTTGCCACGAATTTAACTCGATTACCCACTTCGGTAAGAGAAAGAATACTTTCTAAATCACCTTTAAGATCAAAGAAATCAACCGTTTCTGCTTTACCTGTCCAACATTCTGATTTTGCTGTACCGGTAATCACACCTGCAAGAACAAATTCTTGGCGAACACCAAATTCTGCATTGGCATCAGGAACAAAACGTAATCCTGTTTCAAATAAACGTACACGGTTTTGTTGACGGTTTTGGTTGTATAGTACTGCACCGAGTAATCCACTTAATAATGAAACACGCATTGCTGACATTTCAACTGAAATTGGGTTTGGCAATACAAGCGCTTCAATTTCTGGATGAAGTAAAGTCTGTACTTTTGGATCAACGAAGCTATAAGTAATCGCTTCTTGATAATCTGCATCCACAAGTGCGGTCTTAATTCGGCTTAATTCTAAATCGGCTTCTTTATGCTCACGCATACGAAGATGTGCTAATGGCGCATTATTTGGAATGCTGTTATAACCATAAATACGTGCTACTTCTTCAATTAAATCTTCTTCGATTTCAATATCAAAACGCCAGCTTGCAGAAGTCACGGTCCAAACATCATTAGCATATTTCACAGCAAAACCTAAACGCTCAAAAATCTCGGTCACGGTTTCAGTTTCAATATGATGACCTAATAAGCTATCTAATTTTTCACGACGTAAAGTGACTTCATTGACTTTTGGTAAATATTGCTCGCTCACGACTTCACAAATTTCGCCTGCTTCACCACCGCAAATGTCTAGTAACAATGCTGTTGCACGTTCCATTGCGTGACGTTGTAGCGTAAAATCAACACCACGTTCAAAGCGGTGTGAGGAATCTGTGTGTAAACCATATTGTCTTGCACGTCCCGCAATCGCTAATGGTGCAAAGAATGCTGCTTCTAAAATCACATCTCTTGTTGTTTCAGCATCAACACCACTTGCTTGACCACCAAAGATACCCGCCATTGCTAATGGACCAGTTTGATCTGCAATCACTAAAGTATTCGGTTGTAATTTTGCGGTTGTACCATCTAATAAAACAAGTTCTTCGCCATTATTGGCTAAACGTACTTGAACAGGTTGAGTTACTTTTGATGCATCAAAAGCATGCATTGGTTGACCTAATTCAAGTAAAACATAGTTAGTAATATCTACAATTGGGTCGATAGTACGAATACCACAACGACGTAATTTTTCTTGTAACCAAATTGGTGACTGCGCTTTAACATTCACATTTTTCACCACGCGCAATAAATAACGCGGACATGCTTCTGGCGCATTTAATTCAATTTGAACTTTATCTGAAATCGTTGCAGGTACAGCATCAAAGTGCGGTTGATTAACAACTTGTTTATTAACCACGCCAACTTCACGCGCAACACCTGCAATGCTTAAACAATCTGCACGGTTTGGCGTTAAACTAATTTCAATAGCTTTATCATCTAAATCTAAATATTCACGTAGATTTGTGCCTACTGGTGCATCTAACGGTAATTCAATAATACCATCTGCATCCACATCAATACCTAATTCAGAGAATGAGCAAAGCATCCCTTCTGAAGGTTGTCCACGTAATTTAGTCTTCTTAATTTTAAAATCACCAGGTAATACAGCGCCTTCAGTTGCACATGCTACTTTTAAACCTTGACGGCAATTTGGTGCACCACAAACGATATCTAATAAACGATCGCCACCAACATTTACTTTAGTGACACGTAATTTGTCTGCATCAGGGTGTTGCGCACATTCAACAACTTCACCCACAACAACACCTGTAAAGTCGCCAGCTACTTTTTCAACACCATCAACTTCTAAACCAAGCATCGTGATTTGATCACATAACTGCTCTGTTGAAATTGATGGATTAACACATTCTCTCACCCAATTTTCACTAAATTTCATTATCTCTGTATCCTTTATTAATGAACGTGTTACGTTCTAAATTAATCATTATCGTCAATTTAACCCAACGGTTAATTACTTAAATTGTTTTAAAAAACGTAAGTCGTTTTCAAAGAATGAACGTAAATCTGTGACGTTGTAGCGCAACATAGTTAAACGCTCAACCCCCATGCCTACTGCGAAGCCAGAATATTCATTTGGATCAATACCTACGTTACGTAACACATTAGGATGCACCATACCACAACCTAGCACTTCTAACCATTTACCATTTTTACCCATTACATCAACTTCAGCAGAAGGCTCAGTAAATGGGAAATAGGATGGACGGAAACGAACTTGTAAATCTTCTTCAAAAAATGCATGTAAGAAATCGTGTAATAAGCCTTTTAACTCGGTGAAGTTTGCTTTTTTATCTACATAAAGTAATTCAATTTGATGGAACATTGGTGTGTGTGTTTGGTCGTAGTCATTACGATATACACGACCTGGCGCCATAATACGAATAGGCGGCTGCATTTTTTCCATGGTACGAATTTGCACACCTGAGGTTTGTGTACGAAGTAATAATTCAGGATTAAACCAGAATGTATCGTGATCAGCACGTGCAGGGTGATGTTTAGGGATATTTAATGCATCGAAATTGTAATAATCACTTTCAATTTCTGGACCGGTTTCCACAGAAAAACCTAACTCTGAAAAGAATTTTGTTACGCGATTGATGGTAATGGTCACTGGGTGTAAACCACCAGTTTCTGTTTTACGACCTGGAAGGCTCACATCAATACGCTCTTTTTCTAATTTCGCATTGAGTTCAGCTTGCTCCCACTCTGCTTTTTTAGCATTTAAAAAATCTAATGCCGCTTGTTTTGCCTCATTGATTTTAGCCCCCATTGCTGGACGCTCTTCTGCAGCAACATTACGCAATTCTTGCATAAGTTGGGTGAAATGCCCTTTTTTACCAAAATATTCCACACGAATTTCATCTAATGTGGCTAAACTTCTATTTTCGATTTGTTCAATCGCCGATTTTGCTTTCTCAACAAGATCTTTCAGATGTTGCATAGTTTCCCCTGATTATCTTTTCTAACTAAAAATACACTTAATGATAATACTAACTCATTAAAAAATCACGCGTTTATTGGTGAATTGATGTTTCAGATGAAAAATGACAAAGATTTTTGCTATTTTTTGAGATATATCACAGTAATTTTTAACATTTTGGATAGAATGAGGATGAATCGAGCATGTCTAGGAGGCGTATTATGTGGAAATCAATTTCTCAAGTCTTAGCTGATCAATTTGGTGCTTACTATAACATCAAAGAAAAAAACAAAGTGCCAGGGGGCGAAGTAAATGAAACTTGGCTTATTACGGATGGAATCCAACCTGTCTTTGTTAAAGTGAATGAACGGTCCTATCGTTCGATGTTTCGTGCAGAAGCTGACCAATTAAACCTACTAGGCAAAACCAATACAATCCGACTTCCGCAAGTGTATGGCGTAGGCTGTTCTCAAAACCATAGTTTCTTATTATTAGAAGCGCTTCCTATTACTCAGCAAACCAATGCTACGCCACATTTTGCTGAAGAATTAGCTAAACTCCATCAAGTATCTGGTACTAAAAACTATGGATTAGATTTTGATACTTGGCTTGGACCTGAGTATCAACCGAATAAATGGAATGGAAGTTGGGCAAAATTTTTTGCAGAACAACGTATTGGATGGCAATTACAACTTTGCAAAGATAAAGGTTTAGACTTTGGTGACATTGATTTAATTATTGAAAAGGTAAAACACAAACTTTCAAAACATAACCCCAAACCTTCTTTGTTACATGGTAACTTATGGATTGAGAATACGGCTATCGTAGGTAATCAAACCTTTACTTATGATCCTGCTTGCTACTGGGGGGATAGAGAGTGTGATTTAGCATTCAGTGAACTATTCCAACCTTTCTCACCTGAATTCTATGAAATTTATGACCGCACTTTTCCGCTTGATAAAGAAGGTTTTGAAGAAAGAAAACACCTTTATCAGCTTTATTACCTGCTAAATTTCAGTCATCGTTTCAATGGAAGTTATATAAACTTAACCACTAAATTGATTGAAGAACTTTTACTTGAATAATTTCTTAAGCACAAAAAAGAGCGTAATTTTTATTACGCTCTTTTTGTCTTCTCTATCTAATTATTTTTGATAAAGAGGTGCTGGACCTTGAGTTCCACCGTTAGTTTGACCACCTTCTTGTAATTTTAATACAGAACCAGAAGCAGTGATTTCTACACGACGGTTTGGACGTAAACAGTCTTTCTCAGCTTTACTTGCGTGTTTGTAACCATTACAAGCTTTAACTTGTGGCACTTTACCGTAACCAACAGCTGTAATTTCAGATGTTACACCATCTTCAATTAAACGAGCTTTAACACGGTTTGCACGACGTTGAGAAAGATCTAAGTTGTAAGCATCAGAACCTAAACGGTCAGTGTAACCTGCAACTTTAACTTCTTTAGCACCAGTTTCTTTTAATTGTGCTGCAACGTTATCAACAACTTCTTTACCACGTGGAGTTAAAGTATCTTTATCGAAGTCGAACAAGAAGTCACCACTTAAAGTAAATGCTGAGTTTCCGTTACAACCGTTTGGATACCAGAAGAAGCTTTGAGCATTGTGGTTTTTGTCAAATAATATTTTGTATTGACAAATTTTGTGAACACCATTCTCACGATAGTTGAACGCATAATCCCACTCTTCAACACCGTATAAACCTTCAGAGAAGTGTGGACGACCGATTAGGTTATATAATTGGTCTTTGTTCATACCACGTTCGATCATACGAACGTTGTCCCAGTTTGGCCATGAACCGAATTGGCTACCATCATGGTTGAAGCCTGCTTTATCAATTTTAGGCCATACAAGTTGTGGTACTTGTTGACCATCAACTTCTTTATATTCTGGTGTACCAGCTTCTGTAACTTTGCTCAAGTTACCACAAGCAGCAACTGTTGCTACTGCAACTGCAGATAATAAAATACGAGATAATTTCATTTCTTTACCTTTTTACTGTTAAGGTGCAATCCTTGCAAGAAGAACCTACACAACTAAACTTTATAAATTTTACAAATAAAACTATAAAAAGTTTCATTGCGTATGGTAGTCATAATTCTCTAACTTGTAAATAAAAAAACATTAAAAAATGATTTTTTATGGAACTTTTTTGTAAAGTTGTGTAAAGAGTTGTCAAATAAGTAAAAATTTTTTCTTATTGAATAAAATCTTGACCATTTTTTGTTAAATTTCGGTGGATAATTCCCTCAATACTCTCTTCTGCTTGTTTACCTATTTTTTGTAAAAGTGGCTTTTTCACTTTATATTTCACGGAGATCACAGACTTATCTTTCATTTTTTCAAGAATAATATCATCACTGGTCGCTAACTCATCAACTAGCTGAAGCGCTAGAGCTTGCTGACCGAACCAATGCTCACCAGTTGCAACTTTATCAATATCTAAGTGCGGTCGATTTTGAGCCACAAATTGTTTAAATAATTGATGGGTTTCCTCAAGTTCTGCTTGGAATTTCTGTTTCCCTTTTTCGGTATTTTCACCTAACACCGTGACAGTGCGTTTAAATTCTCCCGCTGTCATCACATCAACATCGACATCATGTTTTTTTAATAAACGATGAATATTAGGGATTTGCGCAACCACACCAATAGAACCGATGATCGCAAAAGGCGCAGAAGCAATTTTATCTGCCACACAAGCCATCATATACCCACCACTTGCAGCAACTTTATCTACTGCAACAGTTAATTTAATCCCTTTTTGTTTTAAGCGAGCTAACTGTGAAGCAGCTAAGCCATAACCATGAACAACACCACCTGGGCTTTCTAGACGTAGCAAGACTTCATCATCGGCTTTCGCCACATTAATAATCGCAGAAATTTCCTCACGAAGTGCGGTTGTTTCTGATGCAGAAATATCCCCCTTAAAATCGAGCACGTAAACACAAGGTTTAGGTACTGCTTTCTCACCGTTTTTTAATTTTGCTTTTAAAGCCTTTGCTTCTTGTTTTTTGGCTTTCTTCTCTGTTTTTTCCGCTTGTTTAAGCTCTTCTTCTGAAAGTTGGAAATCGCGTAAATGCTTAACTGTTTCCTTAAATTCCTCAGAAAGATCTGTCACAACTAATTCACCATGATGTGCCGCATTACGTTGCTTTGCAGAAATAATCATTGCCACGATAGCTGCGATTACAAGTAAAATCGTTAAAATCTCTAAAATAAAAATGCCATAGCCGGTCAAAATATCAGACCACATAGTTTTTCTCCTAAATAAAGTGAAGGAATTATTTTACTGTGCAAGCCCGATTTACACTAACTTTTTATGGAAAATTTTGCGATTTAAGGTAAACTAACACAGTTTTATTGCCTAATTTATAATGAATTACAGAGGTTTATATGTCTAAAGTTGCATCTATTGTTGATGTATTACAAGGTAAAATCGCTATAGGCGAAAAAGTTACCGTACGCGGATGGGTTCGTACCCGTCGAGATTCTAAAGCGGGTCTTTCTTTCCTTGCTGTTTATGACGGCTCTTGCTTTGACCCTATTCAAGCAATTGTTAATAACGATATTGAAAATTATGAGAGCGAAGTCTTACGCTTAACAACGGGTTGCTCTGTTATCGTAACCGGTACTATTGTTGAGTCACCAGCTGAAGGTCAAGCTGTTGAACTTCAAGCTGAAAAAGTAGAAGTGACAGGGTTTGTAGAAGATCCTGATACTTATCCAATGGCGGCAAAACGTCACTCAATTGAATACTTACGTGAAGTGGCACACTTACGTCCTCGTACCAATATTATCGGTGCAGTCGCACGCGTTCGTCACTGCTTAGCTCAAGCTATTCATCGCTTCTTCCATGAACAAGGTTTCTATTGGGTCGCTACTCCATTAATTACCGCTTCAGATACTGAAGGTGCGGGTGAGATGTTCCGTGTTTCAACACTTGATTTAGAAAATCTTCCTCGTGGTGAAGATGGTAAAGTCGATTTCAGCCAAGACTTCTTCGGTAAAGAATCATTTTTAACGGTTTCAGGCCAATTAAACGGTGAAACTTACGCGTGTGCATTAAGCAAAATCTATACTTTTGGTCCAACATTCCGTGCTGAAAATTCAAATACAACTCGTCACCTTGCTGAGTTCTGGATGGTTGAACCTGAAGTTGCATTTGCAACACTTGCTGATAATGCGAAATTAGCAGAAGACATGTTGAAATACGTATTCCGTGCCGTGCTTGCTGAACGTAAAGATGACTTAAAATTCTTTGAAAAACACGTAGATAAAGATGTGATTACTCGTTTAGAAAACTTCGTAAACTCTGATTTTGCTCAAATCGACTATACCGATGCGATCGACGTGTTATTAAAATCAGGTAAGAAATTCGAATTCCCTGTTTCTTGGGGTATCGATTTATCTTCTGAACATGAACGTTTCTTAGCAGAAGAATATTTCAAATCACCTGTTGTCGTGAAAAACTATCCGAAAGATATCAAAGCGTTCTACATGCGTTTAAATGACGATGGTAAAACTGTTGCGGCAATGGATGTTCTCGCCCCAGGAATTGGTGAAATCATCGGTGGTTCACAACGTGAAGAACGTTTAGACGTATTAGATAAACGTATGGAAGAAATGGGCTTAAATCCTGAAGATTACTGGTGGTATCGCGATCTTCGTAAATATGGTACTGTACCACATTCAGGTTTCGGTCTTGGTTTTGAACGCTTAATTGTTTATGTAACTGGCGTACAAAATATTCGCGATGTGATTCCATTCCCTCGCGCACCAAGAAATGCAAATTTCTAAAAATATTGTTTAAATTGACCGCACTTTCTTTTAAGTGCGGTCATCATTTTAGGCGATAAATTTATCCCCTATTTCATTTATTGTATTTGAATCAATCTTTCAAATACATCACATTAAGGAAAGTAGAAATGGACAAAATTAAACAACTCTTTGCTAACAACTACAGTTGGGCGCAAAGAATGAAAGAAGAAAATTCCACTTATTTTAAAGAACTTGCCGATCACCAAACACCTCATTATCTTTGGATTGGCTGCTCTGATAGCCGTGTTCCAGCTGAAAAACTCACAAATCTTGAACCAGGTGAGTTATTTGTACATCGTAATGTGGCCAATCAAGTTATTCATACAGATTTTAACTGTCTTTCGGTTGTGCAATATGCCGTTGATGTACTAAAAATCGAGCATATTATTATTTGTGGCCACACAAATTGTGGCGGTATCAACGCTGCTATGCAAGATCACGATCTTGGATTGATCAATAACTGGTTGCTCCACATTCGTGATATTTGGTTTAAACACGGGCATCTATTGGGCAATCTTTCAGCAGAAAAACGTTCAGATATGCTCACTAAATTAAATGTTGCAGAGCAAGTTTATAACCTAGGACGCACATCTATCGTAAAAAGCGCTTGGGAACGTGGACAAAAACTCTCCCTACATGGCTGGGTATATGATGTAAATGATGGATTCTTAGTAGATCAAGGTGTTATTGCAACCAGTCGGGAAACTCTTGAAATCTCTTACCGTAATGCGATTGCTCGCCTATCTAGCCTCGCGGAAGAAGATATCCTGAAAAAAGAACTTCCAGAAAACGAAGAATAAAAAAAAAGTGCGGTTAAATCTAATGAAATTTAACCGCACTTTTTATTTCAAACTTACTATTTAACTAACTCTGTTTGCATATACATCAAACGATCAATATTCGTTAAATAATGTCCTAACTCTTGGGATTCTGGCTTATGAATATAAGGGATTTTACCTAGCAAAGGCGCATCAATCTGAGCCTCTAAAATATCTACCACCTCTTTATAATGCCCTAAACAAGGGTTAATTCGATTTGCAATCCAGCCTAATAAAGGAACACCAAGCTGTTTAATCACTTGAGCTGTCAGCAATGCATGATTAATACAGCCTTCTTTAATACCTACAACTAACACAACTGGCATTTTATGCTCAACAACCCAATCAGCAAAACTCTTACCTTCTGCCATTGGTGTGAGTAACCCAAATGAACCTTCCACGACAACAGATTGATATTTTTGAACTAATATCGTTAAGGCTTGATTAATCTTGCTTAATTTAATGCGTGATTTATCTCGAGTCAGCATCGGCAAGGAATGAGCAAAAGTATAGCTATTCACTTCTTGATAAGATACGGGCTCATTCGTTGCATCCATTAAAGCTAACACATCTGAATTATTGTCAGCATCATAATCTGTTTGGGATTCATTAGACTGATTTTCGACAGGATAGATACCCTCTTCACAGCTACAAGCTATTGGCTTATAACCCACAATTCGCACGCCCTTTGCTTGTAATGCCTGAATAATGGCACGGCAGGCGGTGGTCTTGCCCACATCGGTATCTGTACCTGCCACAAAGAAACTACTCATTTTCATTCTCCTTTTAAAAGTGCGATGAATTTTAAAGGAGTTTTTTGAAGAAAATATTGAGATAAAGCAATATTTGAAGATTTTTACGAAAAAATAATAAGCTTATTTGATCTCACTCAAACTATTAAACAAGCCATCATCTTGTTTTGGCATTTGGAGATAAAATCCTTGCTGAGTAATTTTTTCCATTACCTCGTTTTTATCTACATGAACAAGCGGTTTGCTTCCTTTCAAATTAAATGGCATAAGAAACTGAGGCTTACCAAAACTTTGTATTAATACGTCTGGTACAGCTGAAAAATCATCTCGTTTCGAAATATAGAGATAGCAGCCTGGTTTACGTAAACTTTTATAAATTGCACATAACATTTTATTGCTCCAAAAGAAAAACCTACCAGATAATCTCTGATAGGTTTTCATTTTACAAAAGTTTAATTATTTAGTCACAGCATCTTTCACTTCAGCTGCTTTGTCAGATGTAGCATCTTTTGCTTCAGCCGCTTTATCCGCTGCCGCATCTTTTATTTCAGCTGCTTTATCTACTACAGCATCTTTTGTTTCTGAAGCTGAGTTTTTTGCTGCTTCCATTTTAGAAGACATTGCGTCTTTTGCTTCAGCCATTTTATCTGCTGCGGCATCTTTCATTTCAGCTGCTTTATCTACTACAGCATCTTTTGTTTCTGAAACTGAGTTTTTTGCTGCTTCCATTTTAGAAGACATTGCTTCTTTTGCTTCAGCCATTTTATCTGCTGCAGCATCTTTCATTTCAACTGCTTTATCTGCTGCAGCATCTTTTGCTTCAGAAGCTGCATTTTTTACTTCTTCCATTTTAGAAGACATTGCATCTTTTGCCTCAGCCATTTTATTTGCAGCAGCATCTTTCATTTCAGAAGCTTTATCAGCTACTGCTTCTTTTGTTTCAGCCATTTTATTTGCAGCTGAATCTTTTGCGTCAATTGCCGCATTTTTAACATCAGTTGCAACTTCTTTTGCTGCATCTTTAACATCAGTTGCAGCTTCTTTTGCTGCATCTTTAACTTGTGTTGCTGCATTTGCTGTTGCATCTTTTGCTGCTTCAACTTTTTGAGCTGTTTCTTGTTTATCGAAACAACCAGTTACGGCTAAAGATGCACCTAATACTAATACGGCTAATACTGATTTTTTCATTGTCATTCTCCATTTTATAATTAAGAATTAATCCAAAGCTATTTGCTTTGTGTGATCTAGTTTACGTAAAAAAACTTAAAATAAAACATCTTCCAAAAAAATTTACATTTCTAAAGATATAGTTTTTTTATAACACCTCTCTAAAACAACTATAACCCTATGAATTTAAAAGACTTGTAAAAAAGTTCATTATAAAAATTTTATTTTTTGTAAAGATATAAAATTACTTTTTTGTGTTTTTTTTGAACAACCCAACTCAGTTAACTTGAATAATCCTTAACCATTGTTTTTACTTTTCAGTTACTTTTTTACGGCTGCAGATTGATCTTTTGTTTCAGAATCTACATTTTTTACTTCCTCTGCTTTAGAGCACACAGCATCTTTTGCTTCAGTCATTTTATTTTCCGCAACATGTTTAACATAGTTAGCTGCTGCAACCACAGCATCTTTAACTTGTACTGCCGCGCTTACTGTTGCATCTTTTGCAGCTTCAACTTTAGAAGACATTACATCTTTTGCCTCTGAAAGCGAATCTTTTACTTCAGCAACTTTATCTTCAACAGCTTCTTTTGCTTTTACAGCTTTATCTTCAGCTGCATCTTTTAGCTCAGCTGCTTTATCTGCTGCTTCATCTTTTGCTTCTGAAACTGCTTTTTTCACTTCTGATGCTTTATCTTCAGCTTCATCTTTTAACTCAGCTGCTTTATCTGCTGCTTCATCTTTTGCTTCAAAAACTGCATGTTTTACTTCAGCAACTTTATCTACAACAGCATCTCTTAATTTAGCTACTTT
>JAGZBU010000058.1:0-7296 GCA_018369675.1 Parahaemophilus parainfluenzae | reverse complement strand
TGTTTTGACATAAATAAACTCCCTAACTTTTTGCTATACATTCAGCGTTAAGTTTGTAAGAATAACACAAATTAACCTAATTCAATGAGGAAATTATGAAAGTAACAAACAAAATCAAAGCATTATCAGCAATGACGTTAGCCGCTGCGACATTATTTTTAGCGGGTTGCCAAGCGCAATCTAATACCTTAACTTTTACCCCTCAATCACCGACTGCATCAATGAATATTAACCAATCAGCAGTGGTAACAGTTAATACTCGCGATTCTCGTCCACAACAAGAAATTGCAACTTATACTAAATCAGGTGAGCTGATTAAATTAAACGCCTCACCAAGCGTTACTCAACTTTTCCAACAAGTGATGCAACAAAATTTAGTTAGCAAAGGTTTCCGTATCGGACAAGCTAATAATGCGAATGCGGGTGTAACCGTTGAAGTGAAAGAATTCAACACTCACGTAGATCAAGGTAATTTACGTTACACCTTGAACAGCAAAATCCAAGCAGTTGTTTATGTACAAGGTCCACGCGGACAATACAACAAAACCTTTAATGCAACCCGTTCACAATCTGGTGCATTTAATGCGAGCAATGATGAAATTCAAAAAGTGTTAGGCGAAACCTTCAAAGATATTGTTAATAACATTTATCAAGATCAAGAAGTTACTAACGCAATTAATCAATATACTAATTAATTAAAAGTAATGTGTCCTTTTCAATAATACTTGACGAAAGTGCCTTTCAAGCGTAACATTCGCCCGATTTTTTAACGAGAAGGACACACACTTTGGACAGTCATAGTCGATACCGAATATCGCTTTAGACTCTCGCCTCTTATCAGCGAGAGTTCGCTGGTAATCAATTTACCTTTCTTCGGCATCTTTTATCGAACGAAACCCATTTTTAAAACATACAAAAATTTAACCGCACTTTTCTCTAGTGCTAATTTCGTTTGATCTTTTTTTGTTCACAGTTGGATCTTCATAATCCCAAAAGGAGTATGACCAATGATTAACGCTTTTGCCATTAACGATTCCCGCTTGCTTCGTATTGATGACGAACCAGCCGAGCTCAGTTCTGCCATTTGGTTAGATTTACTGGAACCAACAGGGGAAGAACGTGAAATGTTGCAAGAAGGCTTAGGACAAAGTCTCGCCTCATTCCTCGAATTGGAAGATATCGAAGCGTCCGCACGTTTCTTCGAAGACGAAGATGGCTTGCACTTGCACTCATTCTTCTATTGTGAAGACGAAGAAAACTACGCTGACCTCGCAAGCGTAGCATTTACTATTCGTGATGGTCGTTTATTCACCCTGCGTGATCGTGAATTACCGGCATTCCGTTTATATCGTATGCGTTCCCGTAGCCAACGCTTATTGGAATGCAATGCGTATGAAGTCTTACTCGACTTATTTGAGACCAAAATTGAGCAATTAGCCGATGTTATCGAAAACGTTTATGCGGATTTAGAAAAATTAAGTCGCGTGATTTTAAACGGTACGCAAGATGAAGCTTTCAATGAAGCCTTAAATACCCTAACAGAACAAGAAGATACCAGTTCTAAAGTGCGTTTGTGTTTGATGGATACACAACGTGCATTGGGTTTCTTGGTGCGTAAAACTCGCTTACCGCCAAATCAGTTAGAACAAGCACGAGAAATCTTACGAGATATCGAATCATTGCAACCGCATAATGAATCATTGTTCCAAAAAGTAAACTTTTTAATGCAGGCGGCAATGGGTTATATTAATATCGAGCAGAATAAAATCATGAAATTCTTCTCGGTGGTGTCGGTGATGTTCCTACCGGCAACACTTGTGGCATCTACTTACGGGATGAACTTTGAATTTATGCCAGAGATCCATTTTAAATATGGTTACCCAATGGCTATTGGATTAATGATTGGTGCGGCGCTTACGCCTTATATCTATTTTAAACGGAAAGGTTGGTTATAATGGAAATTTCCCAAACTGCATTATTTTTAGGATCGATTATCGATCTGTATTGTTTAGTGTTAATTTTACGCGTATGGCTCCCCTTAGCGAACGTGGATTATTACAATCCTATTTCTCAATTTACGCTGAAATTAACCCAGCCAGTTATTGCCCCATTGCGTAAAGTTTTTCCTGTGGTGAAAAAAGTGGAAACTACTGCACTGGTTTTAGTCTTCTTGCTTTGCGGATTGAAATCGGTTCTGTTTGGCGGGTTAAATCTCAACTACTTCCTACTATTGGGCATATTAGGGCTGATTAAAAATATCGGTATAGCCATTTTCTATGTGTTAATCGCTGGCGCAATTTTAAGTTGGTTTAATCGTGGCAATAACCCTGCATTCTATGCGTTATATCAACTTACTGAGCCATTATTAAAACCAATTAAACGTATTTTACCAACTGTGGGCGCGATTGATTTTTCACCGATGGTTATCGCCATTATTCTGTTATTTTTGAATAATCTCTTTTACGACTACTTCCAGGTTTTATGGGCTATCGCCGCTTAAAGTGCGGTCAAAAATAACATTATTTTTTCGGGCTGGATCTTCCAGCCCTTATTGTAAATGTGGTGAGTAAATTTAGTTATGTCAGCAATCGAACAAACACCTGAAGGACTACGTCTTAAAATCATTCTGCAACCCAAAGCCAGTAAAGATCAAATTGTGGGATTGCATGATGATGAACTCAAAATCACGATTAGCGCACCACCTGTTGATGGTCAAGCAAATACTCACTTGCTGAAATTTTTGAGTAAAGCATTCAAAGTACCTAAAAGCTCGATAGTTCTTGAAAAAGGTGAATTAAACCGACATAAACAAGTTTGGATTCCTTCGCCCAAATTAATTCCATCTGAAATTCAAAATCTCTTATAAAATCAGTAAAAAAATCACCGCACTTTCTACCAATTTTCCCCATTTTACGCTATCCTATACCACATTTTATAAAGCAAAATATGCCGCAAAGTGCGGTCAAAATTTAAGGTGATTTTCTATGCAACAACATTACCGTCCCGATTTGATTGAACCTGCAGTTCAACAATATTGGGCTGAAAATAAAGTCTTCAAAGCAATCAAAGATACGTCTAAAGAAAAATATTACTGCCTTTCTATGTTCCCTTACCCATCTGGTCGTTTACACATGGGCCACGTGCGTAACTATACGATCGGTGATGTGGTTTCTCGTTATCAACGTATGAACGGCAAAAATGTATTACAGCCAATTGGTTGGGATGCATTTGGTTTGCCAGCGGAAGGTGCTGCGATTAAAAATAAAACCGCGCCCGCAAAATGGACTTACGAAAACATCGAATACATGAAAAACCAACTCAAAATGTTGGGCTTTGGTTATGACTGGGATCGCGAAATTGCGACCTGCCGTCCAGAATACTACAAATGGGAACAATGGTTCTTCACTGAGCTTTACAAAAAAGGCTTAGTTTATAAAAAAACCTCCACTGTAAACTGGTGTCCGAACGATGAAACCGTATTAGCTAACGAACAGGTGCACGAAGGTTGCTGCTGGCGTTGTGACACTCCGGTTGAACAAAAAGAAATCCCACAATGGTTTATTAAAATCACTGATTACGCTGAACAATTACTAGGTGGATTAGACCAACTATCACAATGGCCAGATATGGTAAAAACCATGCAACGTAACTGGATTGGCCGTTCTGAAGGGGTGGAAATTACTTTTGACGTAGCAGATACCGCAGAAAAAGTTGCAGTTTATACGACCCGCCCAGATACCTTCTATGGTGTAAGTTATTTAGGTATTGCGGCAGCTCATCCATTAGCAGACTTAGCGGCAGAAAAGAATCCTGAATTAGCCGAATTCATCCGTGAAGCAAAAAACGCCAAAGTGGCAGAAGCAGACCTTGCCACTATGGAGAAAAAAGGGATGGCAACCGGCTTATTCGCCATTCATCCATTAACCGGTGAAAAATTACCGATTTGGGTCGCTAACTTTGTATTAATGCATTACGGTACTGGCGCAGTAATGGCGGTTCCAGCACATGACCAACGTGACTTTGAATTTGCTCAAAAATACGATTTACCAATTAAACAAGTGATCGCACCGCTTGCTGATGAAGAAATTGATTTAACCAAACAAGCTTTTGTTGAGCACGGTAAATTAGTGAACTCTGCTGAGTTTGATGGTTTAGATTTTGATGGCGCATTCAACGGTATCGCGGATAAATTAGAAAAATTAGGCGTGGGTAAACGCCAAGTTAACTATCGTTTACGTGACTGGGGCGTTTCCCGTCAACGTTATTGGGGTGCACCAATTCCAATGCTGACCTTGCCAAACGGTGAAACCGTACCGGCACCAATCGAAGATTTACCGATTATTCTGCCGGAAGATGTGGTCATGGATGGCGTAAAAAGTCCAATTAAAGCGGATCCAAATTGGGCGAAAACCACCTTTAACAGCGAGCCTGCATTAAAAGAAACCGATACCTTTGATACCTTTATGGAATCGTCTTGGTACTACGCACGCTACACTTCACCAAGCTATGCTGAAGGCATGTTGGATAAAGAGGAAGCCAACTATTGGTTGCCGGTAGATCAATATATCGGTGGTATCGAGCACGCGACCATGCACTTGCTCTACTTCCGTTTCTTCCACAAATTATTGCGTGATGCAGGTTTCGTAACGAGCGATGAGCCAGCACAAAAATTATTATGCCAAGGTATGGTGTTAGCCGATGCATTCTACTACACCAGCCCAACCAACGAGCGTATTTGGGTGAGCCCAACGCAAGTGACCCTTGAGCGTGATGAAAAAGGTCGTATCATCAAAGCCACTGATCCGGAAGGCCGTGAATTGGTGCATACCGGTATGACCAAAATGTCGAAATCCAAAAATAACGGTATCGATCCACAAGAAATGGTGGAAAAATATGGTGCAGATACCGTGCGTCTCTTCATGATGTTCGCGTCTCCTGCGGAAATGACGCTTGAATGGCAAGAATCTGGCGTAGAAGGGGCAAAACGTTTCTTAGGTCGTGTATGGAATTTGGTGTATGAATACAGTCAAAATCCTGCAAAAACCGCTTTAGATGTGACCGCACTTTCTGCAGACCAAAAAGCACTTCGCCGTGATGTGCATAAAACGATCGCGAAAGTGAGCGATGATATTGGTCGACGTCAGACTTTCAATACCGCTATTGCGGCAGTAATGGAGTTAATGAATAAATTAACCCGTGCACCATTAGAAAGCGAGCAAGATCGTGCGGTTATGGCAGAAGCATTAAGTGCTGTCGTGCGTATGCTTTACCCAATCACACCACATATCTGCTTTGAGTTATGGAAAGCTTTAGGCAACGAAAGCAATATCGACCATGCAGAATGGGTGAAAGCCGATGAAGCAGCGATGGTAGAAGATGAAAAACTTATCGTGGTACAAGTCAACGGTAAAGTTCGTGGTAAAGTGACTGTTGCAGCTGATGCGGATGAAGAAACCGTGAAAACGGTTGCATTTGCAGATGAAAATGTGAAGAAATTTACTGACAATACACAAATCGTGAAAGTGATTTATGTACCAGGTAAATTGTTAAATGTGGTGGTTAAACCGCAATAATCCATAAAATAACCGCATTTTATTCTAAGAGTTGCATAAACAGCTCTTAAACAAAATAAAGTGCGGTGAATTTTACAGGTAATTTTTATGATGAAATCAATCAAAACGATCTGCTTTGTTGGGGCAACTGCCTTTTTAACGGCTTGTGGTTGGCACTTCGATAATGGTGCGGCTGTTCCTGCAGAATTAAAAACAATGGCTCTTGAAAGTAGCGACCCATACAGTGAAATGTCTATGGCTATGCGTAAGCAACTGCTTAGCAACAACGTAAACCTTGTGCCTGCAAAACAAGGGGTGCCAGTGTTGCGTTTAAATAAACAGACTTCAAGCGACAAAGTCGCATCAGTCTTTAAACAAGGTCGTGAAGCAGAAAAAGTACTGACCCTTGATGTTGAAGCAAGTGTACGCTTGGCTAACGGAGAAACCTATCCAATCTCTGCAAAAATCAACCGCACTTTCTTTGATAACTCACGTGCTGCATTAGCAAAATCAGCTGAGCGCGATGTGATTTGGAATGATATGCGTGAACAAGCGGCTCGCCAATTAATTAATAAAATGGCCGCCTTGCAACATCAAGTTCAAGGAAAATAATGAACCGCATTTTTCCTGAGCAACTGGCCTCTAACCTGAACAGCCATTTAGCGAAAGTCTATTTTTTGGTTGGGGCAGATCCCCTGTTGCTCAGTGAAAGTGAAGACCTCATTCACCAAGCCGCCCTTCTTCAAGGTTTTGACGAAAAAAATCAAATCACCATAGATACTAATACTGACTGGCCTACATTAATTGAGGCTAGCCAATCTATGGGGCTCTTCTTTAATAAGCAAATTTTCATTCTCAATTTACCCGAAAATTTGACCGCACTTTTGCAGAAAAACCTTCAGCAATTTATTAGTGGATTAAATGAAGATAGCTTGCTTGTTCTCACCTTGCCTAAATTGTCTAAAGCAGCCGAAAAACAAGAGTGGTTTATTCAAGCAAATCAACTTGAGCCACAAGCTGTTATTGTTAACTGCCAAACACCAAATTCAGAACAGCTTTCTCGTTGGGTTAAGCATCGTACAAAAAACATGGGATTATCAGCTGATGAGGAAGCCGTTCAACTGCTTTGTTATAGCTATGAAAATAATCTACTGGCATTGAAACAAGCATTACAGCTTTTAGATTTGCTTTATCCTGATCACAAACTCACGTATAACCGCGTAAAATCCGTCGTAGAGCAATCTTCTGTTTTTACCCCTTTCCAATGGATTGATGCATTGTTAGCAGGCAAGGCAAATCGTTCAAAGCGGATTTTGCGAGGTTTACAAGCTGAAGATGTGCAACCTGTCATTTTATTGCGTACTTTGCAGCGTGAACTACTCACCTTGTTAGAATTAACAAAACCACAGCTGCGCAATCCATCTCTTCAAACAAGTTTGCCAACACAGACACTCAAAGCGGATTTTGACCGCCTCAAAATTTGGCAGAATCGTCGTCATCTTTATACGGCAGCGATACAACGACTCACCTATCAAAAGCTCTTTGAAATATTGCAAGAGTTGGCAGATATTGAGCGCACAACCAAGCAAGAATATGGTCACGACGTGTGGGTAAAATTGGCAGACTTATCGGTTAAATTTTGCTTATAAAAAAATCTCGGCGTTAACCGAGATTTTTTATTATTGCGCAATTTTTAAATCTTGATACAGATAATTTCGATAGCTATTCACTAAATCCATATCCT
>JAGZBU010000057.1:0-7553 GCA_018369675.1 Parahaemophilus parainfluenzae | reverse complement strand
GTTGGGATATACTCTTTTCAATACCCCAACACGTATTGCACGTATTCGCAATGCGGAATATTTGCGTGAGAAAGATAAATTATTTAATGATGAAAACGTACCAATTGATCATCTGATTTCACCAGAAAATTTAGTTACGGATGAGATTACACGTTTAATTGCTTATCCAGGTGCCTTACAAGTAGCACATTTTGCCAATAATCGAATTAGCATTGTGGTTGTAAAAGCCTATTACGGTGGTCCGTTAGTGGGCTATGCGTTATCTGCTTTTAAAGAGCATATGCCACACATTGATTGTCGTATCATTTCAATTTTACGTAATGATAAATTAATTCGTCCACAAGGTTCGACTATTATTGAGGCTGGCGATGAAATCACGTTTATTTGCGCGACAGAGCATATTAAAGCGGTGATGAGTGAGTTACAACGTCTTGAGAAAACCTACAAGCGTATCATGATTGTCGGTAGTGGGAATATTGCCTCAGGTGTGGCAAAACAGTTAGAAGATAAGTATCAAGTAAAGCTCATTGAGCGCGATGGAGAAAAAGCGAAAGTTTTAGCTGAAAGACTCTCTAAAACCCTTGTCTTCCATGGTGATGCTTCTGACCAAAATTTACTTTTTGAAGAGCATATTGAGAGCGTTGATGTCTTTTTATCTCTGAGTGCTGATGATGAAGCCAATATTATGTCGGCGTTATTGGCAAAACGCTTAGGGGCTAAAAAAGCCATGGTGCTGATTCAACGTATGGCATATATCAATTTGATTCAAGGCGGAACTATTGATATTGCGGTTTCACCACAACAAGCAACAATCTCCGCTTTATTAGGACATGTGCGTAAAGGAGACATAAAAAATGTGGCCTCTTTGCGTCATGGTACCGCGGAAGCCATTGAGCTTGTCGTGCATGGTGATGCAACAACATCCAATGTGGTTGGAAGACAAATTGGCGATATCAAGCTGCCAGTAGGAGCGATGATTGCGGCAATTTTACGTAAAAATGAAGTAATCATTGCTCGTCGTCAGGTTGTGATTGAAGAAGGCGATAATGTGATTGTTTATATTAATGACAAGAAATCCGTGTCAGAAATTGAAAAATTATTCCAACCAAGTGCATTTTTTATTTAAATAACAGTTTACTTTTTAATCTGAAAACCTATAATACGCACTCTTTTAATTTTTTAAACCAACACAAAAGGAAATTTTATGAGCTTTCTTAAAGAATTCCGCGAATTCGCAATGCGCGGCAACGTAGTAGATATGGCAGTCGGTGTGATCATCGGTGGTGCTTTTGGTAAAATCGTAAGTTCACTTGTCGGTGACGTAGTAATGCCTGTGTTAGGTATTTTAACTGGTGGCGTAGATTTCAAAGATTTAAAAATCACGTTAGCAGAAGCGGTAGGTGAAACCCCTGCAGTAACATTAAACTACGGTGTATTTATTCAAAACGTCTTTGATTTCATCATCATTGCATTCGCAATCTTCATGATGATCAAAGGTATCAACAAAGTGAAAAAACCAGTAGAAGAAGTAAAAGGTCCTTCACAAGAAGAATTACTTACTGAAATTCGCGATTTATTAAAAAAATAATAAGAATTTAATCTAAATAAAAAAGGTTGGTATCTTACCAACCTTTTCTTTTACCTAAAATTTAAGCTTTTAATAATAATGCAACAGCCTCGCAAGCAATGCCTTCACTTCGACCTGTAAAGCCAAGTTTTTCTGTTGTGGTTGCTTTCACGTTGACTTGTTCAATATCACAATGCAAATCTTCTGCAATCTTCGCTCGCATTGCATCGATATGAGGACGCATTTTAGGGGCTTGAGCAATAATGGTTACATCCACATTACCGACCTTATAGCCTTTTGCTTGTACTTGGCGGAATGCTTCTCGTAATAAAACACGGCTATCTGCATTTTTATATTGCATATCGGTATCAGGGAAGAGTTTACCAATATCACCTAATGCTGCTGCACCTAATAAGGCATCCGTTAAGGCATGTAAGGCGACATCACCATCAGAATGGGCAATAAACCCAGTGTGGTAAGGCACTTCAACGCCACCAATAATTAAAGGGCGATCTTCACCAAAGGCATGAACATCAAACCCATGTCCGATTCGTATCATAGCGTTTTCCTTGTTAAATAAAATTCGGCTAAAGCTAAATCTTCTGGACGCGTGACTTTAATATTATCACTTCGTCCTGCGACTAAGTGCGGTTGAAATCCAGCGAGTTCCATCGCAGAGGCCTCATCTGTAATATTGGCACCTTGAGAAAGCCCCTGTTTAAGTGCATTTCTTAATAGATCGCAACGGAAAAATTGAGGCGTCTGAGCAAGCCAAAGTTCTGAGCGATCTTCTGTTTTAATAATATTTTGTTGTTTATTTGCGCGTTTAATCGTATCGACCGCTGGAATAGCTAAAATAGCACCTTGCTCATCAACGATTTGGAGCAATTTATCTAAATCTTGATGTGTTAAACAAGGTCTAGCTGCATCATGCACCAACACCCAAGCATGGTCATTTTTGATCGCGTTGAGTCCATTTAGAACTGACTCAGCTCGCGTTTCACCCCCTTCAACGAGGGTGATGTTTTGATGAGGGAATAAAGTTATTTCAGAAAGATAGGGGTCATCTTTTCCTACTGCAAGAATAACGTGATTGATTGCAGGGTGGGATAGAATGACAGAGAGCGTATGTTCCAGAATCGTCTTGTCTAGGATTTTCAGATATTGCTTCGGTTTGTTTGCTTGCATACGGCTTCCAACGCCAGCTGCAGGAATGACGGCAATAATTTCTCGGCTCATTATTTATGCTCTTTGACGATGTGATAGAACACTTCGTTTGGTTTGACCATATCATGGCTCATGCGTGCACGCTCTTCAATAGATTCAAAGCCTTTTGTTAATCCTTGAATTTCGGCGGAAATCATTTGATTTCTTTGCGAGAGCTTTTCATTTTCAGCTTTATTCTCTTTGATTTGAGCGGCCACATCTTTGTAGTCAAAATAGCCGTTTTTACCAAACCAGAGATCGTACTGAAATAGCACGAGAATACCTACTAAAATTCCAATGAAAAGACGCATAAATTACCTATTATTTCTGAAAACTTAGGATAGTTTACCGTGAAATACAGCGAAATGCGATGAAAAAGTGCGGTTAAAAATAAGATGATTTTTGAAATAATTTCATTGGGCTTGTTGGATAACTTAAAAATGAAAAATGTGATCTACCTCACAAAATAGTTATAAAGTTTGATAAAGCCATAGTCACTGCCCGAATAGGCTTGTTATACTTTTACCTGTCATTATGACTTTTTAACAGAAGGAACAATCAATGAAAACAACATTAAAACTTACCGCTATTGCAGCAATGTCAGCATTTATTTTAACGGGTTGTGCGACTCAAAATAAGAGCGCAGAAGCAGATGCTCAGCTTCAACAACAAGCGGTATTAGGTCTTAACTGGATTCAACAATCAGGTGAATACCAAGCCCTTTCTTACCAAGCATACAATGCAGCAAAAGTAGCATTTGATCACGCTAAAGTGAAAAAAGGTAAGAAAAAAGCCGTTGTGGTGGATTTGGACGAAACCATGTTAGATAACAGCCCTTATGCAGGTTGGCAAGTTCAAAACAACAAACCATTTGATGGTAAAGATTGGACTCGTTGGGTAGAAGCTCGTCAATCAGGTGTTGTACCAGGCGCAGTAGAATTCAATAACTATGTAAATACCCACGGCGGTAAAATGTTCTACGTTTCTAATCGTAAAGAAAGCAATGAAAAAGCAGGTACGATTGATGACATGAAACGTTTAGGTTTTAATGGTGTTGAAGATTCAGCGTTTTACTTGAAAAAAGATAAATCACCAAAAGCAGCACGTTTTGAAGAAATTGAAAAACAAGGTTATGAAATCGTTGTTTATGTAGGTGATAACCTAGATGACTTCGGTGATGCGATCTACGGTAAACAAAATGCAGAACGTCGTGATTTTGTAGCACAAAACAAAGCGAAATTTGGTAAAACATTCATCGTTTTACCTAACCCGAACTACGGCGGTTTTGAAGGTGGTTTAGCGAAAGATTACTTCAAAGGTGATTCAAGCAGCAAAGTGAAAGCACGTTTAGACGCGATTAAAGCTTGGGATGGTAAATAATTCCCTGTTTTAGATAAAGCAACACCCGCAGAGATGCGGGTGTTTTATTTTCATCGAAAAGTGCGGTCTATTTTCGCATCATTTTTTCTTTATGCGCTGCGAAGTCACCACCTTTAGCAAGCATGCGAAGCTGTAAGATAACACGTTCTTTTAACAAATCTTGTTCAGCCTTAGTCATATCTAAGGCATTGGAGCCAGCCGTGAATACGATGGTTACCATGCCTTCTGCCTGTACATAAGAGACATATTGAGAGTAGTGATTTTTCTTCGCAATGTATTCAGCTAATTCATCCACAAAGTGTTTGATTTCACGGGCAGCTGCGGTACGGAATGCTTGAGAGGTTCCCGAACTTTCACGTAAGAGCAAACGGAACACGTTGGTACTGTGAGTGATAAATTCAAAAAAGGTTTCCACAGAAACACGGATAACACTACCGCCAGCATCAATACGCTTACGTGCTTGGCGCATTAATTGGCGAAGCGTTAAGCCGGCCTCATCAACCATTTCTAATCCGAGCTCATCCATATCACTAAAATGGCGATAGAACGAAGTTGGTGCAATGCCTGCTTCACGCGCAACTTCACGTAAGCTTAAATTAGAAAAGCTTTTTTCTGCACTCAACTGATTGAACGCTGCGTCAATTAAGGCTCGACGGGTTTTTTCTTTTTGAATTGCTCGAACGCCTGCCATTTGGTTTTCCTCAGTCTATGATGAATTATTTTTTATTCGCTAAAATTGATTTAACTTGTTCGCTGATTGCATTTGCAACACGTTCGTAACGATTACGTAATGGTGATCCTGGACGGTAAACAAGGGCAATAGTACGAGCGGGTTCTGGTGAATGACAAGGAATATATTTTACGCCTTTACGTGTGCCTTCATTTAATACAGCAAGTTCTGGCATAAAGGTAATACCTGCATTAGCTGCCACCATATTACGTAAGGTTTCTAGACTCGTTGCTTGGAAGTGAGAATCCTCTTTCGCTCCTGCTGTAAAACAATAATCCAGTGCTTGATTACGTAAGCAGTGCCCATCATCTAACATGAGCATTTCTTGCCCTTTTAGGGTGTTCATGGCAATTTTGCTTTCTGAAGCCCATGGATGTTCTTCTGAAACAGCGAGTAACATTTTTTCATCAAAAATGGGTACTTCGATAAAGGCTTCAGTTTCGGGGACACGAGCCACAATCGCACAATCTAAGCGACCTGTTTCTAATTGCTCTAATAGTTGATGCGTTTGAGCTTCGTAAAGAAAAACTTCTAAATCTGGGAAAGTTTCTTTTAATGTTGGTACAATGTAAGGAAGTAGATAAGGGCCAACAGTAGGGATGAGTCCGATGTGTAATGGACCGGTCATTTCTTTACCTTGATTGCTAGCCATTTCTTTAAGTAATTTTACTTCACGTAATACAGTGCGAGCTTGCTCAACAAGTAACATACCCGATTGTGTGAAGAGCACTTTACGGCTAGTACGTTCAAGTAAAATAATGCCTAACTCATCTTCGAGTTTGCGGATTTGACCACTTAAAGTTGGTTGGCTAACATTGCAAGAATCCGCAGCACGACGGAAGTGTTTGAATTCAGAAAGGGCAACTAAGTATTCTAAATCACGAATATTCATAGGGTTCTCACTTTATAGAATATGTCAATTAAAAGGATAGAATTAATTGATTGTAACTATATCACAAAACTTTCTATAATGCCTATCAAGTTTTTAAGGCAAGTTCATTTAACTAACAGAGGAGACACATTATGTCTAATATGGAAGGAAAAAAAGTCCCACAAGTTACATTTCGTACTCGTCAAGGTGATCAATGGGTTGATGTGACTACATCTGAATTATTTGATAACAAAACAGTTGTTGTTTTCTCATTACCAGGTGCTTTCACGCCAACTTGTTCATCTTCTCACTTACCACGTTATAACGAGCTTGCACCTGTTTTCAAACAACATGGTGTAGATGATATTTTAGTGGTATCAGTAAATGATACGTTTGTGATGAATGCGTGGAAAGAAGCGGAAGAAGCACACAATGTAAAATTCATTCCAGATGGTAACGGTACCTTCACTGAAGGTATGGGTATGTTAGTTGGAAAAGATGATTTAGGTTTTGGTAAACGTTCTTGGCGTTATTCTATGCTTGTGAAAAATGGCGTAGTTGAAAAAATGTTTATTGAACCAAATGAACCAGGCGATCCATTTAAAGTATCAGATGCAGATACCATGTTGAAATACATTGCACCAGATTACCAAGTGCAAGAATCAATTTCAATCTTCACTAAACCTGGTTGCCCATATTGTGCGAAAGCAAAACAACTTTTACGCGATAAAGGTTTAAGCTTTGAAGAAATCGTATTAGGTCACGATGCAACAATCGTGAGTGTACGTGCAGTTTCTGGTCGCTCAACTGTGCCACAAGTATTCATTGGTGGTAAACACATCGGTGGTAGCGACGATTTAGAAAAATACTTTGCATAATTGATTGCAGGTAGGAATTTTTTATATTTTTGATTATTAGGAACATAATGTAAAAGGGAGCGAAAGCTCCCTTTTTTGTTGACTATTATCTTGTTATGTTCTTAAGCGTTAAAACCAATGTAGCAAACTGAGATTAAAACGACATAAAAAACGACCGCACTTAACAGTAATAATTTTACGGCGAGTTTTGGTTTATGCTGATGCAATTTATAAAGTAAACGCGCAATTAAGACTAAAACAAAGGGATAAACCCAAAAGATAATCGAGAAAAGATCGATCTGAAAATTGCTCAGTGTAGGGTTTTTCACAAAAGCCGTGGAAAGCAAAGAAGCCATAGGCCACAGTAAAATGGGTAAACAAAATGCCGCAAGTCCCCAAGCGAAGCCACTAAATCCTGTCGGCATAGTTTGTTTTTTCATAATGAACCTTATATGATGAACAAAATTAAATGAAAAAGGAATATAGCAAATGCAGCCTTTATTTGGTAGCGAAACTGATGGGATTCAAGAGAGAAAATTGGTGAAACGTCTATTAAGAAAGAAAAAAATTACGTTTATTTTGACCGCACTTTGCGCGTTGATTTATCTCTTGCAGAATATCGGATTTGAAGAGCCAATTATGGATTTATTCCATTATCCGGCTTATTCTTTGGAAGATCAGGAAATATGGCGTTATTTCACTCATGCTATTGTTCATTTGTCGGTACCGCATATTTTATTTAACCTTTCGTGGTTTTGGTTATTCGGTGGCGCGATTGAACGCCGATTGGGTTCTCTCCATTTTTTATTATTCGTTTTAGTCTCTGCTGCAGTGAGTGGCGCTGTACAGAATTATTTTACTGGTCCCGCCTTTTTCGGGCTATCTGGTGTGGTTTATGCCGTGTTAGGTTATGTGTTGGTGGTGGACAAATTGCACCCGCAT
>JAGZBU010000056.1:0-7572 GCA_018369675.1 Parahaemophilus parainfluenzae | reverse complement strand
TTTCTAATAAGGCTTGTTCGGTTTGTGGGATCATTCGTGGTATTTCTTCAATAATTTCGGTTTAACGTATTCTACGCCTTTGTCGATGTAAGGAATATTTTCTAGTTTCAATAAAAAGCGTTTTGCCGGCAATCCACCACCAAAACCAGTGATTTCACATTTTTTCCCCAATACACGATGGCATGGAATGATAATACTAATGGGATTACTCCCTACCGCACCGCCAACGGCTCGCACCGCCTTAGGGTTATTAATGCTTTCTGCCAGCCCGCCATAACTCACCGTTTTGCCATAAGGAATTTGACGCAATGCTGTCCAAATCGCTTGTTGAAATGCGGTACCTTTAGGTGATAAAGGGATATTAGAGAAACTTTCTGGCTCGCCATTAAAATAACGCATTAAAGCGGTGCGCACTTTTTCAAAAAGCGGTAAATCGTCTCGTAAAATCCAATTTGGATTTGGCGTGGTTTGTTCTAATTCACAATCTAAATTCGTTAAATGTTCACCATCAGAAAGCATTAATAACCGACCAATTGGTGAGTCCATATAAGTATAAAAAAGTGCGGTCATTTTTCTCTCGTTTTTTATGGCGTGATATAAGAAAAAAGCACACCAAACATACATTTGGTGTGCTGCGTATTATGCTAAATTTTTAACAAATTAGAAACTGTAGTTTAAGTTTAAACCGTAAAGGTTAGCACTTGCTTTAGAGGTATAATTCGCTGTTACTGTCGCTAAGCCACCAATTGATTGGCTTTCGGTAAAGTGAATTTTTTTACCACGTAAGTGTGCAAAGCCTGCATCAATAGAAAGGTTAGGAGTAAATTTATAAGTTGCCCCTACGCTATACCACATACGATCAGTATCTGGAATAGATGCACTTGCATGCTCTGTTGGTGCTGCAGCTTCATCATAAGCAATACCGGCACGAAGCGTTAATTTGTCATTTACATTATAGGTTGCACCTAATGCATAACGAGAATTGCTACGGTATTTTTCATCTTTATGGAAAGCAAGCTCACCGTCATTAAAGGTTGCGTGTAACTCTTTGAAACGGCTCCAGTGTGTAAATTTGTAGCTGTAGTGTAATGCCAAATTATCTGTGACTTGGTGGAAACCTGATAATTCTAAATAATCGGGTAAGTGTAATGTTAACCCACCTGCAGAAGGGCCTTGACCACGAATAGTACGACCGGCACTCACAGCATTATCATCTTCAAAGTCAATATCGACTTTTGAGTGATAGGCTAAACCAACGCGGTTATTTTCGTTAAACTCGTACACTAAACCTGCATTCCAACCGAAACCCCATGCATTTTTATCTTGTAAGTGAGTTAATACAGTTTCTTTATTCACACCTTGTAATTTTGCTAAAGAAGCAGCTGCGTTTGGTGAAATTCGTCCAGCTTTCACTAATGCAGGAACTAATGGTGCAACATTTTTCACTGCATCACTTAAAATACCAGCACGACGCTCAATTTCTGCTTTTGCATAAACTGCATTTAAACCCACACCAGCAGTTAAACCTTGAGAGACACGATATGAACCGCTTAAATTTAGGTTAATCGCACTTAAATCGGTTTTACCACCGAATACACCCGCGTTGTAATCTGATTCATATTCACTTTTTAATCCAAAATTCACATTCATACCACCACCAATGGCAAATTTGTCATTAATTGGTGCCACAAAATACATATTCGGAATCAATGAACCTGGAACAACACTGTTATGATCTGCAGAACCTACTGCAACAGTACGACCTAGCGCATTAACTGTAACTGGACCACTCATGTGAATTTTAGAATCTACATAAACGCCACCCACAGAGAATTGATTGGTTTTGAATAAGCTCATTAATGCAGGGTTCGTTGCAACCACTGAAGCATTATCAGCAATTGCTGCTTCACCGGCATAAGCACGACCAAGACCTGATGTAGAAACTTCTGCTAATTGGAATGCAGCTGCATTTGCACCGCTTGCTGCTAACAATGTGGTCATTGCTAATAGCGTTTTATTAAATTTTCTCATTTGGAACCTTTTGTTATTAATAATAATGAAAAAAGCCGCGAGATTCTAAAACTCCAATAAATGGAGTGCAAATTATTTTAGATTAATTTTTAAGTGTTCCGACCAGTGATAAATAAATGATATTTAAATTAAAAAAATGCGGCTACTTTGGCAGAGCGTTTCAAAAATGCTAGAATATAACCAATCTTAATTTTAAATAAGGAAATCCTATGACAGTAACATGCAAAGCAGAAGAATCTCTCACTTGTAGTTGTGTTGATGTGGGTACGATTATTGACGGTTCAGATTGTTCTGTTGATATTCATCAAACCTATGCGAATAAAGCTGAAGCTGAAGCAGCACTTAATCGTTTCATTGAAAAAGCTCGCAAAATGGAAAGCGATCCTTGCGAGATTAAAAGTGAAATCACCGAAACTGAAAATGGCGCAAATTTAACAGCTCGCTTTACATTTAGCTGCCAAGCTGAAGCGATGATTTTTGAATTAGCGAATCGCTAAAAACACATTAAAAAATAACCGCACTTTATCCTTTAAAATAAAGTGCGGTTATTTTTTTAGTTAAAACCCAATTAAATCACTATCGCAAACGTTTGCTTAATCTGATACAATCACGCCGTTTTATCATTTAACCTAAAAATATAGGATAACATTGTGAGCAAACCATCATTAAGTTATAAAGATGCAGGCGTGGATATTAATGCCGGTAATGAATTAGTTGAACGTATTAAACCACACGTGAAACGAACCACTCGTCCTGAAGTCATCGGCGGATTAGGCGGCTTTGGTGCATTATGTGCTATTCCAGGCAAATATAAAGAACCTATCCTCGTTTCCGGTACAGACGGCGTAGGCACCAAATTACGTTTAGCCATTGACTTAAAAAAACACGATACCATCGGTATTGATTTGGTTGCAATGTGTGTTAACGATTTAGTCGTGCAAGGTGCTGAGCCATTATTCTTCTTGGACTACTACGCGACAGGAAAACTTGATGTGGATGTTGCTTCAGATGTGGTCAAAGGCATCGCAGAAGGATGTGTACAATCTGGTTGTGCACTAGTGGGTGGCGAAACCGCAGAGATGCCGGGTATGTATCACGCGGGTGATTATGACCTTGCAGGTTTCTGTGTAGGCGTTGTTGAAAAATCAGAAATCATTGATGGTAGCCAAGTTAAAGTGGGAGATGCCTTAATCGCACTTGGTTCAAGTGGTCCACATTCAAACGGTTATTCTTTAATTCGTAAAGTCATTGATGTTGCTGGCGTAAATCCAGCCACTGAACAGTTAGATGGTCGTCCATTAAGTGAACAAGTGCTTGCGCCGACAAAAATCTATGTAAAATCTGTTCTCGCGTTAATCAAACAAACCGAAGTCCATGCTATTGCGCACTTAACGGGTGGTGGTTTCTGGGAAAATATCCCGCGTGTATTACCGAAAAATACCAAAGCAGTTATTGATGAAAGCAGTTGGGAATGGCAACCCGTGTTCAAATGGTTACAAGAAAAAGGCAACATTGAAACCTATGAAATGTACCGCACATTCAACTGTGGCGTTGGTATGGTGATTGCATTACCACAATCGCAAGTGGAAACCGCTTTAGCGATTTTAAAACAATCTGGTGAAAATGCCTGGTTGATCGGTCATATCGAAAGTGCGACAGATAACGAACCACAAGTTATCATTAAATAATTTCACTTTTCCATTTCAGGGCGAAAATTTCAGAATGAAAGGTTCGCCCTTCTTTTATGTAGAATAATATGAAAAAAATTGCCGTCCTGATTTCAGGGCAAGGATCAACTCTTCAAGCAATAATTGAGGCTTGTCAAACAGGCTTTATTCCAGGAAAGATTGTGACTGTCATCAGTAATAAAATCGATTCATTTGGCTTAGAACGCGCTGAAAGTGCGGGCATTCCTAGCCGAGTTTTTTTACGTCAAGATTTTACCTCCAATCTCGATATGGATAAGGCTATCGGTGATTATTTAGACGATCTCAATGTTGATCTCATTGTGTTAGCCGGTTATATGAAAATCTTAACTAAACCATTTACACAACGTTTTGCTGGGAAAATTTTAAATATTCATCCTTCCCTTCTACCAAAATATCCAGGGTTACATACTTATCAAAGAGCACTTGAGAATGGCGACAGCGAACACGGTACAACCGTGCATTTTGTCAATGAAGAGATCGATGGGGGCGCCATCGTATTACAGGCTAAAGTGCCTATTTTTCCTGGCGATACCGTCGGGGAGATTGAACTTCGTACACGTGAACAGGAATACCACATTTATCCTTTAGTGATTAAATGGTTTGTTGAAGATCGACTAAAACTCATTGAAAATCAAGCCTATTTAGACGGCAAGCCGTTACCACCGAATGGTTACGCTAATGAGTAAAGCGATATACGCTCTTGAAAAGAGTGACTTAAATCACCATTAAACAACCTGATTTTATGAAAAAAACAATAAACCCTGTATAATCGGGGTTTTATTATTGTGGGATATAGTATGCAAATTAACTTTACTCAGATTTTTCAAGATAGCCTTAATTTTATGCGTAATCAGCGGAAAATCGTGCTGATTTTCGTTGGACTCTTTGTTGCCACACAATTGATTAATGCATTAGTGAGCGTTCCAATGCCGAGTTTGGGTGATAATCCTAATCCATCACAACAGGATATTATTGATGCATTGAGCAAAGTAGAGCCAACTGCACTGATTGGATCTTTTTTATTCCAACAATTATTGATATCTTTTATTGCGACCTTCGGTATTGCAACTATTCATCATATCAGTCAGCAAAATGAAAATCCGATTAATCAAGGGCTTATACTGACATTGCACCGTTTTTTAGGTGTGGTCGTTTTAGATATTTTTATGAGTTTGCCACTTTTATTTGGCCTTGCTGATGTTATGAGCTCATTTTTAAGCAAAAATGCCCTCTCCCCTCTAGCCTTTGTTTCAATGGTATTTGGTTTATTTTTCTTTGTTCGCCTATGCTTATCCCCTGTGCATTATATTGCCTCCAATCAATCTATCGGGCAAAGTGCTTTACAAGTATGGCGTGCGGGTATTAAGCGTAATGGCGTATTAATTATTTATGCTTTACTCACTTATTTACTTCTTCCTTTAGTAGTGAACACCATTGGTGCAATCTTAGGTTCATCATTTTTAAGTGCTCTCGTTGGCATCTTGGCTGCATTATTTCAAATGTTTATTTTGGTATTTACTTACCGTTTTTACAGCTTATTTATGAAGGCATAATATGAAACAACTTCTTGAATTTATTCCTCTTGTTCTCTTTTTCATTACCTACAAAATGTTTGGTGTGCGTGATGCTGCGATCGTATTAGTGATTGCAACCATTGTTCAAATGATTGTGCTAAAACTGAAATATGGTGTGATTGAGAAACAACAAAAAATCATGGCGATTGCTGTCGTCTTTTTTGGATTGCTTACTGCTTATTTTAATGAAATCAAATATCTACAATGGAAGGTCACCATTATTAATGCTCTCTTTGCCATTGTGTTATTGGTTGCACAATTCCAATTCAATACGCCACTGGTGAAAAAGTTATTAGGCAAAGAAATCCAATTACCGGATAATGTGTGGAACAAATTGAATGTAGGCTGGGCAGGATTTTTCATTCTGTGTATGCTTGTAAATATTTATATCAGCCAAAATATGTCTGAAGATGCTTGGGTTGATTTCAAATCTTTTGGTTTACTTGGTATGACCTGTGTTGCGACAATCGTCAGCGGTGCTTATATTTACCGTTACTTACCTAAAGATGATCAAAAAAATGACGGGGACAAATAATGGTTTCAAATCTTATCGATAAAGACGGTCGTCAATCTAAAGGCGTATTATTATTACGCACCTTAGCGATGCCTTCAGATACCAACGCTAACGGTGATATTTTCGGTGGCTGGATTATGTCACAAATGGATATGGGCGGAGCAATTCTAGCAAAAGAAATTGCTCATGGTCGTGTCGTTACCGTTGCTGTAGAAAGTATGAATTTTATTAAGCCTATCGCCGTCGGTGACGTGGTGTGTTGTTACGGCCAATGTCTCAGTGTGGGTCGTTCCTCTATAAAAATCAAAGTAGAAGTATGGGTGAAAAAAGTTGCGAGCGAACCAATTGGGGAACGTTACTGCGTGACAGATGCCGTATTTACCTTTGTCGCGGTTGGAAAAGACGGAAAATCTCGATCTATTCCACGAGAAGGTAATCTTGAATTGGAACGCGCATTAGCCTCTATCGAAGAATTACAATTAAATTGTTAAAAGGAGAAATGATGTATTATGTGATTTTTGCCCAAGATATTCCTGGCTCTTTAGAAAAACGTCTTTCAGTACGTGAGCAACATCTTGCTCGTTTAAAACAATTACAAGCAGAAGGTCGCTTATTAACAGCAGGTCCCAACCCCGCCATTGATGATGAAAATCCCGGCGAAGCTGGCTTTACCGGCTCGACAGTGATTGCTCAATTTGAAAGCCTGTCGGCAGCAAAAAACTGGGCTGCACAAGATCCTTACGTAGAAGCGGGCGTTTACGGTGATGTGATTGTGAAGCCTTTCAAAAAAGTTTTCTAAATAAAACGAACTCTACACTCAAAGACGGATCTAAATATCCGTCTTTCTCTTTATATGGAATCTCCTATGCGAGCACTTAAACACACGACAATTTCGTTATTAATTTTAACCGCACTTTCAGGCTCAGCTTTGGCTAATCAGCATGCCCATAAAAACAAAAATGAAACGGTGCCACAAATTAACCTTGCAGAAGAACAAGCCAAATGGGCACAGCAACAGCATGCTCATGAATTAAAGTTGATTGAACAACGCGCGACTTTTCTGCAATTAGAATCGCTCCTAAAAAGTGCGGTCAAAAATAATCATGTTTCTAATAATGCCAAATTATTTCTTGGGCTTATTGATTCTTTAAAAGGCTATCCATTGCAAACTGATGCTATGGCGGCTTATTTAGATGCGCGTGTAAAAACCGTTAATCGCGATACGCCTCGTGAAGAAGTAAATGCATTACGAACAGACATTGAACAATTTATTCAGCAACATTCCTCTCATTTTCTACGCGGAAAATTAGAACAAAGCATTTTTACATTATTAATCAATGCTGAAGATACTCAAGCGCTCGCTAAACTCACGCCAAATAATTTGGAAACACAAATTGCCGTGCTCACGGCTAAATATCAAATAGAAGCAGCCAATACCAATCAAACCGCAGAAAACCAATCAAACGATAAGAATAAATCGGCTATTTTGTCTGAATATGAACAACTTTGGCTCAATAATGCTGAACTTCCTAATGATGCGCAACTCTGGGCGGCTTGGTATTCACAAGGTGGACGCTCTGAAGAGAAAATCTATCAAAAAGCGGAAATGCTTTTTAGTAAAAATGACGCGAAAGGTCTCGAAATACTCGCTAAAGAATTAGAAAAAGTTGATGGTGCAAAAGAAAATGCTCAGGTAAATATCGATTTGGCTCTTTATTTGGATCTCTTAAAAAATCCAGCAAAT
>JAGZBU010000055.1:0-7658 GCA_018369675.1 Parahaemophilus parainfluenzae | reverse complement strand
ATGTGGTGGTTTCCGCTGGTGCGGACAATCAAAGTTTACTTAATACCTTACTTAATGAAGTAACTCCCCTTTCTCACTAAGGAAAAGATATGGCGAAAGAGAAATTAACCCCTGAAACGACAGATGAAATCCAAGCAACAGATGCGGTGGAAATTCAAACTGAAGATCGCGAGCCTGTTGCGCCACGTACACAAACCGTTGTGAAGAAAAGTGGTACTGGATTAAGTTTATTGGCCATTCTCATTGCACTTGGCGTGGGTGGTGCAGGTTATTATTTTGGTCAACAACAAGTGGATGAATTCCAACAAAAATTGACCGCACTTGAAGCTCAAATCAACAATAAAACGGTGGTTTCAGCACCTGCTCAAGACGTAAAATTTGATACTACACAGCTTGCTCAATTAGAATCTGCAAATAAAGCAACGCAAGACAAAATTGCCCAAGTAGAAGAGCTAATCAATGCTAAATCACATGAGTTAGTTGGCTTACAATCACAAATTAATAAAGTGAGCGCACAAGCTAATGCTCAACAACCTACTGATTGGTTATTCTCAGAAGCCGATTTCTTGCTTAACAATGCATTACGTAAATTAGTATTAGATAATGACGTGGATACAGCAGTTTCACTCTTAAAACTCGCTGATGAAACTCTCGCTAAAGTGAATAACTCACAATCAGCAGCTATTCGTAGTGCCATTAATCAAGATCTGAAACAACTTCTCTCCGTAGCTGGCGTGGATCAAAATGCGGTCATGCAAAAATTATCGCAATTAGCCAATACGGTTGATGAATTACCAGTGTTAGATGTGAATTTCGGTGATGATCAAAATGCAACGAAATTATCGGATTCTCTTTCAGATTGGGCAGAAAATGCAGAAAAAAGTGCAACTTCATTCTTGAATCACTTTATCCGCATTTCACCGAAACATGGGGCCGATCGCAAAGAATTATTAGCGCCCAACCAAGATATCTACTTGCGTGAAAACATTCGTTTACGCTTACAATTAGCGATTATGGCGGTACCTCGTCAACAAAACGAGCTTTATAAACAATCTTTAGAAGCCGTCGCATCTTGGATTCGTAGCTATTTTGATACCAATGCTGAAGTAACTCAAAGTTTCTTAAAATCAGTGGATGAATTATCCGAATTATCCATCTATGTGGATGTACCAAGTCAATTACAAAGCTTAAGCATGCTTGATAAGTATTTAAATCGTACACCTTTAGATGTACAAAAAATCGAAATCGAAGCAGAAAAAGCAGTAGATAATTCACCAAGAAAAGAAGACGTAAAACCGGCACCTGAAGCGAAAGCGGAAGAGCCAAAAGCAGAAGAAAAACCCGCTGCACAACCGGCAACTGAACCCCAACAATAAGGATAGATAATGTTTAGAGTTCTCTTTTTAATGATCGCCTTACTTGCCGGATTGATTGCAGGGCCTTACCTCTCCGGTCAGCAAGGTTATGTCAGAATCGAAACGGCAAACACCATATATGAAATGTCGCTCACCACATTAGTGATTTTCTTTGTGGTCGCACTAGCAGTGATTTATACATTAGAGTGGATTGTTACCCGTTTCTTCCTTTTAAGTAGCAATACCTATAACTGGTTTTCTCGCCGTAAACGTGTGAAAGCACAACGTCAAACTCTTGAAGGCTTGATGAAAATGAATGAAGGCGATTATGCCAAAGCTGAGAAGCTCATTGGTAAAAACGCAAAACATTCTGCAGAGCCAGTATTAAATCTGATTAAAGCTGCAGAAGCCGCACAGCAACGCGGTGATGAATTCAGCGCAAACCGTTATTTGATTGAGGCGACGGAGCTTGCCGGCTCAGATAATCTATTAGTCGAAATTGCCCGTACCCGCATTTTATTACAACAAAATAAATTACCGGCAGCGCGTAGTTCCGTCGATAGCTTGCTTGAAATGTCAGATCGCAACAAAGAAGTGTTAAAACTTGCAGCTGAAATTTATAGCCGTTCTAAAGCGTATCAAGCACTTGATGGCATCTTAGATTTAATCGAAGGTTCTGGCTTATTCTCAGCAGAAGAATTTAAAGCGCTTCAACAAGAAACAGAAAATGGCTTGTTAGATGAGAAAATGAATGAAGAAGGCGTTGAAGGCTTGCTCGCATGGTGGGAAGCTCAACCACGCCGTCGTCGCAATGATTTAGAATTAAAAACCGCTTTAATTCAACGTTTAATTGATTGCAACGATCATGAATCAGCCTATGAATTCACGCTTGAAATCATGAAAAAATTGGGTGATAACACTCCAATCAGTCCTGAACTTTGCACGCAAATCACTCGTTTACAAGCAGAAGATAACAGCAAACTGCTCAAACTAGTGGAAAAACGTGCAAAACGTGCTGATGAAAGCCAACGTTGTTGTCTCAATCGTGCATTAGGCTATCTTTATGTGCGCAATAACGATTTTGCTAAAGCAGCAGAAGCGTTTAAAGAAGTGACTGCTTGCCCAACTCAGCTTCAACCAAATGATGTTATGATGGCATCTTATGTGTTTGAACAAGCTGGTGACAAAGAAGCAGCTGAAAAAATTCGTCAGGACAGTTTAAAATCAGCCATGTCAATTCAAGACAAACCCGCCGAAATACAAACTGAACCAAAAACAGACGAAGAACCAACCGCACTTATCGCAAAACGTGATTAAAATAAACAAAGACGGGGCTGAATAACGCCCCGTTTTTTTATTATTTCATCCTCGCCTATCTCATTTAAAACACATCTCTTATTACATTTCATTATAAATAATGCATTTCCATTCTTTTCTCACTGTTTCAAAATTTTTTACTATATTGTTACGCAAACGATTAAATTATAAAAAATGAATTGGGATTATATTTTAAGTGTCACCCCACGTTTTATTCACGCCACATTGATGACGCTTCATCTCGCCTTTTGGGGCATTTTATTGTCGCTGGTGATTGGTGTGATTTGTGCGGTGATTACCACCTACAAAGTCAAATCATTAACTTGGCTCGTAAAAGGCTATATCGAGCTTTCTCGTAATACGCCTTTATTGATTCAAGTGTTTTTTCTCTATTTTGGGCTTTCTAAAGTTGGCCTGAAATTAGATGGATTTACTTGTGGCATTATCGGTCTGGCTTTTTTAGGTGGAAGCTATATGGCAGAAGCCTTTCGTGGTGGTCTGGAAGCGGTATCAAAAGGACAAATTGAATCAGCCTTAAGTATCGGATTAACCCCTTTTCAAGCTTTTCGCTATGTGATTTTTCCACAAGCCTTTGCGATTGCAACACCTGCAATCGGGGCAAATTGCTTGTTCTTAATGAAAGAAACCTCTGTGATCAGTGCTGTCGCAGTTGCGGAACTCATGTTTGTCGCAAAAGAAGTCATCGGGCTCGATTACAAAACTAATGAAGCCTTATTTTTATTAGTGGTGTTTTATTTGATCATTCTATTACCGATGTCTCTGTTCATCAGTTATTTAGAACGCCGTACTCGGAGAGCAAAATATGGGGCTTGAATTATTATTCCAAGGCAGCAACATTGAACGCTTGCTCAACGGTTTATGGGTAACAGCTGAAATTGCATTCGTTTCTGTCTTCTTCGCCTGTATTTTAGGTGTCATTTTTGGCGTAATCATGACAAGCAGAAATCCAATTATCAAAGCCATCTGCCGCTTTTATTTAGAATTTGTACGCATCATTCCATTATTAGCATTACTTTTTCTCGCTTATTTCGGTTTAGCAAAATGGTTTGATATTCACTTAGATGGCATTTCTGTATGTATTTTGGTGTTTATTTTCTGGGGAACGGCAGAAATGGGTGATTTAGTACGTGGTGCCTTAACTTCCATTGAAAAACATCAAGTGGAATCAGCCTACGCTTTAGGCTTAACGCCGTTTCAAACCTTTGTGTATATTTTACTTCCGCAAAGTTTAAAACGTGTAACACCAAGTGCTATTAACCTCTTTACCCGCATGGTAAAAACCAGTTCTTTAGCGATGTTAATCGGTGTAGTAGAAGTCATTAAAGTCGGTCAACAAATTATCGAGCATTCATTATTTAGTAATCAATCGGCGGCGCTTTGGATTTATGGTGTCATTTTCGGTTTATATTTTGTGATTTGTTACCCGCTATCCTTATTTTCCCTTTATTTAGAAACCCGTTGGGAAAGTTAATTTTAATTAGGAAAACACATGGCGTTATTAGAAATTAAAAACCTCGTCAAAAATTACGGTGATGTAGAAGCACTCAAAGGCATCAATCTTTCTATAGAGAAAGGCGAAGTTGTCGTTATTTTAGGTCCATCGGGTTGTGGTAAAAGTACTTTTTTACGCTGCCTAAATGGATTAGAGGAAATAAAGAGCGGTCAGATTTTGCTGCAAAATACAGGCGAATTAGGCAAAGACATTCCTTGGGTCAAAGCGCGTCAACGCATTGGGATGGTCTTCCAAAGTTATGAACTCTTCGCTCATTTATCAGTGATTGACAATATTTTACTCGGCCCTTTAAAAGTACAAAAACGCGATCGTGCTGAAGCTGAAAAACAAGCCGATGAGTTACTTAAACGCGTAGGTTTATATGACCGAAAAAATGCCTATCCACGTGAATTATCCGGTGGACAAAAACAGCGAATTGCCATTGTTCGTTCACTTTGCATGAACCCTGAAATTATTCTGTTCGATGAAGTCACCGCTGCCCTTGACCCTGAAATGGTACGTGAAGTACTTGATGTAATCTTAGGTCTTGCCAAAGATGGCATGACGATGCTTATCGTTACCCATGAAATGAATTTTGCCCGTCAAGTGGCTAATCGCATCGTGTTTATGGATAAAGGGCAAATTATTGAACAAGCAAAACCGGAAGATTTCTTCACGAATCCAACCACGGATCGTGCGAAAACATTCTTAAATATCTTAAATTATGAACCGAGAGGGACAAACTATGAAGAAAACATTTAAAACATTGACCGCACTTTTAGCTACTGCCACCTTAGCATTTGGCTTAACTGCATGTAATGATAAAGAACTGGCTAAAGACGGGGCAAAAACGGTTTCAAGCCTTGAACAAATACAAAAAGATGGCAAAGTGCGTATCGGTGTATTTAGCGATAAACCACCATTTGGTTATGTGGATGCACAAGGTAAAAGCCAAGGCTTTGACGTCGAAATTGGTAAAGCGATCGGTAAAGATTTATTAGGCGATGAAAACAAAGTGGAATTTGTTTTAGTAGATGCCGCAAACCGTGCAGAATACTTACTTTCTAAGAAAGTTGATATTATCTTAGCTAACTTCACTGTGACACCAGCACGTAAAGAAGTGGTGGATTTTGCGAATCCATACATGAAAGTGGCACTCGGTGTCGTTTCAAAAGATGGTTCTGTGATTACTGACCTTGAACAATTAAAAGGCAAAACTTTAATCGTAGATAAAGGCACCACGGCTGATATTTTCTTCACCAAAAACTATCCAGATGTGAAGTTATTGAAATTCGAACAAAATACTGAAACCTTTGAAGCCTTACGTGATGGTCGTGGTGATGCCTTATCTAACGACAATACCTTCTTATTCGCTTGGGCAAAACAAAATCCAGGTTATACCGTGGGCGTAAAAAACTTTGGTGATCAAGATGTTATTGCACCAGCTGTTCGCAAAGATGCTCCTGAATTGTTAAATTGGTTAAACAACGAAATCCAAACCTTAGGCAAAGATGGTCGTTTAAAACAAGCTTACGAAAAAACTTTATTGCCAGTTTATGGTGATACCGTCAGCGAAAGCGATATCGTGGTTGAATATAAATAATTCTCCCACATTCACTTCTCCTTTAGTCCAACTCAAGGAGAAGTGAAAACTTACTAAGTTTTGACCGCACTTCCAATTTTAAATGCGAAATATGTTTTTTCTAGATATATGCCTATTTTACCCTTCAACAGCATTTCTTGTATTATCACTTTATAACATCTAAATTTGATAATGATTCTTATTTATGGCAATATTCTGATGTTTTATTCAGACAGGAGTTTATATGCAAAAAAAATCAACAATTCGTTTAATTTTGGCCGTTCTATTACTGACTTTTGGTATCACTACTCAAGCAGAAATAAAAACAATCAAAGATGTATTAGGACGAGAAGTTAACGTTGATGTGCCCGTAAAAAATGCCGTGTTAGGCTTTTACTATCCTGATTACATTGCTGTTACGGGTGTTGAAAATTTTAAATATGTTAAAGGTATCTCACGTGAATTTTGGGAAAAATTTAATCCAGGAAGTTGGGCATTGTTTTCTGAAAAAATGCCTGAACTCAAAAATATTGCTGATATTGGTAATGTAAATACAGGAACTTTCTCAACCGAAAAAACCTTGGCATTAAAACCTGATGTATTGATTCTTGCAGAATGGCAATATCAAACTATTGCTTCCGAACTACCAAAGTTAGAACAAGCTGGCGTTCCAATTATTGTTGTCGATTTTAATGCTCAAAGTGTAGAACGACACACCCAAAGCGCAAAGATTTTTGGGCAACTTGCAGGTACCGAAGAACGAGCAAATAAAATTGCAGATGAATATGCTCAAGGCATTACTGATATTCAAAAACGTGTAAAAGAGGCTAACCTACCTAAACCTAAAATCTATGTAGAATTTGGCAATAAAGGTCCTAGTGAATATAGCTTTACCTTTGGTAAAAATATGTGGGGTGCTATTGCTGAAACTGTTGGCGGGGATAACGTAAGCGCGCCTTTTGTCGAAAATTGGGGACCAATTAATCCAGAACAACTTCTTGCCGCACAACCTGAAGTGATTATGATTTCTGGCACAGAAATGGGGCATGAAACTAACGATGAAATAATGGCGATGGGAATAAACATCAATGAACAGGATGCACAAAAACGCCTAAAAGGTTTCTTAACCCGTGCAGGGTGGCAAGATTTACCTGCAGTTAAAAACCACCGTGTTTACGGTATTTATCATACGGCTTCTCGCTCACTAAGTGATCTAGCAGCCGCTCAATTTATGGCAAAAGCACTTTACCCAAAACTTTTTGAAGACATAGACCCACAAAAAACCTTTATGGATTTCCATAAAAACTATTTGCCTATCATACCTAGTGGTACGTTTTTTATTAAATTGAAAGATTAAACAATTCATAAGGTGAGCTATGCTCACCTTTTTTATATTCTCACTGCCTTTCATAAGTGAAAACTTCTTTATTTTTGACCGCTCTTTAAAAGATGTGGTGTAAATCTTGCCTTTAATGGCATTCTTTCCTGAATACGTTCCCGATTAATCTGCAATGCAGCCTCTGTGGCCTCATAGTCCAACCATAAACTTGGGTCATCGGGTAATGTTTCATTCCAAATATACTGCACGTTAAAGCCTCGGGCTTTACATTCCGCATGTAATGCATCATACCGTTTCTTTAAAAATGCCAATTTATTAAAGAAAAAGCGCACATGCCCTTCCCCTAATTTATATTCTGTAGGCTGTCCTTTTAAGTGATATTTACCTTTCGCTACGGCATTAGGAATACGGGTTAATTCACGATGCTCCGCTAAAAGATGCTGATCACAAAGCTCCTCAGGCGGAACAAGATTAATTCGAGTCATAAACGATACCAAAGAAAAAGAAACATAGTACGGGGCATAAAGGTATTTGTCTATCTCATAATAAATA
>JAGZBU010000054.1:0-7669 GCA_018369675.1 Parahaemophilus parainfluenzae | reverse complement strand
AAAAACGAAAAATAATCGGTGCATTATAACGGTAACTTAATGTTTTGTCAGTAAATGGTGTTTACGAACACCCAAGAGCACCAATACGCCTAAATAAACGACCGCAGCCAGTCCAATTAACCAAACCAACCAATAGATACGCATTAAAAATGTCATGGTTGCCCATTCTTGAATCGATGGGCAGTTATACCAAACCAAACCGCCCATGGCTAAGGCTGCGCCTAAAACTTTCAGAAAAAAGACCGCACTTTTACGTGAAAAATGGTATACATCCTCTTTAGCTAAACCACGATAAAGCAAATAAGCATTTAAGGTTGCTGACATGGCAGAAGCAATCGCTAACCCCACATAACTAAATGGAATCGCCAATACGTTAAAGCCCATATTGCTCACCATGGCGATGATCCCGATTTTCACGGGTGTTTTGGTATCTTGACGTGCGTAATAGCCATTAGCCAAGATCTTAATCAGCATAAAGCTAAGTAAACCGGCATTGAATGCCCATAAAGAATAAGAGGCTGCATGCACATCTGTTAAGGTAAAACTGCCACGCATAAACAATACCAGTAACATTGGTTGGGCTAACACGGCAATACCAATCGCAGCAGGCACACCAAGTAATAAAATCATTCGTACACCCCAGTCCATGGTGTTGCGAAAATCAACCGCACTTTGGGAAGAATTATCTTCTCGATTCACGTGATGGCGAGCAAGTGTCGGTAAAATCACAGTGGAAATCGCAATACCAAATAGACCAAGTGGAAACTCTAATAGACGATCAGAATAATAAAGCCAACTAATAGATCCCGTCATTAAGAAACTGGCAATGACCGTATCAAGCAACAAGTTAATTTGACTTACAGAAACCCCAAATAAAGCCGGAATCATCAATCGACGAATTTTGGCTACCCCTTCATCATGCCATGCCCATTTTGGTTTTACGAGCAAACCTGCTTTCTTCAAGAAAGGGATTTGGAATAAAAATTGTAATAAACCGCCTAAGAAGATCCCGATAGCAAGGGCAAGATCAGGATTGTCTAATCTTGGTGCAAGGAAAAGTGCGGTCGCAATCATGGCGATATTGAGCAAAACAGGCGAAAACGACATCACGCCAAATTTGCCTATCGTATTTAAAATCGCGCCTGAAAGTGCCACAAAGGTGACAAACCATAAATAAGGAAACGTAATTTTTAAGAGTAAAGACGCTTGTTCAAACTTGTGCGCATCCGGTCCGTCATTTAGCCAATCGGTAAACCACCCCATCCCGAAGATCGCCGCCACAACAGGTGATCCCACCATGGCAAGCAAGGTGACGACACTAACTAATCCGCCCAGTGTACCCGACACTTTCCCGATAAATTCACGGGTTTTAGAAAGATCGCCCGATTTTTGATATTCGGCTAACACAGGGACGAAAGCCTGAGAAAATGCCCCTTCCGCAAATAAACGACGTAAAAAGTTTGGGATACGGTTAGCGAATAAAAATACGTCTGCCGCCGCGCCTGCACCGATTAAATGTGCTATTACCACATCGCGGACCAGACCTAACACACGGGACACTAATGTCATCCCACTCACGATAATGCCGGATTTTAAAAGTCGTTTACTCAAAATAGGGGTCTCTTCAAAAAAATTTGCCTTAATTGTATAGAATTTTTGTTTTTACGCTATATTCCAACGAAAAAAACTGATAAAATCCTGCCCACATCGTTTGTGTGAGCCAATAGAAAGCGCTTTTTTTAAATAACGATGCTTACTTTCGGTTGTGTCTCACCGAAATCAACACAAATTATTCATTGACAAAAGTATAAAAAATCGGCATATTCTACGCCCTTATTTTGTCATAATCATCTAACAGAAATTTTAGGAGTTTGACCTTGGCTAATATCAAGTCAGCAAAAAAACGCGCGGTTCAATCTGAAAAACGCCGCCAACACAACGCAAGCCAACGCTCTATGATGCGTACTTACATCAAAAAAGTATATGCTCAAGTAGCAGCAGGTGAAAAAGCAGCAGCTGAAGCAGCATTCGTTGAAATGCAAAAAGTTGTTGACCGTATGGCTTCTAAAGGCTTAATCCACGCTAACAAAGCAGCAAACCACAAAGCTAAATTAGCTGCTCAAATCAAAAAATTAGCGTAATTAAAGCATTAAAACAGCTTAAAAATAAAACCGCACTTTGGTGCGGTTTTTGTTTGCCGTAAACCGTCCTGCCACAAACGTCTGATAACAAGCTTGCATTCCCCCCCTTAACCTGTAAACTACCCCACAACTTAAAAATTAATCATAAAATAAACAATAAATGACCAAAAAATCTTTTAAAAAATCGGATCCGAATTATCAAAAAGAATTAGCAAAATATGGTAATCCGATCCCAAGCAGAGACTACATTCTGCAAATCATTCGTGAAAATAATGCCCCGATGAGTCGGGAAGAAATTCTGACCGCACTTTCAATTAAAAGTGATGAACAACAAGAAGCCATGCGCCGCCGATTGCGCGCCATGGAGAATGATGGACAATTAGTTTTCACTAAACGTAAACGCTATGCCTTGCCTGAAAAATTAGATTTATTCAAAGGCATGGTCATTGGCCATCGCGAAGGCTATGGCTTTTTACAAGTCGAAGGCAAAAAAGAGGATCTCTTTATTCCTAATCACCAAATGCAACGCGTAATGCATGGTGATTTTGTATTGGCGCAACCTGCAGGCTTAGATCGCCGTGGTCGTCGTGAAGTCCGTATTGTTCGTGTACTTGAAAGTCGTAAAAAACAAATTGTCGGCCGTTTCTTTTTAGAAAATGGTTTTAGCTATGTTGTGCCTGATGATAGTCGTATTGGACGAGATATTTTAGTCCCTAATGAACACCGCAATGGTGCAAGAATGGGACAAGTTGTCGTGGTTGAATTGCAAGAACGATCTGCATCCTTTACTCAACCTGTTGGCATCATCACCGAAATTCTGGGTGACAATATGGCAAAAGGGATGGAAGTGGAGATCGCACTTCGTAATCATGACATTCCGCACCAATTCCCAAGTGCGGTCGAAAAATACGTTAAAAAATTCACGGAAGAAGTGCCTGAAGAAGCGAAAAAAGGCCGTGTGGATTTACGCAATCTTCCTCTGGTGACCATTGATGGCGAAGATGCACGCGATTTTGATGATGCCGTATATTGCGAAAAAAGCGGTAAAGGCTGGAAACTTTGGGTGGCAATTGCCGATGTCAGCTACTATGTGCGTTTACGTTCCGCATTAGATACTGAAGCTTATAACCGTGGTAACTCCGTTTACTTCCCAAATCGTGTTGTGCCAATGCTGCCTGAGATTTTATCCAACGGATTGTGTTCACTGAATCCACAAGTTGATCGCTTGTGTATGGTGTGTGAAATGCACATTTCTGCCAAAGGTAAACTCACGGACTATCGTTTTTATGAAGCGGTAATGAATTCTCATGCTCGCTTAACCTATACGAAAGTTGCGGCGATTTTAGATGGTGATGATGAGCTTCGCTCCCGTTATCAAGGACTTGTTCCACATTTAGAAGAATTGCATCATCTCTATCAAGCGTTACTCAAGGCTCGTAAACAACGTGGTGCTATCGATTTTGAAACCATTGAAACCAAATTTATTTTCAATGCCATGGGACGAATTGATCGCATTGAACCTGTTGTGCGAAATGATGCTCACAAAATCATTGAAGAATGCATGATTCTCGCAAATATTGCGGCGGCAAACTTTATGGAAAAACATAAAGAGCCTGCACTCTATCGTATTCATGCCGCTCCGAGTGAAGAGAAACTGACGTCTTTCCGTGCATTCTTAAGTGAATGCGGTTTAAGCCTTGAAGGTGGCATGAAACCGACCACAAAAGATTATGCGAAATTGTTAGAGCAAGTGAAAGATCGTCCAGATCATGAGCTTATTCAAACCATGTTGCTCCGTTCATTAAGCCAAGCGGTTTATCATGCGGATAATATCGGTCACTTTGGTTTGGCTTTAGAGGAATATGCACACTTTACTTCCCCGATTCGTCGTTATCCGGATTTAACCCTACATCGTGGAATTAAATATTTATTAGCAAAAGAAAAAGGCGCTAAACGTAAAACGACGGATACTGGCGGCTATCATTATTCCTTTGATGAAATGGATTTATTAGGTGATCACTGCTCGATGACCGAACGCCGAGCCGATGATGCCACTCGCGAAGTAGCAGATTGGTTGAAATGTGAATATATGCAAGATCACGTGGGCGCTGAGTTTAGCGGAGTGATCTCATCTGTAACGGGCTTTGGCTTATTCGTACGTTTAGATGAGCTATTCATTGACGGCTTAGTCCATATTTCCACTTTAGATAACGACTACTATCAATTTGATGCGGCAAAACAACGTTTAATCGGTGAAAATAGTGGTATGATCTACCGTCTTGGCGATAAAGTAAAAATTCGTGTAGTTGCCGTTCATTTAGAACAAAAAATGGTAGATTTCAGTTTAGTCGAAAGTGCCAGAAAACCACGTCGTGTGGGCAAAACGGCGAAACAAAAAGCAAAAAAAGTCTTTAAGGAACTGCCACCTAAAGCGTCAAAAAAACGTAAAAGTGCGGTTAAAAATAAAGACGTTTCTAAGAAACCGACGAGAAAACGGAAGAAATAATAAATAAGAGAACCCTATGTCAGAAAATATCTATGGTATCCATGCTGTAAACAGCATTTTAGCAAATAGCCCTGAGCGTTTAATTGAAGTATTTGTGCTGAAAGGCCGTGAAGATAAACGCCTACAACCCTTACTCAATGAGCTCTATGCTTTAGGCATTGCGGTGCAATTTGTAAACCGTCAAACATTAGATAAAAAATCCAATGGAGAGGTGCATCAAGGTGTGATTGCGCGTGTGCAAGAAGCGAAAGAGCTGAATGAACATGATCTGGATGAACTTCTTACTCGTAAACAAAATCCACTTTTATTGGTGCTTGATGGCGTGACAGATCCCCATAACCTGGGTGCCTGTTTACGTACTGCAGATGCTGCTGGTGTGAGTGCTGTTATCGTACCAAAAGATAAATCCGCTCAACTCACTTCTATCGCACGTAAAGTGGCTTGCGGTGCTGCAGAGACTGTGCCATTAATTCGCGTAACCAATTTAGCTCGTACTTTACGAGATCTACAACAAAACCATAATATTTGGGTGGTGGGTACAGCTGGCGAAGCAACAGAAACCATTTACCAAAGTAAACTCACAGGTTCTCTAGCCTTGGTGATGGGAGCCGAAGGTGAAGGGATGCGTCGTCTCACGCGTGAACATTGTGATCAACTCATTAGTATTCCAATGGCGGGCTCTGTTTCATCCCTCAACGTTTCCGTTGCGACGGGTGTATGTTTATTTGAAATTGTGAGACAACGTCTTGCAGCCTAAAAATACGTGAAAAAACGACCGCACTTGATATAAAAAATGCCGATAAATCATTATCGGCATTTTTATTATTTTGAAATGGTTTTCCCGAATATCATGGAAAGCACTAAAGTACATAATGCAGGCACAAGCCACGCAAGCCCTTGTGAATAGAGCGGGAAATGAGTCATGATTTGATGTAACCCTTCTGGCAACATATCCAAGTTTTTCAGGCTATCAATCAAACTAAAACAAACTGTCACAAAAATAGTGGTGTAATAGCTCAATCGAATAGAAGGCAATTTATTACGCACAAGCTGTAAAACCACTAACATGATCGCCATTGGGTAAATCAACAACAAGGCTGGAATCGTCACTCGGAGTAATTTTGTTAAGCCATATTGTGAAATAATTGTCGTCATGGCAGTGAAGAAGACAATCCAAAATGGATAAGAAAAACGCGTCGAAAACTTGGAGAAGTAATCACCACACGCACTGGTTACGCCCACTAATGTGGTTAGACTTGCTAAAGTAATAATACCCGCCATAATCCAGGTTCCCGCCGTGCCAAATAAACTGTTCACATAACGAGAGAAGATTTGGCCGCCATTTGTTGCACCTTGTGCCACCACATCAGAAGTCGCCCCTAAGTAGAATAAAGCAAAATATAGACAAGCTAATAAAATGACAGATACAAAACCCGCTGAAATCGTATATTGAACAATCTTTTGTGGATTGGTCACATTTTTTGCAGACAACGCCCGTGCAACAATGCCACCAAAGGCAATCGCAGCCAGTACATCCATTGTTTGATAACCACTAATTAATCCTGTGGTTAATGCTGAATTCTCGGCATAAGCCTGCGACGGGGCAACAATGTCAGAAAGAGGTGAAACAAAAACCGTGATCCCAACAACGAGCAATAATACCAACAATGCTGGCGTCATCACTTCACCCACCGTTGAAATAATGGTACTTGGGCGAATCATGAATCCCATCGCGATAATATTAAAGATCACAGAGAAAATAAGACGTGTTGTCGCACTATCTTCAACGAGCCCCAATGGTAACCATGCCATTTCATAAGCGACATTGGTAATTCGAGGCATTGCAAAGGTTGAACCGATGACTAAATAAAGAATGGTTAAAAAGGATACGCCTGCCCACTTGGGTAAGTCCTTAGTCAGTTCTTCGCCACGTCCTAACACTGACACCACAACCAATGTAATAAATGGCATGAGTACGCCCGTTATCACAAACCCTAGCGAAGCCGTTGCCCAATGATTACCTGCGGAGTAACCTTCCATTGGAGGAAAAATAATATTTCCCGCGCCTAAAAATAAAGCAAAAATCATCATACCTAGTACGATGATGTCTTTTTTTGAAAACATAAGTATTCTCGAATAAATAAATTTTAAGAATTTTACTATTAAATTATTTTTTATTCCAAAAATGAAAATAAATTCTGTGAAACAGATCACGAAATCTATCACATTCCGATTAAATCACACATTATCCAATGCCTAGTTTCCCCAAATCAGTAAATTTGTGATAGTATCTAGCCTTTATTATTACTTTTTTAGGAGAGAATGAATGAATAAACTAAGTTTGATTCAACAAATTCAGCGTTTTTTCAAATTGGAATCAGCTGGCGGAATTTTATTACTTTTTTCAGCGGTAGTCGCAATGCTATTAGCCAATTCACCGCTCAATCAAAACTATAACGACTTTTTAAACTTACCAGTCAGCATTCAAGTAGGGACTTTTTCTATCGATAAAACCTTAATTCACTGGATCAACGATGGTTTTATGGCGGTATTCTTTGTTTTAGTGGGAATGGAAGTCAAAAGAGAATTATTTGAGGGTTCCCTTTCAAGCTATCAACAAGCGGTTTTCCCTGCTATTGCTGGCGTTGGCGGAATGGTTATTCCTGCCTTGGTTTATATTTTTATTGCCCAACAAGATCCTACTTTAGCCGATGGCTGGGCAATCCCAATGGCGACAGACATTGCCTTTGCACTGGGCATCATGGCGTTATTAAGTAAACAAGTGCCCCTCCAACTAAAAATCTTTTTACTTGCTTTAGCCATCATTGATGACTTAGGTGCAATTGTCGTGATTGCACTCTTCTTCTCCCATGGATTAAGCGTGCAAGCACTCATCTTTGCTGCCATTGCAATTGCTGTACTTATTGCATTAAATCGCTTTAAAGTGACCGCACTTTGTGCCTATATGCTGGTGGGAACAATCTTATGGGCTTCGGTATTAAAATCAGGCGTACATGCCACT
>JAGZBU010000053.1:0-7839 GCA_018369675.1 Parahaemophilus parainfluenzae | reverse complement strand
GCCATCGCGGTTGCAGTAGCCACCGCCCCCACGCCCACTTGGCCGTTTTGCCATAACACCACGCCTAAAATCGCGGTGCTTAACGTTAAGAAGATATTGGTTGCATAAGTTAAGGTATCTAATGAACTCGCCAAACGCATTTGTGCATGCACGGTGACCATAAATTCTTCCATAGAACGTTTTGCATAATTCGCTTCTCTCGCATCATGTGAAAATAGTTTCACCGTTGCAATATTTGAGTAAGCATCCGTAATACGACCTGTCATGAGAGAGCGCGCATCAGCTTGTCGTTGTGCTGTTTTCGCTAAACGAGGAATAAGCAAACGTAAAATAGTCACAAATGCCACAATCCACAAGAAAAACGGCACTAAAAACCAGGTATCTAAAGCCGCAAGCACCAAACCTGATGTAATAAAATAGACGGCAACATACACCAACATATCCGCAATGGTCATGACGGTATCACGTACCGCAAGGGCAGTTTGCATCACTTTTGCCGATACACGGCCTGCAAATTCATCTTGGTAGAAACTTAAGCTTTGTCCCAGCATCAAACGGTGGAAATTCCAACGCAAACGCATTGGGAATACCCCTTGCAGCGTTTGTAAGCGCACATTCACGCCAACAAATGACCATACAATACTGAAAATAAGTAAGGCAGCCATGCCAGCAAGCAAGTGCCCTTTTTCTTGCCAAAGTGTAGTTGGTGAATAAGCACCCAGCCAATCCACCAATAATCCCATAAATTGGAAAAGTAAGGCCTCCATCACGCCGGTACCGACCGTCAATACCGCAAGTAAAAAGATCCAGCCTTTCATACCATCAATGCTTGACCAAATAAAACGGAACAAGCCTTTTTCAGGCGTCGTTGGATCGCTTTCCGGATAAGGATTTAAACGGTTTTCAAACCATGAAAATATTTTATTAAACATAACAATACCTTAAAAAATTAAAGGCGACAGAGCCGCCTAAAGTGCAGTCATTATAACGCAAGTTTTAAACCATGGGCTAGGTTTTGCGAAATTGGCTCGGTGAAAGCCCATAAATTGCTTTAAACGCCTTACTAAAATGTGCTTCTGATTGATACCCCACTTCAAGGGCAATCGCTAAAATGGTCTTTTGCGTATTTTTCAATAAAACGGCCGCCATTTCTAACCGCACTTGTGTGAGAAATTTTCCTGGAGGCATCCCTAATTGCTGTTGAAAGATCCGCATAAAGGTCGCACGAGACATGGATGCCAACTCTGCTAATTGCTCAATATTCCAATCTAATTGAGGTGAAAACAGGATTTTTTCAAGGACTTGATTCAGCCTTTTATCCTGCAACGCAGCTAATAAGCCTTGATTGAGCAAACCTATTTGCTGAGCATGACGTAAAATATAAATAAACAACACATTTGATAGTGCATCAATCACCGATTTTGTGCCTTGCTCCGGTTTCTCGGCTTCTTGTAAAAAAAGTGAAACCAAGAGCTGCACAGGCGTATTTTGCAGCGAAAGATGCAAATAATCTGGTAATGAATCAATTAATAATGACGGTTTTTGGTAATAAAATGTCCCACAAAACATCTTCAAATCGGGCGTACCGGCCCCTATTTGATGAACATTAAAAAGTTCATTTGATTGCGCTCGCTGTAGGCTATTCTCTCTTTTTTGTTGAGAATTGCCCAAAAAGTGCTGTCGATTTTGAGGGAGAAAAAAGAGATCGCCTTTCTTCAAATGAAACTGTTTTCCCGCAAAGGTTACCCAGCACTCACCTTGCTCGATTAAATGAAATAAACCTTGATATTCCGCCGCATCTGGCTGATGTTCAACTTGCCAATCCCCTTGAAACAAGCAGCGAATATTAATTTCCCCTCGCACTTGCGCCAGCTGTGTTAATTTATCTAAATAATCCATTGTGAGATTTTCCGTCTAAAAGTTAAGACAATTTGACAAGTATCATACGCTAATCTGCTTATAATTCCTCTCGAAATTTGTACTAAATTTAAGGAGAAAAACAATGTTTGCAGATTGGAAAAATGATGTAGCACACGTTAAAAAATCATTCGGTGCATTAGGTAAAAAATACCCTAAAATGTTACAAGCTTACGGCGCATTAGGTGCAGCTGCAGCAGAAGGTAACGTATTAGATGCCAAAACCCGTGAATTAATTGCATTAGCAGTCGCAGTAACAACACGTTGTGAAAGCTGCATTGGCGTGCACGCTGATGAAGCGGTGAAAGCAGGTGCAACTGAAGAAGAAGTGGCAGCAGCATTAGCGATGTCTATCGCATTAAATGCAGGTGCAGCTTACACCTACTCTCTTCGTGCATTAGAAGCTTACAACGCACAAAAAGGCGAATAATTCGCAAGGAACTTTATGATTCTTTTAGCCCTCATTTGAGGGCTTTTTTTTATCTCTAAAATTGACCGCTCTTTAAAATAAATTCAAAGCTCTCATCTGAGCTACCACTTGCTCTACCTGAATTTCAGCCATTAAATTTTTGCCTTTTAATTTTGTCGCCCAAGGCAATTCAATTGAAGGTTTTCCTTGTTCTTTTTGCACATTTTCTTCATATACCGACACCACATTATCCAGATTATGATAAGGCGCAGTGCGCAATGGATTGTGATAGGCATACAATCCAATGACAGGTGTTCCTTGCGTGGTAGCGATATGAGCTGGACCAGAATCAGGCGAGATGACTAAATTTGCTTGATAAATTAATGCAGCAAGTTGTTTCAAACTGGTTTTTCCTGAAGCATCAACCGGTTGAAAGTCACAAAGTGCGGTTATTTTTTTTACCATTTCTAATTCGCGTTTTGCCGGCGAGCTGCAAAAAATTACATTCACATTATGTTGATGAGCAATATTTGCCACTTCCGCATAACGCTCAACCAACCAATCTTTCTCGGCTTTACTAGAGCAAGGAGAAATAATCAGATTTTTGCGTGTTGGATCAATAAACTGTTTGGCATATTCTCGATCTGAATCAGAAATTGCCAATTGCCAAGAAAGCATTTCTGCCGGTGGCACACCAAGATAATCTGCAAAAGCCATGAAACCATCTAGCACATGAGGCGTGTTAGGATCTTGCACTCGACGATTCACAAATAACCACTGCCCCTCTCGAGAACGTTTTTTGCCAAACCCAATTTTATATTTTGCTTGAATACCAAGAGAGATAATAGAAGCACGAAATGCCGTCTGCATATTCAAAAGCGCATCAAATTTATTATTTTTCAAAAACATCCATAAATTCCACACGCCTTTCCAACCGCTCTTTTTATCGTAAGGAACCAGTTCCACGCCTTCAATACCAGAAAGCAGGCCCATTTCTGTTTTCCCCACAATCCACGTTAATTTGGTTTGCGGCCAATGACGTTGAATATGCTGCACCACAGCAAGTGCATGGCAAACATCACCCACCGCAGACAAACGCAAAATACAAAGTGATTTAGGGGGAGAGGTAAAAAGTGGAGAATGGGACATTTGAATTCCTCGCGCATTTAATTTCCGTCTATTTTAAAGTAGAATGAAAGCATTTTCTATTATTCGGTTCAACTAAAATGCTTGAATTCCAACAAGATAATCAATTCTTTCTTTTTAATCTCACAGAAAAACCAACAGAGCCCGCTTCATTTTTTGAATCGGCTTTTTGGAAAGAACAACAACGTATTACCGGTTCAGCCAAAGGACGCGGCACAACCTACTTCCTGGATACAAAAGATCTTTTTGGTGTAAACACTGCCCTTCGTCATTATTATCGCGGTGGTTTATGGGGGAAATTCAACAAAGATCGCTATCGTTTTCAATCATTTAGTGAAACTCGTAGCGTGGCGGAATTTCAGCTGTTAAATCAACTCTATCAAGCAGGTGTAGCTGTACCAAAACCGATCGCTGCACGTGTTAAAAAAGGCAAATTAGGGATTTGTTACCAAGCAGATATCTTGATTGAAAAGATCGAAAATGCCCAAGATTTGACCGCACTTTTACAAATTCAACAACTATCGAATGATGTCTGGCAAGCCATTGGTAAATTAATTCGTCAGTTGCATGATTTGCAAATTTGCCATACGGATCTCAATGCTCATAATATTCTCGTTCAACAATTCGAAAATGAACAAAAATGTTGGCTCATTGATTTCGATAAGTGCGGTCAAAAATCAGGCGATTTTTGGAAACAAGGCAACTTGGAAAGATTACACCGCTCTTTTGTCAAAGAAGTCGGCAGAATGAATATTCAATTCAATGAAGAAAATTGGGATGAATTGTTGAAAGGATATAACGCCTAAAACGCATTATTGAAAGGCAATAAAAAAGACCGTCTAGTGCGATCTCAACAAATGGTCCCCCCTACCGGACTTGAACCAGTGACCAAGCGATTATGAGTCGCCTGCTCTAACCGACTGAGCTAAGGGGGGAAAGTGCGGTTGATTATAGAGAAATAATCATTTGAAGTCTATATACAAAAGGATGGTCGTTGGAAAATTGACCATCCTTTTTTAGATTCATTATTGCAATACCGAAATATCCGCCACTTGTAAGAACAAACCTCGCAACGTGTTTAAAATCGCTAAGCGGTTTTGGCGTAATACTGGATCTTCAGCATTTACCATTACGTTATCAAAGAAGCTGTCTACTGGCGAGCGTAAGTTCGCTAATTTATCTAATACTGCCGTGTAATCGCTTTGTGCGATAAGCGGTTGTACTTCAGTGCGTAATGCAAGTACCGCTTCAGCAAGGGCTTTTTCTGCGGGTTCTACGCAAGCGGTCAAATTGATCTCGCCAATTGCAGCATCCGCTTTGGCTAAGATGTTACTTACACGTTTATTTGCTGCCGCTAACGCTTCCGCTGAATCTAAAGTACGGAAGTGTGAAACCGCACGCACGCGCGCATCAAAATCAGCGGGACGAGTTGGACGACGCGCCAATACCGCTTGAATCACATCCACCGCAATACCTTCATCTTGATACCAAGCACGGAAACGGCCGAGCATGAAGTCCACCACATCAGCAACCACATTTTTATTCGTAAGTTTATCGCCAAAAAGTGCGGCTGATTTTTTCACTAAATCTTCTAAATCAAGTGGTAAGTTTTTCTCTACGATAATACGTAATGCACCTAATGCCGCACGACGTAATGCAAATGGGTCTGCGCTACCTTTTGGTGCTTGACCGATACCGAAGATACCCGTTAAGGTGTCAAATTTATCGGCTAAAGCGACCGCACTTGCAACGAGTGATTTTGGTAATTCATCGCCGGCAAAGCGTGGCATATATTGTTCATTTAACGCCACCGCTACTTCTTCATCTTCACCATCATGACGGGCATAGTGCATCCCCATTACGCCTTGCGTATCGGTGAATTCAAACACCATGTTGGTCATTAAGTCACATTTTGACAGTAAGCCGGCGCGTTTTGCTTTTGCTTCGTCTGCACCAATTTGTTTTGCAATTTCGCCTGCAAGTTGCTCAATGCGGTCTGTTTTGTCTTTCAATGTGCCCAGTTGTTGTTGGAACAATACGGTTTCTAAGCGTGGTAAACGATCAACCAGCTTTTGTTTTAAGTCGGTTTTGAAGAAGAATTCCGCATCGGTTAAACGTGGGCGAACCACTTTTTCGTTCCCTTCGATAATCGCGGTTGGATCTTCTGGGTTGATGTTCGAGACAAAAATAAAGTGCGGTAATAATTTGCCGTCTTTATCATAAATCGGGAAATATTTTTGGTCGCCTTTCATGGTGTAAACCAAGGCTTCCGCAGGCACGGCTAAGAAACGTTCTTCAAATTTAGCCGCTAAAACGTTTGGATATTCCACCAACGAAGTCACTTCTTCAAGCAAGCTTTCTTCAATATCAGCCACGCCGCCAAGTGCAGTCGCTTTTGCTTGAGATTTTGCAAGGATTTCTGCTTTACGCTCGTTGAAATCTGCGACTACAGAACCTTTTTCACGTAATAATTGTGGATATTGGTCTGCATGTTGAATTTCAAATTCTTTCTCGCCTAAGAAACGGTGACCGCGAATAGTGCGAGCACTTGCCACACCTAAAATTTCGCCTTCGATTAACTCATCACCTAACAACATAGTTACCGTGTGAACCGGACGGATAAACTGCACGGTTTTGTCAGCCCAACGCATTGGTTTTGGAATTGGCAATTTTGCTAAGGCATTAGCCACAATATCATTAAGCAAGTTTTTGGTCGGTTGACCTTCAATTTTCGCACGGTGAACAAGCCATTCACCTTTATCAGTCGCAATGCGTTCTGCTTGCTCAACAGTAATGCCACAACCGCGCGCCCAGCCTTCTGCCGCTTTAGTTGGTTTACCTTCCGCGTCAAAGGCTGCAGATACTGCAGGTCCACGTTTTTCGATTTCTTTGCTCGGTTGTTGGGTTGCTAAGTTCAACACTTTCACCGCCAAACGACGCGGTGCAGCAAACCATTCGATTTTATCGAATGATAAACCTGCTTGGTTTAATTCCGCCTCAACGTTATCCGCAAAAGAGGTCGCTAATGTTTTGAGAGCTTTTGGTGGCAGCTCTTCCGTACCGATTTCTACTAGGAAGTTTTGGGTTGTCATTTTGTTTTCTCTGGTAAGGTGCACCTTGGCACCATTTTATTTTAATTTAATCTTTTTCAATAATAGCTTCACATTTCACTGGAAAATTAAGTGAATTTGCAATAAAACACGCGTGATGCGCATTTTCATGTAATGCCAATGCCTTAACAGCATCCGACTCACTTGAAATTCTTACACGAGGTTTTAATGTTGCTGAAATAAAACGTCCTGCTTGTTCAGAACTGCCTTCATCCATAATTGCTATTGCTTCATCACGGTATTCTTGCACAATAATGTTATTAACGGCACAAAAATGTAAATACCACAATTTATGACAGGCAGAAATGGAGGCTAATAACATATCTTCTGGGTTCCAACGTGTTTTATCACCACGAAAAGCAGGATCAGCAGAACCTAAAATATTAGGTTTATTCAATGCCGAAGCAATAAAATCTCGCTCATACGCAGTATAAGAGGATGTGCCTCGCCCTAAATTCCCCACCCACTCTACGGTAGTTTGATAAGTGTGTTGCTTCATTATATTTTCTTCGTTATCACTTCTGCCAAATCTCCCCTAACCCCTCTTTGCTAAAGAGGGGATTGGATCTTTGCAGAGTTAAATATCTATGTTTTACTTTAACATTTTTTTGAAAGCAGATAATTTAATCTCTATTGAAATTAAAATGTAAATGAGCCAGTTACTATCAATTTACTCAAGAATTCCCCCTCTTTAGCAAAGAGGGGGAAGGGAGATTTGGAAGCGCTACTTAACGCTCATACTCAATCAGCCCTCATATTCTAAAGTATAAATAGCCCGCTACTGTCAATTTACTCAAGAATTCCCCTCTTTAGCAAAGAGGGGTTAGGGGAGATTTGGCAGAGGTTAATCCAACCTCATACTCAATAATCCCTCATATTCTAGAATATAAATAGCTCGCTACTGCCAATTTACCCAAGAATTCCCCTCTTTAGCAAAGAGGGGTTCGGGGAGATTTGTCAGAAGTTAATCCAACCTCATACTCAATCAGCCCTTACATTCTCTAAAAACAAATAAATCTGCTCTACTACACTTTCAATTTCACGCATTACTTCATCATTGCTAAATCGCATCACCGTAAAACCAAGTGAATTTAATTCTGCATCTCGCAATGCATCTTTTTCCTGATAATCAGGTTCATAGTGCTGACTACCGTCTAATTCGATAATCAGCTTTGCTTTCGCACAATAAAAATCAACGATATAACTTAAAAGTGGCTTTTGTCGATTAAATCGAAAACTTAATAATTGATCTCGATT
>JAGZBU010000052.1:0-7845 GCA_018369675.1 Parahaemophilus parainfluenzae | reverse complement strand
AACTCACAACATTGGCGATTGAGAACACTTGAGCAAGGATAGTAAATAGCGGTAGAAATACCGCTATTTTTGTTTCCATTGCCAGTGAACCTCATTTCGACTGATTTGAATTCTATCAATCCATTCTCTTTTATAAAACTCATTCAGTTGTTTACGAACGGAATCAAGGTGCTTTTCAGACGGTGTATCAGGGTTTTGTTCAATATCAAAAATGCGCTGCGTAAGCTCGGCAATTGTAAAGGCTTTGTTGGGCGCTTCTCGCATCATTTGTACGATGTATTTACGAATTTTCCCTTTAAAGAGCTTATATTTGGAACGATACACAAAGTTGTCCGTATTATAAAGGGCTATATCACTTTCCTGTTGAGTAAGCTCAATAGCGCGTTTTAATGTGGCAATGTTCGTATCAAGTAACGCAAGATGATGCAATACCTGTTTACGTTCAAACTCAAACTCTTTGAGTTTCTTATCTAGGTTATATGCCATATATCTACTGCCAAATCACTTCTCGATGAATAATTTTACGTTGCCAATAACCGCACCATTCATTGTTATCGTTGGTGGTTTTCAAACATCGGCTTAATACGTCAATAAACTGCGTTTTATTTGAAGTACGGCGATTGTCCTCACGGTACGCAATTTCATTAGCATAGTTAAGTAAGTATTCGTTGCTGATACGGTGAACTTGTCCGTAGTACATGCGCTTAAAGCGACTGAACAAACTTTCAGCCTGATTGTTTGTTACACCTAAATCGCTGCGATATTCTTCCTTATGGTTTACAGTTCTCAAATTATAGTAAGGTAACAAGACATCATAAGCCGTACTTTCATCGGTATTGATTTGCGTATTCGGTTTAATGAATTTATCGGCAAAATTTTTCACTACCGATTGCGATTCTGTATGCGCCACAAAAACGTGAGAGCGTTTTGCCCCACAATGCAGCATATTACTGGCTTTTTCTTCTGGCGAATAATGCTCACGCGCAACCATGACACAACGTTTATCAGGATTCTGATTTTCCTTTAAACGATAGTCAATGCGGTCAGATTTCTTATTTGCTTTACGTGGTGCAGGATGAACATAAGTACCGTCCATATCCACTACACCTGAAAGGGGTTTCATATCACGACTTTCTAATAATGCTTTACGGAATTTATGTGATAAAACAAATGCTGTGCGAGGATTAAGTTTGGCATTACGAGCTAATTGAAGGGAAGATAAGCCTTTGACAGCATTTACCCATTCCATTAAAGCATAGAGATAAACCTTAATCGGTTTCTTGCGATTGGCAAAAATGGTGCCAGAAGTGACACTAAAAGTGTGATTACAATGTTTGCAGCGCCATTGTTTACGTGTAGAAATATAATAAGGCTTGTGTTGCACCCCACATTTAGGGCAAGTGATGAACTCTTTTCCACCCCATCTTAATTCACAAAGCAAATCATGCGCTTCCCCTTCCGAGAGTTGTGCAATCTCGTAAGAAGAAAGCGTGCGAGCTTTGCTAGAAAGAAGAAAATGTTGGGGCATAGTATTGAGATCACACCTTAATGGAACTAAAATATGAAATATTATTCATATTGATTGTGTATAAAATATCACAATCATTCACTTTTTTCAATAGGAATGTGAAATAATGTGCATATCAGAACGTTTAAAGCAGGTCTTAGATGCTAAAAATATGACCGTAACAGAATTTTCAAAAGTAACGGGAATCTCGTATCGTTCAGCAATGAATTACTTAAATGAGGGACGCGATCCGAATGTAGATGCCTTAGTGAAAATTCATAAAGGATTAGGGACTAATATTACTTGGTTATTAACAGGAGATGGCGTAATGTTTGATACGATAAGCCTAGAAAATAGTATATCTGTTCAAGAAAAGGAATTAATAGGATATTATCGTATGATATCTAATGAATTAAAAAATGCTCTATCTATTTTACTCAAGGAAATAAAAAAATAGAACAGCATCTAACTATAATGTTGAAGAAGTTAGATGCCCTATCTTATATAGATTATATCCCTAGTTTTTCTTGTAATTTAGGGGTTAATTTTGGAAGTAAATGCTTATTTGCTTCCAGATGTTCTTTTAAAACACCTTTTAGGTAATTTTTTGTAAATCTCTTATGTTGATTCTTATTTAAGCAAGTACACATAGTATCAGCAATAAAAGTTAAATTTTCATGATTTAAATCACACAAATCTATATGAAGAGATTTTAGATTATCATCTACGGTATCTCCTTCCGTTTTATCAAATGAGATACCGTATTTATTTAACTGTTCTTCATTTTTTTCAAAATATACTATATCTAAAACATTAACATCCTCAGCTTTTGAGCTGGTCAATAATGCTATTATTATATTTTTGAGATCGCTATTATTATCTAAATCTGATTCATTTTTAATATCAGATATTTCCCAGAAAGAAAGTGCGTTCTTCGATGTTCTTAAACATGATGTTATAGCATCAGATGAAAGTTTATTGATCTCTAATTCTTTCTCACCTTGTGGATCATTTGAGTTTTTCCACTTTGATTTAGTTATTTTTCTAATAAGGAATGACATAATTAGTTTGTGAAACAAGTTTTAAGGTCTTTAACTACCAATTTTCTATAAGACTCTAACCATTCAGGAGTAACTACTGTATTATCTAAAATCTTTAAAGATTCAGGATCAGCCCAAGATTCAAACACTCTAATTGCAAAATCTTTTATCTCAACATCTTTATTCGCTAATAATGACATAACACAAACATGTGCGTTAGGTATTTTTTTATGTCCTAATTTAGCTATAATCTTTAATAAATTAATTAAAACTCTAGGCTCGCTTATAAAGTCTCTAAACAAATTAGAAAACCATTGTCCCGTTACATATGAATTTTTGTTAAAGTAGTTTAATAATTCTAATTCGATAGAAACACTATAATCCTCATTGATTTCATCAAACATCATAAAGTTTATAAATTTATCCTGAAATTCTGATACCAGCTCTTTTTCAAAGTTTCTGTTATTCAAAATCTCAATAGGAATATTAGATGATGTTGATATATGAATATCTGTATTTATATCACTGGAAATAAATTCCTTCAAATAAATTGTTTTCTTTTCATTAGAGACAAATTTTCTTATAGGAGTTTCCATCATTGTTGCAAAATTATACATAATTTCTATCTCAACATATTTTCTACTTCATCTAAAAATAATCTAATTTTCTCGCGTCCAAATCTAGGTGCTAAATTTGAAGTTAAAGTATTTATATCATCAAGAACATGAATCCCTGAAAATTCCGAAGCCAATCCACTTTCGATGCTTTCTATTTTAGCATCAGAGGAGTAATTGACGGCTCTAACATGATTTAGGAGTTCCCCTAAATTTGACGAGTTTTTTCTAAAAGTAAAACGGATACTTTTTTCTATAAGTTCATTTGAATCTATCTCATTATTAATGAAACTTGATTTCTCCTTAATAAAGTCTTGACAATTTTCTTCTGCTATATTTCTTATAAACCCTAACCTAATGGTATTATCGAAAGAGATTCTTTCAGATATTTTATCTATTAGTTTTAATGCTTCAAAATTAAACTTATCTAAAGAATAAGTATCATCTGGATAACTATGATTATATGATATAAGAATTTGCTTAGGCTTAAACTCAATTTTCCATTTATTATCAATAGATTGAAGATCAATGCTATCTATAACTTTTTGAGTGATTTTATTATCTTTAACTTCAAACTCAATACCTTGATTTCTTTGTGGTAAGAAACTCTCAAAACATCTCAAAAATGATAGAATATCATCATCATTAACACTAAGATGTGAAAATTCGTTGTTAAATATAAAAAACTGATATGAGAGAGGTTTCATAGCTTTTCTATCCTGTATGCTTGTTAATTTATGTTAGTATTTTATCAAAGAATAATCAAAAATGTATGTGAAAATCCAAAAGATAAAGAATTTGAGTAAAAATAATAGCTTTAGACTTGAGCTTCAGATGTTAACATTCGAACGAACTCTTTTAATGCCTTAATTTCACTATCTTTTTGTTCAAGTAGCTTATTCAACAATCCTTCTTTATCATTTGCATGAGACAAAGCCAACTTCAATCGTTCAATCTCAATCAGTAACTGAGTTTCTCCACCGCCTTGATACACTGAACCTAGAGGCGATTCAATTTGAAAACAGATATTCCTACCATCTGATTGCATTAGCTCAATTACATCAATGTCAAATACTTGTGCAATTTGTTCTAGTTTGTCTAGATAAATTTTACTTTCACCACGCTCAATCTTGGCATAGCCATTTAATGACATATTCAGCTTTTCTGCCATCTGTTCTTGCGACCAATCCTTTGCTTCTCGGAACTTCCGAATCTTCTCATTGACACTCATTTTATACCTGTAAAATTTCTTTAATACCCACTATTAGTGGTAGTTGATAGAGATTGCTAGTTGCTACAGCGAAACAACCAGATTGTGTATTATAGCTAGGTTTAATGCGGGTTCTTACTGAAAATTTCCCTAAATTTCTTATATTAATCATTATAGGTTTTTTATTATGAATAAGCTACTTCTATCTTTATCTACAGTATTCGTATCTACAAACGTTTTCGCTTTGTCACCTTTAGAGCAAGCTAAAGTAGATATCGTTGCAAAGGTCTATCAAACCAATGATTTAGAACGCTACTCAACAAAAGAGTTTGCAGATTTGCAAATGAGAGCAACAGATATTCATAACGAAAATGAGTATGAATACGGCGGAACGTGCCTTTCCGAATTTTGGATCTATGGAATGGTGAGAAATCAAGTTGAAGTAAAACCTATCATAAAAATTATTAAGGAACAGGTAAATGTCACTCTAAAAAGTAAGAAGAAAACCATTGATTTAGTCTATCAACTGGAATGTGAAAACAACCAATGCTTAGTATCGGATGTAATTACTGAACAAGGGCGTAGTTACAAGAAAAGCTTGGCTTCTTGCATCAAGAAATATCAATAAGGAAATGTTATGAGAAAAATATTTAAGGTAGTCATGCTAACCTTATCATTAACTTCTTGTGCAGAAGTTACAGAGGGACTTCGAGATATTTCACAAGGTACATTTGTGAAGAAAAGAGTTGGCAATTCATTTAGAACGGAGCAAACCACTGATTCATCTTTATATAACAGTTTGGTTAATCTATCTCAAGGTAAAGCAGTAGGTTCATCTATAAAGATGGAAACATCTGATCTTATGTTCTTTAAGGCATTAAACCATAATACTTTAATTCAAGAAAATGAAGTAAATTATGACTACGACCAAGTTGAATTATTAAGTAATGAATTAAAACGCCATAAAATCTTTGTTAAAGAGAGTAAAGCAGGTGAAAAATGTTCATCTCCTTTATCAAATAATCAAGGATACACATCATCAACTTACGAATTTATGATTAATGGTAAAAAACTATATATCCTTCAATATGGAAGTGTTTGTGGAAGTTGTTTATATAAACCCATTGTAATTACCAAGAATCAGCCTTGCAAAGTCCTCAATACTCTTTAAATTTTAGGTATAACACGAGAATGTTTAAAAATTTGCTTAAAGAATATCAAGAAGGATACTTATATCTCTTTTCTGATAGAAGTTTCTATAAGAAGCTTTGGATTATTCCTTTATTACTATTTTTTCCATTTATAAAGTATCCATTCGGCATAATATTTATTAAAGGATGGCAGGTTCAGATGGTTGAAGATATTATGCTAGATAAGCCGTTGCAATCATTACAAATAAAGAAAATAGTTCTGAAAGGGTTACAAATAACAGGAGTTACGATTATATATTGGATGATTCCAACAGCTTTTTGTTATTTATTAGGACTAAAAGGTATTCTAGGATTGTTCTTAGATATACTAGAATTTATACAAGACGGATTAACAGGCTATCTTACGGATTACATTGAGGATTATATTGCAACGTTATTTATCTACTTTATATGGGGCATGATCTCAAATCCAATTCTTCAATGTGGAATCATTAGATATGCATTAACTAGAAAATGGTTAGAATTATTAAATATACCGAAAAACATCTTATTTCTAATGGCTAATTTACATAATTTCTTAAAATTTTATATTTTTTATCTAGTCACAGTATTGCTTTTAATAATCCTTGATTTGTTATTATTATTTATAGCGTTTCCTATTGAGATTTTGTTACTACCATTTTTACTTGTTCTCTATTATGGTTCAGTTTCACATGAGTTAGGGCATCTAGCAAAAAATGCATTTCTCAAGCAGGTTAATAGTAAAAAAGATTTAACTGCTGATAATCCAACAGATTATATTGAAAATAAACATTCACATTAAGAGGATTGGTTATGATTGAAAAATCGTTATTTACATACTTTATTGAAGCATTTACTAAAAACTATGCAAACTTTAAAGGGCGCGCTAGACGAAAAGAGTATTGGGGATTTACTTTATTTTATGCGTTAATATTCGCTATTTTAGGTGCTTTTGCTTTTACAGGTATTGGAGTAATACTTTTTTTAGTAGTTTTTGTTGTTACCTTACCACCTTCAATATCCCTAACAGTCCGTAGATTACACGATATAAATTTATCGGGTTGGTTTACTTTATATATGTTAATTATGTTAATTCCTGTTATTGGTGAAGCGATTGCAATCATCATTTCAATCGTCATCGGAGTTGTGCAAGGTAGTGCCGAATCGAATAAATTTGGCGAAAATCCTGTAATATCGAATAAATAATTACGGACACTAGCGATAACAAATAATAGATGAAAGCAACTTCGTGAGGAATTGCTTTTTTTTTATTTGACGAAAAATTTTCAAAGGACTATATTTACACTAATTTGCAGGGAAAACTTACTACAAATTATATAATTAGCCAAGGAATACAACTTTATTCAATCACCAATTAATACACATTAACAGGTGTGTAGCGAATGTTTAGGTGGCAGCAAATTTCATCTTGTAAATTTCCTGTTTTAACAATCGCAATTTCACTCATTTTAAATGAGCCTTCCACAAGTTCCTTGTGGGTAACGGTATTCGAGGCATAAACGCTTTGAGCCGACTTGAAATTTTCAAGTGGGCGATTTTTTATGTCTGGCGTTTAGCAAATCTCGAATGCCTTGTACTACACAAGGAAATTCGCAATGGCTCAACATTATTTACTTTCAAGCAAATCAAAAAACATCAATTTAAAAGATATTTTACGCCTTACTGAAGAAGATGCTTTTCACCTTTTAAAAACTCACCGTTGGGGAAACCCTGATAATATTCGTGATGTATGCTGTCCGCATTGTAGTATTCGCCACGAAGCCTATTTCCTTTCTTCTCGTAAACGTTGGTGTTGTAAACATTGCAAACGCCATTTTTATATTACAACAAATACAGCCTTTGCCTTTCATAAAGTTGATTTAGTCGATATTCTTGCTGTCATCTTAATGATGGTAAATAGCTCAAAAGGCATTAGTGCTATTGATGTTAGTCGTCATCTTAATTTGAACTACAAAACGGCATTTGTACTTTGTGGGAAAGTTCGCGAAGCTTTATTTAAAACGCGCGATTTAAGTTCATTGTCAGGCGAAATTCACGAAGATGGAATGTGGATCAACTTTACCTTGCGTCCAACTAATTTTCGTAAAAACAATCATAAACAACGTCAAAAAGCCGATGAGAAAGGTCGCAAATATCCTAAATTTAGAACGACTAAACGTTGCTTATTCGCTATTACACAACTTGCTGCAAATGATAGTAATATATCTGGAGCAAATCGTACCATTGTTGCAATGGATTACACCGAAAATGCGGATACTGTTTTGGCATTAAATCAACGCTT
>JAGZBU010000051.1:0-8442 GCA_018369675.1 Parahaemophilus parainfluenzae | reverse complement strand
ACCACTTCAGAAACAAAGCTATTTTCAACCGCACTTTGCTGTTGTAATTTACCTGCATTGATGGCGGTAAGGGTGAGCAAACTTTGCGTTTCAATATCTAAACTTAATGTTTCTTCAGTCATGCTAAAAGAATCGCTTTCACCTAATAAAATCGCACGGAATTTTTCAACATCAGTTAATGTCGCTAACTGTGCCGCGGTGTCTTCATCACCTAAAACATGCGTTAATTGACGAAGTAAAGCAAGATGCTCATCAGAACGGGCAGCAATACCAATCACAACATAAGCAATATTACCTTCTCCCCACTCAATACCTTGTGGAAATTGGAAAACTTGCACACCGGTTTTTTTCACCATCGAACGGGTTTCTAATGTACCGTGTGGAATCGCAATCCCATTGCCTAAAAAAGTGGAGGTTTGTTGTTCACGTCCAAGCATGCCTTGTAAATAGCCTTGTTCAACATTACCAGCTTGCTCCAACGCACTTGCAGCCATTTCAATAGCTTGCAGCTTATTTGTTGCCGTAGCATTTAAATGAATGTTGCTTTCCGAAAGTTCTAACATTCTTGCTCCTTCACATTGATGATTTAAAAAAAGAAAAGCTGCTGATGAGGTCTCTCATCAACAGCTCAAATTGATTATTGGCCGGTACAGGCTTTGAGTAGCATTTCGCTACCTTGGGAAATGTAGGCGTCATTTTCACCGCGCTCTTTGCCTTTTTGCAAATCACGCATTGCATCGTAGATCCCTTGCGTCACACTTGGCGAATCCACTTTTTGCCAACAATTTGCACTTAAACGGCTGAAGTTAGTTTGTAATGCTTCTGCATGTAACACACCGCTATAGTAAGCATACACATCAGAATCATGACCACCTGTGTAGAGTTTATCTTGAATTTGCTTGATTGGTACAACAATACGACCGAGATACCAGTCATTCGCACCACTTGCAAAATTATCCACAAAGAAATTTTTTGTTACACGATCTTTATAGGTTGCCACAGTGGCTTCATAAGCGGCGGCATAAGATTTTTGGTCGATTTTATCTTTATCTAAATCAATGACCTTTTTGTCTTTACCCATAAACGGAATATAAGAGGTCATATCTGAAATCGAAGAACAACCCGCAAGCATTACTGCAACAAAGAATATCGAGATTTTTTTAAACATTAAATTTTCCTTATTTATAGGCGGTTAAAACCGCTGTTAATTATACTTAGAATGGGGAGTTAAGCAAGGTAACACCTAGTACTACGCTGATTCTTTGCTCACTCCGCTGTCTTTGACAATCGAAACTAAAATTTGATCAATTTTGAAGTTTTCGGTATCAATGACTTCAAATTTATATTTATCGTATACGACAAAATCGGTTTTTTTCGGAATTTTGCGTAACATATACATCATAAAGCCACTAATAGTCTCGTAATTTTCTGAATCAGGGAAAGATTCAATATCCAAAACGCGCATCACATCTTCAAGTGGAGTTGCCCCATCAATCAACCAAGAGTTTTCATCGCGGCTAACGATTTGCTCTTCTTCGTTAGAAACCAATTCTCCCATCACAATACTCATCACATCGTTCAAGGTAATTAAGCCCATTACAAGCGCATATTCATTGACGATAATCGCAAAATCTTCCCCCGTAGATTTAAACAACTCCAATACTTCGTATAACGACAGCGTATCTGGGATAAATAACGCTTTGCGTAATAAACGGCTATCTGTTAAATCTACTACTTCTTGTTGAAGATAAAGCGTCAACAAAGTATGGGATTCCACATAACCTAAAATCTTGTCCAAACCATTATCACAGATCACTAATTTAGAATGAGAGTCAGCCGATAAGGTATTCAACACTTCCTGACGAGTAAAAGTGCGGTCTAAAAACACGATGTTTTCACGAGTCGTCATAGTTGAAGACACGGTACGCTCTTGCATTTCAAAGATGTTTTCAATCAAATAATGTTCTTGTGTTTTTAGTACGCCCGCTTCGGCACCAGCCTCCACAATCGCCACAATGTCTTCTGGAGTCATATTATCTTCGCGCTTAGTGGATATCCCCATTAAATGGAAGAAGATATTAGAAAGACCATCAAAAAACCATACAATAGGTTTTAAGAAGAAAATGAAGACTTGCATAATGCCAATAGTCCGTAACGCCACACCTTCAGGATTAATCAATGCGAGACGTTTCGGAATTAAATCGGCTAATAAAACAAATGTTGTGGTTACCATGAAAAAAGCAATCCAAGAGGAGGCTGGCTCAACCCATTCTGCCGTAGTGTATTCATGTAAAAAACTCTGTAAGTGAAGACTAATGGTTGCTTCACCAATCACACCACCGAGTACGGCAACCATATTAAGTCCAATTTGTACTACAGTAATGAAACGCCCTGGCTGTTCCTGTAATTTTAAAACTTTCTCCGCTTTGATATTGCCTTCATTGGCCAACGTTTGTAGTTTAATGCGTCTTGCACCCGCGAGAGAAATCTCAGCTGATGACAAGATTGCACTGACAATAATTAATACGATTAAAATAAAAATCGCTGCAGATAAACTCATAATGTTCTCTTTATTGGCTTTAAAGTGCGGTCAATTTACCGCTGGTTTTTAAGCTAGAAATGTTATTATTAAATTGTGAGGGCGTTCTATGACGCCCCATATTTGAGAAACGCTAATTTTCGCTGTCGAACCAGCCACGTACAAATTGGATAGAAAGGAAAAGAGTAATTAATAAGAAAGCATAGAATACCCAAGATAAAATCGGATGGCTTGGTGTCACATCGCCACTGATTTCTTTCACTGCAACGGCATTGCGATATTCATCGAACATCGTCATCCGCCAACCGTAATACTTGATTTGCACTAATTTGTTTTCATTACCCAAGGCTTGAACTTGAGCCTGTAAGTTCGCTGAACCAAATTTAAAGTAGAATGGAAAACCCCAACGGGTATCTTCATTACGATACACCATGATTTTGCCATCATCATTTTGTGTATTGATAAAATACACATCGCGCGTTGGACCATCAGCCGGATTCGATTTTGTAATCGGGCCATCTTTATCCACACGTTTCACTTCCACACCGGTTACTCGCGTTACATCATAGTGTGGGAAAACGTAGTCTACCACCGCGAACATAAAGCCGTGGAAAACAAAGACTACTAAAAATAAAAAGTACTTAAAAAACTTACGCATAAAACTCCCTCATTTAAATCGATGATTTATTGTACATTAATTTTAAATAAACGCTCGAAGTTTTGTGTACTAATTTGTGCAAATTCTTCCATAGACAACCCTTTTAACGCTGCCACATACTCACACACTTCACGTGTATAGGCAGGTTGGTTCTCTTTACCACGATAAGGTACAGGTGCTAAATAAGGCGAATCCGTTTCAACTAACAAACGATCTGCCGGCACATAACGAATAGCTTCACGAATACTTTCCGCATTTTTAAAGGTTATAATGCCTGAACAAGAAATATAAAACCCTAAATCAAGTGCCTTTTTCGCAAAATCCAAGGTTTCCGTAAAACAATGAATTAATCCACCACACTTTTCTGCCTGGTGCTCACGCAACATGGCAATGGTATCTTCTGGCGCTGAACGAGTATGAATAATCACGGGTTTATCCACTTCATTAGCAATTCTGATTTGATCCGCAAAAACCGTTTGCTGCAATGCCTTATTATCTGCACTGTAATAATAATCCAAACCAATTTCGCCAATTGCGATCACTTTTTTATCTTGGGATAAACGTAATAAACGATCGGCATCGTAAGGTTCTTCTTCAAGATCTAGTGGATGTACACCGCAAGCCAAAGACACATTCGGAAATTTTGCTAACTCAGGGTAAGCTTTTTCAAAACGGCTTAATGTTACGCCAATCGCCAATAAATGCTTCACATCTCGTGCTTGGGCTTTGGCCACAACATCAGCAATATCTTTGTGTAAATTTTCATAATCCAATGCATCTAAATGGCAATGGGAATCTACGATAAACATAATTTATTTAGTCCTTAAATACGTCGGTAATTAACTTTGTCAAACCATCTAGTAACATTAATTCCGTGTTAACGCCGTTGATAGTGAGTAAATCCGAGCGCACTTTTTGCATAATTTTATTTGCGGTTAATAACCCAAGCGCTGTTTGCTCGTCTGCAAATTGAGTTACACCTGTTTTAAGATCAAGTGTTTGCCAGCCACTTTGTATTTCGAGTTTGTATTTAATGGCATCGCTTAAAAACGCTAAAATCCAATCTACTTGCTGTACGGTGCGTTCTTTTTCAAAGAAAGGCAAAATTTCCAAAGGCGAACGACGACGATAAAACAGCCAAAATTGGCGTAGGAAATTCTTCCGTTGTTCAATTAATCCTTGCTGGAGGGTTTCCAATGCTAACAGCGGACGCCCCAAATTCATCGCAAGTGCGGTCAATAATTCTGATGTTTCTGCCTGAAATTGAGAAGAAAGCCAAGTTAAGGCTTCTGCTTCCGTTGGCAAAGGCACATTCCACACTTGGCAACGGCTGTAAATAGTCGCTAACAATGACGAAGATGGCTCTGTTTGCAACAAGAAATACGTGTTCGGACGAGGCTCTTCCAAGGTTTTGAGCAACGCATTCGCTGCTGCTTCCGTAAGACGTTCCGCATTTTGGATATACACTAATTTATTGCCGTTTTGTTGCGCGTGTTGGCTGACAACTTCATTAATCGCCCGTACCTGATCAACACCAATATCTCTGCCTTCTTGAGAGGCTAAAACATGAAAATCAGGGTGACTTTGCGCAGCCATTAGGTGACAAGCATGACAATGGCCACAAGGTGCATTATCTGGCGTTTGACACATAATGCGTTTTGTCAAAGCCTCAAACAAACCTTCTGCACCGAGGCCTTGATCAGCTTTAATCAATAATGCATGATGCCCCAAACCTTCGCTAAAAGTTTGGCTGATTTTGTTATAAGTGGGCACTAACCAAGGATAAAATTCGCTCATTTTGCTTGTGAAACCCACCAATTTTTGACCGCGCTTTGAATGTCTTCTTGTACTTGTTCCAAAGGCTGCCCCGCATTAATAATGGTGGCTTTCGGGTTGTTCTGCACCAATTCCAAATAACGTTGGCGGGTACGATAGAAGAAATCGAGTCCTTGTTGTTCAATTCGGTCTAATTCACCACGACCTCTAGCACGAGCCAGCCCTTCTGCAGGATCAATGTCTAAATACAGTACAAAATCAGGCTCAAAATCGCCTAATACCATATTTTTTAAATTCGCCATAAGTGTTTGGTCAAACTGACGCCCACCGCCTTGATAAGCCTGTGAAGACATATCATGTCGATCGCCAAGCACAATTTCACCTTCTGCCAATGCTGGCTTAATCACATTTTCTACCAATTGAATTCGTGCCGCATAAAGCATCAATAATTCCGCTTTATCCGTAACAGGTTCTTCTGTTTCATGTTTAATTAAATGGCGCAATTTTTCTGCTAATGGTGTACCACCCGGCTCACGAGTAAATACGATATCATTTACACCAAGGGATTTTAATGTATCCACCACCGTCTGCATGGCGGTACTTTTACCTGCACCTTCCAGCCCTTCAATCACGATAAATTTGCCTTGCATTAGTTGGCTCCTTTTTGTTGGTTACGATACCAACGTAAATATTCTTGCACTGCTTTATTATGCTCGTTCAGATTACGAGTAAATTTATGGCCACCACTTCCATCGGCAACAAAATAATAAAACTCCGTTTTAGCTGGATGAGCCACTGCCTGCAAAGCACTCTCACTCACCATCGCAATCGGTGTTGGTGGTAAACCCTCAATCACATAGGTATTGTACGGGGTTATCGTTTCCAAATCTTTTTTACGAATATTGCCGGTATAGTTCTCACCCATTCCATAAATCACGGTTGGATCAGTTTGTAGTTTCATATTGGCTTTTAAACGATTAATAAATACGGAAGCCACTTGTGGGCGCTCCGCCGCAATCCCCGTTTCTTTCTCCACAATAGAAGCCAAAATCAACATTTGATAAGGATCCGCTAATGGGAGATTTTCATCGCGTTCACTCCATGCTTTATCCAAGGCTTTTTGTAGACGAGTAGTTGAACGTTTTAATAATTCAAGATCAGTTGAGTTTGGCGTATAATTATAGGTATCTGGATACAACCAGCCATCCATGTTATTCCATTCGTAAACGGCTTTTGCAACGGCTGGAATATCTAATAACGCCATAATTTCTTTATCACTTTTACCTTGCAAGGTTTGTTTTAAGTGCGGTGCGCTTTCAAGGTTTTTACGCCATTCCTTGAACGTCTTACCCTCAATAAACTTCACACTAAATTGCGCTTCCTTACCAGAATTAATCATATCCAATAAATCTTGCAACGTTTTCACGCCCATTAAAGAATAAGTCCCCGCTTTCACTTTGTTGAGCTGAGGTTGTAATTTCAATAACCAAGGCAATAAATCGGCATGTTCAAGAATTTTTTCTTGCTCTAATAAAGCGGCGAGTTTACTGCCAGTAGTGCCTCGCTCAATTGTAAGCAATTGATCTTGCGTGACATTCACCGGCGTATGAACAAACTCAGTTAATTTTTGATAACCCCAAAAACCAACACCACCAAGAATTAGCAAGAGAATCAGTAAAAAGACAAAAAATTTTTTCATGCGTCACTCATTTTATAAAAACGACAAAAGGGGCAAAAATGCCCCCTTATTCTAACGGTTTCTGTTACTTATCGAAATATTGAATATCAGCATTTTTACGTAATGCTTTCACCCAGTCTTTGGTTGCATCTTGTAATTGGCTATTCACGATTTGTTCGTAAGCTTTTTGACGATAGGCATCTTCCGTTTTATCGCCATCACGACTACCGGTTACTTCAAGAATATGCCAACCAAATTCAGATTTAAACGGTGCAGAAATAGTACCTTGTGGTGTGGTTTCAACCATTTTTGCAAATGGACCTACATAAGCTTCTGGGAAAGCATAGCCTAAGCTTCCGCCATTCGCACCTGATAAATAATCTTTAGAATATTTTAATGCCGCATCAGCAAATGTCATTTTGCCAGAAATAATCTCGCTACGAATACGTTCTAATTCTGCTTTAGCTTGTGCATCGTTCAGTAATGGGTTTAATTTTAATAAAATATGGCGAACTTCATACTCTTTACCCATCACTTTTTGCGCCGTGCCTTTTGCTTTTGCTTCATCGAGCATTTGTTTGCCCAATGCATCTACTTGCTCACGAGTCACATCTACGCTGTTTTGAATGGCATGGTTACGCACACCCGCCATTAACATTTGACGAGAGATTTGTTGTTTAAATGCATTTAAGGAAATGCCTTGATAATCCAACGCATCTAAGAATTGACCATAAGTTAAACCATTTTTCGCTGCAATATCTTCTACGATACGGTTTACTTCCGCCTGGTTTACTTTTACGCCTGATTCTTTGATAGCTTTCTCTGTCAGCATATCATCAATAATCTTATCTAATGCTGCACGTTGGCTACCTTTCTTACCCATCACGGCATTCACTTGGCTTTGTAAAATTGGTGTACCATTCACAGTCGCCACAACGCGTTCTTCTGCTTGAACTTGAGAAAAAGTAAACAGGCCGATCATGGCAAATAAAAGAGATTTTAACATTGATTTTTTCATTTTAGTTGTCTTAAAAAATAATAGGATAATGCTCGTTAGATTATCAATTTTATCAAAGGTTCACAATAGGCTGATAGTTATTTAGGCAATAATGCCACTTCATAACAACCATCGTATTTTAATGTACGCACTTGAACTTGTTCATCACGGGAAGTCGGCACATTTTTACCAACATAGTCTGCTCGAATTGGTAATTCACGATGTCCGCGATCCACTAAAATCACCAATTCAATTTTAGCAGCTCGACCAAAATCTGTTAATGCATCCATAGCGGCACGAATCGTTCTACCGGTAAAGAGCACGTCATCGATCAAAATAACTTCTTTACCCTGAATATTCATATAACTTGATGCACCGCTATACACAGGCGTTGGATTTTCAGGTTCAACATATTCTAAGTCATCGCGGTAAAACGTGATATCCAATTCCATCATTGGAAGACTTACACCATTCAACTCTTCAATGCGACGTTGAATCAATTCGGCAATTTCAGCTCCACGGCGTTTCACCCCAACTAAAATCACATTACTGAAATCTTGGTGCTTTTCAATAATTTCATGGGAAATACGCGAAATAGTGCGTAAAAATCTGTCTGCATCAATAATGATTTTTTCCATTTTATCTCTCGCTTTGTTTATCTCACCTAAAGTGCGGTTAAAAAACACTGATTTTTTCGGTATTATGTAGCAGTTGCACAAAGATTTAATTTGTTGTTTCTGCTACATTTTCTTATCTTTTATGTACGAAAGGTAAGAATAGTCAATGACAAAACA
>JAGZBU010000050.1:0-8585 GCA_018369675.1 Parahaemophilus parainfluenzae | reverse complement strand
CTTCATACTGACCGCACTTTGAATGAAGTATTAGGCGATAACATGGGCGTAACCGGTGTACGTTTAGAAAACGTGAAAACCGGCAAAAAAGAAGACGTGAAATTAGACGGTTTATTTATTGCCATCGGTCATGCGCCAAACACTGAAATCTTCCAAGGTCAGCTTGAACTTAACAACGGTTATATCGTTGTTAAATCAGGTCTTGAAGGCAATGCAACAGCAACCTCTGTGGAAGGCGTATTTGCTGCAGGTGATGTAATGGATCACAACTATCGCCAGGCGATTACTTCAGCAGGTACAGGCTGTATGGCTGCATTAGATGCTGAACGTTATTTAGATGCACAAGAATAAATAAATTTCCTTATTTATTTTCCCCTCTTTAACAAAGAGGGGTTGGGGAGATTTTAAAGAATCAATTCTGTATCAATGAACTCGCCCCTTCAAACTCCCTCTCAATTGAGAGGGAGAACTTTTTAAATACTAATTCTACAAATCTATGGACAAACTTCGCCAAAAATATTTACAAAAATGGCTTCGTGCGCAACAAGAACCTATTAAAAAATTAATGCGCACCAATATTGCCCTTGCCACACTTTCATCCTTAATTCTTGTGGCTCAAACCTATTTTCTTGCGACATTACTCGACAAGCTCATTATGCAACATGTCGATCGCGCTAAACTGGTTCCCTATTTTATTGCATTAATCATGACTTTTGCTTTGCGTGCGGTTATTTTATGGCTACGCGAAAAAATTGGCTTTAAAGCTGGTCGATTACTACGCAATCATATGCATCAAAAGATCTTAGACAAAATCCACCAAGTGGGACCGGCAACCATCAATAACAAACCAGCCGGGAGCTGGGCAAGTATCATGCTTGAACAAGTGGAAAATCTGCATAACTTCTATGCCCGTTTTCTACCACAACAAAGTTTGTCTGCTATCGTGCCGATGGTAATTTTAATTGCCGTATTCCCGCTCAACTGGGCCGCTGGACTGATTTTGATGATCACTGCCCCACTTGTACCCATTTTTATGATTCTGGTGGGGATTGCGGCGGCAGACAGCAGCCAAAAAAATATGGCGACCCTTTCTCGCTTAAGTGCTCAATTTTTGGATCGCTTACGTGGTTTAGAAACCTTGCGTCTTTTTAACCGCACTTCAGAACAAACACAACATATTGAAAGCACAACGGAAGACTTCCGTGAAACGACCATGTCGGTACTTAAAATGGCGTTTCTCTCTTCTGCCGTGTTAGAGTTTTTCACGTCCATTTCCATTGCTTTAATGGCAGTGTACTTTGGTTTTAGCTACTTAGGCCAAGTTGAATTTGGTACTTATGGCACCACGCTGACCTTATTTACCGGCTTTTTCTGCTTAATTCTTGCACCAGAGTTTTATCAACCTCTGCGTGATCTCGGGACTTACTATCACGATCGTGCAGCTGGTATTGGTGCTGCTGATGCCATTGTCGATTTCTTAGAAGCAGACTATTTAATTGCACATCAAGGCAATGAACAAATTCCAGCACAAAATGCGGTCGAAATTCAGGCTGAAAATTTAGTGGCGCTTTCGCCACAAGGTCAACCATTAACGAAGCCGCTTTCATTCCATATTCCGAAAGAAAGTCATATTGCCCTTGTGGGCCAAAGTGGTGCAGGAAAAACCTCTTTAATCAATGTATTACTCGGCTTCTTGCCCTATGAAGGCAGCTTAAAAATTAACGGTGTAGAACTTAATCAAAGCCGTTTAAGCGACTGGCGCAAACAAATTGCTTGGGTAGGTCAAAACCCATTACTGCTACAAGGTAGCATCAAAGAAAATCTACTTTTAGGCGATATTCAAGCAACTGAAGAGCAAATCGAGCAAGCCTTGATTTCTGCGCAAGCGAAAGAGTTTACCGATAAATTAGGCTTAGATAGTGAAATTAAAGATGGTGGGATAGGGGTATCCGTAGGCCAAGCGCAACGCTTAGCTATCGCTCGCGCTTTACTACGCAAAGGCAATTTATTATTACTCGATGAGCCAACGGCTAGCCTCGATGCTCAATCTGAAAATCTGGTACTTGCTGCCCTTGCAGAAATGAGCCATAACCAAACCACCTTAATGATCACACACCGTATTGAAGATCTAAAACAATGCGACAACATTTTAGTGATGCAAGAAGGTGAAATTGTTCAACAAGGCCATTTCAACCAATTAAAAGATCAAGGCTTCTTTGCCGAATTATTGGCTCAACGAAAAGAGGATATTCAATAATGCGTGCCTTACTTCCCTTTTTACGTTTATTTAAATTCGCCAAGTTGCCTTTATTTTTAGGCTTGGTTTTAATGATCACTGGCCTCGCATCCAGTATTGGCTTGCTAACTACTTCAGGTTGGTTTTTAGCGGCAACAGCAATTGCAGGTCTTGGCACGTTATTTAATTTCTTCTATCCATCTGCTTCTGTACGTGGACTTGCCATCAGTCGCACCCTTTTCCGCTATTTCGAAAAGTTGGTCACTCACGATGCGACTTTCCGCATCTTGGCTAAATTACGGGTACAAGTTTTTGAGAAGATTATTCCATTAAGCCCTGCGGTGTTAAATCGCTACCGTAACAGCGATTTATTAAACCGCTTAGTGTCTGATGTGGATACCCTCGATAGTCTTTATCTCCGCTTAATTGCGCCTTTTATTACGGCTATTTTTGTGATTCTAGCTATGTGTATTGGCCTAAGTTTCGTCAATGTACCTTTAGCCTTAGGTCTAGGTGTGAGTCTGCTTTTATTGGTATTGGTTATTCCAACCGTTTTCTACCAACTGGGTAAAAAATTCGGTGATAAACTCGTGCATTCACGCGCACTTTATCGCACACAATTCCTAGAATTTATCCAAGCGCAAGCTGAATTATTGCTCTTTAATGCTGAAGATAAATTGAAAGATAATATGGCTAAAACTGAAGCAAATTGGCAAGCAGATCAACAAAAAGAAGCCAATTTAAGCGGATTTTCAACCGCTCTTTCACTCTTCTTAAATGGTTTGATTATTGCCGCAATGTTGTGGTTTAGCTCACAAGCTGAGTTTGGTAACGATGAATACCGTATGGCGTTTATTGCGCTTTTCACTTTTGCTGCTTTAGCTTCATTTGAAATCTTAATGCCATTAGGTTCAGCTTTCTTACATATCGGGCAAGTAATCGCGTCAGCTGAACGCGTGACAGATATTATCGAGCAGCAACCATTAGTGACTTTTAATGGCAAAGCGGAGTTCGATCAAAATGCGACTACATTAATTGAAGCGAAAGCTCTTTCTTTTACTTATCCTGAACGTCAAAATCGTGCTTTAGAGAATTTGAATTTAACCATTCAAAAAGGCCAAAAAGTCGCGATTTTAGGTAAAACAGGTAGTGGAAAATCCACGTTATTACAGCTTTTAGTGCGTAATTATGATTCCAATCAAGGAGAATTACGCCTTGCTGGCAAGCCGATTGCTGATTATGCAGAAGATACATTACGCAGCCAATTCTGCTTTTTAACGCAACGTGTTCATGTATTTAGCGATACACTTCGTCAAAATCTGCAATTCGCAAGTGCGGTTAATATTGCAGATGAAAAAATGCTCGAGGTGTTAAATCAGGTTGGTTTAGGCAAATTGTTGGAACAAGAACAAGGCTTAGATATTTGGCTCGGTGATGGCGGCCGTCCACTTTCTGGTGGAGAACAACGCCGTTTAGGCTTGGCTCGTATTCTGCTTAATGATGCGCCAATTTTATTATTAGATGAGCCAACTGAAGGTTTAGACCGCGAAACTGAACGCCAAATTCTGCGTTTAATTCTTGCCCATGCTGCAAATAAAACCTTAATTATGGTGACTCACCGTTTAACAGCGATTGAGCAATTTGATGAACTTTGTGTGATTGATGAAGCGAAGCTAATTGAAAAAGGCACTTATGCAGAATTACTGCAATTAGAAAAAGGGTTCTTCAAACAACTAGTGGAGCGTGTGTAAAATAAGAAAGGATAAGTTGGGTGGAAATCTTCCCAGCTTATTCTCGGCACACAGAAATTCCGACTTTGGCTGCTTTCTTCCGAACCTGACCGAGTAAATCGGACACCGTTGCGAGAGACCGAGAAGATTTCCATTGATATCGCAATGCGATTAGGTGGGCTATTATGCAAGAATTGGCCCTGTATTGCAAAGGTTAATTTATCAATTCAGTAAATTCGACGAGAAAATCAACCGCACTTTTAAGGTAAAACCATGAACTATCTCCAATACTACCCTACCGATGTTGTAAATGGTGAAGGCACCCGTTGTACCCTTTTCGTTAGCGGTTGTACGCATGGTTGCCGTGGTTGCTACAATCAAAAGAGCTGGTCTTTTGATAATGGCATATTATTTGATGAAGCGATGGAACAACAGATCATCAATGATTTAAAAGATACGCGCATTAAACGTCAAGGGCTCACCCTTTCCGGTGGAGATCCGATGCATCCACGTAATGTCGAAGCCTTACTTCCTTTTGTACAACGTGTAAAAAAAGAATGTCCCGATAAGGACATTTGGGTATGGACGGGTTATAAACTGGATGAACTTGATGATTATCAACGTCAAATGTTGCCTTATATTGACGTGCTCATTGATGGGAAATTTATACAAGAACAGGCTGACCCTAGCTTAATTTGGCGCGGTTCAGCCAATCAAGTGATTTATCGTTTTAAAGTTTAACCGAATAAGGTTAAGCTATTCTGCCAAACCGTTTCTTTAATCACTTCAGCATTTTCACTTCTTAAACGGCATAATGCCTCAAAGGTGTGAACAATTCGTTCTGGTCGATTAGGTTGACCTTGAAAGCCAAATACGGGCATATCAGGTGTATCCGTTTCTAACACCAATGCCTCTAATGGCAACTTCGCAATCGCTTGGCGCGTTTTATTCGCACGCTCATAAGTAATCGTGCCGCCTACGCCAATTTTATAGCCTAAATCTACAAATCGTTTTGCTTGATCGTAACTCCCTGAAAAACCATGCACCACACCACATTTTGTCAAATTAGCCTGTTTCAAAAAGCGGAATAATTGCTCGTGGGATTTTCGACTATGTAAATTGACGGACAGATTGTATTTCTTCGCTAAATAAAGCTGACTCTCCAAAAAGTGCTGTTGCTTTTGCCATAATTCATCTATCAATAAATCAGGAATCGCACACTCTAAGCCTATTTCTGCTACGGCTGTACAATTTTGATCACGTACAGATAACGCCGTATCCAAAATTTCTAAATCGTTCTCTTGGTGCTCTTTGATATAAAGAGGATGCAACCCAAGCCCACAATAAAGATGCTCAGGGAAAAGTGCGGTCATATTTTGGATCGTTTTAAAATCCGACTCTTTTACTGCCACAATCAAGATTTTCTGCACATCAGCTTGCTTAGCATTATCCACCAGCTGAGCTAATGGCTCTCCCGTGTCATGATGAAGATAATCGAGGTGGGTATGAGTATCGAAGAAAGGCATAACGTTATTTCACTTAAGAAAAAAGGTGTGTGGATTGCGCATCCACACACCGAATTAATTATTCAACAGAAACGGATGTAATCACAACATCTTCAGTCGGAACATCTTGGTGGAAGCCTTTATTACCGGTTTTTACTTTCTTGATTTTATCAACCACATCCATGCCTTCAACCACTTCGCCGAATACAGCATAGCCCCACTCTTGTACCACTTCACGGCCAAACATCTCTTTTGAACGGTAGTTTAAAAAGTCATTATCTGCCACGTTAATAAAGAATTGTGCCGTTGCAGAATGTGGATCAGAGGTACGCGCCATGGCGATTGTGCCACGTTTATTGCTTAAACGGTTGTTAGCTTCATTTTGGATCGGTGCATTTGTTGCTTTTTCACGCATTCCGCTTTCCATACCACCGCCTTGGATCATAAATCCATCAATAACACGGTGGAAAATTGTGTTATTATAGAAACCGTTTTTACAATAATTTAAAAAGTTTTCTGCTGTGATTGGCGCTTTATCAAAATCAAGTTTAATTTTAATATCGCCAAGATTTGTGTGTAATGTAACCATGTTGTTTTCCTCTTGAAAATTAAGGCGTTCATTATTCCACAAATGGTGAGAAAGTGCCACCATGAGCAGAAAAAGTGCGGTCGGATTCTAATTAGAAGAGAAAAAATATGTTAAAGATCTTTAATACCCTCACTCGAGAAAAAGAAGTGTTCAAACCTATCCATGAAGGAAAAGTGGGTATGTATGTGTGCGGCGTGACCGTTTACGATTTATGCCATATTGGCCACGGCCGTACCTTTGTGTGTTTTGATGTGATCGCTCGCTATTTACGCTCTTTAGGCTACGATTTAACTTATGTGCGTAATATCACGGATGTGGATGATAAAATCATTAAACGTGCATTAGAAAATAAAGAAACCTGCGATCAACTTGTAGATCGTATGGTGCAAGAAATGTATAAAGATTTTGATGCGTTAAACGTACTACGTCCTGATTTTGAGCCTCGTGCAACGCATCATATTCCTGAAATTATTGAGATTGTGGAAAAACTGATTGCGCGTGGTCATGCTTATGTTGCAGACAATGGCGATGTGATGTTTGATGTGGAAAGCTTTAAGGAATACGGCAAATTATCACGCCAAGATCTCGACCAATTACAAGCGGGTGCTCGTATTGAAATTAATGAAATCAAGAAAAATCCAATGGATTTCGTGCTTTGGAAAATGTCAAAAGAAAACGAACCAAGCTGGCCGTCCCCATGGGGTGCAGGTCGTCCAGGTTGGCACATTGAATGTTCGGCAATGAACTGCAAACAACTTGGCGAACATTTTGATATTCACGGCGGCGGTTCTGACTTAATGTTCCCACACCACGAAAATGAAATCGCGCAATCTTGCTGTGCTCATGGCGGCCAATATGTGAATTATTGGATCCATTCTGGCATGATTATGGTGGATAAAGAAAAAATGTCGAAATCCCTCGGCAACTTCTTCACTATTCGTGATGTATTAAACCACTACAATGCAGAAGCGGTGCGTTATTTCTTACTAACGGCACACTATCGCAGCCAACTCAATTATAGTGAAGAAAACCTGAATTTAGCACAAGGTGCATTAGAACGTTTGTACACCGCCTTACGTGGCACCGATCAAAGTGCGGTTGCTTTTGGCGGTGAAAATTTTGTGGAAGCCTTCCGTGAAGCGATGGACGATGATTTCAATACGCCGAACGCTCTTTCTGTCTTATTTGAAATGGCTCGTGAAATCAATAAATTGAAAACTGAAGATACAGAAAAAGCCAATGGTCTTGCTGCTCGTTTACGTGAGTTAGCGGGTATCTTAGGTTTACTTCAACAAGATCCAGAAAAATTCTTACAAGCTGGCTCTGACGATGATGAAGTCGCAAAAATTGAAGCGCTCATCAAACAACGCAACGAAGCGCGTGCTGCTAAAGATTGGGCTGCTGCAGATGCGGCTCGTAATGAACTCACTGCAATGGGAATTGTGTTAGAAGACGGCCCTAACGGCACGACGTGGCGTAAACAATAATCTCACTTTGATACAAAAACTGCGGTCAAATTGACCGCAGTTTTTCTTTTAAGAAGAAAGCATTACATTTTCGGTTTTTCCATTGTTTTTGCTTTTTTCTTCATTTCTTTTGCTTTCATTTCTTTTGTTTTCATATCATCAGATTTCATTCCTTCTGATTTCATATTATCCATTTTCATGTCGTGAGATTTCATATCATGAGATTTCATCATCCCATCAGATGCCATTTTGTCATTTTGCATTGGCATAGCGTCTTTTGTCATCGGCATGGAATCTTTTGTCATCGGCATGGAATCTTTTGTCATCGGCATGGAATCTTTTGCCATCGACATTTCATTAGATTTCATATCGGTCGCATAAAGACTGGTTGCGAAGAAAAGTGCAGCAATAGCAGTAAAGGTTGTTTTTGAAGTAATATTTTTCATTTTGAATCTTCCTTAATTTGTGAATAATTAGCATTGGATGGAAAGGTTTCCCCTTTCATTATCATTAGACGAATGAGAAATCTATTTCTTACACTTTTTTCAAGGAAAAAATATGGAAACTGGAATTTCCAATAAAGACTTGGCTCAAATTAGAGAGCAAATGCTGAAATTTGCCACATTACAGGTGGGCGATTCTGTATTAGCTGAAGATTTGGTGCAAGAGAGTTTTTTAAGTGCATTTAACCATCTTGAGCAATTTAAACGACAAGCGGCATTTAAGACCTGGGTCTTTGCTATCTTAAAAAATAAAATCATTGATTTTCTTCGCCAGAAAGGCAAATTAGTGCTAGAAACCGAAATTGAAGATGAAGAACAAACTAATCATTTCTTTGATGAAGGGGGCCACTGGAAAGCTGAACATTCTCCACTCGATCTCGAACTGAGCGAAAGTGCGGTCTATTCTGAAGAATTCTGGCTGATTTTTGAAACTTGCTTAACTTGCCTGCCAGCCAAACAAGCCAAGATTTTTATGATGAGAGAGTTTTTGGAATTATCTTCCGAAGAAATTTGCCAAGAAAATCAACTAAGCATAAGTAACTTGCACACGACACTC
>JAGZBU010000006.1:0-66836 GCA_018369675.1 Parahaemophilus parainfluenzae | reverse complement strand
GTACAGAATTATTTTACTGGTCCCGCCTTTTTCGGGCTATCTGGTGTGGTTTATGCCGTGTTAGGTTATGTGTTGGTGGTGGACAAATTGCACCCGCATAGTTTTGACTTACCAGAAGGCTTTTTTACAATGTTACTGGTAGGGCTTGCATTTGGCTTTATTAGTCCGCTTTTTGGTATTAATATAGGGAACGCTGCCCACATTTCAGGCTTTATCTTAGGATTGGTTTGGGGATTTCTACAGAGTAAAATTAAGGCTAAATCGTTTAGCTAATTCAAATTTATAGGCATTTATATGAAGCAATCATTACGCCATCAGAAAATAATTGAGCTTGTAAAGCTAAAAGGATATGCTAGCACAGAAGAGCTGGTTATCGAACTGGAAGTCAGCCCACAGACCATTAGACGAGATCTGAATATCCTTGCAGAACAAGATTTAATTCGTCGTCATCATGGTGGTGCCGCTCCTTCTTCTACTGCAGAAAACTCTGATTACATTGAACGTAAACAATTTTTCCCTTCTCAAAAAAGTGCCATTGCTCGCGAAGTGGCAAAACGTATTCCAAACGGTGCATCCTTATTTATTGATATTGGTACCACGCCTGAAGCGGTAGCTAGCGCCTTGTTAAATCATGAACGGTTACGCATTGTGACAAATAATATCAATGCAGCTCATTTATTACGCCAAAATGAAACTTTTGATATTACGATGGCAGGTGGCTCCTTACGTAAGGATGGTGGAATCATTGGTGAGGCAACGGTTAATTTTATTTCGCAATTCCGTTTAGACTTTGGAATTCTGGGCATTAGTGCAATAGACCTTGATGGTTCATTGTTGGACTATGATTACCATGAAGTCCAAGTTAAACGAGCCATTATAGAAAGCTCTCGCCAAACGTTATTAGCGACCGACCATTCGAAATTCTCTCGACAAGCGATTGTGCGATTAGGGGAACTTAAAGATGTAGATTATCTTTTCACTGATGATGTACCAAAACAAATTGCGGATTATTTAGAAAATAGCAACACAAAGCTAGTGATTTGCAAATGATGGAAATAGGAAGTGCGGCCAAAATTGACCGCACTTTTTTGGTAAGCATCCATGCCTAGCCACTGCTGTTTCGACCAATTCAAAATTAACTTCATTCACCCAACCTCCTTATTGATGTGAGATGAAACTAATTTTGCTGCAATAGTTGTTAAATTTTAGGGATACAAATGGAGGGCAAATCATTCGACTGCCAATTTTTTATTTAGGACAACGGGGAAGGTTTGCTTGAAGAGTCAAGAAAGACTAGAGCTTGATAGATCAAGTGGGTACATCGAGATCCCTCTCTAAATGTAATTTATTTATACTGCTGTTTTGGTAAAAAGGGAATCTTAAAATTATAAATATGTGATCGAGATCACAAATTAAATGCAAAAAGAAAGCTGCTTATTTTTGTTTAGAAAATAAGCAGCTATTTTATTGCTTTTTATCGATTTAAATTCACCGCACCTTCGTAACCAAGTTGTCGCCAAGCTTCATAAACTGCAACAGCTACCGAGTTAGATAAGTTCATACTTCGGCTATTTGCTGTCATTGGGATACGGATTTTTTGTTCCATTGGCATCTTATCTAAAATAGACATGGGAATACCACGTGTTTCTGGACCAAACATTAAATAATCCCCTAATTCAAATTGCACTTCGCTATGCGCAGGACCACCTTTAGTGGTGAGGGCAAAAAGACGTTTTGGTTTTTCGCTTTCTAAAAAGGCTTCGAAAGTTTTATGTTTTTTGATTTCCGCAAATTCATGATAATCCAAGCCGGAACGACGTAATTTTTTATCATCCCAGGTAAAGCCAAGTGGTTCAATCAAATGAAGGCGAAAGCCCGTGTTGGCACAAAGACGAATAATATTTCCCGTATTTTGTGGAATTTCAGGTTCATATAACACAATATCTAACATAATGATTTCCTAATCTTTTTGATACAGGCGGTAACTCACCATACCTGTGGTTTTTTCTTTTAGTAATTGCCAATTTTCAGGCACGCTAAGCGGTTTGTCTTTTTCTGTTTCAACATAAATCAATGCATGAGGTAAGAGCCAATTCTTTTCCTCTAATAGGACAATTGCTTGCTCAGCTAAACCAAAATGGAAAGGTGGATCTAAAAATACCACATCAAAGTGCGGTTGATTTTGTGGTTGTTTTAAAAATTCCAAGCTATTTTGATTGATCACTTGAGCTTGTTCAGCTGTTGTTTTTAGCGTTTGCAAATTTTTCTTTAATTGATTCGCCACGGTTTTATCCAACTCTAAAAACGTCACCTGTTTCGCTTGACGAGAAAGGGCTTCAAAACCAAGTGAGCCACTGCCTGCAAAGCAATCAAGACAATGACTATCCACAATATAAGGCATCAACCAATTGAATAAGGTTTCTTTTACGCGATCACCTGTAGGACGTAAACCTTCTGCATTTAAAACCGGCAATTTTCGCCCACGCCAAAGACCCGCGATGATTCGAACTTCGCCTTTGGCATTTTGAACTTGCATTTTTTTCATAAAGAAACAGATTTTTAGTGAAAATTGTGCTTAGTTTAGACGATTTTTTGCTAGAATAGGCAGTATTTTTTACAGATTTGTGTTTAAGAGAAGAATTTATGTCAGAAGAAAAGAAAAAAGGTGGGTTTTGGGCCTCTCTTTTTGGTCGCAATAAAAAGCAAGAAGAACAAAAAATTGAGCCAATTATTGAAGAGCCGTCTGTCGAATCTGCCGATGTTTCGTCTACGGAAGAGCTCGTTCACAATGAGGAGAGTGTTCAATTAGAGCAAGTTGAACAGGAAGAATTACAGGAGTTAGCGGAACAGCTGCAAGAGGATAAAGCTGAGAATACAGTTGTTGAGCATATTGAACCTGTCGTAGAAGAAGTGATTTCACCTGAAAGTGCGGTCAATATTGAACCTGTTTTAGAGACACCGGTGATTGAGGTAGCGGCGGAAGAGACAGGAAAAACAGAAGATATTTCTACCGCACTTCCTACAGAAGAATCCACAGAAAGCATTATTGAGCAAGATAATGTCGTTGAAGATCTTCCTGTGGTTGATGTTGAGATTGAGCCTGAAATTGTTGAGGATATTAAAGATGAATTCCGTTCAGATATTAATACCGAAACGCAGGAAAAACCAAGTGAAGGCGGTTTTTTCAGTCGTTTAGTCAAAGGTTTACTTAAAACTAAACAAAATATTGGTGCCGGTTTCCGAGCGTTCTTTTTAGGTAAAAAGATTGACGATGATTTGTTTGAAGAGTTAGAAGAACAGCTTTTAATCGCGGATATTGGTGTACCAACAACCAATAAAATCATTAAGAATTTAACCGAGCACGCAAGTCGTAAACAGCTACAAGATGCGGAATTGCTTTACCAACAACTTAAAGTTGAAATGGTTGAAATTCTAAAACCAGTTGCAAAACCATTGGTCATTGATACAACTAAAAAGCCTTATGTTATTTTGATGGTGGGCGTAAACGGTGTAGGTAAAACAACGACAATTGGTAAATTGGCTCGTAAATTCCAAAATGAAGGTAAATCAGTCATGTTAGCAGCAGGGGATACCTTCCGTGCGGCAGCAGTAGAACAACTTCAAGTATGGGGTGAACGCAACAACATTCCAGTGGTGGCACAAAGTACGGGTTCAGATTCGGCGTCGGTAATCTTTGATGCGATGCAATCTGCTGCGGCACGTAATATTGATATTTTAATTGCGGATACGGCAGGTCGTTTACAAAATAAAAATAATCTTATGGATGAATTGAAGAAAATCGTTCGTGTCATGAGAAAATACGATGAAACTGCACCGCACGAAATCATGCTGACCTTAGATGCAGGTACAGGACAAAATGCAATTAGCCAAGCTAAACTCTTTAACGAGGCAGTTGGGCTAACGGGTATTTCATTAACCAAATTAGACGGTACAGCAAAAGGTGGCGTAATTTTCGCTATTGCAGATCAGTTTAATTTACCAATTCGTTATATTGGTGTGGGTGAAAAAATTGAAGATTTACGCGAATTTAATGCAGAAGAATTTATTGAAGCATTGTTTGTTCACGAAAATGAAGAATAAAAAGGAATAATAAAGTGATTCGATTTTCAAATGTCTCTAAAGCTTATCACGGTGCGACTCAGCCGGCCTTGCAAGGCTTGAATTTTCATCTTCCTGTCGGAAGTATGACTTATCTTGTTGGGCATTCTGGTGCGGGTAAAAGTACCTTGCTTAAATTAATTATGGGAATGGAAAAGGCGAATGCCGGTAATATTTGGTTTAATGGTCATGATATTACGCGTTTGTCTAAATATGAAATCCCATTTTTACGTCGCCAAATCGGCATGGTTCACCAAGATTACCGTTTATTAACGGATCGTAGTGTGGCAGAAAATGTGGCATTGCCATTGATTATTGCTGGCATGAATCCGAAAGAAGCACATACACGTGCATTGGTTGCACTAGATCGTGTGGGCTTACGTAGTAAAGCGAATTATATGCCGCCACAAATTTCAGGTGGGGAGCAACAACGTGTGGATATCGCGCGTGCCATTGTGCATAAACCGCAACTTTTATTAGCCGATGAGCCAACAGGCAACTTAGATGGTGAACTTTCTTTAGGGATTTTCAATTTGTTTGAAGAGTTTAATCGTTTAGGCATGACGGTGTTAATTGCGACACACGATATCAATTTAATTCAACAAAAACCAAAACCATGTCTTGTACTTGAACAAGGCTACTTACGCTATTAAGGATAAAAAATGACAAGACGTATTGATGCTTCTTTTGGCGTGCAAACTGCTTATACTTTGCGTTCTGTTTTGAACGATTTAGTAAAACGTAAATTTGGTACATTGCTAACAATTTTAGTTATTGCCGTGTCTCTTACGATTCCAACGGTGAGCTATTTGTTATGGAAAAATTTACACTTAGCGACAACTCAATTTTATCCAGAAAGCGAACTCACGATCTATTTACACAAAAATTTAAGTGAAGAAGATGCTAACTTGGTGGTGGAAAAAATCCGTCAGCAAGAAGGTGTAGAATCGTTAAATTATGTTTCTCGCCAAGACAGTTTGAAAGAATTTAAAAGTTGGTCTGGTTTTGGTGAAGAGTTAGAAATTTTAGATGACAACCCATTACCGGCAGTGGTGATGGTGAAACCGTCTAAAGCGTTTAATGAATCAGAAAAACGAGCAGAGTTACGTGCAAATTTAAATAAAATTAAAGGCGTGCAAGAAGTTCGTCTCGATAACGATTGGATGGAAAAATTGACCGCACTTTCGTGGTTGTTTGCACACGTGGCAATTTTTTGCACGGTGCTAATGACAATCGCCGTATTCCTTGTTATCGGGAATAGCATTCGTTCTGATGTTTATAGCAGTCGTGCAAGTATTGATGTGATGAAGCTATTAGGTGCAACAGATCAATTTATTCTTCGCCCTTATCTTTACACTGGTATGATTTATGCCGTGTTAGGTGGATTTGTCGCTGCCGTATTTAGTAGTCTTATTGTGGGTTACTTTACTTCAGCCGTGAAGTATGTAACAGATATCTTTGCGGTCACCTTTGAGCTAAATGGGTTAGGCGTAGGCGAGCTGATCTTCTTATTAGTAAGCTGCTTGATTATGGGCTATGTTGGTGCTTGGATTGCAGCAACAAGACATATTGCAATGTTAGATAACAAGCTATAGATTTCATTTTATAAAAGTGCGGTCATTTTTTCAGGTGAAAAACACTCGGGAAAATGACCGCACTTTTTTATTTGTGGAAATTAATTGAACAAAAAGCTTGCATAATTAGGTGTTTTTGTGTAATATCCACGGGCTTTCAGATGTTGAAAGCCGTTTAATGTAATCATTTATTAAACGAGTATTACGATATGTAATACTAACAATGTTTCCGATTTGGAGACTATATAACAGGTAACTTACACCTCCTTTTCTATTTTGAAGTTAGAATTGTGATTGGTGTTAGTTTTTTATTAGCTAAATTTTATTGGAGCTCTGGTCTAATGCAGAACCAAAGAATCCGTATCCGCTTAAAAGCTTTCGATCACCGTTTGATCGATCAATCTACTGCGGAGATCGTAGAAACAGCTAAACGTACTGGTGCACAAGTTCGTGGTCCAATCCCTTTACCAACTCGTAAAGAGCGTTTCACCGTGTTGATTTCTCCACACGTGAACAAAGACGCGCGTGACCAATATGAAATTCGTACACACAAACGTTTAGTAGATATCGTAGAGCCAACAGAAAAAACTGTTGATGCATTAATGCGTTTAGATTTGGCTGCCGGCGTGGACGTGCAGATCAGCCTAGGTTAATTAAGAGGTTATTACAATGATTGGTTTAGTCGGTCGTAAAGTTGGTATGACCCGTATCTTCAATGAAGACGGTGTTTCTGTACCAGTTACCGTTATCGAAATCGAAGCCAACCGCGTAACTCAAGTTAAAACTCTTGAAAACGATGGCTATACTGCAGTTCAAGTTACTACTGGTTCTAAAAAAGCGAATCGTGTAACTAAACCTGAAGCAGGTCATTTCGTGAAAGCAGGTGTTGAAGCTGGTCGCGGTTTATGGGAATTTCGTACTGAAGGTGAAGAATTCACTTTAGGTCAAGAAATCAATGTTGACATCTTTGCAGATGTTAAAAAAGTAGATGTTACTGGTACTTCTAAAGGTAAAGGTTTCCAAGGTGGTGTTAAACGTTGGAACTTCCGTACTCAAGATGCTACACATGGTAACTCTTTATCACATCGTGTACTTGGTTCTATTGGTCAAAACCAAACTCCAGGTCGTGTGTTTAAAGGTAAAAAAATGGCAGGACATTTAGGTGCTGAGCGTGTAACCGTTCAATCACTTGAAGTTGTTCGTGTAGATGCTGAGCGTAAATTGCTATTAGTAAAAGGTTCTGTACCTGGTGCTATCAATGGCGATGTTATCGTTAAGCCGGCAGTTAAAGCATAAGTCTAGGAGATAGAGATGGAATTACAAGTTGTAGGTGCAAACGCACTAACTGTTTCTGAAACTACCTTCGGACGTGAGTTTAACGAAGCTTTGATTCACCAAGTTGTTGTTGCTTATGCAGCAGGTGCTCGTCAAGGTACTCGTGCGCAAAAAACTCGTGCTGAAGTGTCTGGTTCAGGTAAAAAACCTTGGCGTCAAAAAGGTACAGGTCGTGCTCGTTCTGGTGATATCAAATCACCAATCTGGCGTTCTGGTGGTACAACCTTCGCGGCTAAACCACAAGATCACAGCCAAAAAGTGAACAAGAAAATGTACCGTGGTGCTATCAAAAGCATTCTTTCTGAATTAGTTCGTCAAGACCGTTTGGTTGTTGTTGAAAAATTCGAATTAGATGCACCAAAAACTAAAGTATTAGTACAAAAATTAAAAGATTTAGCAGTTGAAGATGCGTTAATTATCACAGCAAGTTTAGATGAAAATCTATTCTTAGCGGCACGTAACTTATATAAAGTTGATGTACGTGATGTTCAAGGTATCGATCCAGTTAGCTTAATCGCTTTCGATAAAGTGATTGTTACTGTTGACGCTGTGAAACAAATTGAGGAGATCCTAGCATGAGTCAAGAACGTTTGCTAAGCGTGCTACGTGCACCGCACATCTCTGAAAAAGCAACTAACAATGCTGAAAAATCTAACACTGTTGTACTTAAAGTTGCTTTAGATGCGAACAAAGCTGAAATTGCTGCTGCTGTTGCTCAATTATTTGAAGTAAAAGTTGACTCAGTTCGTACTGTGGTTGTTAAAGGTAAAACTAAACGCCGTGGTAACAAAATGGGTCGTCGCAGCGACTGGAAAAAAGCTTATGTAACTTTAGCTGAAGGCCAAAATTTGGACTTCGTGGACAGTGCAGAGTAATCGGAGGAAATTAGAGAATGGCTATCGTTAAATGTAAGCCGACCTCCGCTGGTCGTCGTCACGTTGTTAAAATCGTGAACCCTGAATTATACAAGGGTAAACCTTACGCGCCTCTTCTAGATACTAAATCTAAAACTGGTGGTCGTAACAATTATGGTCGTATTACCACTCGCCACATCGGTGGTGGTCATAAACAACATTACCGTTTAATCGATTTCAAACGTAACAAGTTAGATATCCCAGCGGTTGTTGAACGTTTAGAATATGATCCAAACCGTTCAGCTAACATTGCTTTAGTGCTTTATAAAGATGGTGAACGCCGTTATATCTTAGCACCTAAAGGTTTGTCAGTTGGCGATCAAATCCAATCTGGCGTTAACTCACCAATTAAAGTGGGTAACTCATTACCAATGCGTAATATCCCAGTTGGTTCAACAGTACATAACGTTGAATTAAAACCAGGTAAAGGCGGTCAAATCGCTCGTTCTGCTGGTGCTTATGTACAAATCATCGCTCGTGAAGGCAACTACGTAACTTTACGTTTACGTTCAGGCGAAATGCGTAAAGTATTAGCTGAATGTGTTGCTACAATCGGTGAAGTTGGTAACTCAGAACATATGCTTCGCGTATTGGGTAAAGCTGGTGCTAACCGCTGGAGAGGCATTCGCCCTACAGTTCGTGGTACAGCAATGAACCCAGTAGATCACCCACACGGTGGTGGTGAAGGTCGTAACTTTGGTAAACACCCAGTAACTCCTTGGGGCGTTCAAACTAAAGGTAAGAAAACTCGTCACAACAAACGTACTGATAAATATATCGTACGTCGTCGTGGCAAATAATTTAAATTAATAAGAGGATAAGCCATGCCACGTTCTCTCAAGAAAGGTCCTTTCCTTGACCTACACTTGTTGAAGAAGGTAGAGAAGGCGGTGGAAAGCGGGGATAAAAAACCAATCAAAACTTGGTCCCGTCGTTCAATGATCATTCCTTCAATGATCGGATTGACCATCGCAGTCCATAATGGTCGTCAGCACGTTCCTGTTTATGTATCTGATGAAATGATCGGCCATAAATTAGGTGAATTTGCACCGACTCGTACATACCGCGGTCACGCGGCAGATAAGAAAGCTAAGAAATAAGAGGTAAATAGATGGAAACTATCGCAAAACATCGTTACGCTCGCACTTCTGCCCAAAAAGCTCGCTTAGTTGCCGATTTAATTCGTGGTAAAAAAGTTGCGCAAGCATTAGAAATCTTAACTTTTACTAACAAAAAAGCTGCGGCTTTAGTGAAAAAAGTATTAGAGTCTGCTATTGCTAACGCAGAGCATAATGATGGTGCAGATATCGATGATCTTAAAGTTGCTAAAATCTTCGTTGATGAAGGTCCTAGCATGAAACGTGTTATGCCACGTGCTAAAGGTCGTGCAGATCGTATTTTAAAACGTACTAGCCACATCACTGTGGTTGTGTCAGATCGTTAATAAGTAGAGGAATAGCAATGGGTCAAAAAGTAAATCCAAATGGTATTCGCCTAGGTATTGTAAAACCTTGGAACTCTACTTGGTTCGCGAATACACAAGATTTCGCCGACAATCTTGACGGTGACTTCAAAGTACGCAAATTCTTAACTAAAGAATTAGCAAACGCTTCGGTTTCACGTATTACTATTGAGCGTCCAGCGAAAAGTATTCGTGTAACAATTCACACAGCTCGCCCTGGTATCGTTATCGGTAAAAAAGGTGAAGATGTTGAAAAATTACGTAACGCAGTATCTCAAATCGCTGGCGTTCCGGCTCAAATCAACATTGCTGAAGTGAAAAAACCGGAATTAGATGCAAAATTAGTTGCAGACAGCATCGCTTCTCAATTAGAACGTCGTGTAATGTTCCGTCGTGCTATGAAACGTGCGGTACAAAGCGCAATGCGTTTAGGTGCTAAAGGTATCAAAGTTGAAGTTAGCGGTCGTTTAGGTGGTGCAGAAATCGCACGTTCTGAATGGTATCGTGAAGGTCGTGTACCTCTACATACTCTTCGTGCGGACATCGATTATAACACTGCAGAAGCTCATACTACATACGGCGTAATCGGCGTTAAAGTATGGATCTTCAAAGGTGAAATTTTGGGTGGAATGGCTGCAGTTGCGCAATCAGAACAACAACCTGCCGACAAGCCTAAAAAGGCTCCGCGTGGCAAAGGTCGTAAGTAAGGAGAAACGCTAAATGTTGCAACCAAAACGTACAAAATTCCGTAAAGTTCACAAAGGCCGTAACCGTGGTATCGCGGGTGGTACTGAAGTTAGCTTCGGTACATTCGGGTTAAAAGCAGTTGGTCGTGGTCGTTTAACCGCTCGTCAAATTGAAGCGGCTCGTCGTGCAATGACACGTGCAGTTAAACGTCAAGGTAAAATCTGGATCCGTGTTTTCCCAGATAAACCAATTACTGAAAAACCATTAGAAGTCCGTATGGGTAAAGGTAAAGGTAACGTTGAGTACTGGGTAGCCTTAATCCAACCGGGTAAAGTACTTTATGAAATGGATGGTGTGTCAGAAGAGATCGCAAGACAAGCATTTGCATTAGCAGCTGCTAAATTGCCAATCAAGACTACCTTCGTAACTAAGACGGTGATGTAATGAAAGCTCAAGATTTACGTACAAAAAGTGTTGAAGAGCTGAATAATGAGTTAGTGAACCTTTTAGGTGAACAATTCAAATTGCGTATGCAAACAGCCACCGGTCAGCTTCAACAAACCCATCAGGCTAAACAAGTGCGTCGTGATATCGCACGTGTTAAAACCATTTTAACTGAGAAGGCGGGTGAGTAATGACTGATAAAATTCGTAGCGTACAAGGTAAAGTTGTTAGCGACAAAATGGAAAAATCTTTCGTTGTTGCTATTGAACGTAAGGTAAAACACCCGTTATACGGTAAATTTATCCGTCGTACAACTAAATTACACGTACACGATGAGAACAACGAAGCCAAATTAGGTGATGTAGTAGAGATTCGCGAATGTCGTCCTCTCTCCAAAACCAAATCTTGGACTTTAGTTCGTGTTGTTGAGAAAGCAGTTATTGCTTAATTAACAAGTTAAAAAATAAAAGCCAATGGTTTATACCGTTGGCTTTTTTCTTTCCAAGACTTGCTAAAAAGTCATGAAAATTTGACCGCACTTTAAATACGCTAATTTAAGCGTAAAATTTTGATTGCGTTTCTAGCTTGATTTTGGTAAACTCCGCCACCTATCCGCCATATATCTTTATAAGGCATGGATAGGTTCGTCCCGCAAGGGTGTATTATTAACTTAACGGAGCATAAAATATGATCCAAGAACAGACTATGCTGGATGTTGCCGATAACTCTGGTGCTCGCAGCGTAATGTGTATCAAGGTTCTAGGTGGATCGCACCGTCGTTATGCTGCTATTGGTGATATCATCAAAGTTACTGTGAAAGAAGCAATTCCACGCGGTAAAGTTAAAAAAGGTGATGTATTAAAAGCAGTTGTTGTGCGCACCAAGAAGGGTGTTCGTCGCCCAGACGGATCAGTCATTCGCTTCGATGGTAACGCTTGTGTAATTTTAAACAATAACACAGAGCAACCAATCGGTACTCGTATTTTTGGACCGGTGACTCGTGAACTTCGTTCTGAGAAATTCATGAAGATCATTTCTTTGGCACCAGAAGTACTGTAAGGAGAAGTGAGAAATGGCTGCAAAAATTCGTCAAAACGATGAAGTAATCGTACTTGCCGGTAAAGACAAAGGCAAGCGTGGCAAGGTAACTAAAGTGTTACCAAACGGTAAAGTGTTTGTTGAAGGTATCAACATCATCACTAAACACGAAAAACCAGTTCCTGCTTTAGGACAAGCTGGTGGTTTAGTGAAAAAAGAAGCAGCTATCGATGCTTCTAATGTTGCGATTTTCAATCCAAAAACAAACAAAGCTGACCGTGTAGGTTTTAGATTCGAAGACGGCAAAAAAGTACGTTTCTTCAAATCTAACAATGAAATTATCTAACAAACTGGAGTAATGCGATGGCGAAACTGCATGATTACTACAGAGATCAAGTAGTAAACGAGTTAAAAAATAAATTCGGCTACAAATCTGTCATGCAAGTCCCACGAATCGAAAAGATTACCCTGAATATGGGTGTGGGTGAAGCATTGACCGATAAGAAATTGCTAGACAACGCAGTAGCGGACTTAGCAGCAATTAGCGGTCAAAAACCTTTAGTAACTAAAGCTCGTAAATCTGTTGCTGGCTTTAAAATCCGTCAGGGATATCCAATCGGTTGTAAAGTAACACTACGCGGTGAGCGTATGTGGGAGTTCTTTGAACGTTTAATTACAATTGCTGTTCCACGTATTCGTGACTTCCGCGGTTTAAGCGCGAAATCATTTGATGGCCGTGGTAACTACAGCATGGGTGTGCGTGAACAAATCATCTTCCCTGAAATCGATTACGATAAAGTAGATCGTGTACGTGGTTTAGATATCACTATCACAACTACTGCTAAGAATGATGAAGAAGGTCAAGCACTACTTGCTGCCTTTAATTTCCCATTCCGTAAATAAGGCAGGTTATAATGGCAAAACAATCAATGAAAGCACGCGATGTAAAACGCGTTAAATTGGCTGAAAAATTCTTCGCTAAACGTGCAGAATTAAAGAAAATCATTTCTGATGTCAATGCCTCTGACGAAGATCGTTGGAATGCAGTGTTAAAATTACAAACTTTACCACGTGATTCTAGCCCTAGTCGTCAACGTAACCGTTGCCGCCAAACTGGACGTCCTCACGGCGTTTTACGTAAGTTTGGTTTAAGCCGTATTAAGGTTCGTGAAGCTGCTATGCGCGGCGAGATCCCAGGCCTTAGAAAAGCGAGCTGGTAATATACCACTTTATTTTGGAATCGGAGAAAAAGTACAATGAGTATGCAAGATCCAATCGCAGATATGTTGACCCGTATTCGTAACGGTCAAGCTGCGAACAAAGTTGCAATCAATATGCCTTCTTCCAAGCTAAAAGTGGCAATTGCCAACGTATTAGCTGCTGAAGGTTATATCGAAAGCGTTAAAGTTTTAGAAGGTGCAAAACCTGAATTGGAAATTACTTTAAAATATTTCCAAGGCAAACCGGTTGTAGAAAGCATCCAACGTGTAAGCCGTCCTGGTCTTCGTATTTACAAACGTAAAGACGAATTACCAAAAGTTATGGGGGGGTTAGGTGTTGCTGTAATTTCTACATCTAAAGGTGTTATGACTGACCGTGCAGCTCGTCAAGCGGGCTTAGGCGGTGAGATCATCTGTTACGTAGCTTAATAGAGGGGTAGGAAAATGTCTCGTGTTGCAAAGGCACCTGTTAATATTCCTGCCGGCGTTGAAGTTAAACTCGACGGTCAGCTATTAACAGTAAAAGGAAAAAATGGCGAGTTATCTCGCACAATTCATCACTCAGTTGAAGTTAAACAAGATAATGGTCAATTTACTTTCACTCCACGTGAAGGTTTTGTTGAAGCGAATGCTCAATCGGGTACAGCTCGTGCATTAGTTAATGCAATGGTTATCGGTGTTACTGAAGGCTTCACTAAGAAATTACAACTAGTGGGTGTTGGTTACAGAGCTCAAGTTAAAGGCAACGTAGTTGCATTAAGCTTAGGTTTCTCTCACCCTGTGGAGCACACTTTACCAGCAGGTATTACTGCAGAATGCCCTTCACAAACGGAAATCGTTTTAAAAGGTGCTGACAAGCAGTTAATTGGTCAAGTTGCAGCAGATATTCGTGCTTATCGCCGTCCTGAACCTTATAAAGGTAAAGGTGTACGTTACTCTGATGAAGTAGTACGTATGAAAGAGGCTAAGAAGAAATAATTAAGGTAACACTATGGATAAGAAATCAGCTCGTATCCGTCGTGCAGCTCGTGCACGTCATATGATGAGAGAGCAAGGTGTAACTCGTCTAGTTATTCACCGTACTCCGCGTCATATCTACGCACAAGTTATTGCACCAAACGGTTCAGAAGTGCTTGCCGCTGCTTCAACTGTTGAAAAAGCAATTCGTGAGCAAGTTAAATATACCGGTAATAAAGATGCCGCAGCAGTAGTAGGTAAACTTGTTGCTGAGCGCGCATTAGCAAAAGGCGTTAAAGACGTTGCTTTTGACCGTTCCGGTTTTAAATATCATGGTCGTGTCCAAACTTTAGCGGACGCTGCACGTGAAGCTGGTCTACAGTTCTAATGAGGTAAATTGAGATGTCAAACATCGAAAAACAAGCTGGTGAACTGCAAGAGAAGCTAATCGCAGTAAACCGTGTATCAAAAACTGTAAAAGGTGGTCGTATTATGAGCTTTACTGCTTTAACAGTAGTAGGCGATGGTAACGGTCGCGTAGGTTTTGGTTATGGTAAAGCTCGTGAAGTTCCAGCAGCGATCCAAAAAGCGATGGAAAAAGCACGTCGCAATATGATTAATGTCGCTTTAAATGAAGGTACATTACAACACCCAGTTAAAGGTGTTCACACTGGTTCTCGCGTATTTATGCAACCAGCTAGCGAAGGTACAGGTATCATCGCAGGTGGTGCAATGCGTTCAGTGTTAGAAGTTGCTGGTGTACGTAACGTTCTTTCTAAAGCGTATGGTTCAACCAACCCAATCAACGTTGTTCGTGCAACTATTGATGCATTAGCAAATATGAAATCACCAGAAATGGTTGCTGCTAAACGTGGTAAAACCGTTGATGAAATTTTGGGGTAATTGATAATGGCTAAAACTATTAAAGTAACTCAAGTTCGTAGCTCAATTGCTCGTTTACCGAAGCACAAAGCTACCTTGCGTGGTCTTGGTCTTCGCCATATGCACCATACTGTTGAGTTAATCGATACTCCGGCAGTACGTGGTATGATTAACCAAGTTTCATACATGGTTAAAGTGGAGGAGTAAGAGAATGCGTTTAAATACTCTATCTCCGGCTGAAGGTGCTAAGCACAGTGCAAAACGCCTTGGTCGTGGTATTGGTTCAGGTTTAGGAAAAACTGGTGGTCGTGGTCATAAAGGTCAAAAATCTCGTACTGGCGGCGGTGTTCGTCGTGGTTTCGAGGGTGGTCAAATGCCATTATACCGTCGTTTACCAAAATTTGGTTTCACTTCAATGAAATCAGCTGTAACTGCTGAAGTTCGTTTAAACGAATTAACAAAAGTTGAAGGGAATGTTGTCACTTTAGAAGCATTAAAAGCTGCAAACATTTTAACTAAAGATATTCAATTCGCTAAAGTTATCTTAGCTGGTGAAGTGAAATCTGCAGTTACTGTTCGTGGTTTACGTGTAACTAAAGGTGCAAAAGCAGCAATCGAAGCTGCTGGCGGTTCAGTTGAGGAATAATTAACAAATGGCTAAACAACCAGGTTATCAAAGCAGAAGTACTAATAGTGGTACTGGTGAACTAAAAAGCAGATTGCTTTTTGTATTAGGTGCACTTATCGTTTATCGTATTGGTTCTTTTATTCCGCTTCCTGGTATTGATGCCGCCGTGCTAGCTCAATTAGTTGAACAACAAAAAGGCACCATCATTGATATGTTAAACATGTTCTCTGGTGGTGCATTGAGCCGAGCATCAATTTTAGCATTAGGTATTATGCCGTATATCTCGGCATCTATCGTGATGCAATTGCTTGCTACGGTTTCCCCTGCCTTAGCAGAATTGAAAAAAGAAGGTGCAGCAGGACAAAGAAAAATCACCAAGTATACTCGTTATGCTACGGTGGTTTTTGCTACTATCCAAGCTATCGCAATTTCTACCGGTTTACCGAATATGTTGCCACAATTAGTGCCAAATATCGGTTTTACTTTTTACTTCACTGCAGTAGTGAGTCTTGTTACCGGAACCATGTTCTTAATGTGGTTAGGTGAGCAAATTACTGAAAGAGGTATTGGTAACGGTATCTCAATTCTTGTTTTTGGTGGTATTGTTGCAGGATTGCCGCATGCAATTATCGAAACAGTTGAGCAAGCTCGTCAAGGACAAATGCATCCTTTAGTTCTTCTACTAATCGCTGCTATTGTTTTTGCAGTAACTTACTTTGTTGTCTTCGTAGAACGTGGACAACGTAGAATTCGTGTTGAATATGCTAAGCGTCAACAAGGACGTCAAATTTTAGGTGGTCATTCAACTCACTTACCATTGAAAGTTAATATGGCAAACGTAATGCCAGCAATTTTTGCTTCAAGCATTATTTTATTCCCTGCTACATTGACACAATGGTTTGGTCAGAATGATAAGTTTGAGTGGTTAAATGACTTATCAATGTTGTTGAATCCTGGACAACCTTTATATCTTCTTGTTTATGCGGTAGCGATTATTTTCTTCAGTTTCTTCTACACTGCAATGCAATATAATCCACGTGATACAGCAGATAATCTAAAAAAATCTGGTGCATTTATCCCAGGAATTAGACCAGGTGAACAAACATCTCGTTACATTGATAAAGTAATGACTCGCTTAACATTAATCGGCGGTCTTTATGTAACGTTCGTATGTTTAGTCCCTTACATTATGACATCAGCATGGGATGTGAAATTCTACTTCGGTGGTACTTCCTTATTAATCGTTGTTGTTGTAATTATGGATTTTATCGTGCAAGTTCAGAGTCACTTAATGTCGTCTCAATATGAATCTGCGTTAAAAAAAGCAAACCTTAAAGGTTTTGGACAGTAATTGTTCATTTAAGTAAAAAGGATAAGCAATGAAAGTTCGTGCTTCCGTTAAGAAGATGTGTCGTAACTGTAAAATTGTTAAACGTGAAGGTGTTGTTCGCGTATTATGCAGCGACCCTAAACATAAACAACGTCAAGGTTAATTAACATTTCTTCTTGCAAAGAACCGGTTGAGTAGTTATACTACTCAACTCATTTATGTCCTTGGTATTCTGTTTGAGTATCCTGAAAACGGGCTTTTCAAGATCAGAATACCAAATTAGTTAAAATAATAGGAGTGCATAGTGGCCCGTATTGCAGGCATTAACATTCCTGATCACAAACACGCTGTAATCGCTTTAACTGCAATTTACGGTATCGGTAAAACTCGTTCTAAAAGCATTTGTGCTGCAGCGGGTATTGCTGAAGATGTTAAGATCAGCGAATTGTCTGAAGAGCAGATTGACAAACTGCGTGACGAAGTTGGTAAATTTACCGTTGAAGGTGACTTACGTCGTGAAGTAACACTAAACATCAAACGTCTTTTAGACTTAGGTTGTTACCGTGGTTTACGTCATCGTCGTAGTTTACCGGTACGTGGTCAACGTACTAAAACTAATGCGCGTACCCGTAAGGGTCCACGTAAGCCGATCAAAAAATAGTCGGGGTAAATAAAGAATGGCTAAAACACCAGTTCGTGCACGTAAACGTGTAAAAAAACAAGTTGTAGATGGCGTAGCACACATTCACGCATCTTTCAATAATACAATCGTTACCATTACTGACCGTCAAGGTAATGCTTTAGCTTGGGCTACAGCAGGTGGTTCAGGTTTCCGTGGTTCTCGTAAATCTACCCCGTTCGCTGCACAAGTTGCTGCAGAACGTTGTGCTGAAATCGTTAAAGAATTCGGCTTAAAGAACTTGGAAGTTATGGTTAAAGGTCCGGGTCCGGGTCGTGAATCAACAATCCGTGCATTAAATGCAGCGGGTTTCCGTATCACGAACATCACTGATGTGACTCCGATTCCTCATAACGGTTGTCGTCCACCGAAAAAACGTCGTGTTTAATGGCGTAATAGGATAGTTGGAGAAAGAAAATGGCAAGATATTTGGGCCCTAAACTCAAGCTCAGCCGTCGTGAAGGCACTGATTTATTCCTTAAATCAGGTGTGCGTGCGATTGATTCAAAATGTAAAATTGATACAGCACCAGGTCAACACGGTGCTCGTAAACCGCGTTTGTCTGACTATGGTAGTCAATTACGTGAAAAACAAAAAGTTCGTCGTATCTATGGTATTTTAGAACGTCAATTCCGTAACTACTATAAAGAAGCAAACCGTTTAAAAGGTAATACTGGTGAAAACTTACTAGTATTATTAGAAGGTAGATTGGATAACGTTGTTTATCGCATGGGATTTGCTGCAACTCGCGCAGAAGCTCGTCAATTAGTGAGCCACAAAGCGATTGTCGTAAATGGTCGTGTTGTAAATATCCCATCTTTCCAAGTTTCTGTAAATGATGTCGTTGCTGTTCGTGAGAAATCTAAAAAACAAGCACGTATTAAAGCATCATTAGAATTAGCAGAACAAAGAGAAAAACCAACTTGGTTAGAAGTTGATTCTGCAAAAATGGAAGGTGTGTTCAAACGTGTTCCTGAACGTTCTGATTTATCAGCAGACATTAACGAACATCTGATCGTTGAGCTTTACTCTAAATAATAGTTAAGCTTAAAAGCAAAGAGAGGATAAAATGCAGGGTTCTGTTACAGAATTTTTAAAGCCACGCTTAGTAGATATCGAGCAAATTAGCTCTACTCATGCTAAGGTGATCTTAGAACCGTTAGAGCGTGGCTTTGGTCATACTCTAGGGAATGCATTACGTCGTATCCTTCTGTCTTCAATGCCAGGTTGTGCTGTAACTGAAGTAGAAATTGATGGCGTACTGCACGAATATAGTAGTAAAGAAGGTGTTCAGGAAGATATTCTTGAAGTTCTTTTAAACCTTAAAGGTCTAGCGGTTAAAGTACAGAATAAAGATGATGTTATTCTGACATTAAATAAATCTGGAATTGGCCCTGTTGTTGCAGCAGATATCACCCACGATGGTGATGTTGAGATTGTTAATCCATCACATGTAATCTGTCACTTAACAGACGAAAACGCATCTATTAATATGCGCATTCGTGTTCAACGTGGTAGAGGTTATGTACCTGCATCTGCTCGTACTCATTCACAAAATGAAGATCGTCCAATTGGTCGTTTATTAGTAGACGCTTGTTATAGCCCGGTTGACCGTATTGCTTACAATGTTGAAGCAGCACGTGTTGAACAACGTACTGACTTAGATAAACTAGTTATCGAGTTAGAAACTAACGGGACTATTGATCCGGAAGAAGCAATTCGTCGTGCAGCAACAATTTTAGCAGAGCAACTCGATGCATTCGTTGATTTGCGTGATGTTCGTCAACCTGAAGTCAAGGAAGAAAAACCGGAATTTGATCCGATTTTATTACGTCCTGTTGATGACTTAGAGTTGACAGTTCGTTCTGCTAACTGTTTGAAAGCAGAAACAATTCACTATATCGGTGACTTAGTACAACGTACAGAAGTTGAGTTATTAAAAACGCCTAATCTTGGTAAGAAATCTCTTACTGAAATTAAAGACGTTCTCGCTTCACGTGGCTTGTCACTTGGTATGCGCCTTGAGAATTGGCCACCAGCAAGTATTGCTGAAGACTAGTTTGGTCATAGGTTAAGATTTTTCTGAGAAGGATAAGATCATGCGCCATCGTAAGAGTGGTCGTCAACTAAACCGTAATAGCAGCCATCGCCAAGCGATGTTCCGTAACTTAGCAAGTGCTTTAGTTAGTCATGAAATCATCAAGACTACTTTACCAAAAGCTAAAGAATTACGTCGTGTAGTTGAACCGTTAATTACATTAGCAAAAGAAGATAGCGTTGCAAACCGTCGTTTAGCATTCGCTCGTACTCGTAACATCGAAACTGTTGCGAAATTATTCAATGAATTAGGTCCACGTTTTGCTCAACGTGCAGGTGGTTACACCCGTATCTTAAAATGTGGTTTCCGTGCAGGTGACAACGCTCCAATGGCATACATTGAGTTAGTTGATCGTCCAGAAGTTGCAGAAGCAGCAGCGGAATAATAATTTGTTATAAAATGAAAAGGCTCACTAATGTGAGCCTTTTTTATATTTCTTTTTCTAGAATTCAGCTTCAGCTCTGAATGTCATTTTTTCACCTGTGATGGGGTGCGTAATCATAAGTTCTTCTGCATGTAAGCATAGGCGAGGTGACATCGCTTTAGCTTGTGGGTGAGAATAAAATTTGTCACCTAAAATAGGATGTCCTAGTGCGAGTGTATGTAAACGTAGTTGATGTGAACGTCCTGTGATTGGAGTCAGTTTAACTCGAGTGCAGTTAGTCGGTAACCGTTCTAAAACTTCATAAAACGTGACCGCTCTTTTGCCGAAAACAAAATCAATGCGTTGGCGTGGGCGATTTTCCCAATCACAAATCATAGGAAGATTAATTTCCCCACTATCTTGTTCTAAGTGTCCCCACACTAATGCTTGATAATATTTTTTGGGCTCACGTTCACGAAATTGACGTTTTAACTCTTTATCTGCTGCTTTACTTAATGCAAATAGAATAATCCCGCTTGTGGCCATATCTAAGCGGTGCGCAGGTTCACAAAATCCAAATTTCTCTTTCACCCGGCTCATTGCACTGTCATAGTATTCTGGCTGATTGCCCGGGACTGAAAGTAAACCGCTTGGCTTGTTTACCACGCAGATATGATTATCTTGATAGATAATATCTAAATACGGTTCTAAAGGTGGATGGTATTCAATAAGTGCCATATTATTCCTTGTTTGTCACTATTACCCGAAGGCTATCTAATCGCCAGCTTGCTTTACTTAACTCTTCCAGAGAAAGCACACGTTGTTTTTCTAATACATTAATTTCCGCTTGGCGAATATTTTTATTTACTGCTTTTAAGGCTATAAGTCGATTGAGCTCAGTGCTCAATGTTTGATCTGCTAATCTACTGGCTTCTTGAATTTGAGCTTGTGCGATTTCAGTTATTTTGCGATCGCCTAGTTTAATTAATTGCTCAATATTTGGACGAGCCATTTTGACCATTTTATTCGCAATGTCTTTGCTTAGTGGCTTAAGTTTATTTTGCAATGTATCAAAATTAACTTGTCCGGCTAGATTATTTCCTTTGCTATCTAGTAATAATCGAACAGGCGTAGGCGGAAGAAAACGATTCAGTTGCAAACCTTTTGGTGATTGGCTTTCAATCATATAAATCAATTCAACCAAAAGAGTGCCTGCAGGTAGCTGTTTATTAACTAATAATGCCATCGATGCTTTGCCGATGTCACCAGAAGCGATTAAATCAATGCCTTGACGTATCATTGGATGATCCCAGGTAAGAAATTCTAATTCCTCACGAGCAAGGGCTAGTTGTCGGTCAAAAGTTACTGTGACACCTTCTTCTTTTAGTCCTGGAAAATCAGGAACAAGCATGGTGCCTGTTGGCGTGATGACAATGCTGTTTTCACCTAAATCATTTTGTTCTACACCAATAATATCAAATAAATTCAGTGCAAAATCGACTAATTGGGGTGAATTATCAGTTTGAGCGATTTCTGCCGCAAGTCGCTGTGCCTTTTCTCTACCATTAGAATTTAATTCTAACAAACGATCACGACCTTTCTCTAAGGCTAAACGCAATGCTTTTGCTTGTTTTTGCGTTTGGAGGATGAGTTGCTCAAAATCTGCTTTATTTTCTGACCGCTCTTTTAATAAAGCTTCATATTGTTCAAACAATGCCATACCAATAGGGCAAGTTTGTTCAAAAGCATTTAAGCCCTCATGATACCAACGTGCTAAATCTTGCTGTACAGAGCCTGCTAGGCAGGGTACGTAAATTTGTACGTCTCTCGTTTGCCCGATGCGATCTAAACGGCCAATGCATTGCTCAAGTAAGTCAGGATTTTCTGGTAAATCGAAGAGTACGAGATGACAAGCAAATTGGAAGTTTCTTCCTTCAGAACCGATGCTTGAACTCAGTAAAACTTGTGCACCATTATCAGTATCTGCAAAATAAGCCGCTGCACGATCTCGTTCAATAATCGACATTCTTTCATGGAAAACGGCACTGCGAATGGCTTCTTTTTCTCTTAAAATTTGCTCAAGTTGAATTGCCGTTTGTGCTGTTTTACAAATGACTAAGATTTTTTCATTTCGGTGTGATTTTAAGAAATCAATTAACCAATGAATTTTTTCATCAGCCTCTGTCGCATCAATCGTTACCTGGTGATAAACCCGATGTGGAAAACCTTTTACACCTTGGCGTGTATTGCGAAATAAAATACGGCTTGTACCATGTCGATCGATAAGATTTTGAATGAGCTCTTGTCGAGCAGCTTGCTTTTCATCGTCATTATGACAGGCTAAAGCTTTGAATAATGGTTCGACATCCTGTTCATTGAGTAAATCAGAAATATGATTTTTTTCGACCGCACTTAGCGGCTTCTCTGAGAGTAAAGATTGAACAGCATCCGCAACAGGCTGATAGTTTTCTTGCTCCTTCAAGAACGCCTGGTAATCATAAAAACGCTCAGGATCAAGCAAGCGTAAGCGTGCAAAATGGCTTTCCAAACCCAGTTGTTCTGGCGTTGCGGTGAGTAATAAAACGGATGGAATAGCGTTCGCTAATTGTTCCACCAATAAATAAGCGGCACTTAGCGCATTTTCAGACCAAGCCAAATGATGCGCTTCATCGACAATTAAGCTGTCAAATTCAGCTTCAATAGCTTGTTGTACACGATTGGGATGGGCTTTCAACCAATCTAATGCACAAATAATTAAACTTTCCGTGCTAAATGGATTGATCGCTTGTTCGGCAAAATCTTCACAACGTTCTTCATCAAATAATGAAAAATGTAAATTAAAACGGCGAAGCATTTCGACAAGCCATTGATGTTGCAAGGTTTCCGGTACAATAATTAATACACGTTGTACTTTTTCAGCAAAAAGCTGATTTTGCAAAATCATACCTGCTTCAATGGTTTTACCTAACCCTACTTCATCTGCCAAGAGCACGCGAGGATTAACACGATTTCCCACCTCTTGTGCAATATGAAGCTGATGAGGAATTAAACCCGCACGATTGCCTCGTAATCCACGCAAAGGCGATTGGAATTGAGCTTGTTGATGTAGAAGGGTTTTATAACGCAACGCAAAATGTTCACTGCGGTCAATTTGCGATGAAAAGAGGCGATCTTTCGCTTGGCTAAAGGAAATAATCGGAGAAAGTTCTTTTTCATTGACGATAATCTCTTCGCCTTGCGCATTTTTGACTAAATAAAATAAGAGACCATTCATTTCTTGAACATCAAGAACTTCACCTTGCCAACCTGCCTGGTGATGAAGTTGTTCCCCTTTATTCAATACAATTCGGGTTAAGGGAGCTTGTGCCACCGCATAAATTCGGGTTTCATCTGTGGCGGGAAAGTGAAGGGTAACTGAACGGAAATCTAAGTCTGTAATCATGCCTAATCCGAGGCTATTTTCTGTTTCGCTAATCCAACGTTGACCGATTGCAAATGACATCATCTTCCTCTTAATGAATCTCTTAAAATGGGGCGATATTGTAGTCTGATTATAAGGGAAAGCAAGGCATGGCCATCTAAAAGTATGAAAAATAAAGTGTGATTTATCTCACAATAATCAAATTAAATACTCGCTATGCTTTACTTTAAAAAAGTGCGGTGTAAAAATGGCGTACTTTTTATAAAACAGGAGTGTTCCATGAATTGGACAGAACGACTTAAAGAAGAATTTTTATCCGGTTGGAAGCCTTTTGAAGTGGTATGGGTGGTTATTTTCCTTGCCGCGCAAATTATTGCTTATGTTCTTGCGCCAGATAGCCCATTAGGCATGATTTCGGGTATTGCAGGTATTCTCTGTGTAGTATTGGTGAGTAAAGGAAAAATTAGCAACTATTTCTTTGGGCTTATTTTTGCTTACACCTATTTTTATGTCGCATGGGGAAACAATTTCCTGGGCGAAATGAATACGGTGCTCTATGTGTATATTCCATCACAATTTATCGGTTATTTTATGTGGAAACAACACATGCAAAACGATAATGGCAGTGAAAGTGTAATTGCAAAAGCTTTAACACCAAAAGGTTGGGCAATTTTACTCGTGAGTGTTGGGATTGGGACATTCTGCTTTGTGCAGGCTTTAAAAGCAGCGGGCGGGAGTTCTACAGGATTAGATGGTTTAACCACGATTATCACCGTAGCGGCACAATTATTGATGATTTTGCGTTATCGTGAGCAATGGTTATTGTGGATTGTCTTAAATGTGCTTTCCATTTTACTTTGGGCAGAGCAGCCAGCGATGTACTTAATGTATAGTGCTTACTTACTTAACTCATTATATGGTTATTACAACTGGACGAAACTCGTCAAAGCGGAAAGTCACTAATCACATCAATAAAAAAGGGCATAGTCATATGCCCTTACATTTTCAAATAAAATGCCTTCGTCAACGCAATAAATTCCTCTGTGTACTGATTGTTTTCGTTATAAATCACCAAGCTATCTTTTACCTGTGGTAAATGCTCTCGGCTAAACGTGAGTAATATCCGTTGTGGATCTTTCCCTGTCTTTGTAATGACATCAGTCTGCTTAATGCAACAGAGTGCGGTTGAATTTATCAATGTTTTCCCCGCCTCATAAGGCAAGACAAAACTGATTTTTCCTTTTTCGGATAAACAACTCGCCGCCCAATTTAACCAATCTAAATGGCTTTGTTGAACATAACGGGCAAGTGCTCGTTCATTATTTCTACATTCAACGCCTTGCGCAAAATAAGGCGGATTCGCCACAATTAAATCAAATTGATGTGCTGTTTGTTGGCAATAAGTTTGCACATCTTGGTGTGTTAAATAAAGGCGATTGTGCCATGGCGAAGCCTGGAAGTTTTCTTGTGCTTGTTGTGTTGCAAGGGGATCAAGTTCAACGGCTTCAATTTGGCAATGCTCATGACTTCGTTGGGCGAGCATTAATGCAACCAAGCCTGTGCCAGTCCCCATATCTAGAATATACTGACAATCAGATACATCCGCCCAAGCACCCAGTAAAATGCCGTCTGTGCCGACTTTCATTGCACAATGTTGTTGATTAATATGGAATTGTTTGAAGGTAAAGCTGCTCATAAAATCTTGCGGAAAATGACCGCACTTTCAGGTATAATCAGCCCCAATTTTAACAAATTAACGCAAAATAATGAATTTATCCCCATTTGAAGAATTCGATCTTTCCCCTGAATTATTAAAGGCCTTAGAAAAGAAAGGTTATACTCGCCCAACTGCCATCCAATTAGAAGCGATTCCGGCTGCAATGGAAGAGCGTGATGTGTTAGGTTCTGCACCAACAGGTACAGGTAAAACTGCTGCATTTTTATTGCCAGCGATTCAGCATTTATTGGATTATCCCCGTCGTAAACCTGGTGCGCCTCGCATTTTAATTTTAACACCAACTCGTGAGTTAGCGATGCAGGTTGCGGAACAAGCGGAAGAATTGGCGCAATTCACGCATTTGAAGATTGCTACGATTACAGGCGGTGTAGCGTATCAAAATCATGGGGAAGTGTTTAATTCAAATCAGGATATCGTGGTGGCAACACCAGGACGTTTATTGCAATACATCAAAGAAGAGAACTTTGATTGTCGCGCGGTAGAAATGCTGATTTTTGATGAAGCAGATCGCATGTTGCAAATGGGCTTTGGGCAAGATGCGGAGAAAATTGCTGCTGAAACGCGTTGGCGTAAACAAACCCTCCTTTTCTCTGCCACATTAGAAGGGGACTTATTAGTTGATTTTGCAGAACGTTTATTGAATGACCCAGTAAAAATCGATGCAGAGCCAAGTCGTCGTGAGCGCAAGAAAATCAATCAGTGGTATTATCACGCCGATAGCAATGAACATAAAATTAAGTTGCTTGCACGTTTTATCGAAACCGAGAACGTGAGTCGTGGTATTGTGTTTGTCCGTCGTCGCGAAGATGTACGTGAGCTGTCTGAAACCTTGCGTAAACGTGGTATTCGCTCTACTTATCTAGAAGGCGATATGGCACAAACTCAACGTAATAATGCCATTGATAAATTAAAATCAGGTGTTGTTACTGTGTTAGTGGCTACTGATGTGGCTGCTCGAGGCATTGATATCGATGATGTGACACATGTCATGAACTTCGATTTGCCTTACAGCGCAGATACCTATTTACATCGTATTGGTCGTACGGCTCGCGCAGGGAAAAAGGGCACTGCTGTTTCCTTTGTTGAAGCCCATGATTACAAATTGCTCGGTAAAATTAAACGCTATACGGAAGAGCTTTTGAAAGCGCGTATTTTAGAAGGATTAGAACCTCGTACTAAACCACCAAAAGATGGTGAAGTAAAATCTATGTCTAAAAAACAAAAAGCGCGTATTAAAGAAAAACGTGAAGAAAAGAAAAAATCAGAGGTGAAGAGGAAAGCCAAATTACGTCATAAAGATACGAAAAATATTGGTAAACGCCGTAAACCAAGCACAGAAAAAACAGATGAGAAATAATAAAAAAATAACCGCCACTTATTAAGTGCGGTTATTTTTTTGACTATTTATTGACTTGGCTACCGATTACACCACCTAATGCGGCACCACCTAATGTGGTCGCGGTATTACCACCAAGCATATAGCCTGCTGCACCACCAATAGCTGCGCCAGCTGTTGTATTTTTTTGTGTACGGTTCATATTTCCACATGCAGCAAGGGAAATAATAGTCATCGCGATAACAAGTGATTTTCCAATTAATTTCATAGGATCTCTCCGTGTTTAACATATAAAACTATCCATATTGATAGTACTCCATAAGACAAACGGAGATGAATGAAAGTTCAAAAATATGCGTTTTTCGATGTTTTTTTGAACAATTGAATATATTGAATGTTAATCTTTAGCTTGATCTAATACTTTCGCAACCACTTTCAAATATTCAATCGCCAATCCATGGTGTCCTGTACTCGCATTAAATACTAAATCTTCACTTAATACACCACAAGGCATATCCTCTGGGATTTTACCGTCCTCATAAGCTTGATAATCGTCTCGCCAGTCACCATCAAAATAATAGTGTTCTAAGGTTTTCATTTTTGGTAAGAAAGCTTGCCATTTTTCAAGAAATTGTTCCGCGTCAGCTAAGAAACTCTCCGCTTCATTGAGAAGGTTTTCCATTTCTGAAATTTTATCTAAGCGTGATTGAGGTAACATAGGTTTCTCCAAAATAAGGTAAAAATAAACCGCACTTTATTCGAACAAAGTGCGGTGAGTTTATCATGAGTTTTTAGACTTACACATCATAAGTGGTAGATGCTGTGTTGCCACCGCGACCTGTCCAGTTGGTGTGGAAGAATTCACCACGTGGTTTATCAGTACGTTCATAAGTATGTGCGCCGAAGTAGTCACGTTGTGCTTGCAATAAGTTTGCCGGTAAACGGGCTGAAGTATAGCCATCTAAGAAAGTAATAGCAGAAGCCATACAAGGCATTGGGATACCCACTTCGATAGATTTTGCCACCACTTTACGCCAGTCACTTAATGCGTTTTCTAAAATGCCCTTGAAGTAGCTATCTGAACCTAAGAAGATTAAATCTGGATTTGCTTCATATGCATCCCGAATGTTGCCTAAGAAACGGCTACGGATAATACAACCTTCACGCCATAATAATGCCGTTGCGCCGTAGTTGATGTTCCAGTCAAATTGTTCAGAGGCTTCACGAATCAGCATAAAGCCTTGTGCATAAGAAATAATTTTAGACGCCAATAAGGCTTTACGCACCGCCTCAATCCAAACTTTTTTATCGCCTTCAACAGGTTGAATTGTTTTGCCGAATAATTGATTAGCGGCAACACGTTGATCTTTAAATGAAGATACGCAACGAGCAAAGACGGATTCAGTGATTAAGGTTAATGGAATACCAAAATCTAATGCATTGATACCTGTCCATTTACCAGTCCCTTTTTGGCCAGCTGTATCTAAGATTTTTTCAACTAATGGTTCACCATCAGCATCTTTATAACCAAGAATATCGGTGGTGATATCAATTAAATAGCTATCAAGTTCAGTTTTTTTCCATTCTGCGAAGATAGCTTGCATTTCTTCATAGCTTAAGCCTAAACCTTCTTTTAAGAATTGGTAAGCTTCACAGATTAATTGCATATCGCCATATTCGATACCATTGTGAACCATTTTTACAAAGTGGCCTGCACCTTCTCCACCAACCCAGTCACAGCAAGGTTCGCCTTGTTCTGTTTTAGCAGAGATTGCTTGGAAGATTGGTTTAACATATGGCCATGCTTCGTGATTACCACCTGGCATGATAGATGGTCCATGACGCGCACCTTCTTCACCGCCCGAAACCCCCGAACCGATAAAACGAATGCCTTTTTCAGCCAATGCTTTAACACGACGGTTGGTATCAGGATAGTTTGAGTTACCCCCATCAATGATGATGTCGCCTTCTTCTAAGTGCGGTAATAATGCCTCAATGAATTGATCCACTACATCACCCGCACGTACCATTAACATTACTTTGCGTGGTTTTTCTAATTTAGAAGCTAAATCTTCTAAAGAGTATGCGCCGATAATATTGGTGCCTTTTGCCGCACCTTGTAAAAATTCATCCACTTTTGAAGTCGTACGGTTATATGCCACAACTTTAAAGCCATGATCATTCATATTTAAAATGAGGTTTTGCCCCATTACGGCTAAGCCGATAACACCGATGTCGCCTTTTACTGACATTGTTTTCTCCTGTTGTAGGGCGGGGGATTATCCCACCATTATTTTTAAATAGTTAATAGTGGGATAAATCCCACTTTAAGATATAAACTATTTATGTTTATTTTTTATAATATAATCAAAAACATCTCTATTAAAAAATCCAGAATTATAGCTATTTGTTCTTTCCCGCAAAGGAGTAATAATTCCTTCATTTATATATTCAGGTAAGTTTTTAATAAAAATAACATCTGAAGGGTCTTTATGATATCCCAGATAAATTAGAATTTGAGCTTGTATATCGTTTATCTGAACTAACTTTACTCTATCAAATTTATATCTTTGATAATCAACAGCAATCAGATAGCCGATAGCATCTAAATATTCTTCGAATTTTTCTCTGCTAAAAAAAGAATTGTGACAAAAGTCGTGTAAAAAACTATTAGGATTTTCTTCATAATTATCATCAATAATTTTTTTCGCATTTTCAATCTGTGTTGTAGACATCAAGGTTTCCCTTATACAATTAAATTAACTCTTTGCCCACGCACTCATATGTTGCATAAATCTAATGCGGATAATAATCTACAGCTTACGTAGCATATAAAAGCACAATTTTAGCTTGTGGATGTAAGACTTGTTTAGTATGTTCAATCAATTGCAAGATGATACCTTGTTTCAGATATTCTATAGCAAAAATTCTTTTAAATTTCTCTAATTAAAGAGCTGCCTTGCTCTAACGTGTCTAGCCACTGCCATTTTTCATGGCCGATGAGTTTGCTTTCTTCTAAAGAAAATGTTGTACAGCAACGCCCCAAACGATTTTCTAGAGATTGATTTAAATGTTGATACGTAAATTCAATTTGAGTATCGTTAATCCACTTCCCAATTAAAAAGCCTTTTAAAATTTCACCACCACAATATTCGGCCCAAATCATTTTACCTTGTTGATGGTAATGAAATTCTGTTTGGCTACTCACCTCACCATTTGCGGTGTTTTCAACAGCAACAAATTTTTTATTATCTAAATTCAACATTAAAGTCACTCCGCATCCAATGTATCTATATCTTATTTTTGCATAATGTAATGCATTTCTACATTTTTCGCTTTTGCGGCTTTTTCTAGATCTGCTTTATCACTTTGACTATCTCCAACAAGGTATAAAGATACATCCTTACCGACCTTTTCTGCATTATTTAGTCCATACATAGCAACTGCTTTATTCACAGATTGACTGTTCCCTGCAATTCCAATGTGTAAATTATCTGTAGCTAAAAGAGATACGAGTCGTTTTCCTGAAGTACCACCTGCGGTTCTAATCGTTGCTACAAGCATTCCATTTGAAACTGGGTTTCCTGCTTCTGGAACTTGAAGCATTACTGAGCGATTATCTTTTGGCATTTGTGCCGCTAACTGATCTAAAGATGGACCAGATGAACAAGCAAATAACAAAGTTGAAGTAAGTATTACAAGCAGTTTTTTCATTTTTGTCACCATATCATTCTAATAAATTAACTCTTCGTCCATGCACTCATATGCTGAGTAAATCCAATATGCGGATAATAATCCACGGCTTGTGGAGCAGATAAAAGCACAATTTTGGCTTGTAGATGTAAGGCTTGTTTAGTGTGTTCAATCAACTGCAAGCCGATACCTTGTTTTTGATATTGTTCATCAACCGCTAAATCAGATAAATAACAGCAGTAGGCAAAATCCGTCACGGAACGAGCCACACCCACTAATCGTTCACTATCCCAAGCGGTGACTAATAAATCCGCATGATGCAACATTGCCGCGACGCGTTTTTCATCCTCTAACGGACGGCGTGCCCCGAGCGTTGTTTTATTTAACAATTCAATAAATTGTTTAACTGAAATTGGTTCATTTACTTTGTAGTCTATCATTTTGCAATCCTATGGTATTTGATACTCAACTTGTTATAGCAATTTCGCCGCCGCTTTATCCAAATACCATTCCGTCACCCCATTTTTTGCTTTAATTTTGGCTGCGGGATAAGGTAGGTTTTCAGCTGGCGTGGTTTGGATTTCTTTTAAAATGTCTGCTTTGCTTTCGCCAGTGACTAAATAGGTAATGCGTTTCGCTTGTTCAATGAGTTTGGCTGTTTTCGAAATGCGAATTTGACCGCTTTCAGGATGTTTCGCAATGACCGCAAGATTTGCATCATCAAAATGGGTTTGATGTGGGAAGAGAGAAGCGGTATGACCGTCAGTCCCCATACCTAAAATGATCCAATCAAAAACACCATTTGGAATGACCGCACTTAATTCTTCTTCGAAGCGTTTTAATTCAAAGTGCGGTTCATTTTCACCACGAATTCGGTGGATATTTTCTGCGGGAATTTGAATATGATCGAATAAGCGTTTTTGCACTTCACCATAGTTGCTTTCTGAATCTGTTGGTGGAACCATGCGATCATCGCCCCACCAAAAATGTAGATTCTTCCAGTTAATTTGTTCCGCATAAGGCGCTTTGGCTAAGGTTTTGAATAACAGCTTAGGTGTTGAACCGCCAGAAAGAGAAATATGCACAGGGTGATTTAATTGACTATAAATCACAAATTCTTGAGCGAGCTTTTCAACAGCGTGTTGAGCTGTTGGGAAGGTAATGGTGTTCATGTTTGTTTCTCTCTATTCGGTGATAAGCCTTCTTCTGTTGAAGAAGGCGAGATATTAATGATTAAACCTTTTTCTTCATTTTACCGCTTGGTTTACGCCATACGCGACCACTTTTCGCAATGAGTTTTTCGGCTGCAACAGGTCCCCAAGTGCCCGCTTCATATTCGTAGATTCGACCACCCGATTCTTTGTAATCCAAAATCGGTTGCACAAATTTCCATGCAGCGTGCACCGCATCCGTACGCGCAAAGAGTGTGGCATCGCCTTTCATTGCATCAAGCAATAAGCGTTCATAAGCCGTGAGTACTTGCTCATCGGCCAAATCGGCATAACGGAAATCCATTGAGACTTCTTTCGCTTCAAAGCCCGCACCTGGCTTTTTCAAACCGAAGCGCATTGAAATGGCTTCATCAGGTTGAATACGGATGATCAATTTATTCTCAGGCGCATTTTGACTGAATACCGGATGTGGCGTAGTTTTGAAATGAATCACAATTTCCGTCACACGTGCCGGTAAGCGTTTACCTGTACGCACATAGAAAGGTACACCCGCCCAACGCCAGTTTTCGATTTCGCAACGTAACGCCATGAAGGTTTCAGTGCGAGAGTTAGCCGGCACACCTTTTTCTTGTAAATAGCCTTTGACTTCTTTGCCATCAATTTCCGCTGCAGTGTACTGACCAAGCACTAAGTTGTGCTCAACGTCATCTTGCGTTAATGGACGTAAAGAATGCATGACTTTGGCCACTTCATCACGCATTGAGTTCGCATTGATGATTGCGGGTGGTTCCATGGCAACCATGGCTAAAACTTGTAATAAGTGGTTTTGGAACATATCACGCATTGCGCCAGAGCCATCATAATAGCCACCACGTTCTTCTACACCAATGGCTTCGGCACCCGTAATTTCGACATAATCAATGTAATTACGGTTCCAAAGTGGTTCGAATAAGCCATTTGAGAAGCGTAAAACAAGTAGGTTTTGTACGGTTTCTTTACCTAGATAATGGTCGATACGATAGATTTGATGTTCTTCAAAGAAACGATGAATTTGAACGTCAAGTTCTTGTGCTGTTTTTTCATCGTAACCAAAAGGTTTTTCGACAATAATACGTTTCCAACCTTCTTCTTCTGTGTTTAAACCATGAGCAGCGAGACATTCTGGAATCACACCATATAAGCTTGGTGGCGTGGACATATAGTAAAGGGTGTTGCCATTCGTTTGATATTTAGTATGTAATTCTTCTAAACGAGGGACTAATTTACCGTAATCCGCAGCATCAGATGTGTTTACCGCTTGGTAATAGAGATGACTACAAAAAGCGTCTAGCGTTTCTGGAGTGGTTTCTTCTGTTTCCAGTAAGGCTTCACGCATTTTTTCACGGAAAGTCTCATCGTTTAATTCTGAACGCGCGACACCTAATACAGAGAATTTGTTTAAACGACCAAATTTGAAGAGATTATAAAGTGCTGGAATGAGTTTACGGTGAGTCAAATCACCGGAAGCACCAAAAATCACGATACAGTTATTATTAGTTTGCATATTATTCCTTATTGTTCCGAGTAGTATCTTTAAATAATGCAATATATTACTGCACTTTACCAATCGAACCAATCAATTAAATTGAAAGACAGATGCCCAATTTTGTGTATTATCTGCCACCATCACAAAGGGTGGATTAATTAAACTTTCACGCTGATTATAGGTGAGCGGCTGATAGTGCGGATCGAAAATCATTCCATTGATTTCAGTTAATAAAATCTCAGCGCCTGCCGTATCCCATTCACCGGTTTTACCGAGGCGAACATAGCAATCAACGGTTCCTTCTGCGACTAAACCACTTTTTAGACTGCTCGAACCAACAACCGTAAATTCACATGCCAAATTCTTCGCTAAAATTGACCGCACTTTCTCTTGTGAGGTGGTGGCGCCTACGGCGATTTTTAATGGTTTGGTAAGATCAATTTTTCTTGGCCGTAAGCGAGTTATCTCTTTGTTACTTTGTTTGAATGCCCCAAAACCTTTCATGGCATAATAGGTGATATTCAAAATAGGGAAGTGAATCACACCCAGTACAGGTTGGTGGTTTTGCACGAGTGTAATTAATACCGAAAATTGATCCGTGCGATCAATAAATTGCTGCGTACCATCAAGGGGATCGATCAACCAATAAGTTTGCCAAGTTTGGCGTTGTTCAAAGGGAATATTGCAGTTTTCCTCTGAAAGAACAGGAATGTCAGGGAAAAGTGCGGTCAGTTTTTCAATTAAAAATTGGCTGACAAATAAATCTGCTTCCGTGACAGGGGTGTTATCCGATTTGGTTTGTATTGTCACGTCCTGTTGGTAAAAACGAGCTAAATGTTTTCCCGCTTCATTAGCGAGCATGCGGGCTTGATCGAGAAGAGATTGAGATAATTGCATGTTTATTTCCTACTTTGATTTCGGTAATAACAAGGAGAGGAAGACTGTCGTATAGATTGCCAGGATAACAGAACCCTCTAAGACGAATAGTATACGGTCAGTCAGATATTGGGTATTTTGTGCGATGAGAAGATTGCCGATACTCCAATAACAAAAAAGAATGATGAATGAAAAAATGAGAATTTTATTCCACTGATGACGTAGATAGCCGCGGTATTTAGCAAAGTAAGCGTTGATTATCGCCGGCACGGTGAGTGGCCAGAATGTTAGAAAGAAACCAAATAATGCGGCATCGAAGTTACCTTCTTTGCAGTAGTCCATTCCGAAAACCACATAAGCAATGGTGCTACCTATTAGTTGCGTAACCAATGGGAAGATGATAATTGCTTTTAGATAAGGGGATTGCGTTGACACCTTAAGCTCCTAGAAAAATAGGCTATCCGAGGACAGCCTATTTAAATCCATTATTTCGATTTCTTCGCACGTAATACACGAGAAACGAAAATAAAGATACCAAAGATAAATACGGCAAGACCAAGTAATTCGCCAATATTATCCCAATTTTCTAATCCTAAGGCTAATGGATCCTCAGAACCACCTGACGTGACAGATGCCGCGATAATGAAGGCTAAGATGACGCCCATCAAGCTTTCACCCACAATTAAACCTGCAGCGAAAAGTGTACCGAAACGTTCTGCTTTTTTCTCCACTTCAGTATCGTTAGTGCGTTTTGCATAGTTTTTCATGTGACGAGTGATAAACCATGCCATTACTGCACCGACTACAACCGGCATATTGATTGATGGTGGAAGGTAGATACCAATCCCCACTGCTAATACCGGTAAGGCAAAGCGGCTGTCACTGGTTTTACGCATGAATGCATCCACAATGATCAACACAATACCTAAACCTACACCAGTTAAAATGTAAGTCCATTCTAAATGGTTGGTGAAAATACCTTGTGAAATGGTGGTCATAAGGGTTGCTTGTGGTGCTGAAAGCGCTTGTGCTGGATCCATGTCTGGACGTGGTAATGCGCCAGTGAAACCATAAGCGTGGTATAGAATTTCTAATACCGGTGCAATGACTAATGCACCCACGAAACAACCGATAATCAATGCAACCTGTTGTCTCCAAGGGGTCGCTTCAACTAAAAGACCGGTTTTTAAGTCTTGTAAGTTATCGTTTGAAATAGTCGCGGTGGTTAAAACGATAGATGCCGTGAATAAGGTCAATGCCGTTAAGAATTTTTGACCGTCCGCTGTTTCAAATAAACCACTGCTTTTACCAATAGTCACTAAAACAAGTGAAATCACGATAACAGAAATAATCCCGATACCAGAGATAGGGCTAGAAGATGAGCCCACAAGTCCTGCCATATAACCAGACGCTGCAGCGACGAAGAAACCAATTAACACCGCAAGTAGCGTACAAACCACCACTAATAACACGGCAAGTTCAGCAGAAATAGGTGCTGCGGCAACGAAGTGATATAACGAAATCACGATTAACACGACTGTCGCCAATAAAATGTAAATGATGGTTTTTGGAGATAAGTCGATATCAATACGATGTTCTGATTCAGCTTGTGAGCCTTTTAACATACGGAAAGAATGAACCATCCCTTCAATCATTGGTTTGAAAAGGATTAATAATGTCCAAATCGCTGCAATACCGATAGTACCTACACCGATAAAGCGAACTTTGGTTTTCCATTCAGCCATGGCATAACTAACAAGAGAGGCGTCAGTTGGCATATCGCCTGTTGCGGTGAAATAAGGTACCGCTACACCCCAAGCAAGGAATGTACCGAATAACATGGCAAGACCGCCCACGATACCAATTAAGTAACCCGCACCTACTAAGGCAAGAGAGAAGCCCATCGGTAATTGGAAAATGGCTTTACCGTTAGAGAACCATGCGCTCGCGCTATCAGACATGACACGTAATGCATTGGTTAAGAATGCAACGGTTGCTGCAAAAATACCACCATAAGCAATATCTTTCACGCCACTGTCGCTTTCGTCATTATTGCCTGCTTTTAAGATTTCAGCGGCAGCCACGCCTTCAGGGTAAGGTAAGTCGCTGTTTACCACCATTGCACGACGTAATGGAATGGTAAATAGTACGCCTAAGGTACCACCAGCGGCACAAATAAGCACTGTTTGCCAGAATGGGAATTCTTGCCAGTAACCCATCATTAATAGGCCAGGAAGCACGAAAATAACAGAAGATAATGTCCCCGCTGATGAAGCTTGGGTTTGTACCATGTTATTTTCTAAAATACTGGAATCCTTGAAGAATTTTAAAACTGCCATAGAGATGACGGCAGCAGGAATGGAGGACGCAAACGTCATCCCCACTTTAAGACCCAAATAAACGTTAGATGCAGTGAAGATCACTGTAATTAACGCCCCAAGGAACATCCCTCGGAAGGTCAATTCTTTTAAATTATTATGAGACATAGATTTTCCTATATATTTTTTGAAAAATGGCGATACATTCTCAAAAAAAGAATATTTATGCAAGTTTTCTTTAAAGTTAATCGCTTGCCATTAGAAATTATTTAAATTTAGTCAATTAATTTTATCGTTTTTTTAAGTGATCGCGTAAAGAATAAAGTGCAGCAAGATTTCTGGCCTCATTAAATTTATCACTGTCCAAAAGTGCATCAAGTTGAGATAACGGATAACGCACGATTTCTAATGGTTCAGGCTCATCGCCTTCCAGTTTATTTGGATACAGATCTTCGCCTAATAAAACGTGCATTTTGTGATCCATGATTTGTGGATTGATTTTCATGGTGCGTAAAAATGTCCATTTTTTTGCGCCAAAACCAATTTCTTCCTGCAATTCACGATTGGCACTTTGTTCGGGCGTTTCCCCCATATCCATTCCACCTTTTACAAAGCCTAACTCATATTGTTCTGTTCCTACCGCGTATTCACGAACAAGAAGTAAATCTTCACCATCAATCGCAATCACCATCACGGAATCTCGATTGAAAGGGCGAAAACGTTCATAAGTGCGGTCAATTCCATTGGAGAATTTGAGCTCAACAGCTTGAATTTCAAATAAACGGGATTTTGCCACCGTAGAAAGTGAGAGAATGTGTGGAAGTTGTTTTTTCATGATATTAGCCCTATTATCTTGTTATTGGCTCATCATACGCAAAGTGAGAGAAATAGGAAGAGTTATGGCTGAAAATAACGAAGTACGATTAGATAAATGGCTTTGGGCAGCGCGTTTTTATAAAACCCGTAGCATTGCGAAAGCGATGATTGAAGGCGGCAAAGTCCATTACAACGGTCAGCGTGCAAAAGTGAGTAAAACCGTGGAAGTTGGTGCAATGATTAAACTCCGCCAAGGCAATGATGAGAAAGAAATTGAAGTGATTGCGTTGAGCGATCAACGTCGTGGTGCGCCTGAAGCACAATTGCTTTACCAAGAAACAGCACAGAGTGTGAAAAAACGGGAAGAAATGGCGTGGGCGAGAAAAAATAATGCACTTTCGATGCCACATCCTGATCGTCGTCCAAATAAAAAAGAACGTCGAGATTTATTGAAATTTAAACATCAAGATGAGTTCTAGAAAACAAAAGTGCGGTCAAATTTGACCGCACTTTGTGTATTAATGGTTTTTGTGGCTTGTACTGTAAAGAATTTTGTCGGTATAAGCCATCGCAATTGCTGAAATCAAGAAAGAAAAATGAATAATCACTTCCCACATAATTGTTTTTTCAGAAATTTTTGAGGCATTCACAAAGGTTTGTAATAAGTGAATAGACGAAATGCTGATAATTGACATAGAAAGTTTCACTTTCAGCACAGTTGCATTCACATGGCTCATCCATTCAGGTTGATCGGGGTGGTTTTTCGTACGAAGTTTTGAAACGAAAATCTCATAACCACCTAATGTCACCATCACCAATAAGTTCGCAATCATTACTACATCAATGAGATTGAGTACGGCGAGCATAATGGTATCTGCATCCATTTCATTAACATTGGTGATGAGATACCACAAGTTTTTCATAAACTTATAGGCATAGATGCCTTGCACGACAATTAAACCTAAGTAAATGGGCACTTGTAACCAACGACTTGCAAAAATTGTTTTGCTTAGAAAACTGGTTTGTTCGTTATATTTTGCACATGGATCCGTGATTTCTTTTTGTTCTGTCGCCATAAAATTCCCCACAAATAAAAATTCAAATAAAAAAGCGGCAAGAAAATAGCCGCTTTTAAAGAAAAATTCAACAGGTATGCTTTATTTTACCCCATTCTCGGTAGTGATAAGGGATAGGCGCGTTAAATCCACGTCATTATTGAGCAATTCAACGTTTGGCATGCTCTTGTTAGCTTTCGCTGACAAGTCTTTAAAGCGTTCCACTTTCCCCACTAAACCTTGTTGTCCCACAAGGGCAGTGACAGTGCTGTTGTATTGATTACTCACGGTGGAAAGGGTGTTGCCCAGTTTGCTCAAGCGTTCTGCTACCAAGCAAATTTGGTTATAAATTTCACCTGCTTTCTCTGCGATTTCTTTGGCTTCGGCATTGCCGCGTTCGATACGCCATAAATTCGCCACCGTGCGTAGAATTGGCATGAGGGTCGTGTGCGAAACCATAATGACATTTTTCTCGTAGCCATAATTAAACAGACTTGGGTCCAATTTTAAGGCTTCGATATAAGCGGGTTCCACAGCAATGAACATCAAAACAAAATTAGGGCTACGCATGCCAATCAAATTGCTGTAATCCTTGCGGTGCAAGTCATCAATGTGATTTTTCAGCGCTTTAATATGCTCCCTTAGTAAACGCTCACGTTCAAATTCATCCTCAGAATTGACCGCACTTTCGTAAGCATTCAATGACATTTTGCTATCAATGATGATGTTTTTCTCATCAGGTAGGTTGAGTACAAAATCAGGATAGTTTCGTCCGCCCTGCTCATCTTTAAAATGCGCTTGTGCACTGTAATGCACGTTTTCAATCAGACCAGCCAACTGAAGTGCACGCTCAAGTTGTACTTCTCCCCAGTTGCCTAAGGTTTTCTTTTCACCTTTTAAAGCAGAGGTTAAATTATTGGCTTCTTTCGACATATTTAAGCCAATTTCCAATACCTTTTTGATTTCCGCTTCTAAACCTGCATTGCCTTTCACCGATTCTGAATGGATTTCATTGACTCGTTTTTGGAAGCCTTCAATTTGTTCACGGAAAGGTTTCAACAGCGTTTCCAATGCCGTTTGATTGGTTTGATTAAAGGACTGGCTTTTTTCTTCCAAAATGCGGTTAGCCAGATTTTGGAACTCTACGCCAAGCTGTTGTTTGGATTGCTCAATATGCTGTTGCTGTTCGGCAAAATGTTTTTCTTTTTCGGAAAGGGTAGTTTTCAACTCCGTTAATTCTTGTGAAAGTGCGGTCAATTTTTCCAGCGTTTTTTGCTGCTCTTGTTCTTTTCTAAGTAGATTTTCCTGAGCTTGTTGCAATTGCCCTTGCAAGCTTTCGGCTTGTGCAGATGCTATCCCAAAGCGTTCTTTTAATGCCGTAATTTGCCCGCCAATTTGATCGTGACGGAACTGTTCTTCATCCAACTCTTTTTCTAAATATTGGATTTTCTCATCACGTTCATTTAGGCGAGTTAGCAAGCCTTCCGCATGAGTTTGCGCTTTAATGGCTTGTTGTTCTAATTGATTTTTGACCGCACTTAAAGAATCAAAACGCTCCGCTAATTGATTGTAATCTTCGATAGTTTTATTGAGATCTTGTTGTAATTCTTGCGTATCTCGTTTGCTGCGGCTTAATAGAAAAAGCATCACAATACTGATAAAAACCAGCACGGCAATGATGATTAAATATTGATTAGACGTGAGTTCTGACATAAATAGGCTCCTGGAACCGGAAAAATTTTAGCATATTCCCAGAAACTTTTTAAAAATTAAGAGGATTTTCACTAGATAAGAAAAGTGCGGTCAAAAATAACCGCACTTTTTTATAAAGATTAGTAGTTTGAGTTAATCAATACTTCTTCGCCGTAGCCACCAAGGGTTGGCATTGGTTGGTAAGTGGAGTTTGCTGCACGCATTAAACGAATACCACGAATACCTGCTTCTTTTGCGGCTAGGATATCGTCATCGCTATCACCATAGTGAATACTCACTTTGTGCTCGATAATACCCGGTGTTTTGTTATATTTAGTTGGAAGCTTGCGACCACCCATGAATTCTACAGGATGCATGTCCTTAATATTAAAGGCTTTTTGTAGCACTGGTGTCACACCATCTTTATCGCCTGCTGTACGACCGGTAATGAAATAAATTTGGTCACCACGTGCTTGGTGCATATTAATTAAATCTACCGCAATTTGTTTTGGAATAGAATATTGGTCACAACCCGCATTGACTTCATTCCAGAAATCTTGATTTTTTAAGTAATCATTTTTACCTGGGGAGTATTTTTCTTGGCCGTGATAGAAACAAGGACTACTGAAAAGTACAGTGTCGTCAATGTCGAAGCTCACATTAATTGGTGCTTTGCCTTCCAATTCTTTTTTCAATTGTTCAACAGAGATCCAGTGAATCGGTTTTTGCTCTGTCATTTCACGAGCATTCGTACCTTGTTCAGTGTAAGGTTCTTTGTTTGATGCAAAAGTAGAGACTGCGCTTGCCGCTAAAATTGCAATGGCAGAAAGTTTAAGTAAATTTTTCATGTTTTCCTCATTAAGTAGTTTGTTTTACTTGTAACAAATCATATCCCTTTAAAATATGGGTGTGAAATAATAGCAATCGTTTGCTATTTAAAAAAGTGATCTTTGTCACATTTTTTTGAAATGGTTGTTTAATAAAGCATCAAAGAAAAATTTCCCCTTGAATTTGGCGGAATCGATCGCCATATAACGAATAACTTTTCTTAAAAGAAGGATAAAAAGAATGACAACAATTGTAAGCGTACGTCGTAATGGCCAAGTGGTTGTTGGGGGCGATGGACAGGTTTCATTAGGCAACACCGTCATGAAAGGGAATGCCCGTAAAGTACGCCGTTTATATAATGGCAAAGTTTTAGCCGGTTTCGCAGGTGGTACAGCCGATGCGTTCACCTTATTTGAATTATTCGAACGTAAATTAGAAATGCATCAAGGGCATTTGTTAAAAGCCGCGGTGGAATTAGCGAAAGATTGGCGAACCGATCGTGCGTTACGCAAGTTAGAAGCGATGCTGATTGTAGCAGATGAAAAAGAAAGTTTAATCATTACCGGTATTGGTGATGTGGTTCAACCGGAAGCCGATCAGATTTTAGCCATTGGTTCCGGCGGTAACTATGCATTATCGGCAGCCCGTGCGTTGGTGGAGAATACCGATTTATCAGCTCGTGAAATTGTGGAAAAATCTTTAAAGATTGCCGGTGATATTTGCGTGTTTACCAATACGAATTTCACTATCGAAGAATTACCGAATAAATAAGGAAAAATTATGTCTGAAATGACCCCTCGTGAAATTGTTTCCGAATTAGATCAACATATTATCGGCCAAAAAGAGGCGAAAAGAGCGGTCGCGATCGCATTACGTAACCGTTGGAGAAGAATGCAGTTGCAAGAGCCACTTCGTCATGAAGTTACTCCTAAAAATATTTTAATGATTGGACCAACGGGTGTGGGGAAAACCGAGATTGCGCGTCGTCTTGCAAAATTAGCTAATGCGCCATTCATTAAAGTGGAAGCAACCAAGTTCACCGAAGTGGGCTATGTTGGGAAAGAAGTGGATTCCATTATCCGTGATTTAACGGACAGTGCGATGAAATTGGTTCGCCAACAAGAAATTGCGAAAAATCGTGCGAAAGCAGAAGATGCGGCGGAAGATCGTATTTTAGATGCATTATTGCCCCCACCAAAAAATCAATGGGGTGAAGTGGAAAACCACGATACCAACAGCAGCACTCGCCAAGCGTTCCGTAAAAAATTACGTGAAGGACAATTAGACGATAAAGAAATCGAAATTGATGTGTCTGCGGGCGTGTCAATGGGTGTGGAAATTATGGCACCTCCAGGCATGGAAGAAATGACCAATCAGTTGCAATCCATGTTCCAAAGCCTGGGTTCGGATAAAACCAAAAAACGCAAAATGAAAATTAAGGATGCGCTAAAAACCTTAATTGATGATGAAGCGGCAAAATTGATCAATCCAGAAGAATTGAAACAAAAAGCCATCGATGCGGTTGAGCAAAACGGTATCGTGTTTATTGATGAGATCGATAAGATCTGTAAAAAAGGCGAATACAGTGGTGCGGATGTTTCTCGTGAGGGTGTGCAACGTGACTTATTGCCATTAGTGGAAGGTTCAACGGTTAATACTAAACACGGGATGGTGAAAACCGATCATATTCTCTTTATTGCATCGGGTGCATTCCAAGTGGCGCGTCCATCAGATTTAATCCCAGAATTGCAAGGTCGTTTGCCAATTCGTGTTGAGTTGTCAGCATTAACGGCAGAAGATTTTGAGCGTATTCTAACTGAGCCAAATGCGTCTTTAACGGAGCAATATAAAGCCCTCATGGCAACAGAAGGCGTGAGCATTGAGTTTACACAAGATGCAATCAAGAAAATTGCCGAAGCAGCTTTCCGTGTGAATGAGAAAACAGAGAATATCGGTGCAAGACGTTTACATACCGTTATGGAGCGTTTAATGGATAAAATCTCATTTGATGCGAGCGATATGAACGGACAAACCGTGAATATTGATGCGGCTTATGTGAGTGAGGCATTAGGCGAAGTGATTGAGAATGAAGATTTAAGTCGATTCATTCTGTAATGAAAGTTTAGATAAAGAAAAAGTGCGGTTAAAAATAACCGCACTTTTTTTATCTCTTAAATGAAGATTAGTGACCGCCACAACCACAGCCGCCATGACCGTGTCCGTGATCATGATCGTGATGATGACCACCGCCACAGCAACCGCCGTGTCCATGATCGTGATCATGGTGGTGATGGCCGTGACCGCCGCAACCACAACCGTGACCATCTTCGTCATCATGATGGTGGTGGTGATCATGTGCGCCATGTACGTGACCGTGAGCAATTTCTTCTAATGTTGCTTCACGAGTACCAACAACTTCAACAGTGAAGTGTAATTCTTGACCCGCTAACATGTGGTTACCATCAACCACCACTTCATCGCCATCCACTTCAGTGATCACAACAGGAACTGGGCCGATATCTGTATCTGCTAAGAAACGCATACCAACCACCACTTCATCTACACCTTGGAATACATCTTTTGGTACACGTTGAACCATGTTTTCATTGTATTCGCCGTAGCCTTCTTCTGGTTGAACACGCACTTCAAATTTGTCGCCAACTTCTTTACCTTCTAAGGCATTTTCAAGACCAATGATTAAGTTATTGTGGCCTTGTAAATATTCTAATGGTTGATTTGCTGGTGCTTCATCAACTAATACACCGTCTTGAGTACGTACTTGGTAAGCGATACTCACAACCGTATTTTTTGCTATTTTCATAGTGTTTTCCTTATTAAAAAAATCGTCATTCATTGTATAGAAAATTATTCTTTAAGCAATGCAATTCGAGCATTCACACTGACTTTAATTTTCTCTTTGCCACTTTGAGTGTAAGTTTCATCTTTTTCATCCGAGTAAGAGAAACTTTTTGCCATCATTGCCCCTGCGGCATAAGGGCGAAAATCATTCGCTGAATCATTGGCAGAAGATACGTCAAGGCTTTGTGTGTGATAACCTTTCATCTGCAAAGATTCTTGAATTAAGAGTGCTTTATCTTTAACTTTCGCTAAAGCTTCTTTGGTTAATTCATTTTCTAAGCTACTTAATTTCTCACGTGAAACAGAAGCGCTTACGCGATCAATGGCTAATACGCCATCTAATTCATGTACTAATGTTGATAATGCTTGAGAATCTTTACTTTCTAAGGTTAATTCTGCACGCGCAATCCAGCCTTGTTGTTTGCCTTTATTGTCATAGCGAATCCAGGTATTGCGAGAATTATCCTTAATTTCAACCGCACTTTGTGCTTTTGCCAACTCAATGGCTTTATTCATTTTTTCCGCCATAGTTTTATTGAGTGCGGATAAATCATTGCCTTCCGCTTGGTAAAAAAGGGACACTTGCAATAAATCTCGTTCTACCTCTCTTTCAGCTTCAACACTAAAGCTGACATCCGTTGACTGATGAAATACGGGTTCTGTTGCAAAAGAAGCGATAGGCAAGGCAAGTAATGCTAAAGAAAGCGTTTTGAGTTTCATTGTTTCATTCCTATTTGGGTAAGATAAAAATTAAGGGCGGTTTAATACGCCCTTTGTTATTATTAATGTAAACGTTCGTTGTCGTCTTCGACATCTTCATCGTCAAAAAATTCGCCGTCATCGCCGTATTCATCGTCCTCGGCATTCGGATCTTCAAAATACGTGCCCCAGCCATCATAAATGCCTTTGTATTTTTCCACTAATGGCAGAATTTCTTTTTGCTGTGCATCGATAATTTCGGGCTTTAATTCTACTTCACTGATGATGTCAAAGCAGAAAATCACCTTGCCATTTTCATCTTCAAATTCTTCCGCTTCTGACACTTCATAGCCTGCTTTGAAAGCATCCACAGCAATTTTTTCTAAGGTATCAAAATCATAATGAGCGATGTGATGTTCGATAATATAAAGGGCATCCGGATCGCTGCCGTCATTTAATAAATCCGTAATGATTTCACGGGTTTCTTCTTGAAGTTCGTTAAAATTCGTCATAAGGTATTCCTTTTGTCAGAAAAAGTGCGGTCATTGTAGGAGATAAAGATGAAAATGTCGCTAAAAATTTATGCTCATTTCAGTTTGCCTTGACGGGGAGGAAAGGTTAAAATTCTGCGCGAATAAATTGTGCTTAACATGCCCAGCTGATCACGCTATTTATTGCAGCGAAAAAAGTTGGGCTTTCTTATTTTAGAACGAAAAAAATGGTCAAACATCTCCCTTATTTCACCTTAAAAACACCGCCAAAATCAACCGCACTTTTAAAACAAGAGTTCTCTGATTTTATTGTTAAAGAAGATCTTGGCTATGAAATGTCAGGCGAAGGCGAATTTGTGGCGGTAAAAATCCGTAAAACGGATTGCAATACATTGTTTGTGGGCGAAAAGCTAGCCAAGTTTGCGGGTATTTCTGATCGAAATATGGGGTATGCCGGTTTGAAAGATCGTCATGGCATTACGGAACAATGGTTTTGTTTACAAATGCCGGGGAAGGAAACGCCAGATTTTAGCCAATTTCAGTTGGAAGGCGTCGAGATTTTAGACGTCACTCGCCACAATCGTAAAATTCGTACAGGTAGTCTTCAAGGAAATGCCTTCGAGATTTTATTGCGCGGTGCAAAAGAAAGTGATGAGTTGAATGAACGCTTAAATTTTGTGGCGAAATACGGTTTTCCTAACTACTTCACTGAACAACGTTTTGGGCGTGATGGTCATAATCTAACTCAAGCGATTCGTTGGGCGAAAGGGGAGATTAAGGTCAAAGATCGTAAAAAACGCAGTTTTTACCTTTCAGCAGCTCGCAGCGAAATTTTTAATTTAGTTGTAGCAGAACGAATTGAACAAAACGTGGCAGATCAGGTTCTAAGAGACGATATTGTGCAATTAAACGGATCCCACAGTTGGTTTAAGGCTGATGAAAATGAAGATTTAGTGGTCTTACAGCAACGTTTGAACGAACAAGATATTTTGCTCACTGCGCCTTTAATTGGTGAAGAAAATTTATCTGCAAGTGCGGTCGAAAATAAAGTCGTTTTGGAACATCAGATTTTCCAAGAATTAATGAAACAAGAACGAATGAAAGCCGCTCGCCGCCCTTTATTAATGCAGGCAAAAGATTTCCATTGGACGTTTGTTGAAGAAGGATTGAAGCTCTCATTTTATTTGCCGGCGGGGAGCTATGCCACAGCATTGGTGCGAGAGTTAGTGAATATTAAGGAAGAAGAATAATGCGAATTTTAGTCAGCAATGATGACGGTTTTCACGCCGAAGGGATTCAAGTTTTAGCAAAAGAATTACGCAAAATTGCCGATGTGGTGATCGTTGCGCCCGATCGTAATCGTAGCGCGGCATCAAGCTCATTAACGCTTGTTGAGCCACTTCGCCCACGTCATTTAGATAGTGGTGATTATTGCGTGAATGGCACACCGGCTGATTGTGTGCATTTGGCACTAAACGGTTTTTTATCTGGACAAGTGGATCTTGTCGTATCAGGCATTAACGCGGGTTGCAATATGGGGGATGATACGATTTATTCAGGTACTTTGGCTGCGGCATTGGAAGGCCGCCATTTAGGGTTGCCAGCTATTGCGGTATCTTTAGATGGTCGTTTGCATTATGAAACCGCCGCTCGTGTGGTGTGTGATTTAATTCCAAAATTACATCCTCAATTATTGAATAAACGCGAAGTGATCAATATCAATGTGCCGGATTTGCCTTACGAAGAACTCAAAGGCATTAAAGTCTGTCATTTAGGCTATCGCTCATCCGCTGCAGAAGTGATTAAACAAGAAGATCCTCGTGGCGAAAATATTTATTGGATTGGTCCGTCAGGCTTGCCGGAATATGATGGTGAAGGCACAGATTTTCATGCGGTAAAAAATGGTTATGTTGCCATTACGCCAATTCAAGCCGATCTTACGGCTCATCAGTCAATTGCTGCTTTACAAGATTGGCTGGAAAGTGAATAATGTGCCGTTTTGAAACGAAATTTCCCTATTGAAGCAATAAAGGATAAGTGAATGAATATTTTTGGTGCGATGTATGATAAAACAATGCAATGGTCAAAACATCGCTTTGCCGTGTTTTGGTTATCCTTTGTGAGTTTTATTGAGGCTATTTTTTTCCCTGTTCCACCGGATGTGATGTTGATTCCGATGTCAATGTCAAAACCGAAAAGTGCATTTCGTTTTGCTCTTTATACCACGATTGCTTCGGTTGTCGGTGGAATGATTGGTTATGCTATTGGTTACTACGCCTTTGATTGGGTTCAAGGCTATATTCAACAATGGGGTTACCAAGCTGCTTGGGAACAGGCCATGGCGTGGTTTAAAGAATGGGGTATTTTAGTGGTCTTTGTTGCCGGTTTTAGTCCTATTCCTTATAAAGTTTTCACCATTTGTGCCGGCGTGATGCAAATGGCATTTATACCATTTGTGATTACCGCATTTGTATCGCGTTTTGCTCGTTTTATTTTAGTCGCAAAACTCGCCGCATGGGGCGGAGAGAAATTCGCCGCGAAATTACGTAAATCCATTGAAATCATTGGTTGGAGTGTGGTTGCTCTGGCTGTGATTGCTTATCTTATTTTAAAATAACAGGATGATCTTTTTTATGAATAAATTACTCTTAATTATCTCGAGTGCATTGTTGATCTCAGCTTGTACAGGAGAACCACAAAAACAAGATCCCGATGCATTACCTAATGGTATTATGCAACCCGTAGAAGGAACGGGAGCCGTTGCCGGTGGTAGCTTTATGCCGGAAATTGAAAAGAATTCGATGCCAAATCAAATGAAATAAATTTAATGTTAAAGGAAGAATAAATGAAAAAATCGTTTTTATTGCTCCCTGTGAGTATCGCTATTTTAACGGCGTGTAGTTCAAATAGCCCTGCGCCAATTGAAAATGTAGATGGCACACTTTCTCCGGGTGTAATGCAGCCTGTTGATAATAATTCGAGCGGTACATGGCAGCCAGAAATTCAACAAAATACGATGCCAAATACCATGGGCAATAGCGTGCCAACGGGAACTCAAACACCACAACCAAGTTTCCAACCGACTTATCAACCGGTTCAACAACCTGCTGCAGCACAGCCTAAACCAACGCCAGCTCCAGCACCGGTTCAACCACAGACTAAAACAGTAACCAAAACGGTTTCTGATTGCACCAGCTCTGGCGCAATCAATGTGCCACGTAATCCAAATACCAATGCGCCGGATTACAGCCAAATTCAAAAAGGTTCATACAAAGGAAATACCTATAAAGTAAACAAAGGCGATACAATGTTCTTAATCGCTTACTTAACCGGTATGGACGTGAAAGATTTGGCGAGCATGAACAATATGAAAGAGCCTTATAGCTTAAGCGTAGGCCAAACGTTAAAAATTTCAAATTGTTCTACTAAAACGGTTACTACGACTGTACCAGTGAAAACGACAGCACCAGCTGCACCGGCAGCCCCTGCTGAGCCAGAAGTGACTTATACACCAGGTGCAAACGGTACTCAAATTGGTTCTGATGGTACGGTAATTGGTCCAATTAAATCAGGTGTCGCAACAGGTGGCGCATCAACACCAGCGTTTACCAACAATACACCTAGCACACCGGTGACAACGACAACACAAGTGGAAACCACAAACAATACACCAGTTAATGCGAACGTTGTAGCACCAGTGGCATCGAATGTAGCATGGCAATGGCCAACACAAGGCAACGTGATCCAAGGTTTCTCTAACTCTGATGGTGGTAACAAAGGGATTGATATCAGTGGTTCTCGTGGGCAAGCGGTTAAAGCTGCCGCGAGCGGTCGTGTTGTGTATGCGGGTAACGCATTACGTGGCTACGGTAACTTAATCATCATTAAACATAATGATGATTTCTTGAGTGCTTATGCACACAACGACAGGATCTTAGTTAGCGATCAACAAGAAGTGAAAGCGGGTCAAGAGATTGCGAAAATGGGTAGCACAGGAACCAATGCTGTGAAACTTCACTTCGAGATCCGTTATAAAGGTAAATCTGTGGATCCAGTTAGATACTTACCGAGAAGATAATCTTTTCTCAGAAAAAAGTGCGGTTAAAAATGACCGCACTTTTTGTTATACTCTCACCAATTTTTTCTCAATGCTTAGAATCTAAGGTTAATTCAATGCGTACAAGTCAATATTTATTCTCAACATTAAAAGAAACCCCAGCTGAAGCGGCCATTGTAAGCCATCAATTAATGCTTCGTGCAGGGATGATTCGTCCTCTTGCTTCAGGTCTCTATAATTGGATGCCAACCGGCTGGCGTGTGCTCCGTAAAGTAGAAAAAATCATTCGTGAAGAAATGGATAAAAGCGGCGCACTTGAAATCAAAATGCCAGTCGTGCAACCAGCAGAATTATGGGAAGAATCAGGTCGTTGGGAACAATATGGTCCAGAATTACTTCGTTTTGAGGATCGTGGTAATCGTCACTTTGTATTAGGTCCAACACACGAAGAAGTGATTACGGATTTAGTTCGCCGCGAAGTGTCATCATATAGACAACTCCCGATTAATTTATACCAAATTCAAACCAAATTCCGTGATGAAGTGCGTCCTCGTTTCGGTGTAATGCGTTCGCGTGAATTTATCATGAAAGATGCGTATTCTTTCCATGCGGATCATGCGAGTTTGCAACAAACTTATGATGTGATGTATCAAACTTATAGCAATATTTTCAATCGTTTAGGTTTAGATTTCCGTGCAGTACAAGCGGACACTGGTTCTATCGGTGGTAGCGCCTCACATGAATTTCAAGTATTAGCGAACAGTGGTGAAGATGATGTTATTTTCTCTACGGAATCTGATTACGCCGCAAACATTGAATTAGCAGAAGCGGTGGCGATTGGTGAGCGTGCTGCGCCAACGAAAACGATGGAATTAGTTGATACACCAAATGCAAAAACCATTGCTGAGTTGGTGGAACAATTCAATTTACCAATTGAGAAAACGGTTAAAACCTTAATTGTAAAAGGGGCAAGAGAAGAGCAACCATTGGTGGCGTTAGTGATTCGTGGTGACCATGAATTAAATGAAATTAAAGCAGAAAAATTACCTGAAGTAGCTTCACCATTTGAGTTTGCGGATGAAGCTGTTATCAAAGCTAAAATTGGTGCGGGTGTAGGCTCATTAGGCCCTGTTAATCTCAATATTCCAGTGATTATTGACCGTTCAGTGGCATTAGTGTCTGATTTCAGCGCAGGTGCAAACATTGATGGTAAACATTACTTCAATATCAATTGGGAACGTGATGTAGCGTTACCAAAAGTAGCCGATATTCGTAACGTGGTTGAAGGTGACCCAAGCCCAGATGGTAAAGGTACCTTATTGATTAAACGTGGTATCGAAGTGGGTCATATTTTCCAATTAGGTAAAAAATACTCAGAAGCGATGAATGCGACTGTTCAAGGTGAAGATGGTCGTCCAATGGTCGTGACAATGGGATGTTACGGTATTGGTGTAACACGTGTGGTCGCTGCGGCGATTGAACAGCATTTTGATGATCGCGGTATTGTATGGCCAACAGATGAAATTGCGCCATTCACCGTAGCCGTTGTGCCAATGAATATGCACAAATCTGAAAGCGTTCAAGAATATGCTGAAGAATTGTACCGCACTTTACAAGCACAAGGTGTTGAAGTGATCTTTGATGACCGTAAAGAACGCCCAGGTGTGATGTTTGCAGATATGGAACTTATCGGCGTGCCACACATGGTGGTGATTGGTGAGAAAAATCTCGCAAACGGCGAAATCGAATATAAAAATCGCCGCACCGGTGAAAAACAAATGATTGCAAAAGATCAGTTGTTAGATTTCTTGAAAGGACAAATTAAAGCTTAAGTAAGTCTTTGATGATGAAAAAAGGAGATTGAGGTATCCACTTCAATCTCCTTTTTATTATCGATTAGTAATTGCTTGAAGTATTCGCAGAAACACCCGTTACAATCGCAATACCTGCGCTTGCGCCAATTCGTGTCGCACCCGCTTCAATCATCGCCAGTGCGGTTTGGGTATCACGAATACCGCCAGAGGCTTTCACGCCAATGTTGCCTACCGTTTTCTTCATTAATGCGACATCTTCTACGGTTGCCCCGCCTTTATTGAAACCCGTTGAAGTTTTAACAAATGCCACACCCAACGCTTTACAGATTTCACAGGCTTTTACGATTTCTTCTTTGGTGAGTAAGCACGTTTCCAAAATCACTTTAAGTGGCACGCCATGACAAGCGGTTAATACGGCTTGAATATCGTCTCTTACGGCATCCCATTTATTGGATTTAATCAAGCCGACATTAATTACCATATCGATTTCACCCGCCCCAGCTTTGATGGCTTCTTGGGTTTCAAACGCTTTGACTGAGGATAAGTTGGCACCAAGTGGGAAACCAACAACAGTGCAAATTTTGACGTTTGAGCCAGCGAGTTTTTCTTTGGCTAAAGGAATATAACCAGAATTAATGCAGACTGAATAAAAACCGTACTGAATGGCTTCATCACAGAGTTTAAGAATATCCTGTTCTGTTTTTTCAGCAGTAAGCGCGGTGTGATCAATATATTGTGCTAATTGTTTACTATCCATATTTTTTCTCCTTAACTTAGTCATCGGTTATTATTGATGATTATTCTTTATTATGAAATTTTTAGGTAATTCTTGATCACATATTAATAAGTCGAATTGATTTAAATCATTAATATATGCTTTTCTTACTAGTCCTATTTTCATATGATCAAATACCAATATATTCTTTTTACTTTTTTTCATTGCCATTTTTTTTACTTTTGCTTCATTATAATCAAAGCAGCTAACACCATATTTATCGCTTACACCTGCCGCAGAAATAAAGGCTTTAGTTGTAAGTATCGATTCTATTTCTGAGTTATTAATTGGAGTGAAAAAGGAGTTATGACTAGAGTATGATCCACCTGCTAGTATTACTTCACAATTACTTTTTTCTTGCAAAATTGTAAATGTATTTAGAGAACAACAAAGTGCAGTAAATTTTATATCTGATTTTATTTGTGATGCAATAAAAGGGATTGTTGAACCACAATCAAAAAATATAACATCCCCATTTTCAACAAGTTCTGCTGCTGCTTTACCTATAGCCATTTTCTCCTTTAAATTCTTATTTTCTTGTTCAAAAATCAGATAGTTAGCCTCATGATGGTTTTGAGGAGCTTTGACTATGTGACCACCTAGTAGAATTAAAGGGCATCCTTCAGTACTTAAATCTCTTCTTAAAGTCATTTCAGATACACTTAGTATATTGGCGGCATCTCTTAATTTTATAGAGCTCATTGTTCTGAGTATAAATTCTAAGCTTTTTATTCTTGAATTGTTTTTTCTGTCCATAGTGATATGTGGTTATAGTTTTATTGCTTCTAATAATATCATAAAGGTTTTTTCTAGAACTGTGATCTTTGTCACTTTTTTAACATTTTTTGAGGATTATACTGTTGTTTAAATAAAATGTTACTTTATTAACAATTGAAATGGAGGTCGTATGGATATTGCAGTTATTGGTTCAAATATGGTTGATCTGATTACATATATAGATCGGATGCCTAAGTTGGGTGAGACAATCGAAGCTCCTAGCTTCAAGATAGGATGTGGAGGTAAAGGTGCTAATCAAGCAGTAGCTGCTGCTAAGTTAGGATCGGATGTGATGATGTTAACAAAAGTTGGAGATGATTTGTTCGCTGATAACACACTAAAAAACTTTCATCTGAATGGTATAAATACTGATTATGTAACAGTAGCAAAAGGCGTTTCCAGTGGTGTCGCACCGATATTTGTAGATAAGTCATCCCAAAATAGCATTCTTATTATTAAAGGTGCAAATAGTCACTTATCAACAAAAGATATAGATGACGCAGAAAATGAACTTAAAAAATGTAAGCTTATTATTTTGCAATTAGAGGTTCCATTATCTGTTGTTTATTACTCAATTGATTTTGCAGTTAAAAATAATATACCTGTGATATTAAATCCAGCTCCAGCTGATCCAAATTTAGATATTAATTATGTGTGTAAGTGTGATTTTTTTATGCCTAATGAGACTGAATTAGAAATTCTTACAGGGTTACCAGTTTCTAATATTGATGAAATTCTGATAGCAGCTAATTCATTGATTTCAAAAGGATTGAAAAATCTTGTTGTTACTTTGGGGGAGAAAGGTGCGATATGGCTAGATGGAAATGTAATTCATCATATTGTTCCTCATAAGGTTAATGCTATTGATACTAGTGGAGCAGGGGATGCATTTATAGGATGTTTTGCACACTATCTTGTTAAAACGCATGATATTTTAGCATCTTTGAACATGGCCTCTGCATTTTCAGCTTATAGTGTGACTGGTCAAGGTACTCAAATATCATATCCGGATAAAAAAGAATTTGAGTGTTTTTTGGGTAAATTATAAGGAGTATGTTATGAAAGGAATACAGCAAATGCCTGATGGATATTTGAATCGAACACCTATATTTCAGTTCATATTATTATCTTGTCTATTTCCATTGTGGGGGGCTGCCGCGAGCTTAAACGATATTCTTATTACTCAATTTAAGAGTGTATTCACATTAAGTGACTTTGCAAGTGCATTAGTTCAAAGTGCCTTTTATGGTGGATATTTCTTAATTGCAATTCCAGCTTCTCTAGTAATAAAGAAAACAAGTTATAAAGTTGCTATTTTGATTGGTTTAACCTTGTATATTATAGGCTGTTCAATGTTTTATCCAGCTTCTCACATGGCTACTTATACTATGTTTTTAGCTGCTATATTTTCTATTGCTATCGGTTTAAGTTTCCTTGAAACATCAGCAAATACTTATAGTTCTATGCTCGGCCATCGAGATTATGCGACATTAAGACTGAATATTAGTCAAACATTTTATCCGATTGGTGCGATTTCTGGCATTTTACTGGGTAAATATTTAATCTTCCAAGAAGGTGCTAGCTTGAAAGAACAATTGCTTACGATGTCACCAGATCAAGCTCATGAATTTAAATTATCATTGCTTGAGCATACATTACAACCTTATAAATATCTTATTTTTGTATTAATTGCTGTTACTTTGTTGTTCTTATTGACAAAATTCCCTAGATGCAAAGCTGAAAATGAAGTTTTAGCTACTAATGTGAAATTCATTGATACATTGAAATATTTATCAAAGAATAAACAATTTAAGAAAGGAATTATTGCTCAATTTTTATATGTGGGCATGCAGGTTGCAGTATGGTCGTTTACAATACGTTTAGCTTTAAATTTAAGTAATATTAATGAGAGGGATGCTTCAAATTTCATGATATATAGTTTTATTGGTTTTTTCATCGGAAAATTTGTAGCAAATTTTTTAATGACTAAGTTTAAATCAGATGCAGTATTGTTCGTGTATTCTATTCTTGGTGTATTTACTCTCTCTTATACTTCTTTTGTTCATGACTTTTCAGCTGTTTATGCTGCAATTTTTGCAAGTGTATTGTTTGGACCATGTTGGGCTACAATTTATACATCTGTATTAGAAACTGTTAAGCAAGAACATCGGGAAGTAGCCGGAGCTGTTGTAGTAATGTCAATTATTGGGGCTGCAGTTGTTCCTGCTATTCATGGATATGTTTCTGATACTTTAGGATCTTTACAATTGGCTTTTGTTGTACCAACGCTTTGCTTTATCTATGTTGGATATTACTTCTGGAATAAAATGAAATTAGAAAAAGGAGAGGAATAATGGAAACGAAGTTATTTTTATTCAAAGAGTTATTTTCTAGAGATGAAAAAGTATTGCTTAGTAATAATGATTTTACAGTGTTTGGCTTTAAGTATGAATCAGGAATTGAAGCAATAAAAATTTGTAATAAAAAAGGATTTATTATTGTATTGCCTTTTTATGGTCAAATTATTTGGGATGCTGAATTTGGTAAACATTCATTAAAAATGAAGAATATGTTTTCAGAGCCGAAATTTGGTAATAGTATTGTTGATACTTACGGATGTTTTGCTTTTCATTCAGGGTTAATCAGAAATGGCTGTCCAAGCCCTGAAGATGATCATGTTTTACATGGAGAGATGCCCTGTTCAATTATTAATAATGCCTGGTTAATCATTGATAATAATTCAATAACCCTTACGGGAGAAGTTGAATATGTGAAAGGGTTTGGAAATCATTATTCAGCAAGACCAGCTGTAACACTTTATTCAAATAGTACTTTATTTGATATTCAAATGAGTGTAACTAATTTATCTAGTGTTGATATGCCATTGCAATACATGTGCCACATGAATTATTGTTATGAGCATGGTGCGGTGTTAACACAGAATATTCCTGATGAGGCTATTGTTTTGAGAGAAACTATACCAGCTCACGTTAGCCCAACAGAAAAGTGGCTTGAGTTTAATGATAAAATTAAAAAAGGGGAATACCATCTTGATAAATTAGATAATGATGTGATGTATGATCCTGAAATAGTATTCTTTATGGATAATCTCAGTAAATATCAAGAGAATTTAGAATATAAAATGAAATCACCTAGTGGGCATAGTTATGTAACAAAATTCTCATCTAAAGACTTTAATTATGCAACACGATGGATTTTGTTTAATGAGGATCAACAAGTAGGTGCATTTGTATTACCAGCAACTTGTAGGCCAGAAGGTTTTTTAGCAGCTAAAAAAGCAGGAAGTTTAATTATGCTAAAACCTAAAGAGACAAAATCATTTAGTGTAACTACAGGAATTGAAAATTTATAGTTATTAAATAATGCTCCTATTTTTATAATAGGAGCATTTTTTATGTGATGCCGAGTTTAGATAATGTATTTATAACAAAATATCTGCAATTTTGACCGCACTTTTCTGATCGATTACAATCCGTTTATCCTAGATCATGGAATTTGTTGTGAAGCTTAAAACCTTATTAAAAAATGCGATTTCGCTCCTACTGACGTTGATTATTGTAAGCAGTATTCTCGATTTTATTCGTAAACCTAATATTCCGCCTGAAATCAATGCGACGGCACTTTATGATTTACAGGGGAATGCCTTCTTTTTACCCCAATTAGATCAAGCTAAGCCGACGATCATTTATTTCTGGGGAAGTTGGTGTGGTTATTGTCGTTATACTTCTCCAGCGATTAATTCACTTTCAGAAGAAGGCTATCCGGTAGTCTCTATCGCGCTACGTTCAGGAACAAATAAGGACGTGGAGGATTATTTGCAAACCCATCACTATCAGTTTACAACGGTGAATGATCCTCAAGGCAAGATTGCGGAGCAATGGCAGGTGAATGTGACGCCGACCATTATTATTTTAAACAAAGGAAAAATGGATTTGGCTACAACGGGCTGGACAAGTTATTGGGGCTTAAAAGTGCGGTTGTTTTTCACAGAGTTTTTTGGCTAAGCGGTACAAAATCTATTACAATACACAGACTTATTTTAAAGAGGACAGAATTATGATTATCGTAACAGGTGGCGCCGGTTTTATCGGCAGTAATATCGTTAAAGCATTAAACGATATGGGACGCAAAGATATTTTAGTGGTGGATAACTTAAAAGACGGGACTAAATTCATTAACTTAGTGGATCTTGATATCGCAGATTACTGTGACAAAGAAGACTTCATTGCGTCAATTATTGCAGGTGATGATTTAGGCGATATCGATGCGGTATTCCATGAAGGGGCTTGCTCGGCGACCACTGAATGGGACGGTAAATACATCATGCATAATAACTACGAATATTCAAAAGAGTTATTGCATTACTGCTTAGATCGTCAAATTCCGTTCTTGTATGCATCAAGTGCGGCGACTTATGGCGACAAAACTGAATTCCGTGAAGAGCGTGAATTTGAAGGCCCACTGAATGTGTACGGTTATTCTAAATTCTTATTCGACCAATATGTGCGTGCAATTTTACCTGAAGCGCAATCACCAGTATGTGGTTTCCGTTATTTCAACGTGTATGGTCCGCGTGAAGGTCACAAAGGTTCAATGGCAAGCGTGGCATTCCACTTAAATAACCAAATCCTGAAAGGCGAAAATCCAAAATTATTTTCTGGCAGTGAGCACTTCCGTCGTGATTTCGTTTATGTAGGCGATGTAGCACAAGTCAACATTTGGTGCTGGCAAAATGGCATTTCGGGTATATTCAACTGTGGTACTGGTAATGCTGAGTCTTTTGCTGAAGTGGCAAAAGCGGTGATTAAATTCCACGGAAAAGGCGTAGTGGAAACCATTCCATTCCCAGAGCATTTGAAATCTCGCTATCAAGAATATACACAAGCTAACCTTGAGAAACTTCGTGCAACTGGCTACGACAAACCATTTAAAACCGTAGCGGAAGGTGTGGCTGAGTATATGGCGTGGTTAAATAAATAAAATTATTGAACAAATAATGTCGTTCAATACTAGAAAATGAATAAAGTGCGGTTAAAATTAGTCTTATTTTTAGCCGCACTTTTGTTATAAGGTCAAGCATGAATATTTTAATTATCGGCCCGTCTTGGGTCGGCGATATGATGATGTCGCACAGTTTGTATCAACAACTCAAACTGCAATACCCTGATTGCCAAATTGATGTGATGGCACCCAATTGGTGTAAACCGCTTTTAGCTCGTATGCCAGAAGTGCGCCATGCCATTGAAATGCCGCTTGGGCATGGCAAGTTTGCTTTGTGTGAACGTTATCGTTTAGGTAAGGCATTACGCAATCAATATGATATGGCAATCGTATTACCAAACTCGTTGAAGTCAGCCTTTATTCCCGCCTTTGCAAAAATTGCGATGCGTCGTGGCTGGAAAGGGGAAAGCCGTTATTTCTTGCTTAACGATTTGCGCAATAACAAACGTGATTACCCCATGATGGTGCAACGTTATGTCGCGTTGGCCTTTGAGCAAAATGCGGTACCGAAAGCGGCTGATATTCCTGTTCTAAAACCTTATTTAACCGTTGATCCCACTCAACAAGCGGAAACCTTAAAAAACTTTGAAAAACAGACCGCTCTTTTAGGTGAACGTCCGATTATCGGGTTCTGTCCTGGAGCTGAATTTGGACCAGCTAAACGTTGGCCGCATTATCATTATGCTAAATTGGCTGAAATGTTAATTGAAAAAGGCTATGCGGTAGAATTATTTGGTTCACCAAAAGATGTGGAAGCAGGAGAGCAAATCCGCAATGCGTTGCCAGCAGAACTACAACCATTCTGTTTGAATTTAGCAGGGCAAACGAATCTTAATCAAGCGGTAGATTTAATTGCTAACTGCACAGCAGTAGTGAGCAATGACAGCGGCTTAATGCATATTGCCGCTGCGACAGATCGTCCATTGGTTGCACTTTACGGCCCAACGAGCCCAACTTATACGCCACCATTATCTGATAAAGCGGTGATTATTCGTTTAATTGAAGGCGATTTAATTAAAGTGCGTAAAAGCACAGATAGCTCGGAAGGGTATCATCAAAGTTTGATTGATATTACACCAGAAATGGCATTAGAAAAATTAGAGGCATTATTAGCAAAATGAACCCTCTCCGCATACATTTACAATTAATCGGAATGGTGATTTTATGGGGCGCTTCTTGGCCCTGGGGGCGAGTGGTTGCCCAAGCCATGCCGACATTTGTTGCTTCAAGCGTACGCTTTTTTTTCGCCATTATTCCACTCATTATTTGGCTATATGCGGCGAATCGCTTCAAATATGCTAAACAACTAAACGCTAATCAGTGGATGGGTTTGTTTGTGACTGCCTTTTTCGGTGTTTTCGCCTATTCCACATTTTTTATCTGGGGACTGAAATATCTTCCAGCGGGACAAGCGGCTGTTATTGTGGCGACAAACCCTGTATTTACCACGCTTTTGGCGATTTTTTTATTTAAAGAAAAATGGAATCGTTGGGTAATAATAGGAATGGTTATTGCCATGAGTGGAACATTATTGGCTCTCACAAAAGGGAATTTTTTACAAATGATGGATTCCTTTGGATTTGGGCAAATATTATTAATTGGTGCACTAATTTGTTGGGTCGTTTACACCTTATTGGCGAGAAAAGTACTTGCGGGCATTGATTCTCTTACCGCAACAACATTATCTTCCATTTTTGGTTTTTTATTGTTATTTATAAGTGCTCTATGCGTGGAAAGCTCGGACAATTGGCTGACAGTACTGAATTTATCACAAGGTGAGTGGATAAGTTTACTTGGTCTTGCATTTGGTGCAACGGTGTTAGCCTATGCATGGTATTTTGATGGTGTGAAACACTTAGGGGCAGGCAATGCTTCGGCTTACATTATTCTTGTGCCGATTTTAGGCATTTTATTTTCAGCCGTTTGGTTGAATGAACAAGTGGATTCCTCCTTAATTATTGGAGGCGTTCTAGCCGTATCAGGGCTTGGAATTATGCACTGGGGAAGAAGGTTAATTAAATGAAAGTATGTGTGATTAAGACTTCCTCTATGGGGGATGTGATTCATACTTTGCCGGCATTGACTGATGCACAGCGCGCTATTCCTAATCTCTCTATTGATTGGGTGGTGGAAGAGAATTTTGCAGAAATCCCACGTTGGCATTCTGCAGTGAATCAAATCATTCCAATTGCTTTAAGACGTTGGCGAAAATCGCCTTTTTCAGCTCAAACAAAAAACGAATGGAAATCTTACCGCACTTTATTACAAGCCAATCAATATGATGCTGTGATTGATGCGCAAGGGCTTTTTAAAAGTGCCTTTTTTGCGACACGCTTAGCCAATGGCATTAAGCATGGCTATGATCGCAAAAGTATCCGAGAGCCCATTGCTTCATTTTTCTACGATAAAAAATACGCGATTTCCTATCAACAACATGCGGTAGAACGTATTCGCCAACTTTTTTCTCAAGCCTTATCTTATCCATTACCGAAAGAGAAAGGGGATTATGACATTGCGCGTCATTTTATTTCTGCAGATTCTATCGAACCTTATGTGATCTTTTTTCATTCTACGACTAGAAATGAAAAGCATTGGTCAGAACATGAATGGCGAAATTTAATTGAAAAACTGACTGCACTTTCTGTTCAAGTTCGTTTACCTTGGGGAAACGAAAAAGAAAAGGCGAGAGCAGAGCGATTGGCTGTCGGCTTATCTCATGTAGTTGTTTTGCCTAGGCTTTCATTGCATGAATTGGCTGAACAAATTGCCAATGCGAAAGCCGTGGTATCGGTAGACACAGGACTTGCCCATTTGACTGCCGCACTGGATAAACCCAATATTACGCTTTATGGCGCAACAGATCCGACCTTAATTGGCTGTTATGGTCAAAATCAGCATTATTTAACAGCGAATTCAATGGAAAACATTACCTCAGACCAAGTATTTTCTGCGCTTAATTTATTAATTAAATAGGCGATAAAATAATCGAATATGTATTTATCTGGATTGATTTTAGTCAAAATATTGCCTATTTTCTGATAGTTGGCAAAATTTAGGGTTGACCATTTAGGTTGTAGTGTATAAACTGCAAAAAGTTCAATTTTTTAATAAACTTCATTAAATAATAGGGAAAGCGTTATGAAAAAAACACTTCTTGCTTTATCTGTAGCGGCATTAGCAGCAGGAGCAGGTTCTGCACAAGCTTATAACTTCCACATTGACCAAACTGGTACAGATGTTGATTTTTACGGTTCTTTACGTGTTAAATGGGAAAGCACCTCTAACAAAACTAACTATGTAAACGGTGATGTAACTAAAGAGCACATCAATCACGCAGTTGATAACGACAACTCACGTTTCGGTTTCAAATTAAAACAAAGCTTAGGTGGGGATTTCTACGCTTTAGGCCGTGCGGAATGGCGTATGCGTGGTGATGCGCCTTCACAACATGATTTTGACCATGTTTATACTCGCCAACTTTATGCTGGTTTTGGCCACAAACAATTCGGTGAGTTAACTTACGGTAATATGACAACTATTACTGATGAAGTAACACAAAGTGATTTAGCAAATACTTATAGCTTGACTGATGGTTTATTAGAGACTTCAGCTCGTCGTGTAACACAATATGTTTATAATGGTGACTATGGTTCAAATAAAGTGAAATTTGGTGCGTACTACGGCGGTTCAAGCAAACGTAACATCAAAAACGTAGATTTAAAAAATAACCGTAAAAACACTTGGGGTACAGGTCTTATCTTTGATCATGAAATTGATAGTATCCAAAATGTAACTGTCGCAGCAGGTTTCACTCGTGAAATCTCTGAAAATGCTAACAAAACAGCATATTACAGCAATGCTTACGCTTTAGGCTTAGCATATAACTTTGTTCACACTACTTATGGTTTAGACTTTGCTCACAAAGATACTAAAAATAAAGATGGTGCAGGTAACAAAGTAAAAAATAATGAAGTGACCGCAGTAATTCGCCAAGGTTTAAATGAAGACTGGAATGTATATGCAATGTATTCTTACAAAACTGAGAAAACTTTACCTGTAGGTTCTGCATATTCAAAATCAACAGATCGCCAATTCTTAGTGGGTACTGAATACTATGTGTATAATCAAGGTTCATTAAAAGTGAAACCATTCTTAGAATGGCAAGCTACTCGTACTAAATACGAGAATACCTTCGATAAAGACTCAGGTAAACAGCTTGATCGTAGCCGTGACTTCAAAACTGTTATCGGTTTACGTGCATACTGGTAATTTATCAGTTTAATCTTATAAAACGAGCGGATAGTGAAAGCTATCCGCTTTTCTTTTTGGCTTGTAATTTTGATTTTCACCCCCATAATACTGCACAGGCACGAAGTGCGGTAACAAAACGACATCTTTTTTGAACGTTTTAGATTTATTCACAAAATTGACCGCACTTTTTACTCAAAGAATAAATAGGAACAAATAATGAATTATACTCAAGATAATGACAAACTTTACCGTTACCTTTTTCAAAACCGTGCAGTGCGTGGTGAATGGGTGCGATTAAACCAAACTTTTACTGATACCTTGAATACCCATCATTATCCAAAAGCAGTACAAAACTTATTGGGTGAGATGATGGTAGCGACTAATTTGTTGACCGCAACATTAAAATTTAACGGTAATATTACTGTTCAAATTCAAGGTGATGGCCCATTAAAATTAGCTTTAGTAAATGGTAATGACCAACAACAGATCCGTGCATTAGCACGTGTACAAGGTGATATTCAAGATGGTATGAGCCTTCATGATATGATCGGTAAAGGTGTGTTAGTGATTACGATTGCTCCAACTGAAGGTGAACGTTATCAAGGCGTTATCGGTTTAGATAAACCAACGATTACGGAATGTTTAGAAGACTATTTTGTCCGTTCAGAACAATTACAAACCCAACTTATTATTCGCACAGGTGAATATGAAGGCAAACCAGTTGCTGCAGGGATGTTGTTGCAAATCATGCCAGATGGTCAAGGTACACCAGAAGATTTTGAGCATTTAACTACTTTAGTTGCAACCGTAAAAGATGATGAGTTATTTGGATTGCCCGCAGAAGAATTGCTTTATCGTTTATATCATGAAGAAGTAGTGGAAGTTTTTGAACCGCAAACTGTTTCTTTCTTCTGCGGTTGCTCACCTGAGCGTTCAGGGGCAGCATTATTACTGATTCCAGAAGCTGAAATTGAGGAAATCTTAGAGGAGCATAAAGGCAGCATTGATATGCAGTGTGAATGTTGTGGCACGCATTACTTCTTCAATAAAGAAGCGATTGATAAACTCAAACAAGCCCAATAAGAAAAATCCCCGTTCATGATAACGGGGATTTTTTTATGGCCTTTATTGTTGAACTTGTTCTAAACAATGTTTGATGGCATCCGGAATCGAGCCACCATGATTTTTATTGGGAATGGAAATAAACTCTACGGAATTACCTTGTTTTTCCAATATTTCCGCCAATTGATGCGCATTGATTGTTCGCATTTGTTTCCGTTGATTAATTCGTTGTAATTGTTCTTCAGTCATATTCGGATCCTCTTCAGGATGCTCTTCATAATAGCCTAATGTAATCAGAATATGTGATGGTTTTTGGCTAATCCATGGTTCATTTTGAGGTAGAAATGAGCCATTTCCCCACCAAAGAGAAGGGCTTGCCAACGTGTAATGTTGAAATAAATCCGGTTGATGGAAGAGTACATACAATCCAAATAATCCACCAAAAGAATGACCGAAGAAATATTGTTTTTCCTTATTGATATCGAAATGCTGTTCAATATAAGGCTTTACGTCTTGTTGAATAAAACGTAGAAAATCAGTAGCTTTTCCGCCTTTGGCGAATTCGGCACCTTCTGCAGGAAAAGTGTAGTCTCTAGTGCGTTCTTCAATGACGTAGGCTTTATCTGATATATAACCGATACCGACAATAAGCGGGAGCGGTTTATTGGGATTGACAGCATTCACCGCTAGTGGAAATTGAGCATTGCCATCTAACGTATAAAGTGCGGTCAGTTTTTGTGATGTTTTTGGCGGTACCGCAATAAACAAACGATAATGTTTGTTTTCAAAGGTAAAATCTTTTTGTTGAATTTGATACATTTTTTTCATGCTTTCTTGAATAGGAGGAATCTTAAAGTCAGGTTCTGCTTGAGTACTTTGTGTAAACATCAGCAGGAAAAATAAAAAGGGTAAACGCAGAAATGAGAACATGGTTATTCGGTCTTAATTTGAGAATGGTTATCACTATATAGTAAAAGTAAAGGTGAAATCAACTGCACTTCATCTTGGCTCCCCAAAACACCCTAAAAATAGGTAGGAATTTTCAATGAATGTTCAAAAATTTGATCTAGTTAACATTTTTTTTCTGGCAATTCCCCTACAATAACCATAGGAAAAATTTTTAAACTTTAATCAAGAGGTGAACTATGACTGACATTAAAAATGTAATTAAAGAACTTGAAGCCATTGGTATTCATGACGTAAAAGAAGTGGTTTATAACCCAAGCTATGAACAACTTTTTGAAGAAGAAACCAAACCAGGTTTAGAAGGTTTTGAAAAAGGTACACTTACCACAACTGGTGCGGTGGCAGTAGATACTGGGATCTTTACTGGTCGTTCACCGAAAGATAAGTATATCGTTTTAGATGATACTACAAAAGATACCGTATGGTGGACATCTGATGTAGCTAAAAACGATAACAAACCAATGACTCAAGAAACTTGGTCAAGCTTGAAAGGCCTTGTGACTAAACAACTTTCTGGCAAACGTTTGTTCGTGGTTGATGGTTTCTGTGGCGCAAGTGAACAGGACCGTATCGCGGTACGTATTGTAACTGAAGTAGCATGGCAAGCACACTTTGTTAAAAATATGTTCATTCGTCCGACAGAAGAACAATTACAAACCTTTAAACCAGATTTCGTGGTAATGAATGGTTCTAAATGCACCAACCCGAACTGGAAAGAACAAGGGTTGAACTCTGAAAACTTCGTCGCATTCAACTTGACTGAACGTGTTCAATTAATCGGCGGTACTTGGTACGGCGGTGAAATGAAGAAAGGTATGTTCTCAATGATGAACTACTTCCTACCACTTAAAGGTGTAGGTGCAATGCACTGTTCTGCTAACGTAGGTAAAGACGGTGATGTAGCAGTATTCTTCGGTTTATCAGGTACAGGTAAAACTACGCTGTCTACCGATCCGAAACGTCAATTAATCGGTGATGATGAACACGGTTGGGATGATGTAGGTATCTTCAACTTTGAAGGTGGTTGTTACGCGAAAACTATCCATCTTTCTGAAGAAAATGAGCCAGATATCTACCGTGCAATCCGTCGCGATGCATTATTAGAAAACGTCGTGGTTCGTGCAGATGGTTCAGTTGATTTCGATGATGGTTCTAAAACAGAAAATACTCGTGTGTCTTACCCAATTTATCACATTGATAATATTGTTAAACCAGTATCTCGTGCAGGTCACGCAACGAAAGTCATTTTCTTAACTGCGGATGCATTCGGTGTGTTACCTCCAGTGTCTAAATTGACACCAGAGCAAACCAAATACTACTTCTTATCTGGTTTCACTGCTAAATTAGCTGGTACAGAGCGTGGTATTACTGAGCCAACGCCAACTTTCTCAGCATGTTTCGGTGCAGCATTCTTAACGCTCCACCCAACACAATATGCTCAAGTGTTAGTTAAACGTATGCAAGCTGCCGGTGCAGAAGCGTATTTAGTTAATACTGGTTGGAACGGTACAGGTAAACGTATCTCAATTAAAGATACCCGTGGTATTATCGATGCCATCTTAGATGGTTCTATTGAAAAAGCAGAAATGGGTGAGTTACCAATCTTTAACTTAGCTATTCCAAAAGCATTACCAGGCGTAGATCCAGCGATCTTAGATCCACGTGATACTTATGCGGATAAAGCACAATGGGAAGCGAAAGCGAAAGACCTTGCTGGACGTTTCGTGAAAAACTTCGAAAAATATGCGACTAATGCGGAAGGTAAAGCACTTATCGCAGCAGGTCCAAAAGCTTAATTAGAGAATATCGTATCTAATTAAACATCCCTAAAAATAACCGCACTTTGATTTTTAAATCAAAGTGCGGTTTTTTATATCAAGGTTTTTTGTGAGTTATTCTTTCGCTACGGTAAGAATAGACCAAATATAAGCCAATATAACTAATACCGCAGAGACAGAAAACATGATGCTAACCACATCAACAAAAAAGAAACTTTTTAGAATCGGTTTAGTGAAGATGCGTTCCGCATATCTCGCGACAAAAGTGATGATATAAGCCCATAAAGCCCAGGTGACTATATCTAGTGCAAAGCTTTTGGCTTTAATCAGCAGGGGAAGGCTGCTACCTTTATTAATAACCATCAATTGTTGTAAAGTGGCGGTTGCCATTATTTAAACTCCTCTGTCAGGGCTTGTCCAGACGGCTAGCTTGGACTTGTTTCTAAAAATCGCTTTTGGGATTCCAACGAGTAACGTTACGGTATTGAGTAACCAATAAACATAGGGATACCAAATGCAGGAAATTCCATATTGGATCAATCCTTTTTCATAACGTGAGTCAATGTATAAACTTAAGAGACACTGTAAGAAGAAGGAAAAAAACATGATCGAGATATTTGTTTCAAACAGCTCCATGTTTTGAATACCTATACCTAAGGTAATCTTGCGGTATAGTGCAAGCGCAACCAGTGTAACCAATAAGATTGCCCAAGTTGCGGTAACAAAATATTCGGCATACATTGGCCATAGACGACGGTTTTTCCAGCGCCAGACCTGAGGGAAATATTTGAGAATGGTTTCTGCTCCACCTTGTGCCCAGCGTAAACGCTGTTTGTATAAGCCATAAAGACGTTCAGGCATTAATACCCAACATAAAGCGCGCGGTTCATACATAATGTTGTAACCTGCCGTTTGAATTTTCCAACTGACATCAATATCTTCGGTGATCATATTGGTACTCCAGCCACCAATTTCTTCCATCACATCCTTACGGAAGAGACAACATACGCCGGATACGGTGAAAATGGTTCCCATCAGACTTTGAGCACGTTTGATTAAACCGATAATGGAGCTAAATTCAGAAACTTGTAGACGACCTAAAATGGTGCTGCGGTTACGTACGCGTGGATTGCCAGTAACGGCGCCATAAGCACGGTTTAATTCGAGGGATTGCACCATGTAATCGATCGCATCGAAATCCAATACTGCATCGCCATCAATACAAGCTACATATTCACCTTTAGCAACTAACAAGCCATGATTTAATGCACTGGCTTTACCTTGGTTTTCTTGGTGAAGCGCCACGATGCGTTCGTCAGCTTTTGCCCAACGCTCAATAATTTCGCCCGTGTTATCTTTACTGCCATCATTGATAAAGATCAGTTCATAGTTTGGGTATCTGAGTTCGAGCAAGTAAGGAATGGCTTCATCTAAATTGTCCCCTTCGTTATAGCAAGGCACCATAATGCTGACCATCGGAACACGTTCTTTTGGCATTTGTTGGAAAGTTGGTTGCCCAAGTTTTCCTTCCATAAAAAGGTAATAACACAGACTTGCAGTCACCCAATATATCGCCATTCCGGCAGGATACATGAATACGAAGATACTCACGGCTTCTAAGAATTGTTGGTTCATAAGTCAATCCTTATTGTTTTCCTGCATTCGTATTTACGGAAAAATACGGTTTCATTTTGTTCAGATCCGGTTGATTTGTTAAAAAGTTATCCGGATAGTAGCCATAGCTATAAATATGATTTTTTTGTAATAGCGTCATCCAATCAATCAATTCGGATTCAGGAATTGGCTTTTGAGTCCGCCAATTCACCGCTTGGAATTCAAATAAGACTTTTTCTAATGGCGCTTGGGCTTTCACATTTTCAATGAGAGACGCAAACCATTGATAGGCTTCTTTTTGTGAAATAGGCTGCTCATTTTCCATGTATGGCATTGCCATAATGGCCGTCGTATCGTAATTGTCAGTGAGTGTTTTTAAGTTTTGTGCCAACCATTCTTCTGCATTTGGATTTGTGATCACTGATGCATAAAGATTACGAGCCGTTTTAAGAGAATATGAACCACGCAAG
>JAGZBU010000049.1:0-9314 GCA_018369675.1 Parahaemophilus parainfluenzae | reverse complement strand
GGTCAAAACCAGCCTTCATTATTTTTCATATCTATTATGCTAAATATTCTAAAAATTCCCCTACGGTGTGGAAAGATCCAAATACCAGCACAATGTCATCTTTATCCGCAGTTTTAACCGCTCTTTTCACCCCTTCAACAACAGAATCTTCAGAAACACTTCTTGCTGATGGATAAACTGATGTTAATTTTGTATTTAAGTCATCACCCGATTGACCACGGTAACCGCCTAATGTGACACAATGCCATTGGTCAATAACGGAAATAAGTTGGGTAAACACCGACTCGGCATCTTTATCTTTTAACATTCCGCAAACGGCAATGATTCGACCTGAAATTTGTGTTTTAAGTGCGGTCAATTTTTCGGCTAAATATTTTGCCGCATGAGGATTATGCCCAACATCGATGATCACTTTTGGTAACTGTGAATAAGGCATATTCAAGCGATCTGCCAATTTTTCTAATTGATTACCTTTCAATTGTTGGAAACGACCCACTAATTCCACTTCAATTAATGAACGTTTAATGGTCTCGACAGAAATATCAAAAGGCATCTGTTCAACAGCAGCCAAAGCTGTTGCCGCATTAGCTAATGGAATTTGGCAAAACGGCAGATTTTCTAACCGCACTTTATTGCTCTGCCACATCCAAGTTTGCTCATTGGCTTTAAACGACCAAGTGACATCTCGGCGTGAAACGTGGCAATGTAATTTCTCCGCTTGTTCTAACATAGGCTGCGGAACATTGGGTTCGCCAATTACAACCGGTTTATTCGCACGGAAAATCCCCGCTTTTTCAAAGCCAATTTCTTCGCGAGTTGAACCTAGAAAATCTGTATGATCAATATCAATACTGGTGATAACCGCCAGATCATTATCGACAATATTGGTTGCATCTAAACGTCCACCAAGCCCTACTTCTAAAATCACGACATCAAGCTTCGCTTGTTTGAATAAATGCAAAGCTGATAAGGTGCTAAATTCAAAATAAGTGAGGGACTGCGTTTTATGCTTTTCGATGAAATCAAAAGAAGCGGTATGCATTTCATCCGGCAAGTCTTGATTTTGAATACGAACACGTTCGTTATAACGCAATAAATGAGGTGAGGAATACACGCCAACACGCAAACCATGATTTAACAAAATGGTTTCAAGCAAACGACAAGTCGTGCCTTTACCATTTGTTCCCCCTACCGTGATCACATAAGGTGCGGGATTCAAAAGGTCCAATTCTTCTGCTACTGACTTAATACGCTCTAGCCCTAAATCAATGGCTTTAAAGTGACTGTTTTCCAAATAAGAAAGCCACTCAGCGAGTGGCGAAGTGGCTTTTAAATTCATTGTATTACTCATGTTCAACAACTTCTACTTCAACAAAAGGTGAAGGTTGATTAGTGAGTTTGCTTAAAAGGTTTCCAAGGGTTGAACGCATTTCTGAACGTTTCACGATCATATCAATCGCCCCTTTCTCGAGTAAGAATTCACTGCGTTGGAAGCCTTCCGGTAATTTTTCACGTACGGTTTGTTCGATAACACGTGGGCCCGCAAAACCGATTAATGCTTTTGGCTCAGCAATGTTTACATCACCTAACATCGCAAAACTTGCAGATACCCCACCTAATGTTGGGTCGGTTAATACAGAAATAAACGGTACGCCTTTTTCACGCATTTTTGCTAATACTGCACTGGTTTTCGCCATTTGCATTAAGGAGAAAAGTGCTTCTTGCATACGAGCACCACCACTTGCAGAGAAACAAACAAACGGACAATTTAATTCCATTGCTTTTTCTGCTGCTTTCACAAATTTTGCACCCACAACTGATCCCATTGAGCCGCCCATAAAGCTAAAGTTTGAAGCAGCAACAACAATCGGCATATTGTAAAGTGTACCTGTCATTGTGATTAACGCATCTTTTTCGCCCGTTTCTTTTTGAGCTGCAGAAATACGATCTTTATATTTTTTTAAATCTTTAAATTTAAGAATATCTTTTGGTTCTAAATCAGCCGATAATTCTTGGCTTGACCCTTCATCTAACAAGGCTAAAAGGCGCTCACGAGCATCAATACGCATATGATGACCGCACTTTGGACAAACATACAAATTACGTTTTACTTCTTCACCGTAAAGAACTTGTTCACAAGAGGTACATTTTGTCCAAACCCCTTCTGGTACGTTAGCTTTACGTGATGCAGAGGAAGAGGTTCCTTTGCTAAAAATTCTATCAATCCAGCTCATTTTTTACCTTTTTTATTAACTAGAAAAGTTTGCGTATTTAATCATAATTTAGCGAAATTTGCTAGTCAGATGAGATTATCTTCTAAAAACAACGGTCCTAAATTTTTCTGTGGAATCGCAAATTTTTCAGGGTAAATGACATTGACTAAATATAAGCCTTCGGGTTTCGCTGTTGGCGCCGCTAATTTGCGATCTTTTTGCTCTAACAACCATTTTATCCACTCAACAGGTTGATTGCTGGCACCAACTTCAATCAAGCTTCCCACAATGTTGCGTACCATATGATGCACAAAGGCATTCGCTTGAATATCCACAATAATGTACTGCCCTTTTCGCACCACATTTAAATGATGCACATTTCGCCAAGGGGTATTTGATTGACACTGTGCCGCACGGAAAGAAGAAAAATCATTTTCGCCCAATAAAAACTGCCCCGCTTGGTGCATTTTCTTTTCGTCTAAATCTAAATGGCAATGGGTAATCCCTTCCGGCAAAATGGCTGAACGCAATTTATTACAATACAAAATATAACGATAGCGACGCGCGGTTGCCGAGAAACGAGCGTGAAATTCATCATCCACCACTTTTGCCCAACTCACTGAAATATCATCAGGCAAATTCGCATTGGTACCAAATGCCCAAGCTTTTTCTGGACGAACTGCTGTGGTTTCAAAATGCACCACTTGCCCCGAGCCATGCACACCAGAGTCTGTTCTGCCCGCACAAAATACTTCAATTTTTTCATTTGCCACAAAAGATAACGCTTTTTCTAATTCTTCTTGTACACTACGCACTTTCTCTTGTCGCTGCCAGCCACAATACTGTTTTCCGTTATATTCAATGCCTAAGGCTATCTTCATTGGAAAATACTCCTAAAACGATTTCAAATTTGACCGCACTTTGCCCGAAAAGAAAAAACACCAATAACTCATCATTATTGGTGTTCTTATCACAAGCTAAAAATTAAGCACGTTTGAAGTCAATGTGAACCAATTTTGGTTTGAATGGGTGACGTTGCATTGCTTGAACTTTCACTGCAACTTCTTTACCTTCAACCACTAAAGTGATTACATCGCTATAGAAAGAATCGTGAGCTTGTGCGTTGTTTAATTCATCGTGATTTAAGATGATTGAAACAGGTGCTTCGCTGCCACCATAAATGATTGCAGGGATTTGACCGTTGTGACGCAGGCGGCGGCTCGCACCCTTACCTTGCGCTTGACGAACTTCAGCGTTAAATTTAAATGCCATTTTAATGTTCTCTTGATTAAAAGTTTAAAATAAAAAATTGCAGGCGACCCAGCAATTTTCCTAAATTTGCTCAAAGACAAACTTTGAGAGCGACGGATTATAAAATATTCAGCCCCACAATGCAAATTTACACAGCAAATTTTTTCTAGGCTTTTCAAGGCAAAGCGATTAAAATAAATCCCAATTTTTAATTAATTTTAACTAACTGATTGTAAGTGGGTTTCAAATGGAATTTCTTATCAGCTTTTTTACCGATTACGGTTATTGGGCGGTGCTATTTGTTCTGATTATTTGTGGTTTTGGTGTACCTATTCCAGAAGATATCACACTTGTATCCGGCGGTGTAATCGCTGGCCTCTATCCTGAAAGCGTCAATTCCCACTTAATGTTAGTCGTGAGTATGATTGGCGTACTTGCTGGCGATTCAACCATGTACTGGCTTGGTCGCATTTACGGAACGCGTATTTTACGTTTCCGCCCAATGCGTAAAATCGTCACATTAGAACGCCTCAAAATGGTGCGTGAAAAATTTGCCCAATACGGCAACCGTGTTTTATTTGTGGCTCGTTTTCTTCCAGGATTACGCGCACCAATTTATATGGTTTCAGGTATTACCCGCCGCGTCAGTTACACACGCTTTGTATTAATTGATTTCTGTGCGGCTATTATTTCTGTACCAATTTGGGTTTACCTTGGTGAATTTGGTGCGAAAAACCTAGATTGGTTACACGAGCAAATTAAAAAAGGCCAACTTGTTATTTATATCCTAATCGGTATTTTAGTCCTATTCCTATTTTGGAAATGGAAAAAAGCGAAGAAACAAGCTAAATAATTTCCTATAAAGTGCGGTCAAAATTTTATAAATTTTCGTCAATAAAAAAACGCTTAATAATTTTATTAAGCGTTTTTTTGTTTTTGTTAACCTACTCTCACATCTTTATTTTCTAAATAAGTAGAAAAAAGATGTCCCTTGAAACTTACATTTCAAGGGACAGAGCTTTGCGAGAAATCTTTTCTCTTATTGTAACAACGTTTTTCATTTCGCAGTGCCATTACAACGAGGTGAATTCTATCTATTTATTTTTTTATCGTCAATATATTTTTTATACAAAAATCTGTTAAAATTTAAACAAAAAAACTAATAAAAAGGAACCAACCTTATGGAAAATAAAAACTTACATTATATCCTTGGCCTCGACCTTGGTATCGCCTCTGTTGGCTGGGCTGTAGTTGAAATTGATAAAAAAGAGAATCCTCTACGTTTAATTGATGTTGGTGTACGTACTTTCGAACGAGCAGAAGTACCCAAAACAGGTGAAAGCCTCGCACTTTCTCGCCGTTTAGCCCGCTCCGCTCGTCGATTAACTCAACGTCGTGTTACTCGCCTGAAAAAAGCAAAACGACTTCTAAAATCAGAAAATATCCTATTATCCACTGATGAACGTCTTCCTCATCAAGTTTGGCAGCTACGTGTAGAAGGTCTAGATCGAAAACTAGAACGCCAAGAATGGGCTGCAGTATTATTACATTTAATTAAGCACCGTGGTTATTTATCTCAGCGTAAAAATGAAAGTAAAAGCGAAAATAAAGAGCTAGGCGCGTTATTAAGCGGTGTAGCCAGTAACCATGAATTACTGCAACAAGCTACATATCGCACGCCTGCGGAACTTGCTGTAAAAAAATTTGAGGTCGAAGAAGGTCATATCCGTAACCAGCAAGGCGCCTATACTCACACATTTAGCCGACTAGACTTACTCGCCGAAATGGAACTTCTTTTCTCTCGTCAACAACACTTTGGTAATCCATTCGCTTCAGAAAAATTATTAGAAAATTTAACCGCACTTTTAATGTGGCAAAAGCCTACCTTATCTGGTGAAGACATTTTAAAAATGCTCGGTAAATGTACTTTTGAAGATGAATATAAGGCGGCTAAAAATACCTATACTGCAGAACGCTTTGTTTGGATAACAAAATTAAATAATTTGCGTATTCAAGAAAATGGCTTAGAGCGTGCTTTAAGTGATAATGAACGTTTAATGTTAATCGAGCAACCTTATGAAAAAGCCAAATTAACTTATGCACAAGTGCGTTCAATATTAAATTTATCTGATGATGCAATCTTTAAAGGTCTCCGTTATTCCGGTGAAGATAAAAAAGCCATTGAAACTAAAACAACTCTGATGGAAATGAAAGCCTATCACCAAATTCGCAAGGTATTAGAAGGTAATAACCTAAAAGCTGAATGGGCAGAATTAAAGGCAAATCCAACATTATTAGATGAAATTGGTACGGCATTTTCATTATATAAAACTGATGAAGATATCAGTGCTTACTTAGCGGGCAAACTCTCTCAACCTGTATTAAATGCCTTATTGGAAAATCTTAGTTTTGATAAATTTATCCAATTATCTCTTAAAGCTTTATATAAACTTCTGCCATTAATGCAACAAGGGCTACGCTATGACGAGGCTTGTCGTGAAATTTATGGCGATCATTATGGTAAAAAAACAGAAGAAAACCATCACTTCTTACCACAAATTCCAGCTGATGAAATCCGTAATCCTGTGGTTTTAAGAACACTCACGCAGGCTCGTAAAGTGATTAATGGCGTAGTGAGATTATATGGTTCGCCAGCTCGTATTCATATTGAAACGGGACGAGAAGTTGGCAAATCTTACAAAGATCGTCGTGAACTAGAAAAACGTCAGGAAGAAAATCGTAAACAGCGTGAAAACGCAATCAAGGAATTTAAAGAGTACTTCCCTCATTTTGCAGGTGAACCTAAAGCCAAAGACATTTTAAAAATGCGACTTTATAAACAACAAAATGCAAAATGTTTATATTCCGGCAAACCTATCGAATTGCACCGTTTATTAGAAAAAGGCTATGTAGAAGTCGATCACGCCCTACCGTTTTCCCGCACTTGGGATGATAGCTTCAACAATAAAGTACTGGTGCTTGCTAATGAAAATCAAAACAAAGGCAATTTAACCCCTTTTGAATGGCTTGATGGTAAACATAACAGCGAACGCTGGAGAGCTTTCAAAGCATTAGTTGAAACAACTGCATTCCCTTATGCGAAAAAACAACGCATCCTAAGCCAAAAGCTTGATGAAAAGGGCTTTATTGAACGTAACTTAAATGATACGCGCTACGTTGCTCGTTTCTTATGTAACTTTATTGCAGATAATATGCTCTTAACAGGCGAAGGAAAACGTAAAGTATTTGCTTCCAACGGACAAATTACTGCATTACTTCGTAGCCGTTGGGGATTAGCAAAATCACGTGAAGACAATGATCGCCATCACGCTTTAGATGCCGTTGTGGTCGCTTGCTCAACCGTCGCTATGCAGCAAAAAATCACACGTTTTGTTCGTTTTGAAGAAGGTGATGTATTCACTGGTGAACGAATAGATCGTGAAACAGGTGAAATTATTCCATTACACTTCCCTACACCATGGCAATTTTTCAAACAAGAAGTTGAAATCCGAATTTTTAGTGATAATCCTAAACTGGATCTAGAAAATAGTTTGCCGGATCGTCCACAAGCCAATCATGAATTTGTCCAACCTCTTTTTGTATCTCGAATGCCAATACGCAAAATGACAGGTAAAGCACATGAGGAAACTTTGCGTTCTCCAAAAAAATTAAGTGAAGGAAAAAGTATAAAAAAAGAACGATTAAGTAATTTAAAATTAACAGATTTAGAAAGAATGGTTAATAAAGAAAAAGAACCTGAACTTTATCAATCATTAAAAGAACATTTTTCAAAATACGGAGACTATTCAAAAGAAAAATTCTTTAAAAAAGGTGGGACAGAAGTAAAATCTATCAGGCTGTATAAAACCCAAAATAAATATGTTGAATTAAATAATGGTAAAACAATTGCTGACAATGGAGATATTGTTAGAGTTGATGTATTTAAAAAAGAGAAAAAATATCATGCTGTAAATATCTATGCTTGGCAAGTCGCAAAAGGGATTTTATCTAAAGAAACATCTACTGGTTTATTTTTAGATGATAATTACATATTTCAGTTTAGCCTGTTTAAAAATGACTTAATTAAAATACCTGATCCAAACAACAAATCGGAGTATTTATTTGCATATTTCATTCGCCCTGACGATGAACCTAGATGGATATTAAAATTGCAAGACAATGCAATAATTCCCGATGGATTTAGTAAAAAAGAAAAGAATTCATTTAGATTCAGCTTTAAAAATCAATCATTTATTGAAAAATATCACATTGATGAACTTGGAAAAAACATTAACTTATGTAAGCGAAGTAAACGCCAAGCTGTTCGTTAATCTCAACTTAATCCTCATACGTATTACGTATGGGGATTTTTTTGTAAGGATACATTATGACATGGAGAAGTCTTCTCATTAGCAAAGGAGGAAAACTCTCTTTGCATCAGCAGCAAATGCTTATTCAGCAAGAAGGAAACGAATTTACTGTTCCTTTAGAAGATATTGCTATTGTAGTTGTGGAAAGCCGAGAAACGGTGATTACCCTTCCTTTACTCTCTGCATTCGGTTTATACGGAATCACTTTATTAAGTTGTGATGAACAATTTTTACCTTGTGGTCAATGGCTCCCTTTTAATCAATATTATCGACAATTAAAAACCCTTAAATTACAACTTGAAACGAGCTTGCCACTGAAAAAACAACTTTGGCAACGTATTGTGCAACAAAAAATTCGTAATCAAGCAAAAGTCTTATCACTCTGTCAGCATCAAGAAAAATCAGAGCGGTTACTTCAGCTCGCTAATTTAGTGAAATCAGGTGATAAAGATAATCTTGAGGCACAAAGTGCGGTCATTTATTTCTCTGGATTATTCGGTTCTCATTTCAGACGAAAAGAAGAAGATAATGCGATTAATATACATCTGAACTATGCTTATACCGTTGTTCGTTCAGCAGTGGCTAGAAGCCTTGTGCTTTATGGTTGGCTACCTCAATTAGGCTTATTTCATCATAGCGAACTTAATGCCTTTAATTTAGCGGATGATTTTATTGAACCTTTTCGCCCTCTTGTTGATTTGCTGGTATGGAACTTGCTCGAAAAAGGATTACTCACCACAAATCTTACTCCTATATCAAAACAGCAATTAATCAAAATCTTGCATCATCAACTGCGCTTTAACCAGGAAAAAGTGAGTGTTTTGACTGCTATTGATAAAACCATTACCTCTTTACAAATTGCACTTATTCAAAAAAATGCCACATTATTGCAGTTACCAGAGATCGATACATTGCAGGAATATCAATATGAGTGAGGAGGTATTTATGCGTATGATCGTTTTATTCGATTTACCGGTTACCACTAAAGCAAAAATGCGGGCTGCAAACCAATTTCGTCAATTTTTACTTAAAGATGGTTATCAAATGTTGCAACTTTCTATTTACACTCGAATTATTAAAGGGCGAGATGCGTTAGAAAAACATCATAAAAGACTCGTCGCACACTTACCTGAAGAGGGATCAATTCGATGTTTATCTATTACAGAAAAACAATTTGCGAGTATGGAAATTTTAGTGGGAGAGAAAAAACCGCAAGAAAAAAAGGTCAATTCAAATCAGTTATTGCTTTTTTAGCCATTTTTTAGACAAAACAAAAGCCCCTAAACCTTACGGCACGGGGCTTTTGGGTGTCCCTATTATAGCACTGCGAAATGAAAAAGGGAGCTACAACATGTAGCAATGGCATTCGTTTATGGTGCAAATTATAGCACTGCGAAATGAAAAAGGGAGCTACAACCCGCAGCTGCACAAGGCTTATCATCTTCTCATTATAGCACTGCGAAATGAAAAAGGGAGCTAC
>JAGZBU010000048.1:0-9379 GCA_018369675.1 Parahaemophilus parainfluenzae | reverse complement strand
AAAATTAAAAAATATTTTTAAAACAAGTCAATCAACAAGTGCCCACACAGATTGTCTGATATATTGTTAAAGAGCAAAAAAGAACGACGCACTGGTTTTTCTAAGACTCACAACAGCGCGTCGTTGTGTGGGGCGTATTATAGGCATTTCAGACTCCTTTGCAAGATCTTTTTGTAAAAAAATGTAAATTTTTTCTTAGTTGAAGATCTTTTCGCCTATTCGAACAAAAAATAGATCATTTTTGTTACTTAATTAATCGTTTTGCTATTCTTGGCAAATCTGCAATAGAATCCAAAACATAATCAGCGAGATTCTCTCCCTCTTCAGTGATAGGTTTACCTGTTCGTACTAAAATATTCGTTTTCACTTTTGCGCCAATGCCTGCTTTAAGATCTTCAATCTTATCGCCAACCATAATAGATTGTGCAGGATCGATTTTCAGCGCTTTAATTGCCTCTAGTAACATACCTGATTTTGGTTTTCTGCATTCACAGTCTTCTTTATATTCACCCTTCCCTTCTGGGTGATGAGGGCAATAATAAATACTATCTAAATCCACACCACGATCAGCTAATGACCAATCCATCCATTCTGTTAGTTGTAAAAACTGATCTTCTGAAAAATATCCACGAGCAATGCCTGATTGATTGGTCACTAAAACCAAAAGATATCCCATTTCCTTTAATGCTTTTAATGCATCAATGCTACCTTCTATAAATTGGAAATCATCAATTTTATGGACATACCCATGGTCGATATTTAAAGTGCCATCGCGATCTAAAAAAACAGCTTTTTTCATATATTTTCTCATTTATCTTTTTCTTAAGGCAAAATTATCCCTTTTATCATTAATATAAGCAATAATAAGTCATAACTGATATGTCTAAAAAAGATCCCTGAAGATATTGACACAGCATTCTAGACGTCTAGAATACAAATGAAATTCAAATATTAACTGAGAACAAGGGCTTATATGATTAAGCTAAATAACATTACGAAGATTTTTACACTTCCAGATAAAAAACTGACCGCACTTGATAATGTTTCATTACATGTGCCTAAAGGCCAGATTTGCGGTGTCATTGGCGCCTCTGGTGCTGGTAAAAGTACACTTATCCGTTGTGTAAACTTATTAGAAAGACCGACTCACGGTGCAGTGATCATCGATGATGTGGATCTGACTCAACTTTCTGACGCTGAATTAGTGAAAACACGCCGCCAAATCGGTATGATTTTCCAACATTTTAATTTATTGACCTCTCGAACCGTTTTTGAAAACGTAGCATTACCACTTGAATTAGAAAATAAATCGAAAGCAGAAATTCAAGAAAAAACAACCGCACTTTTAGCGCTTGTAGGATTAAGTGATAAACATAATGTGTATCCTGCTAATCTCTCTGGTGGTCAAAAACAACGAGTAGCGATTGCGCGTGCACTTGCAAGTGATCCAAAAGTCTTACTTTGTGATGAGGCAACTAGCGCATTAGATCCGGCCACAACCCAATCCATTCTAAAATTATTAAAAGAAATCAACCGCACTTTAGGTATCACCATTCTCCTTATTACCCATGAAATGGAAGTGGTTAAACGCATCTGCGATCAAGTTGCCGTAATTGATAAAGGCCGTCTGATTGAACAAGGCACAGTTAGCGAAATTTTCTCTAATCCGAAAACAGAATTGGCCCAAGAATTTATCAGTTCAACTTTCCACATTACGTTGCCGGAAGAATATTTAGAAAATTTATCTGATACGCCAAAACATGCCAAATCGTATCCGATCATCAAATTTGAATTTACTGGTCGCTCCGTCGATGCGCCATTACTTTCTCAAGCATCGAAAAAATTTGGCGTAGAGCTCAGTATCTTAACCTCACAAATTGATTATGCCGGTGGGGTAAAATTTGGCTTTACCATTGCGGAGGTTGAAGGTGATGAAGATGCGATTACGCAAGCCAAAGTTTATTTAATGGAAAATAACGTTCGAGTAGAGGTGCTAGGCTATGTTCAATGATTTATGGGCAACATTTAGCCAACAATTCCCCGATAATTTTGCAAGTTTATTAACGGTATCAACCGTTGAAACGGTTTATATGTCAGTATTATCGACATTAATCGCGGCTTTATTAGGCTTACCACTTGGTTTTTTAACCTTTTTAACCAATAAAGGGGCGATTTTAGAGAACAAAAAACTCAATGCGTTTTTAAACGTCATTATTAATATCGGACGTTCAATCCCTTACATTATTTTGTTACTTGCTTTAATTCCACTAACGAGCTGGTTACTCCCTGGCGGTAGTATTGGTTCGAATGCAGCAATCGTGTCATTAAGTGCAGCTGCAACACCATTTTTTGCACGCCTTACGAGCAATGCACTTTTTGAGATTCCAACCGGTTTGACTGAAACAGCAAAAGCCATGGGTGCAACCAATTGGCAAATTATTCGTAAATTCTATTTGCCCGAATCTTTACCTACGCTCATTAATGCTATTACGCTCACTTTCGTGACATTAATTGGCTATACCGCAATGGCAGGAACACAAGGCGGTGGCGGTTTAGGAAGCCTCGCCATTAACTATGGCGTCTATCGTAATATGCCATCAGTAACTTGGGCAGCAACGATTGTTATCGTGATTATCGTGATGCTCAGTCAAAAATTAGGCGATACGCTCGCCAAACGAGTGGATCACCGTTAATTATTTTCTATACCATTTTATTCACTACAAGGAAAAAACATGAAATTAAAAAACTTATTTGCTATCACCGCTATTGCGTCAGCATTAGTATTAACAGGTTGTAAAGAAGAGAAAAAAGCAGATGCTGCATCAACTGCACCTGCTCCAACATCAATCAAAGTTGGTGTAATGGCAGGTCCTGAGCACCAAGTAGCAGAAACCGCGGCAAAAGTGGCAAAAGACAAATACAACTTAAATGTTGAATTTGTTTTATTCAATGACTACGCTTTACCAAACACGGCTGTATCTAAAGGTGATTTAGATGCTAACGCAATGCAACACAAACCTTACTTAGATGAAGATGTAAAAGCGAAAAACTTAAACAACTTAGTGATCGTTGGTAACACCTTTGTTTACCCACTTGCTGGCTATTCTAAAACCATCAAAAATGTAAATGAATTAAAAGATGGCGCGAAAATTGTGGTGCCAAATGACCCATCAAACCGTGGTCGTGCATTAATCCTTCTTGAAAAACAAGGTTTAATCAAACTTAAAAATTCTAACGATCTTCTTTCAACTGTCGCAGATATCGTTGAAAATCCGAAAAACTTAAAAATTTCTGAAGTAGATACCTCTGTTGCAGCTCGTGCATTAGATGATGTTGATCTTGCTGTTGTAAATAACACTTATGCGGGTCAAGTTGGCTTAAATGCACAAGATAATGGCGTATTCGTAGAAGATAAAGATTCTCCATACGTAAACATCATCGTTGCACGTACTGATAACAAAGACAGCAAAGCGATCCAAGATTTCGTGAAAGCATACCAAACTGAAGAAGTTTACCAAGAAGCGAAAAAACACTTTAAAGATGGTGTTGTAAAAGGCTGGTAATCTCAGCTTAAGCACAATATTTCAAAGCCACCGATAAGGTGGCTTTTTTATTGATGAAAAGAAAGTGCGGTCATTTTTACGATACTTTTCCAAACGAAAAACGCATCAAAAACTGACCGCACTTTCTGTATTAAGATAATAAAAAACCCGAGCCTAAACTCGGGTTTTCTTTTATCGATTAGCGATTACTCTGCATCATCTGCCATATTAAGCATTTCTGCTAAGTTAGTTGTTGCATCATCTGCTGTCATCACAAATTCATCAGCAATTGCTGCTTCATCGTCTTCAGACAATTTAATTACAACATCGTCTACAATACGTTTTTTGTGACGACCTTGGTGATACGCAAAACCAGTACCAGCAGGGATTAAACGACCTACGATTACGTTCTCTTTCAAGCCACGTAATTCATCACGTTTACCCGCCACTGCCGCTTCAGTAAGCACGCGAGTGGTTTCTTGGAACGATGCTGCAGAAATGAAGGATTCTGTCGCCAATGACGCTTTGGTAATACCAAGTAATTCACGTTCGAACTCAACTGGTGGTTTACCTTCCGCTTCACGTTTACGGTTCACAATTTTCACGCGAGCCACTTCAACTTGTTCCCCTTCGAGGAATTCGCTGTCATAAGCTTTGGTGATAACTGCTTTACGTAACATTTGACGTACGATAACTTCGATGTGTTTATCGTTAATTTTTACCCCTTGTAAGCGGTAAACTTCTTGCACTTCGTTCACGATATATTCAGTTACAGCACGAACACCACGTAAACGTAAGATATCGTGTGGAGTCTCTGCACCATCAGAAATCACATCACCACGTTCAACCATCTCACCTTCAAATACGTTGAGTTGGCGCCATTTTGGAATCATTTCTTCGTAGATTTCACCTTCAGTTGGGGTGATTAGCAAGCGACGTTTACCTTTGGTTTCTTTACCGAAGGACACGATACCTGAAATTTCTGCCAAGATAGCAGGCTCTTTCGGTTTACGAGCTTCGAATAAATCAGCAACGCGTGGAAGACCACCTGTAATATCTTTAGTACCCACAGATTCTTGTGGAATACGTGCAAGTGGTTCACCCACTTTCACCTCCGCACCGTCATCTAAACTTACAATTGCTTTACCTGGTAAGAAGTATTGTGCAATAACGTCAGTTTCAGGTAAGAAGATATCGTTACCTTTTGCATCAACTAATTTAATGGTTGGACGTAAATCTTTACCTGCTGTTGCACGTTCACCCACGTCTTGTACCACGATAGAAGAAAGACCAGTTAATTCATCCGTTTGACGAGTTACAGTTAAACCGTCCACGATATCGATGAATTTCACAAAACCTGATACCTCAGAGACAACTGGCATGGTATGTGGATCCCAGTTTGCTACTGTTTCACCCGCTGATACTTCTTGACCATCTGCTTTATTCAATACAGTACCGTAAGGCACTTTATAGTGTTCTTTCGTACGACCAAATTCATCTGTAACGGTTAATTCAGTATTACGAGAAGTTAACACTAATTTACCTTCATCATTAACAACAAATTTCGCGTTAGCAAGGTGTAAAGTACCGTTGTTTTTGATTTGTACGCTAGATTCTTTCGCGGCTGCAGAAGCTGCACCACCGATGTGGAACGTACGCATGGTTAACTGTGTACCTGGCTCACCGATAGATTGAGCAGCGATAACCCCAACTGCTTCACCTTGATTGATGAGGTGACCACGCGCTAAGTCACGACCGTAACATTTCGCACATACACCGAAGTCAGTATCACAAGTTACAACAGAACGTACTTTTACGCTATCCACTGAGTTTGCATCTAACACATCACAAAGTTTTTCATCTAATAAAGTGTTACGTGCAATTAAGACTTCTTCTGTACCTGGTTTATACACATCTTCAGCCACAACACGACCTAAAACTAATTCGCGAAGTGGAACTTTCTCATCACCACCTTCGATTAATGGAGTCATGACTAAGCCTTCGTGTGTACCACAGTCATCTTCAACGATCACTAAGTCTTGTGCTACGTCAACTAAACGACGAGTTAAGTAACCAGAGTTTGCTGTTTTTAATGCGGTATCCGCCAAACCTTTACGCGCACCGTGGGTTGAAATAAAGTACTGAAGTACGTTCAAACCTTCACGGAAGTTCGCTGTAATTGGGGTTTCGATGATCGAACCATCTGGACGTGCCATCAAACCACGCATACCTGCTAACTGACGAATCTGAGCTGCAGAACCACGCGCACCAGAGTCAGCCATCATAAAGATACTGTTGAAAGAAGCTTGTTTCTCAGGATTACCTTCACGGTTGATGACTTCTTCCTGAGATAAGTTTTCCATCATCGCTTTCGCTACGCGCTCATTCGCCGCAGCCCAAATATCGATGACTTTGTTATAACGTTCGCCAGCTGTTACAAGACCAGATTGGAACTGTTCTTGAATTTCTGCCACTTCTTCTTCCGCTGCAGAAATAATTTCGTATTTTTTCTCTGGGATAACCATATCGTCGATACCCACAGAAGAACCAGAACGTGCAGCATAAGCAAAACCGGTATACATAATATGGTCAGCAAACATTACCGCTTCTTTCAAACCTAAACGACGATAAGCTTCGTTGATGAGTTTAGAAATCGCTTTTTTACCTAATGTTTGGTTGAACAATGAATAAGGCATGCCTTTAGGCGCGATCATCCATAAGATTGCACGACCGATAGTAGTATCGGTTAATGTGGTTTTCTCTTCTAATTCGCCAGCTTCATTTTTCACATATTCAGTAATACGTACTTTAACGCGAGAATGTAACTCTGCTTCACCTGTACGATACGCTTTTTCAGCTTCGCGCGGATCCTGCAATAACATGCCTTCGCCTTTACCGTTTACTTTTTCACGGGTCATATAGTAAAGACCCAACACCACGTCTTGTGATGGAACGATAATTGGATCACCGTTTGCTGGTGAAAGTACGTTGTTGGTTGACATCATTAACGCACGTGCTTCTAACTGAGCTTCAAGTGTTAATGGTACGTGAACCGCCATTTGGTCACCATCGAAGTCCGCGTTGAACGCCGCACAAACGAGTGGGTGTAACTGGATTGCTTTACCTTCGATTAGAAGTGGTTCAAACGCTTGGATACCTAAACGGTGAAGTGTCGGTGCACGGTTCAATAGAATTGGGTGCTCACGAATAACTTCTGCCAAGATATCCCAAACGATCGCGTCTTCACGCTCAACCATTTTCTTCGCCGCTTTGATTGTAGTTGCATAACCACGGCTTTCTAATTTTGCATAGATAAACGGACGGAATAATTCCAATGCCATTTTCTTCGGTAAACCACATTGGTGTAAGTGCAAGTATGGACCTACAGTGATTACAGAACGGCCTGAATAGTCAACACGTTTACCTAATAAGTTTTGACGGAAACGACCTTGTTTACCTTTGATCATATCCGCAAGTGATTTTAATGGACGACGGTTAGAACCCGTAATTGCACGACCACGACGACCATTATCTAATAACGCATCAACAGATTCTTGTAACATACGTTTTTCGTTACGCACGATAATATCTGGTGCGATTAAATCTAATAAACGTTTTAAACGGTTGTTACGGTTGATCACGCGACGATATAAATCGTTCAAGTCAGAAGTTGCAAAACGACCACCATCTAATGGTACTAACGGACGTAAATCTGGTGGAAGTACCGGTAATACAGTCATCACCATCCACTCTGGTTTATTACCAGACTGTTGGAAAGCTTCTAATAATTTTAAGCGTTTAGTGATTTTCTTACGTTTTGTTTCAGAGTTAGTTTCTTGTAACTCTTCACGTAATTTTTCACATTCCACTTCAAGATCAATACCTTTAAGTAAATCTTGAATTGCTTCAGCACCCATTTTCGCTTCGAATTCATCTTGCCAACGGTCTTCTGCATCAAGGAATTGTTCTTCAGTTAATAACTGTCCACGTTCCAAATCGGTCATACCCGGTTCGGTCACTATGTACATTTCAAAGTAAAGCACACGTTCAATATCACGTAATGGCATATCAAGTAATAAACCAATACGGGACGGAAGTGATTTTAAGAACCAAATGTGTGCAACTGGACAAGCCAATTCGATATGACCCATACGTTCACGACGCACTTTAGTTTGTGTAACTTCAACACCACATTTTTCACAAATCACACCACGGTGTTTTAAGCGTTTATATTTACCGCATAAACATTCGTAATCTTTTACTGGCCCGAAAATACGTGCACAGAAAAGACCATCACGCTCAGGTTTGAACGTACGATAGTTGATTGTTTCAGGTTTTTTAACTTCACCAAATGACCAAGAACGGATCATGTCTGGAGAAGCTAACCCAATTTTAATCACATCAAAATCTTCACTCGTTTTTGATTGTGCTTTTAAAAACTTAACTAAGTCTTTCACAAATAGTCTCCTGTCGGAGTTAAGGGTTTCAAAGTACGGTCAAAAATATTTTGTTTTTTAACCGCACTTCGGCGATTTCTTCCTTTTGCTTCCCCTGCGTACAGAGGAAGACCGGTTTGTCGATTACTCTTCGTCTAACTCGATATTCAAACCAAGTGAACGGATTTCTTTCATAATTACATTGAAAGATTCCGGTGTACCCGGATCCATTTGCTGGTTGCCGCCAACGATGTTTTTATACATCTTCGTACGGCCGTTCACATCATCGGATTTCACGGTTAACATTTCCTGTAAGGTGTAAGCAGCACCATATGCTTCAAGTGCCCATACCTCCATCTCACCGAAACGTTGACCACCGAATTGTGCTTTACCACCAAGTGGCTGTTGAGTAACAAGACTATAAGAACCAGTTGAACGAGCATGCATTTTGTCATCAACTAAGTGGTTCAATTTGAGCATGTACATATAACCTACGGTTACTGGACGCTCGAATTTCTCACCAGTACGGCCATCGTATAACGTGATCTGACCTGAAGTTGGTAAGCCACCAAGTTTCAACATTTCTTTGATTTCTTGCTCATCAGCACCATCAAACACTGGTGTTGCTACCGGCAAACCTTTACGTAGGTTTTCTGCTAAACGCATGATTTCGTCATCGCTAAAGGTGCTTAAATCAACTTTTTGTGCGCCATGACCTAAATCGTATGCTTTTTGCATATAGCCACGAAGTTTCTCAACATCTTGTTTTTGTTTGATCATCGCATTGATTTGATCACCAATACCTTTCGCTGCTAAGCCTAAGTGGGTTTCTAAGATCTGACCGATGTTCATACGAGACGGTACGCCCAGTGGGTTCAATACGATTTCAACCGGTTGACCGTTTTCATCGTATGGCATATCTTCCACAGGGTTGATTTTTGAGATAACACCTTTGTTACCGTGACGACCCGCCATTTTATCACCCGGTTGGATGTGACGTTTCACCGCAAGGTAAACTTTAACCACTTTTAACACACCTGGTGCAAGGTCATCGCCTTTAATGATTTTCTTACGTTTTACTTCAAGTTTGTGTTCAAACTCTTTACGTAATTCTTCATATTGCTCAGCAAGCTGTTCTAATTGGTTTTGTTTTTCTTCATCAGAAATGGTTTGTTCTAACCATTTGGTGCGATCCATTTTATCTAATTGAACCGCATCAATACCGCCAGCGATAAGTACATTACGTACACGAGCAAACAAGCCAGCTTCTAAGATTTCTAATTCATCAGAAAGGTCTTTCTTAGCTTGTTTTAACTGCATTTCTTCAATTTCTAATGCACGTTTGTCTTTTTCTACGCCATCACGGGTGAAGACTTGAACGTCGATTACAGTACCGCTTAC
>JAGZBU010000047.1:0-9448 GCA_018369675.1 Parahaemophilus parainfluenzae | reverse complement strand
AAGAAGAATTGGCTCCAAGTCACATTAGCACCAGCAAAAATCCCGGCAGGAATAATAAACATATTGGCGACAAAGTGTTGTAATCCGATAAGCACAAAAATCATCACTGGGAACCACATGGCGAGAATACGACCGGAGGTTTGTTTGGCGCCAAAATAGAACCAAATACCCATGCAGACCATCCAGTTACAAGCTATGGCAGAAACAAAGGCGCGACCAAAATCCATTTGCACTTTAGCCTCGGCAATCGCGATGGTTTTAGCGGCTGCAGCACCTTCTGATAAACCGACATAATGCCCTAAGAAATAGGCCATAAACAGTGCACCGAGCAGGTTGCCCAAACTCACGACAATCCAGTTACGAAATAATTTTTTAAGGCTTACTCTTTTTGTTAAACGGCCTAATGCCATCATCATCATGTTTCCCGTGGCCAATTCACCACCACCGATTAATATACAAATCAAACAAATAGGAAACACAGCCGCACCAAGTAATGTCGCCAGCCCTCCCCACTCAGGAGGAATACCGCTCACGACTTTTAAATAGGCCATATAACCAAAACTCACATAGCCGCCACCTAAAAAACTTAAAATAGACAGTGTTTTTAGATGTCCTTGCGACTTAGCATAACTTTTATCAATGACATCTTGTAAGATTTCGTGGGGATAAAGATCGCGATGCTGCATAGTTGTACCTCTAGTGAAAATAAAACGGTAAAAATGTAGCAAACCACATAGCAAAACCGAAAGAACTGTTAACTATATATGCTGATTTTTAGTTATAACGAAATTGAATAATAATCCGAACCTCATAGATGTCTAGGTTCTTTTGGGGAGGGGCAAAGTGCGGTTGAAATTTCATGAATTTTTGCAAAAAGTTATAAAAATCTGACCGCTTGCATGTATAGAAAAAAGCGTTGCTCTAGTGACATAGAAAAACGCTTTTGTTTTTTATTTTTTAAATTATATGTAACTTAGAAAGGAATGTTGTCATCAAATGCATCCATTGGTGGCTCAGCTTGTGGAGCTGACGCAGATTGTGTTGGACGAGATTGATAGCTTGGTTGTGGTGCTGATTGTGCAGGTGTATAACCGCCCATATCTTGATTACGACCACCTAACATTTGTAAGTTATCACCTTGGATTTCAGTAGTGTAACGATCTTGGCCATTGTTATCTTGCCATTTACGGGTTTTTAAACGACCTTCAACATAAACTTGTGAACCTTTTCGTAAGTATTGACCCGCAATTTCCGCTAAACGACGATATAACACGATGCGGTGCCATTCGGTCACTTCACGACGTTCGCCTGTGTTTTTATCTGTCCAGCTTTCACTTGTTGCCACGCTGATATTTGCTACCGCTTCGCCATTTGGCATCGTGCGGATTTCAGGATCATTACCTAAATTACCCACGATAATTACTTTATTAATACCTGCCATAGAATCCTCTATATTTTAGAAATAAGATGAAAAATTTTGGCTATTTTGCCTTAAAAGAAACAAAAGATCCATAAAAATTAACTGGATATTTGCACAGATATTGAAATATGCGATAATGGTCGCAATTTTTGAATTTATTTTCTTAAGGCAATCGCTTTTTTTATGGATACTATCGACATTCGTGGGGCTAGAACCCACAACCTCAAAAACATCAATTTAACCATTCCGCGCGATAAATTAATTGTGATAACAGGCTTGTCCGGTTCGGGCAAATCTTCTTTAGCATTTGATACGCTTTATGCGGAAGGGCAGCGCCGTTATGTAGAATCGCTTTCTGCTTACGCGCGTCAATTCCTTTCTTTGATGGAAAAGCCTGATATGGATTCGATTGAGGGCTTGTCGCCGGCGATTTCTATTGAGCAAAAATCCACGTCTCATAACCCGCGTTCAACCGTGGGCACGATCACAGAAATTTACGATTATCTGCGTTTGCTGTTTGCTCGCGTAGGGGAGCCACGTTGTCCGGATCATGATGTGCCATTAACGGCACAAACCATCAGCCAAATGGTGGATAAAGTCCTAAGCCTGCCAGAAGAAAGCAAAATGATGTTGCTTGCGCCCGTGGTAAAAAACCGCAAAGGTGAGCACGTCAAGCTGTTAGATAGCTTGGTTGCACAAGGTTATATTCGTGCAAGAATTGATGGTGAAATCTGTGATTTATCTGATCCGCCTGAACTTGCTTTACAGAAAAAACATACCATTGAAGTGGTGGTGGATCGCTTTAAAGTGCGGTCAGATTTAGCCACACGTTTGGCGGAATCTTTTGAAACGGCTTTGGAGCTTTCTGGTGGTACAGCGGTTGTGGTAGATATGGATGATCCTAAAGCTGAAGAGTTGGTTTTCTCAGCAAACTTTGCTTGTCCGCATTGTGGCTATTCTGTACCAGAATTAGAGCCTCGCTTATTCTCATTTAATAACCCGGCAGGGGCGTGTCCAACTTGTGATGGTTTAGGTGTTCAGCAGTTCTTCGATGAAAGCCGCGTGGTGCAAAATGAAAGCATTTCTCTCGCGGGCGGTGCGGTGAAAGGTTGGGATCGTCGCAATTTCTATTACTATCAAATGCTTACCTCGTTGGCGAAACATTATAAATTTGATATTGAAACGCCATACGAAGATTTGCCACAAAAAATTAAAGATATTGTGATGCACGGTTCAGGCAAGGAAGAAATTGAATTCCAATACATGAACGACCGTGGCGATGTAGTGATCCGCAAACATCCTTTTGAAGGGATTTTGAATAATATGGCGCGCCGTTACAAAGAAACGGAATCTATGTCTGTGCGCGAAGAATTGGCGAAAAATATCAGCAACCGCCCTTGTGCAGATTGTGGTGGCTCGCGTCTTCGTCCAGAAGCTCGTAACGTGTATATCGGTAATATTAACTTGCCACAAATTTCAGAGAAAAGCATTGGTGAAAGCCTTGAGTTTTTCCAAGGGCTTACTTTAACCGGTCAAAAAGCACAAATTGCAGAAAAAATCCTGAAAGAGATCAGAGAACGGTTAGAATTCTTAGTGAATGTGGGTTTGAATTATCTTTCCCTTTCTCGTTCTGCCGAAACCCTTTCGGGTGGTGAAGCGCAACGTATCCGTCTTGCGAGTCAGATTGGTGCGGGATTAGTGGGCGTCATGTATGTATTGGATGAGCCTTCTATTGGTTTGCATCAACGTGATAATGAACGTCTGTTAAATACGCTGATTCATCTGCGTAATTTGGGCAACACCGTAATTGTGGTGGAACATGATGAAGATGCCATTCGAGAAGCCGATCATATTATTGATATTGGCCCAGGGGCAGGTGTGCATGGTGGTCAAGTGATTGCGCAAGGTACCGCCAAAGAAATCATGGCGAACCCAAATTCTATTACGGGTAAGTTCTTATCGGGTGAAGAAAAAATCGAAATTCCGAAAAAACGAACCGCACTTGATAAAAGCAAACTTCTAAAATTAAAAGGTGCGACAGGGAATAATCTGAAAGGTGTGAATTTAGAGATCCCAGTGGGCTTATTTACTTGTATTACGGGGGTATCAGGTTCAGGTAAATCAACGCTAATTAATGATACGTTATTCCCATTGGCTCAAAACGCCTTAAATCGTGCGGAAAAAACGGATTTTGCGCCTTATAAATCCATTGAAGGCTTGGAATATTTCGATAAAGTGATCGATATTAACCAAAGTCCGATCGGTCGTACACCGCGTTCTAACCCTGCAACTTACACCGGTTTATTCACGCCAATTCGTGAATTATTTGCGGGCGTACCAGAAGCGCGTGCGCGTGGTTATAATCCAGGACGTTTTAGCTTTAACGTACGCGGTGGTCGTTGTGAAGCATGCCAAGGTGATGGTGTGCTGAAAGTTGAAATGCACTTCTTGCCGGATGTGTATGTGCCTTGTGATCAATGTAAAGGTAAACGCTATAACCGTGAAACCTTGGAGATCCGATACAAAGGCAAAACTATTCACCAAGTATTAGATATGACGGTAGAAGAAGCGCGCGAGTTTTTTGATGCGATCCCAATGATTGCGCGTAAATTGCAAACCCTAATGGATGTGGGCTTGTCTTACATTCGTTTAGGTCAGTCTTCTACCACGCTTTCAGGTGGTGAGGCACAACGCGTTAAGTTAGCGACAGAGCTTTCAAAACGCGATACGGGTAAAACCCTTTATATTTTGGATGAACCGACAACTGGTCTGCATTTTGCTGATATTAAACAACTTCTCGAAGTGTTACATCGCTTGCGCGATCAAGGCAATACTATCGTGGTGATCGAACACAACTTAGATGTGATTAAAACCGCAGACTGGATTGTAGATCTTGGCCCAGAAGGCGGCAGTGGCGGTGGCCAAATTATCGCAACAGGCACACCGGAAGAAGTCGCCAAAGTCAAAGGTTCGCACACCGCGAGATTCTTAAAAGACATCTTGGCAAAAGGCTAGAAAAATCAACCGCACTTTTGAACATCATTAAAGTGCGGTTATTTTTTTGGATGTTTTTAATGTTTGCTACTGAACGGTGGTTTAGCAAACCAAATGAGAACAACCAAGGAAATGAACGTTATCGCGGAGACAAAGAAGATCTCGTTAGCACCAATAATAAAGCCTTGAGCAGTGATTTGTCTGGCAATATATGATGCCGTTTGTTCTTCACTTAAACCAAAACTCCCCATAGTTTGGAAGAATTGTTGGGAAATCGGATTATATGGATTAATGACTTCTGTGAGTTGCGTGTGATGCACGGCTTCGCGGTTATACCAAATAAAAGTAGTAAGTGATGTGCCTATTGAGCCGGCAAGGGTTCGGAGAAAATTAAATAAGCTCGACGCCGAAGCCATTTTTTCAGGTGGTAAACCTGAAAGGGTAATGGTTGTCAGTGGCATAAAGAAACAAGCAACGGCTAAGCCTTGCACAAATTGCGGTAATGCCACATCCATAAACGTCATTTCAGGTTCAAAGGTCACGGCTCGCCAATAAAAGGTGAGCGCATAAACCATAAAACTGACGGTGATTAAAATACGCATATCAATTTTATTGCCGAATTTCCCGATAATCGGTGCAAGTAGAATCGGCAATAATCCTACTGGAGCTGCCGCAAGTCCCGCCCATGTTGCTGTATAGTTGTAAACCTGTTGGAGCAGAAGCGGGATAAGCACGACCGTCCCTGAATATACCAAGAAAGCAAGGCTGGTTGAAACACAACCTACGGTGAAATTTCGGGATTTAAATAAGGAAACATCCACAACCGGATTATCGTCTGTGAGTTCCCAAATAATGAGGGCGATTAAACCTACCGCCGCGATAATGGTAAGCACCACAATTTCAGTGGAATTAAACCAGTCTAGCTCGCGCCCTTGATCCAGCATTAATTGCAACGCACCCACACCGAGTGCTAACAAAATCAGTCCGACAGTGTTAACAGGTTGATGAGAAATTCTGCTTTCTCGGCCTTCTAAAATTTTCCAACTGATTAAGACAACGGCAAGCCCAATCGGAACGTTAATAAAGAAAATCCAACCCCAATGAATATTATCGCTGATCCAACCACCTAAAATCGGGCCACAAATTGGGGCGACCACGATGGTCATTGACCAAAATGCCAATGCCATTCCGCGTTTTTCAGGCGGGTAGTTATTTAATAATAAGCTTTGAGAAAGGGGGATGATTGGGCCGGCTACCGCACCTTGAAGGACGCGAAAAACGATCAGCATTTCCAAGCTATTTGCAATACCACAAAGCCAAGAGGCTAGCACGAATAATAGCGTTGCGATTAAAAATAACCGCACTTCACCAAAACGTTTTGCCAGCCAGCCTGTAATCGGGATCGAAATCGCATTTGCCACACCGAACGAGGTAATCACCCACGTTCCTTGGCTCGACGAGGCACCCAAATCACCTGCAATGGTTGGAATGGCTACGTTAGCAATGGTGGAGTCTAGCACGAGCATAAAGGTGGCTAATGAAAGCACCAATGTAAGCATCGCTAACGCACCGCCTTGCAGCGGCTTGAAATGAGATTGCGGCATAACGGAACCTAATAGCTATTGTCGCGAATAATAGATTCGATCAAATTATTGACCGCACTTTCATCATATTGCAGTACATTTGTGGAATAAAGCGTTGTAGCAGGCGCTTGGTCACGCAAGGTTTCACCCTTACTATCACTCACATTTACTTTCACAGTCGCAGAAAGTCCGATGCGTAATGGATTTTCAGCAAGCTGTTGCGGATCCAATTGAATTCGTACAGGCACGCGTTGCACCACTTTGATCCAGTTTCCCGTCGCATTTTGAGTAGGCAATAATGAGAATGCACTTCCCGTACCCATTTCAATCCCCACCACTTTTCCATCAAAGGTTTTATCTTTTCCGTAGAGATCGAAGTGAATTTTAACCGGTTGACCAATTCGCATATGGGTTAATTGTGTTTCTTTGAAGTTGGCGTCTAACCACATTTGATCGGTAGTCACCACTGCCATTAATGCACCACCAACAGACACCGCTTGACCCACTTGCGCATTGCGGCGAGCCACATAGCCTTTAATTGGACTGCGGATTTTTGTGCGTTCTAAATTCAACCAAGCTTGTTTCAAATTACTGACCGCACTTTGAATTTGGGGTTGTTCACTTAAAGGTCCGTCTAGCAATAAGGCTTGATTGGCCTCAAGTTGGTTTTGTGAAGTTGTTAAGTTTGCTTTGGCGAGCTCAACCGCTTCTTTGGCGTGTTGGAAAGATTCTTTATCAATCGCCCCATCTTTCACTAATTGAACGCGACGGTTCAAGTTTCCTTGTGCTTGAGCAAGGGTAATTTCATTCGCACGAACAGCAGATTTTAATTGTTTTACGGTGTAATTCAGTTGTGAAACTTGGCGAACGGCATTGGCTAAATTGCTTTTAGCTTGCTCAAAACTCAATTTGGCATTGGTATCATCCAGTTCTAATAACACGTTACCCGCTTGTACGGGATCCATATTATCGACATTAATTTTCGAAATATTCCCCGCTACCTGCGCCGATACCATTACCTGATTGCCGCTCACATAGGCATCTTCCGTTTCTTCAAAGCCTTTAATAAAGAAATACCAATAAGCCGCAGAGCCGATCGAAATCAAAAGAAGCAAAAGAATAAAAATAGAAAGTCCTTTTTTACGTTGCTGAGATTTATTATTGGAAGAGTTTTGTATATCAGAATGTTGATCGGACATAATGCGAGCCTTATCGGAAAATGTTGAAGTAAAAAAAGCTTCAGTCTATAAAATATGAATGTTCGTTCATTATGAACGTGAATTAAAATTATTTCAAGAATGACCGCACTTGTTCAGATAAAAGTGCGGTCAATTTTAATGACGTTTTTTCATTAAGCCATTTACGCCAAGCAAAATTAAACTTGCCCAAATTGGCACATAAGTGAAGTAATCGGAAGGGGAGACTTGCGTGTTAAGCCAGAATATTGCGATTAAAAAGATCAACGTAGGTTCGAGATAACTGAGCACGGCAAACACACTGACGGGAATTTGTTGGCTTGATTTTAAATTGGCAGACAAACTGATTGCACTCACTAAACCTAATGCAGGCAATAAATACCAATATTGGCTTTCACTGATTACAAAAGACAATTGCCGCTCTTGTATGAGCAAATAAATGAGGCAAGGAATGGCAATGAAGCACACATCAAGCGTGATACCTTGCAATGCTGGGATTTTCATGGCTTTACGGCTTAAATAATAATAGGGATAAACTAGGCATACCCAAAGGCTGCTCCATGAAAAGGTTTGATTGTGCCAAAGCTCATGTGCTACACCGCAAGCAGCGATGCACAAGGCAATAATTTGAATGGTGGAAAGGGTTTCTTTCAGCCAGATGCGTCCAAGTAATGCCATCACTAATGGGAATAAAAAATATCCCATAGCGATGTTGACCCCTTCGCCATTAACGGGCGCCCACATAAATAACCAAAATTGGCTGCCGGCATCGAGCGTGCCGAGCAAAAACAACATCCAACGTTTTTTGTCTTTGCCTAAGGTTTCATTGACTAATTTTGATAATGAACGACAACCCACTGTAGGGAAGATAATTAAAAATAACCCGAAGACCATCATCACCATTCGCCAAGCAAACACATCCGTACCGTTAAGCGGCTGTAGCCATAAACTGAATAGATAGAGCAATCCAAATAAAAATTGCGAGATGATGCCGAGAAAAATACCTTGAGCCATTTTTATCATTTCCTTAGGTTTGATAGCTTCATTATAAAAGTCTGGCGTGGTAAATTTTCTCAATATAAAATGATTGATGATTATTTTTCCCAAGTTTAAGTGTTATTCTGCATTTATTTTCAAGGATTAAACATGGAATTAGATAAATTAGATCGGGATATTTTAAATATCCTCCAACAAGATGCGACTTTACCGTTAAAAGAGCTTGCGGAAAAAGTGCATAGCTCGGTAGCAACCTGTCAGCGTCGAATTCAATTACTGACAGAAAAAGGGGTTATTACCAAACAAGTAGCAGTGGTATCACCAAAGGCAGTGGGTAGAGGTATTAGTGTTTTTGTGATGGTGGAAATGGACAACCAACATTCTCGCTTTCAAGAGTTGTTTGAACGAAAAATGCGCCAAGAAACTGATGTGGTGAGCTGTTATGAGATTTCAGGTGATTATGATTTTATGTTGCTTATTCACGCCGAAAGTATGGAAAGCTACCATTCATTTACCCGTCGCGTTCTAACCGGTGAATATCATGTTCGCACTTATAAGAGCTTGTTTGTAATGAATTTTACCAAAGCAGAGAGTGGGATTTTGTTATAGTTGTGTAAATAAAAAAGAAAATCCTTTGCTAAAGTGGCAAAGGATTTTTTATTAAGACGTGATTATTTCGGTAACTTTGTTGTGGCTTTTAATGTCATATACCCCACAATCGCAGAAACCGTGGAGCCTAATAAGATCCCTAATCGAGAAAGGGCGTTAATGCTTTCACCGGCATCAGCATTGAAGGCAAGGCTGGCTAAGAACATAGACATGGTGAAGCCAATGCCACATAAAATCGCTACGGCAAAAATTTGTTTGAAGTCGATACCTTGAGGAAGCTTTGCAATGCCCAGTTTAACGGAAAGATAACTGAAACCAAATACACCAAGTGGTTTTCCGATAATTAAGCCAAGCGAAATCGCGAGCAATAATGGAGATGTCAGCATGCTGAGATCAATGCCATCGAAGCTTACCCCCGCATTGGCAAATGCAAATAATGGTAGGATAACAAAAGATGACCAAGGGGCAAGAATGTGTTCAAAGTCATGTAATGGAGTTTCGCCATTTTTGCCTTTCAATGGAATACAAAATCCGATGATAACCCCTGCAAGAGTGGCATGTACGCCTGATTTTAATACCGAAGCCCATAAGATTGTTCCCACCAGCATATAGGCACAAAGTGCGGTCACTTTAAAGCGATTTAATGCAAT
>JAGZBU010000046.1:0-10679 GCA_018369675.1 Parahaemophilus parainfluenzae | reverse complement strand
AGCTTGTTTTAACTGCATTTCTTCAATTTCTAATGCACGTTTGTCTTTTTCTACGCCATCACGGGTGAAGACTTGAACGTCGATTACAGTACCGCTTACGCTGTTTGGTACGCGTAATGAAGAGTCTTTCACATCAGAGGCTTTTTCACCGAAGATTGCACGTAACAATTTTTCTTCTGGTGTTAATTGTGTTTCGCCTTTAGGGGTTACTTTACCGACTAAGATGTCACCACCTTTCACTTCAGCACCCACATAAACTATACCTGATTCATCCAATTTGCTTAATGCAGATTCACCTACGTTTGGAATATCCGCAGTGATTTCTTCAGAACCTAATTTAGTATCACGTGCCACACAAGATAACTCTTGAATGTGGATTGTTGTGAAACGGTCTTGTTGTACAACACGCTCAGAAACTAACATTGAGTCTTCGAAGTTATAACCGTTCCAAGGCATGAACGCCACACGGATATTTTGACCTAATGCTAATTCACCTAAGTCTGTTGAAGGACCATCTGCTAATACTTCACCACGGTTAATTGGATCGCCTAAATTCACACAAGGAATTTGGTTGATACAGGTATTTTGGTTAGAACGAGTGTATTTAATTAAGTTATAAATATCGATACCCGCTTCGCCAGCTACAGTTTCATCTTCATTTACTTTGATAACGATACGAGATGCATCAACGTATTGAACTGTACCACCTCGTTTTGCTACAACCGCCACACCAGAGTCTAGTGCGATTGGTTTTTCCATACCTGTACCTACTAACGGCTTATCAGCACGTAAAGTAGGGACCGCCTGACGTTGCATGTTCGCACCCATTAAGGCACGGTTCGCATCGTCATGCTCTAAGAATGGAATTAACGCTGCAGCCACAGATACGACTTGTTGGGTTGAAACGTCCATATAATGAATTTCTTCTGGTTTATAAAGACCAGATTCACCACGTTCACCACGTGCAGTAACAAATGCATCTGTAAAACGATTGTTCTCATCAAGATTTGAGTTCGCCTGTGCAATGATGTAGTTTGCTTCATCAATTGCAGATAAGTATTCTATTTCTTCGGTTACTTGACCATTCACTACTTTACGATATGGGGTTTCTAAGAAACCGTAATCGTTCGTACGAGCAAACGCAGAAAGTGAGTTGATCAAACCGATGTTTGGACCTTCAGGGGTTTCAATTGGACATAAACGACCATAGTGGGTGTTATGTACGTCACGCACCTCAAAGCCTGCGCGTTCACGCGTTAAACCGCCTGGACCTAATGCAGAAATACGACGTTTGTGTGTCACTTCTGATAATGGGTTGTTTTGGTCCATGAATTGCGAAAGTTGTGAAGAACCAAAGAATTCTTTCACTGCAGCAGAAATTGGTTTTGGATTAATTAAGTCTTGTGGCGTGATCGCATCTAAATCGCCTAAAGATAAACGCTCTTTAACCGCTCTTTCTACACGAACTAAACCAATACGGAATTGGTTTTCTGCCATTTCACCCACAGAACGAATACGACGGTTACCCAAGTGGTCGATATCATCCACTTCACCACGACCATTACGGATATCGATAAGTTTTTTCATCACACGAATGATATCGTCGTTACTTAAAATACCCGTACCCTCGCCTTCAGGAATACCTAACGAGCGATTAAACTTCATACGACCTACTGCAGATAAATCATAACGTTCTGCAGAGAAGAATAAGTTATTGAATAATGCTTCTGAAGATTCTGGTGTAGGTGGTTCACCTGGACGCATCATACGATAAATTTCATATAACGCACTTACACGATCATAAGTTGGATCAACACGTAATGTTTCAGAAATATACGGACCGTAATCTAAGTCATTAGTGAATAATGTCTCGATCACTTTATAGCCTGCTTGCGATAATTTCGCTAACACTTCTAAAGAAATCTCGCCATTTGCTGGGCAAATGATTTCACCTGATTCAAGATCAACGTAATCCTTCGCTGCAACTTTACCTGCAATATATTCAGTTGGTACTTCAACTTGTGTCACATTATCTTTTTCTAATGCTTTGATGTGACGAGCTGTAATACGACGACCGCGTTCTACATAGACTTTGCCATTTGCTTCAATATCAAATGTCGCCGTTTCACCACGTAGACGTTCTGGCACTAATGTCATGAGTAATTTATTGCCAGCGATTTCGAAAGTTACTTTATCGAAGAATAAGTTTAAGATTTCTTCAACCGTGTAACCTAACGCACGTAAAATAATGGTTGCCGGTAATTTACGACGGCGGTCAATACGCGCATATAAGTTATCTTTTGGATCAAATTCGAAATCTAACCAAGAACCACGGTAAGGGATAATACGTGCGTTATAAAGCACTTTACCTGAAGAGTGTGTTTTACCTTTGTCAGAATCAAAGAATACGCCCGGGCTACGGTGTAATTGTGAAACGATAACACGCTCAGTACCATTGATAACAAAAGTACCGTTGTCAGTCATTAATGGGATTTCACCCATATATACTTCGCTTTCTTTAATGTCTTTGACTGCGCGTGATGAAGATTCTTTATCGTAGCTGACCAAACGTAATTTTACGCGTAAACCTGCTGCATAAGTTGAACCACGAATTTGACATTCACGTACATCAAATTCTGGCTCTTCTAAACGGTAATCAACATATTGTAATTCTGTATAACCGTTATTGCTTACGATTGGGAAAACAGAACGGAATGCAGCTTCTAAGCCTTGTTGACCTTCAGGATCTTTTTGAATGAATTTATCAAAAGAATCTAATTGGATGGTTAATAAATAAGGTACATTTAAAACTTGCGGACGTTTGCCGAAGTCTTTACGAATTCGTTTTTTCTCAGTATAGGAGTAACCCATTATTGGTTTTCCTCTGTAAATTTTAGTGAGACCGAGTTGATATAAAAAAAGTGCGGTCAAATTGATTGACGTTTTTATTTATATCGGAGATTGACGCCGTTTCGGATACCGCACTCTGAACCTTACTTCTGTAGTGGGTTACTTAAATTAAAACGTCTGATTAATTTAAGTGGAAACAGATACCATTAAACGGAAAATGCCTATCTGTTTTTTGTGCTGTTTTTTGATAGCACAAAATGGCTGATGGTAAACCACCAGCCATTAAGCCTGAGAAACAGGACATAAGTAAATCAAAAATTATTTGATTTCTACTTTTGCACCAGCTTCTTCTAATTCTTTCTTAAGTGCTTCAGCTTCTTCTTTAGAAACGCCTTCTTTTAAGTTAGCTGGAGCAGATTCAACTAAGTCTTTAGCTTCTTTTAAGCCTAAACCAGTTGCACCACGTACTGCTTTGATAACTGCTACTTTGTTAGCACCAGCTTCAGCAAGAACTACGTCGAATTCAGTTTTTTCTTCTGCCGCTGCTGCTGCGCCGCCAGCTGCTGGAGCTGCTGCTACTGCTGCTGCAGAAACGCCGAATTTTTCTTCCATCGCTGCGATTAATTCAACGATTTCAGTTACAGATTTAGAAGCAATCGCTTCAATGATTTGTTCGTTAGTTAATGACATAACAATCAATTCCTAAAATTAATAAAGTTAAATGAAGTAAGAAACGCTTAATGATTAAGCTGCTTCTTGTAATTTGTCGCGTAATGCCGCAAAAGTGCGAACAAGTTTGCCTGCCGCAGCTTCTTTCATTGTGCCCATTAAACGTGCAATTGCTTCTTCGTAAGTTGGTAATGTTGCTAAGAATTCAACATCTTGGATCTTACCTTCAAAGGCTGCACCTTTAATTTCAAACTTATCGTTTGCTTTAGCAAAATCTTTGAACAAACGTGCTGCAGCACCTGGGTGTTCATTAGAGAATGCGATAAGTGTTGGACCTACAAACGTATCTTGTAAGCATTCGAAATCAGTGCCTTCAACCGCACGACGTAATAAAGTATTACGAACAACGCGCATTGTTACACCAGCTTCACGAGCTGCTTTACGTAATTCAGTCATTTTATCAACAGTTACACCGCGAGAGTCCGCGATTACTGCTGAAAGTGCACCTTTGGCTGCTTCATTTACTTCGGCAACAATTGCTTGTTTGTCTTGAAGATTTAATGCCATTGGCTTTTAGCTCCTGAATACACTCCGATTTCTCGGAATTAATTTACCTCATCGAAAGAGTTATCTTTCAGACTAGGACGACTTCGGTGCCCAGAAGCAAGAAATATTCTTATTCTGTTCACCATCTACGTAGGATTATTAAGACGATTATTGCTAACCATTCCCTACGGTCTTGGACGGGGCTTGAATAGGTCAAGCACCAACCAGAAATTTTACGCTAAGCGTAATTTAGGAGCGAGATTATAGTGATTAATCTCGCTCTTGTAAAGCCTATTGTAGAAAAAATCTGCAGATTTTAACCGCACTTTGCTATTATTTTCTTACCGCAATTGCTTCGATTTCCACACCTACATCTTTTGGTAATCGAGCGACCTCTACACAAGAACGTGCAGGGAAGTTAGGATGATTATTTTCTTTAAAGAACTTCTCATACTCTGCATTTACTGCTGCAAAATCATTCAGATCTTTCACAAACACAGTGGTTTTCACAATATCACCTACGGTCAAACCCGCTTGTTCAATAATCGCTTTCACATTCTCTAAAGATTGACGAGCTTGTGCCACAATATCTTTCGGCACTTCACCCGTTGCTGGATTAACCGGAATTTGACCTGATGTTAAAACCAAATTACCTAAATCTACCGCTTGAACGTAAGGGCCGATTGCTGCTGGGGCTTTTTCTGTATGAATGATTTTAGTCATGATATTCTCCTTTAATCTTGACGTATAAACACGCTTGCTATCCTAACATATAAGTGTCTTAATACTTATATGAGTATTCTTAATCAATCTCTTTTAATACATCATCAGAGAGTTCTTTCTGTGAACCTTCTTTCACTTTGCCATCATTTACTTTAAATTCTAAATTCTGATAATAAGCTTCGCGGAAGGTGACATAAGGATCTTGTGCTTGATTTAGCAACTCGGTTTGGTACAATGTTTTCGAGCGTTTATCTACCGCTTGCACACCGTATTTCACAAGTGACCACGGGCCACCTACCCAATTCCAGAACGGATAGGTATAAGCTGCATCAACTACTGCCCCCGTTAATTGACGAGGTGTCGTCGCATTATAGATAGGCAATACAATATAGGCTCCCGCATCTACACCGTAGGTGCCCAATGTTTCACCAAAGCTACGTTGATCATAAACCTGTAATTCTTTACTTGCACTTGCAAAGTCAAATAAGCCACCAATACCAAAGGTTGAGTTAATCCAAAAACGGTTGAAGTGAACAAAGGCTTTTTTCGGCTCACCTTCTAATAAACGGTTTACAAAGCTCACTGGCTCATCCAAGTTGTTTGCTACATTGGATAAACCTTTTGTGACCGGTGTCGGCACGTAATCACGCCAGCCTTTTGCTGCAGGTTCCAACACATAACGATCCATGACTTTATAGTTAAAATCAAACATCGTACGGTTAAAACCTTCTAATTTATCATTGCGTTCACCATCAGCTTTAGTTGCACAACCTGTTAAAACAGCCGTTGCCATTAAGCCTACCGCAAGTAAAGGTGCTTTTTTCATTCCACTTTCCTATTACAAAAAATTGTCTTTATTCTAACCAACTTGAAAGATAACTACAAAAGAATTTATTTAAGCCTTGAGATTACTCTTTCTGTTAGCCATTATTGAAATCGTATGTTTTAGTTTTTAAAAAATCACTTTTGTTCTCTGCATAAACAAAAATGCCACCCTTAGGTGGCATTCTTTGCAATAATCGTTAATTATTCAGTTGCATTTTTTAATGGAATTTCTGCATCTGGCTCGCGAGTAATACGGTTACGTAAATCACGACGAATAATCTCAATTGTCCAGAACCAGAAAATGTGTCCCACTAATTCAGAAATATGTTCATATAACGGCCATTCTGCCACAGGTGGTGTTAAACCTAATGCAGGGAAAGTGATGTAGTGAACACAAATATCTGCGATTAAACCTGCACCAATACCTTGCCAGAATTTAATTTTCGGGAAACGCTCTGCTACTAAACAGTAAGCGATAGCAAATACTAATGAGAAAGTAATGTGAGTCACGCCAATCCAGTCAAAACCATGATCTGCAAAAGTGAATGCGGCTTGAGTTGGATCAATACCTAAATAATCACGTAAGAATACGTGCGGTGGGTTTAAGAATGCACGTGAACAGACTTGAAGAATTTGATCTTGGCTTAAACCTGTGATGTCTACCTTACATGCTGCCGCGAAGAAATCGATTGGGCTACGTGGTGGGAATGGATGCTCCGCACCCCATTTTACGAATGCAGAAATTAAACCTGCAATAATACCAACAAAAATTGCTACGCCATAACGACGACGATTAGCAGGAGTTTGTTCAAAAATACCTGACATATATTTACTCCGAAAAAATAAAAAAAGACCGCACTTTGTATCAGAAGTCGCGGTTCCCATTTTGCTTTAGCAAAACTTGTCTTGAATTTTCAATGACTTTGACTTGTTAGTCAAGAACTAATTATTAAGAGTTAGAGCATTTTATGATGAGAATAAAAAATGCGGTTATTTCTAACCGCACTTTCATGTTTTTAAAATTAAAGTTTTGCTGAAAGCATTGCTTCTAATTTCTCTTGGTCAACTGCAAATTTGCGAATCCCCTCTGCTAATTTCTCAACAGCCATCGCGTCGCTGTTATGTTGCCAGTAGAATTCTGCTTCAGTTAATGGTTGAGGTTTCGCTTTTACTTCACCTTTGTAGTCTAGTTTACGTACAAGTGCGGTTGAATTTTCTTGTAATTCTTTGAGTAAAGCGGGAGCGATTGTTAAACGATCACAACCTGCTAATTCAATAATTTCACCGACATTACGGAAACTTGCACCCATTACCACTGTTTTATAACCGTATTCTTTGTAGTAGTTATAAATTTTAGTTACAGAAATAACACCAGGGTCTTCTGCCGGAGCATATTCTTTTTTATCGGTATTTGCTTTGTACCAGTCTAAGATACGACCTACGAATGGTGAAATTAAATAAACACCCGCTTCAGCACACGCACGTGCTTGCGCTTCGGAGAATAATAAGGTTAAGTTACAGTTAATGCCTTCTTTTTCAAGAATTTCTGCTGCACGAATACCTTGCCATGTTGAAGCAATTTTGATCAAAATACGATCATTTGAAATGCCAGCCGCATTATAAAGTGCGATAAGTTTACGTGCTTTTTCAACGGTTGCTTGGGTATCGTAAGAAAGTCGCGCATCCACTTCAGTTGAAATACGTCCTGGGACAATTTTTAAAATTTCTAAACCAATGTTTACCGCTAATTTATCTTCTGCATCAATTAATTGTTGTGCTTTATCTGAGCTTTGTGCTTTTGCGTGAGCAATCGCTTCATCAATTAATGGGGCATATTGTGGTAATGCTGAAGCACTTAAAATTAAAGATGGGTTTGTTGTTGCATCTTGTGGTTGGTATTTTTTAATTGCATCAATATCGCCCGTATCAGCCACGACGACGGTCATACTACGAAGTGAATCTAACTGAGTTGTCATTATATTCTCCTTGAATGGATTTGTTTGAATTCAACTGCCTTACGATAGCATAATTAGCTTTAAAAGGGTAATTCGTCCAGGAAAATATTTACGATAGGGAAAACCAATGCATTCTAGATTTACCCTCTCATACCATCATTTTTAGCAATTTTTTCGCGATTTATTAGATATAAATCACAAAACGTTATTTTTCTTTAAATAATTACCTTACAAATCTTTACAAAAATGACATTTTGAGCTAATAAGAGAAAGACTCTTTATAAAAATATCGCCTAATGACAAGGAGGCTCAAATGCAACACAAACTACTTTTCTCTGCAATTGCTCTTGCTCTTTCCTATTCTGCTCAAGCGGTTATAGTACCTGAGGGAACGCAATTAGATGAAAAACAACATATCGTGATCAATAACGGGGCTGAACCACAAAGTTTTGACCCACAAAAAACCGAAGGTGTACCAGAATCTAACGTTGCTTATCAATTACTTGAAGGCTTAGTCACCTCAGACTCTGAAGGTAAACTTCAACCAGGTGTGGCTGAAAGCTGGGAAAATACACCTGACTTCAAAACCTGGACATTCCATTTGCGTAAAGATGCTAAATGGTCAAACGGAGATCCTATCACTGCACACGACTTCGTATTTGCGTGGCGTCGTTTAGTGGATCCTGCAACTGCCGCACCTTACGCGAGCTACTTAAGTTATTTACAAGTTGAAAATGCGCAAGACATTATTGACGGCAAGAAAAAACCAGTTGAATTAGGCGTGGAAGCAAAAGATGATTACACTTTTGTGGTTCATGCAACCAATCCTGTGCCTTATGCAGTCAGTTTAACCACTCACCAATCCTTATTGCCATTACCACAAAAAGTAGTCGAAAAATTGGGTGATGCATGGGTGAAAAAAGAAAACTACGTGGGTAATGGTGCCTATAAACTGGCTAACCACATCATTAACGAAAAAATCGAATTTGAACGCAACCCTCTCTACTGGAACGATAAAGAGACTGTCATTAACAGTGCAACATTCCTTGCGATTGAAAACCCAAGTACCGATGTAGCGCGTTATCGTGCAGGTGATTTAGACATGACCAATTATGGTTTACCGCCAGAACAATTCGCTAAATTACAAAAAGAATTGCCAGGCGAAGTATACATTACTCGTACCCTAGCAACTTATTCTTATGAGTTAAACAATAAGAAAGCACCTTTTGATAACGTGAATATTCGCAAAGCCTTGAACTTATCCCTTGATCGTAATGTGATCACCGATAAAGTATTGGGCCAAGGTCAAACACCAACCTATGTGTTTACCCCAACTTACATCGAAGAAGGTCATCTCATTCAACAACCTGCTTATTCAAAAGAACCGATGGCACAACGTAATGAAGAAGCCATTAAACTCTTAGAAGAAGCCGGTTACAGCAAAGCGAATCCGTTGAAATTCACCATTCTTTACAATACTAATGAAAACCACAAAAAAGTGGCCATTGCTGCAGCATCTATGTGGAAAGCGAACACCAAAGGTTTGATTGATGTGAAATTAGAAAACCAAGAGTGGAAAACTTACATTGATAGCCGTCGTGCGGGTCGTTACGACGCGGCACGTGCAGGATGGAATGCGGATTACAACCAAGCAACAACATTCGGCAACTATTTCTTATCTAATTCGAGTAACAATACCGCAAAATATGCGAACCCTGAATACGATAAAGCCATTGCTGAATCTTATGTTGCAACGGATGCTGAAGGACGTGCAAAAGCCTACGCGAAAGCCGAAGAAATTCTTGCAAAAGATTTCGGTATCGTACCAATCTTTAACTATGTGAATCCACGCTTAGTGAAACCTTACGTAAAAGGCTATTCAGGCAAAGATCCACAAGATCACATTTACTTACGCAACCTTTATATTATTAAACATTAATTCGTTGTTCGTATTTAAGTGCGGTTAAAAATTATCGTGTTTTTTGACCGCACTTTTCGCCCATTTTGGTTGGAGTTGTTATGCTCAAGTTTATTTTTAAACGGCTGTTGGAAGCCTTGCCAACTCTGTTTATTTTGATTACTTTTTCTTTCTTTTTGATGCGTCTCGCCCCTGGCAGCCCGTTCACTTCTGAACGCGCTTATCCACCAGAAGTCATGGCTAATATCGAAGCGAAGTATCATTTAAATGAACCATTACATAAACAATATTTCCTTTATTTGGAAAACCTTTCCAAAGGTGATTTTGGCCCCTCTTTCAAATATAAAGATCAATCGGTCAATGATTTAATCGCATCAGCCTTCCCTGTTTCCTTAAAATTAGGGATGGTCGCTTTCGCCTTTGCAGTGGTATTAGGTGTCACAGCGGGTACGCTTGCCGCACTCAATCAAAATAGCCGTTGGGATTATATTTTGATGAGTTTCTCAATGCTTGGCGTAATTATGCCAAGTTTTGTCTTCGCACCAGTCTTAGTACTGATTTTTGCCATTTATTTGGGGTGGTTACCCGCTGGCGGTTGGAATGGCGGTTCAGCAATGTACATTATTTTACCCGTAGCATCCTTAACTATCGCTTATGTTGCAGGGATTGCGCGTATCATGCGTGGCTCGATGATTGAAGTTCTGCACTCCAACTTTATTCGTACCGCCAAAGCTAAAGGACTTTCTACTTCGAGAATCATTTTAAAACATGCTTTGCGCCCTGCCCTTTTACCTGTGATTACCTATTTAGGCCCTGCTTTCGTAGGGATTATTACTGGCTCAATGGTCATCGAAAGCGTATTTGGTTTACCTGGTATGGGGTTATTATTTGTAAACGGCGCATTGAACCGTGATTATTCTTTAGTTTTAAGTCTCACTATTTTAGTGGGCACATTAACCATTTTATTTAATGCGATTGTGGATATTTTATACGCCATCATCGATCCAAAAATTCGTTATTAAGGACAAGTTATGACAGATTATCGTACTCAGCCGATTAATCAGAAAAATGCGGATTTTGTGGAACAAGTGGCTGACCGTATTGAAGAAATGCAACTGGAAGGCCGCAGTCTCTGGCAAGATGCGAAACGCCGTTTTTTCCGCAACAAAGCGGCCGTTGCCAGTCTGATTATT
>JAGZBU010000045.1:0-11656 GCA_018369675.1 Parahaemophilus parainfluenzae | reverse complement strand
TTAAAGATTTTATCAAACTCTTCTGGTGGTAGGCCTAAGCCATTATCATCTACTCGAATTTGTAGGCAATTATCATCCTGCTCATTTTTATGTAAATCAATGGTTAAGAAAATACGATCTTTCGTATATTTCAGTGCATTTCGAATAATGTTTTCAATTGCACTGGTAAGCAAGCTTAGGTTGCCGTAAATCATATGTTTTTCAGGATGTAAAATAGAAATATTGACATCGCAGGTGATCTTGCGCTGTTCAGCTTCAAATAAGGCATCTTTGATCACATCATCCCAAAGCTGATTAATAGGAAATAAATTATGCTCCATTTGAGAATGCATTTGTTGGCGAGAAATGAGTAACAACTCGCTGATCATTTTATCCATTCGTTGTATTTCTTTCTCAATGCGTTTAACTGGTTCAATATCCCCTGTTTGATGACGAACTAGAGCAGTGGAAAGTTGCAAACGCGTCAACGGTGTTTTTAATTCATGAGAAATAGATGAAAGCAGATTGTGTTGGTTTGAAATCAGATTATCAATCGCAATCGACATCTTGTTAAAGCTTTGTCCTACTTCTCGTAACTCTTCTGGACCATGATTTGCTAATTCATTATCAACCTTAAAGTTTCCTAACGCCACGCTATTAGCCGCCTTTTGTAAATTGGTAATAGGTTTGACGATAGTATGCGTAAACCACCAAAGTAAAGGCGTTGTAATAATTAAGGTCAAGAGCAATAAGACCCAAGGGTGGTCAAGCATATATCGTAAAATTTCTTGTTGACCATTTGCTCGAGACACAAAAAATAATTCAGAGGATTGTTCCGCATCCCCGATATAGACTTTAAAGGGGCCTGCAATTTGAATATCTTTAAAGGTTTTACGTTGTGGTTGGGCAAAGTTACTGGACTCTTGGGCGAACTGAGCAATATGCATTCTTTCTTCGCCTAAAGCACCAAAAATTTCTTTTTCCGGCGTCATGATGACTGGACGAGCAGAGTCAAATTTATCGGTTGGAAGCACTGGTACGCCAGCGAGGATACCGGTGATTCTATTGTTACGAATGGATTCAACGAGTTTCTTTTGATAGCTCGATATTTCGTTTTGATTCAAGTCAGAATATAAGCGGCTATCAAAATAAGGGAGTGCGACCAAAAGTGCGGTCATGGCAAAGAATGCCAACCAAAAAACAGTAAATGTGCGTATCGTGAGCTGATTTAAGCTGAATTTCTTGATAAGCATTATTCACAAACCAACAAGTAACCACGACCACGTAGCGTTTTCAGCCATGGTAAGCCATTGTCTCTTTCTGGGAGTTTTTTGCGCAAGTTTGACATATGCATATCAATCGAGCGATCAAAAGGAGAAAGGTGTTTGCCAAGTACATTCATGCTTAATTCTTCGCGAGAGACAATTTGTCCTGGGCGAAGTACCAGTTTATGAAGTAGAGCAAATTCAGAGCCGGTTAGACCAAGATCTTGACCGTTATAAGAAGCTTGTTGAAGACCAGAATGAAGCACTAAACCACAGAATTCTAATGTATTTTCTTCTGATGAAAGTGCGGTCGAATTTTGTGTATTTTCTTTTTCTGCTGGTGTAGCACGACGTAAAATGGCTTTAATACGAGCAACCAGTTCACGATCGTTAAATGGTTTTGGTAAATAGTCATCGGCGCCGAGTTCTAATCCAAGAACACGATCGATCTCTTCACCACGTGCAGTAAGCATCATCACAGGGACATTTGATATTTGGCGAATTTTTTTGAGTGTTTCAATGCCGTTTAATACAGGCATCATGATATCTAATAAAACTAACTGATGGCTTGCATTGAGCTTATCTAACGCTTCTTGCCCATTATTGGCAACTTCAACCTCAAAGCCAGTCAGTCGTAAAACTTCAGCAAGTAAATCTGTTAGTTCAATATCATCATCAACTAATAGAATCTTTGACATTTTCATTCCCTTGTAATACAACGAACCTGCTTGATATGACAAGCAGGTGTTATTTTTTAATGATTACCAGAATTTCCACCAGCTTTTCTTACCTGCATTTTCAGGTGTGCTGATAATAGTATTATTTTCGTCTTGTTTTGCCACTTCAGCTAATGGTTTATCTAATTCTGCACTGCTCACTAAACCGTTTTGATCGAATTTCACTGTAAATGTGTGCTGTTCAGGTTTTTGGTAAGAGTGTTGTTGTAAGAATACGTAATACCAAGTTAGGTTACTATAAGGATCGATTAAAACCGGTGTGCCAAGCAAATATTGTACTTGCTGAGCTGTCATGCCTGGTTTAACTTGCGCCACAGTTGCCGCTTCTAAGTAGTTACCTTGTGGAACATCAATACGATAAACGACTTTTTGCACTGTTGAACAAGAAGTTAAACTTAATGCTAAAACAACTGCACCTAAAAATGTTCTTAATTGCATATTTTTTACCTTTTACTGCAAAGTTATGTCGAATGATACCGAAACTTTATGATCTTGCCAAATTAATTATCGCACTTTAATGCTTTTTGAAGTTGATCTTTCAAATTTGGTGGTATCCCTTTGATTGTTAAAGTATCTGTGAGAGGATCCCATTCAATACGGTTATTTAATAAATCCGCATCAAAACTTAATGTCACACCTTTACCAGAACCCGAAAATTTCGTTAATGTTTTTAAGGCTGAGCGTACTGGTGGAATGGTTTCCTCCAAGCCGTAATCTTGCTCTTCTGTAAAGGTGACAAAAGGGCGCTCGTTTAGAGTCGGTAAATTCGCTGAAAGTTCAGTTAAGGCAATTTCATCACCACTTGCTAATTGACCTTTACAGTATTCAAATACCTGTTTTTTCACTGCTTGAGTTTGTTCTTTGTTCAATTCACCTTGTTCACAGTAGTCACTGACTGCTTGTAATAAGCATTGGTTTTGAACTTGTGGATTTAACCCTTCTTCCGCGCCCAAGAAATCCATAAAGAAGTCACTAATTTTACGACCAACACGACCTTTAATGAAGGTAAGGTAGCGGTTTGAGTTTGCATTCACTTGCAAATCCGTTAAGTTGATACGTGCCGCAATATCAAATTGTGTAATATCTAAGTATTCCGTACGGCGAATTTCAAGATTTTCGTCAACTAACATACTGATACGGCTATCCAATAAAGCAATGAATAGGTAATCCGTCGCTAAAAAGTTATATTGGCATAGGATAAGCGTACCGCTGTCTGCAAAATTATATTTGCCCAATTCTTGCGCTAATAATTTTGTGGATTGTTGGCTGAAATTTAAAAAGTTGATTTCATTTTCTAATAAACGATTCAGATCTTGTGCAAAAATGGAATTCTCTTGGAAGACACCAAATGCTTTGCCTTTATTTTGATAACCTTGATGTAATTGCAACATCATTTGTTCGACTTCCGGCGTAATGGTGAGAAGTTCATCACGCAACACGCTTTCCATGGTAGTGGTTTCATTTTCAGCGTGCTTAACTAATTGATGTAGCACGATTTGATTAACCGTAATGCTCATAATTTTTTCCTTTGTAAAATTTGCTTTAAATTATAACCGCACTTTTTATGCAAGAAAAAAGAAATTATTCAGATTGGACAAATTATCGGGTATGATATGAGAAGTTTTTTGTATTTAGAACAGGCTTAAACATTCCAAATGGCTCAACATTCAAAGTATTCCGATGGGCAAGTTAATGCCATCATTAACGACATGATTAGCGTACTTGAAACTCACAAAGCACCCGTTGATCTTTCTCTTATCGCTTTAGGCAATATGGCCAGTAATTTATTGACCACTAGCGTGCCAGCCGCACAGCGTGAAGCATTAGCACAAGCCTTTGCCAACTCTCTAATGAATTCGGTAAAAATAAAATAAATGTTTTGGTTTAAAAAGAGCAAATTTAACGGACGTGAATACCGTGAAGAAACCTCACGAAAAATTTCGTGGGGACACTGGTTTGCTTTTTTTAACATTATTATCGCAATTCTTATTGGTAGTCGTTATGCCTTTCTCATTGACTGGCCAGACACCTTACTCGGCAAAATTTATTTCTTTATCAGCTTATTAGGGCATTTCAGTTTTTGTGTTTTTGCCTTGTATTTGCTGGTTATATTTCCGCTGAGTTTCATCATCAAAAATCACCGCACTTTCCGTGGACTAACGGTAATTATTGCCACGATTTGCACCACTTTACTGCTGTTTGATACGGAAGTTTTTAACCGCTTTAATATCCACCTTTCTTCTATTGTTTGGAATTTGTTAGTGAACCCTGAAAAGGGCGATCTCTCACGGGATTGGCAAATTTTCTTTGCGCCAATGCCGATTATTTTGCTAATCCAAATGCTTTTCTCCCGTTGGAGTTGGGAAAAATTACGTAGCTTAGAGCGTCAGAAATGGCTGAAGAAAGTTGGATTAGTGCTGACTTCCACGTTTGTCGCGACACACTTAATTTACGCTTGGGCGGATGCATTTTTATATCGTCCGATTACTATGCAGCGTTCAAACTTCCCACTTTCTTATCCAATGACCGCAAGAACGTTTTTGGAAAAACAAGGGTTTATTAATGCGGAAACATACTCACAGCGTTTAGAGCAAGAAGGGCGTTTAGATGCATTAAAAATTGATTATCCGAAAAAAGATCTTCAGTTTGAGCAAGTTGAAAACAAACCAAATATTCTCGTGATTACCGTTTCAGGTTTACGTTATGATGCACTAACGAGCGAGAAAATGCCTAAATTGTTTGAGTTTGCCACAAGTTCTACTCAATTTACGAATCATTACAGCAGCGGCAATACGAATAATGCCGGCTTAGTAGGCTTATTCTATGGGCTGAATGCAAATTATACGGACAGTATTTTGAGTAATCATACGCCGTCAGTGTTAATCAAAAAGTTACAAGACGAGAAATATCAATTTGTCGCTTATTCGTCTACGGCATTTAAAGATAGCTTATTTAAACAAGCCTTGTTCCGTAATGTGAAATTACCTAAAGTGAAAGCTTCTTCGCCAAAAGAAGCGATAAATGGCATTTTATCTCTCTTAAAAGAGGATAAACCTTGGTTTGCTTATGTGGATTTAGATATTGCAGATCAAACGGAAGAAAATTACACCAAATCCCTTGCGGAGATTGATCAACAAATTGATGACACTTTAGCATCAGTCTCTTTAGAGAATACGATTGTTATTATTACGGCAGAGCATGGTACAACGTTTAATAAGCTGGATGAAAAAGCGCGAGAAAACTATTTCGGTCGTGATGAAATCCAAGTGCCATTTATTGTTTACTGGAAAGATTTGCCGGTACAAGAAGTGACAAATTTAACAAGCCATACCGATTTATTGCCAGCATTGATGTCATCGATCTTTAAAGTGAAAAATCCAATTTCGGATTATGCACAAGGTCGCAATTTATTTGAGCTTAATGGCGATCCTTGGGTGTTGGCGTCGAATTTCCGTTGGAATGTCATTATTCAGCCGGATGGCACACAGTATCATATTGATCGCAAAGGAAACTATAAGAAATTTGACCGCACTTATACTGAGCAATCTTCAAGCCGTCCACCGCTCGGCTTATTCTTAGAAGTTTTCAAACAAGAGCGTTCTTTTATCAATAAATAGATAGCTTTTTTGTGCTTAAAATCTTATACTTTGCACCCAGTTGAAAGACTGAAAAGATGTTATTAATTAAAATCTGCGAATTTTTCATAACATTGCAAACAATTCACAACAGACCTGACCCTTATTGGGTTTGCTTTTCAATTAATACACTTCTCGTCTCTCTTTTCCTTTCTTTTTTGGCGGAGTTATTATGAGAAATCACGTTCGTAGCTTTAAAACGTTTATTCGAGACGAAATTATTAAAAAAGGTGGCTGGGTTAATGCCCATGCTCATGCAGATCGTGCTTTTACAATGACACCCGAAAAAATTGGCATTTATCACAACAGTAATCTTCAACAAAAATGGGATTTAGTGGATGAAGTCAAACGTACATCAAGTGTTGATGATTATTACGCCCGTTTCTGTCAATCGATTGAGCTGATGATTTCCCAAGGGGTAACGGCATTTGGTACTTTTGTGGATATTGACCCGATTTGTGAAGACCGAGCCATCATTGCTGCACATAAAGCTCGCGAAGTTTATAAGCATGACATTATTTTGAAATTTGCGAATCAGACCTTAAAAGGGGTGATTGAGCCAGAAGCACGCAAATGGTTTGATATTGGCTCTGATATGGTGGATATGATTGGAGGCTTACCTTATCGCGATGAGCTTGATTATGGTCGTGGCCTTGAAGCAATGGATATTCTGCTTGATGCAGCTAAGTCTCGCGGCATTATGTGTCATGTGCATGTGGATCAATTCAATTCTCCGAAAGAAAAAGAAACTGAGCAGCTTTGTGACAAAACCATCGAACATGGTATGGAAGGGAGAGTCGTGGCGATCCATGGTATTTCTATTGGCGCTCACAGTAAAGAATATCGCTATAAACTTTATGAGAAAATGCGTCAGGCAAAAATGATGATGATTGCTTGCCCAATGGCGTGGATTGATAGTAATCGAAAAGAAGATTTGATGCCTTTCCATAATGCCTTGACACCGGCAGATGAAATGATTCCAGAAGGGATTACAGTCGCGTTAGGCACGGATAATATCTGTGATTATATGGTGCCACTTTGTGAAGGGGATTTATGGCAAGAACTAAGCTTGCTTGCTGCGGGCTGTCGTTTCCCACATCTTGATGCAATGGTTGATATTGCGAGTATTAATGGACGCAAAGTGTTAGGTTTAGAGCCAGTTTAATCCTAAAATTAGTTAGAAGTGCGGTCATAAAATGAAACGTTTTGTGGCCGTTTTTATTTATAAGATAAAACAGAACTAATGCTAATTTGACGGATTTAAGTAAGGATTGTAAGAAAGTGGTGGGCGATACCGGTCTCGAACCAGTGACCCCCTCCTTGTAAGGGAGGTGCTCTCCCAACTGAGCTAATCGCCCGATGCACCTGAAAAGGTATTCGGATTTATTTAAACACTAAAATTAAGTGGTGGGCGATACCGGTCTCGAACCAGTGACCCCCTCCTTGTAAGGGAGGTGCTCTCCCAACTGAGCTAATCGCCCACATAAGAAAAGCGTTTAAATAATGGGAAAGTTTGAGCGGAAAGAACACTTTAGAAAAGTGGTGGGCGATACCGGTCTCGAACCAGTGACCCCCTCCTTGTAAGGGAGGTGCTCTCCCAACTGAGCTAATCGCCCGCTTGGTCAAACTTTTACAACATTAAAGCCAACTTTGGAAAAAGTGGTGGGCGATACCGGTCTCGAACCAGTGACCCCCTCCTTGTAAGGGAGGTGCTCTCCCAACTGAGCTAATCGCCCTTAATGTTGTGGATTGGCATTATAAGTATAATGAGATTTCAGTCAATATATTTTTATGAAAAAGCGTCTAGTTGTTGCAAAAATAGGCATAAAATCAGATTTTTTATTTAGAAGTCACGCAAGTCGTAGTAAAATAAAGGTAATTTTTGTAAATGAATAGGTTATTAAGAAAATGAAAATTGATCCTCCTTTTGAATTAGATCCGAATGTCAAAGTACGTACGCGTTTTGCCCCAAGTCCAACAGGTTATTTGCACGTGGGTGGCGCACGTACAGCCCTTTATTCTTGGTTATTTGCAAAACATAATAACGGTGAGTTTGTATTACGTATTGAAGATACTGATTTAGAGCGTTCCACACCGGAAGCTACAGCGGCAATCATTGAAGGGATGGAGTGGTTAAACCTTGCTTGGGAACATGGTCCTTATTATCAAACCAAACGCTTTGACCGTTACAATCAAGTGATTGATGAAATGATTGAGCAAGGCTTGGCTTATCGTTGCTATTGCTCTAAAGAACGCTTAGAAGAATTACGCCATACACAAGAGCAAAACAAAGAAAAACCACGTTATGACCGTCATTGTTTATATGATCACAATCATGCAGCTGATGAGCCACACGTAGTACGTTTTAAAAATCCAACAGAAGGTTCAGTCGTGTTTGATGATGCGGTGCGTGGTCGCATTGAAATCAGCAACACCGAATTAGATGATTTAATTATTCGTCGTACCGACGGTTCACCAACCTATAACTTCTGTGTGGTGGTAGATGACTGGGATATGGGCATTACTCATGTTGTACGTGGTGAAGACCACATTAACAACACCCCACGTCAAATTAATATCTTAAAAGCGTTAGGCGCACCAATTCCAGTATATGCGCACGTTTCTATGATTAATGGTGATGATGGTCAAAAACTCTCAAAACGTCATGGTGCGGTAAGTGTGATGCAATATCGTGATGACGGTTATTTACCAGAAGCCTTAATCAACTATCTTGTTCGTTTAGGTTGGGGTCATGGTGACCAAGAGATCTTTACACGTGAAGAAATGATTAAATTCTTCGAATTAGATCACGTGAGTAAGTCAGCGAGTGCATTTAACACAGAAAAATTATTGTGGTTAAATCACCATTACATTCGTGAGTTACCACCTGAATATGTGGCAAAACACCTTGCATGGCACTATAAAGATCAAGGTATTGATACATCAAATGGTCCAGCGCTAACTGAAATTGTGACGATGCTTGCAGAACGTTGTAAAACCTTAAAAGAAATGGCATCAGCAAGCCGTTATTTCTTCGAAGAGTTTGAAAGTTTTGATGAAGCGGCAGTGAAGAAACACTTTAAAGCAGCAGCGATTGAACCACTTGAAAAAGTAAAAGAAAAATTGACCGCACTTTCTAGCTGGGATTTACATTCTACGCATGAAGCGATTGAACAAACCGCGGCTGAATTAGAAGTGGGTATGGGGAAAGTCGGGATGCCATTACGCGTGGCAGTAACAGGCTCAGGTCAATCACCTTCTATGGATGTGACATTAGTGGGTATCGGCCGTGAACGTGTGTTAGCTCGCATCCAACGTGCCATTGATTTTATTAAATCTCAAAACGCTTAATATTTAGGCTGATAAGCGGGATTTGATTATTTCAATATTGACAGTTTATCAGCCGAAATTTATCATAGCTTGCGTTATTTGGGGATATAGCTCAGTTGGGAGAGCGCTTGAATGGCATTCAAGAGGTCGTCGGTTCGATCCCGATTATCTCCACCAAATTTAAAACCTTGAAACTTAAAGTGAGTTTCAAGGTTTTTTCTTTATGGCAAATCTACATTTCTTTTAGATAATTCAAGCCTAATCCATTCATTTGCCGCATAATCCAACTTTGTTTTTTACGAACTAATGCACTAGGCTTATTCACTTTATAGATGATAGGATTCGGTAAAACTGCAGCGAGTAATGCCGCTTCTGATTGAGTTAAATTTTTCGCTGATTTTTTGAAGTAATAGCGACTGGCTGCCTCTACACCAAAGATGCCATTACCAAATTCTGCGATGTTCAAATACACTTCTAAAATCCGTTTTTTAGACCAAAAGATTTCCATTAATGCCGTTGTGGGAACTTCTAACCCTTTACGAAACCAACTTTGTCCATGCCAGAGAACGAGGTTTTTCGCGGTTTGTTGAGAAATCGTTGAAGCGCCTCGGGTTCGGCGAGATTTTTCATTAAATTTAAAGGCCTTTTGAATCGCTTCAAAATCAAAGCCCCAGTGGTTTGGAAATTTTTGATCTTCAGCGGCAATCACTGCAAGTTGCATATTCGGTGAGATTTCATCAAGGCTCACCCAATCGTATTTGATTGAATAGCTGAAATCCAACTGTAATAAGTGCCCGATTTTTTGCTGTGCCATATAGGCAGAGAAGGGAACAGGGATAAAGCGGAAGCAAATGAAAAATGCCAGGATTGCGAGAGAAAAACGCCACGCAACCCGTTGCCAATTTTTTTTCCACCAAGATGGCCGAAAAAAATGTAAAAGTGCGGTCAGAATTCGCTTAGTTTTTTGCAGTTTGCTCATCGAGTTGGCTTTTTACCCAGTTTATAAAATCCGGATCCATTGTTTTGAGCATATTAGAACCACGCGTAATGGTTGCTGCACTGGTATTGAGATTCTGTTGAATCTCTCGTTGGGAGAGATTCTTATCCAATAACTGAGCCACGATTTGTAAACGTAAACCCACTGCATCACGTTCATCTGGTGTGAGCAGAAGCGTTAATAAATCTTGTGCTTTCCCTTGTTCAAACGCGGTTTGCAAGGTTGCGAGGAAAGCATTCCATTGTTCTAAATTGCGACTAATATACATATCAACAATCCTATACTATTAAACTAGTGCGACTAGTATAGCCGATCGTATTCCTCTTTGCTAAAGGTTTGTAATTTTTCTTTGTCTTGTAGGTTTTGATAGTAAAAATCGTAAGTTAATACGTTTTGAACATAACCTCGCGTTTCAAAGAATGGAATGGAGGCAATAAATTCATCCATAGCCAATTTGCCATTGGCTCTCACAAGCCATTTTTCTACACGGCTTGCTCCCGCATTATAGGCGGAAGCGATCAAAATGCGGTTATTAGGGTATTTAGCATTTAACTCATTTAAGTGAGCCGTACCGAGTAAAATATTATTAAGCGGTTTGAATAAATCTAACTCTCCATTATAAGGAAGTTGCTGATTTTCTGCCGTTTTTTGCGCGGTACTTGGTAATAGCTGCATTAATCCTCGAGCATTTGCAGAAGATTGTGCCATTGGATTCCACGCACTTTCTTGGCGCGCAATGGCCATGGCGAAGGTTTTGGTTACTCGATTATCCACAATGGCTTGAGGTTCTGTTGCGCTGAGGTTCACATTACTGAGGGCAATATCAAAATATTGACTGTAAGCATTTGGTAAGCGTAAGTCGATATAATCCCAAGCTTTTGCAATAATCGAGCCATCTACGCCCAATTCAAACCAATTTTGTTCATTCGCATATTGGCTTAACACAAGTTGTTTCTCTTGTGGTAATTTTTCTAATAGAGCACGCCAACGTTGTTTGGCCGCGCCTAATCGATCTAATTGACGCAGTTCTGCTATCTCAGCTAATTCAGCTGAATACTTCTCTTGGATATTGGACTCTTGAGGAATTTTAGGCATTTCCAGTTTGTAGGAATGTCCTAATTTGACCGTTGCTAACATTGGATAAAACCCACGTTCTTTCGATAAAGCTTCTAATCGGTGTTTTGCATCTTTATCGGATGCTTGAGCAGCTATTTTAGCCATCCAATAACGCCATTCTTGTTTTTGTTTCGTCTCATCGGAAAGGGCATTTAACCAGACAAGCAAATCCGTTTGTTGCCAAATAGCCGTACGTAAACGACGTTCAATGAGGTTATCGGCATTCAGTTTTAGGATTTCTTGATCGCGCCATTGCACAAAGTTGGGGCTTTCGTTATCAAAGAAACGGCTAATAAAGGCGATTTTCCAATCGCGTAATTCAGTTTCGTCTAATTGCCAAGTTTTAGCCCATTGCTCGTAAGGGGTGAAGGTTGGCTCGTTCATATTTTCTGGAATGGTTCGCAAATAACGAGCAAAACCGAGTACTACGACAAATTTATTGATGATTTTATTCGTGTTACCATCAATTAATGGCAGCCTTTCAGCGAGTATTTTCAAATTTGCTGGATTTTTTAAGAGATCCAAATAAAGAGCCAAATCGATATTTACCTGAGCATTTTCTTTTGCACCATCAACTTTTTCTAATTCTTTAGCGAG
>JAGZBU010000005.1:0-75980 GCA_018369675.1 Parahaemophilus parainfluenzae | reverse complement strand
AATCCATTGAAAAAAGCTGAGTTGATTCACCAATGGATCGTCAACAATATGGAACGTGATAATTCTGTTTTAGGCTGTGGCGATGGTGATGTAGAAAAAATTCTGACTACTGGTGTGTTAAAAGGTAAATGTACTGATATTAACTCTGTTTTCGTTGCACTTGCTCGTGCCAGCGGTATTCCTGCTCGTGAAATTTTCGGTATTCGTTTAGGTGCAGCGGATAAAATGGGCAAATACTCTAAAGGTGCATTCGGTAGTGCGGACGAACATGGCGTAGCAAATGTAAGCGGTGGTCAGCATTGTCGTGCTGAATTCTATCTTGCGGGATTTGGTTGGGTGCCTGTTGATTCTGCAGACGTAGCAAAAATGCGTTTAGCAGAGAAAAAATCTGTTGATGATAAAGATACACAAGCCGTTGCCAAATACTTATTCGGTAATTGGGAAGCAAACTGGGTAGGCTTTAACCATGCTCGCGACTTCGATTTATATCCGCAACCAGAACTTGCTCCACTCAATAACTTTGGCTATCCGTATGCCGAAGTAGGTGGTGACCCGTTAAATTCCTTTGACCCGAAAGAATTTAAGTATGACTACGTCTCTAAAAAGCTCTAATAAATCTTTTTGGGTTGCGATTGCCACCGCACTAAGCGCTGCGGTGGCATCAACCTTGTGCTGCATTGCGCCTTTAATCTATTTAGTTTTTGGCGTGTCATCCACATGGTTGATTGGCTTGGGTGAATATGATTATTTGCGTATTCCGATGCTTATCGTTTCATTATGCGCCTTTGCCTATGGATTTTGGCTGTTGATGTTTTCCAAAAAAATCATTTGTAGCAAATATATTTCCCGTAAAAAACTCATCGTTTTATATTGGATTGTATTTATCGTGATGATTTTTTTCTTAACCTATCCAACAATTTTACCTTGGATTTTAGAATTAGCTAATTAGGAATAGACATGAAGAAATTATGTACTGCACTTTTGCTTTCACTATTTGCCATTTCTTTCGCCCATGCGAATGAAACCAAACAAATTGTGCTAAAAGTAAAAGAAATGAATTGCCAGCTTTGCGCTTACTTAGTCAATAAAGAATTGCGTAATATCGATGGCGTGATTTCAACAAAAGCATCCATTAAAGATAGAACTGTGACTGTTGTAGAAAATCCGAAAGTTTCTGATGAGCAATTGATTAATGCAATTCACAAATTGGAATATACAGCGGAAGTGATTAAGTAAAACTCTAAAAAAATAAAGTGCAGTCAATTTTGAGAAGTTTTAAAACTCATTAAATTTGACCGCACTTTATATCTGGACATTTAAAATTACATTCTACTCAAATATCAATCTATCCAATACTTTTAAACTCGTACTTGTTGAAAGGTTGACGAGATTACCATCGCTTATTTCTAACTTCAATTATCAAAACTAAAGTCGCCATTGCAGCAGAGCCATTTAACCAAAAAAATGCCATTTTCTTAAAATCAGAAAAAGAATAACTATCAAGCTTTAGAAGCAACTCAAATAAACTAAACGCTAACGTAAAAAATGTAAAACAAATAATAAATATAATTACCCAAAATATAAGATACTGAAATAATAACTTAGTTTTCAATATTCCTCCCCATATATCGGCTCACTATTAAATATATTACTACTTTAGCTATGTTCATCAAACTACTACTAATGGCTAAATATGATGTTGCATTGAGCTTAAACACAAAGTGCGGTCAAAATTGACCGCACTTTTTTTATCTTTCGATAATCGATTTATTTAATCACGCCACATGCCATACGTGGGCCGCCACCGCCAAGTGGCGCTGGGTGATCTGAGTGGTTATCACCACCCGCGTGAATCATAATAGAATGACCACGAACTTCATCTAATTTTTTAAGACGTGGCGCTAAAACAGGGTTAGTTGCTGTACCATCATGTAATACAGTTAAAGCCGGTAAGTCACCTAAGTGAGCATCATCTTGCCATGGGTAACCGTGTTGTTTTGCGCCTTTAGGATCCCAGTGACCGCCAGCCGCTAAACCTGCGGTTAATTTACCGTCTTTTTCTTTTGGATCACAGCTTGGATTTTCATGAATGTGGAAGCCATGTAAACCTTCAGCTAAACCTTGTAGATTTGGTGTAAATACTAAACCATAATTTGATTCGGTAATAGTTACAGTCCCTACATCCTTGTTACCATTTGCAGGATCTAATTGTTGTACTTTTACTTCGATTGAAGGACCTGCTGGTTTTGCCATATGGTCATGTGCATTTGCCACGCCAGCAGCACAAATTCCGCTGATTGCTAATGCTAAGAGAGTTTTCATTTTCATCATAAGCTCCTTTACTTTAGAAAGACTCAAATTAATTCTACCTAAATACCAATAAAAAAATAGTGGTTTATATTAAATATTTGACAATTAAATTGATTTGATTTTTCTATCAATCAAACCTATCCGCCAATAAAAACTGTAAAACTGCATCCATTCTTAAATGCGGAATGCTTTTACCCTGTTGTAAAACTTGAGGTTCAAAGGAGTCAAAGTCAAAAGATTGTTTTGACCAGAATTCGGCATTAGGTAGTTTACTTGGAACAGACCCCGGATAAAGTGTAATCAGTTGCTTATCTACAGAACGTACTCCTTGAATAGCTTTGATTTGTTTACCGTTTTGATTAACTAAAACTTGTTTTGTCGCACGAATCGCAGCAATTGCCGTGTATTCTGTATCAATCCCTTCAAATTCAACATGACGGCCTCCTTCTTGCACTAATTGGCGCATTAGGCTAATTAAGTTTTGAATTTGATCTGTTGTGATATGATCGGCTTTTGTTGCCACAAACATGAGCTTATCAATATTCGGGGAAAACAAACGATTAAGTAAATTGCGTTTCCCATAATGGAAATTTTTGAAAAGCTGATTAAGCCCTGTTTGCATATCAATAAAAGCTTGTTGGCTATGATTCAGTGGCGTTAAGCAATCGGCTAGAATAACTTGGCGATCAAAAGTAGAAAAATAATTTTCATAAAAGCCTTTCACCACCTTATTACGATAATAATCATACCGCTTATTTAACACGGCAAAATAGCTATTGGATTTCGCCTCTTTTTTCAGTTTTAACCATTGTTCTTCCGACAAGTGCAATAACGGGAAAAATTGCAATACAGGTGCACCTTCTAATTCTCCAGGCAAGACGAATCGGCCAGGTTGAATAAATTGCATTCCTTCTGCTTTGCAGGCAAGCAAATAATCGGTATAAGATTTTGCAATCTGCGCTAAAACATCTTCATTGACGGCCGCACTTAGGTCGAGTTTTTTCAGTTTATCCAACCAATCTTGTGCAAACTGTTGGCGAATACCCGATGTAATTTTAGCTTGTTCAAGTGACCATTGTTGAAAATCTAAATTCAGCAAAGGTAAATCCAATAGCCATTCACCAGGATAATCAAAAATATCCAAATATAATGTGCCACGTTCTTTAAAATGGCGAAGTAAGCCCGATTGGCGTTCAAAACGAATAGCCAGGCGTGTTTCACTCACGCCTCGAGTAGATTGGCACCATTGTGGTGGATTATTCATTAAATCATTGAGATTCGCTTCATAATCAAAACGTGGAATACTTAAATCCTGCTGAGGAACACGTTTTACCGCTAAAATAGATTGATTTCGAGCAGCCTCAAATAAAGGAAGATGTGCATTTCCCTCTTGATTAATATGTAACAATTGATTAATCAAGCTCGTAATAAAGGCTGTTTTACCGCTTCGACTTAGCCCTGTCACAGCTAAACGTAAAGTGCGGTCAAATCCACGATTGATTAATTGATTAATTTCCCGATTAATTGATTTAAACATATCCTAAAAATCCAATAACTAGCCATTTTTGCCAAGATATTTTACAATTCACTCAATTTACCACAAAACGGTCTTTAATAATAAAGCTATGTTACGTCGAAATGTCACTTTTTGTTTTTTATTGTGTGGGTTGAGCCAAATTAATCTGGCACAAGCCGCGCCAAGCATACCCAAAATGCTGACAGAAAACGGCTTAACATACTGCACGAATGCATCGGGTTTTTCCTTTAACCCGCAAACTGCAGACGCCGGCACCAGTATGAATGTGGTGACGGAGCAAATTTATAACAAACTGTTTGATATTAAAGATCACAGTGCCGCACTCGTTCCAGTGTTAGCACAATCCTATTCTCTTTCATCTGATGGTAAACAAATTCTCATTAATCTTCGTAAAGGGGTGAAATTCCATCGTACTCCTTGGTTTACACCAACTCGTGACTTTAATGCCGAGGATGTGGTCTTTTCGATTAATCGTGTTTTAGGGCATGATACTTACTTACCTACATTTTCAGATAATGAAGTAACCTATAAAAATCCACAATATAGAATCTTCCACGAACAAGCTAAGAAGGTACACTTTCCGTATTTTGAAAGTATTAAGCTGAATCAAAAAATTAAAAGTATCACGGCAACGAATCCTTATCAGGTCAAAATTGAACTGTTTGAACCCGATGCCTCAATTCTGTCCCATCTTGCTAGCCAATACTCTATTATTTTCTCGCAAGAATATGCGTATCAATTAAGTGCGGATGATAATCTCACCCAATTGGATACACATCCTGTTGGCACGGGCCCTTATCAAGTGAAAGATTACATTTATAACCAATATGTTCGCTTGGTTCGTAATGAGGATTATTGGAAAAAAGAAGCTAAAATTAAAAATATCATCGTGGATCTTTCTACGGATCGTACGGGACGTTTAATAAAATTCTTTAATAATGAATGCCAAATTGCTTCTTACCCTGAAGTTAGCCAACTCGGTTTATTAAGCGAAAAAGATGATCGCTATTATCTGCAATCTACAGATGGAATGAACTTGGCCTATTTGGCTTTCAATTTCCAAAAGCCATTAATGCAGGATAAAACCATTCGCCAAGCCATTTCGCAAAGCTTGAATCGTTTTAGAATTGTGCGAAATATTTACCACAACACAGCAACTGTAGCGAATAACATTATTCCTGAAATTTCTTGGGCTTCTGCAATTAATACGCCTGATTTTCCTTATGATTACCAGCCAGCTGAAGCAGAGAAAGCATTACGCGATAAAAAACTCACGTTAAATATGTGGGTAATGAATGAAGAGCAAGTGTATAACCCAGCCCCAATTAAAATGGCAGAGCTCATTAAATGGGATTTAGCCAAAGCGGGAGTGGATGTTAAAGTGCGGTCAGTCACACGGACATATTTAATCGAACAATTACGCAAAGGCACAGAAGATTACGATTTAATCTTAACGGGTTGGCTTGCTGGAAACCTTGATCCTGACGGGTTTATGCGCCCGATTTTAAGTTGTGATACGCAAAATGAAATCACGAATTTATCAAATTGGTGTAATCCTGAATTCGATAAGATGATGAATCGTGCGCTAGCGACCAATCATTTATATGAGCGCTCTAAAGCATATAACAATGCACAAGACCTCGTCTTAAACGAATTGCCTATTGTGCCAATTGCAAACGTCAAACGACTTTTGGTCGCACGTGGCAATGTTAAAGGAATTGAGATGACTCCATTTGGTAGCATCAATTTTTCTACCTTGTATTTCATGAAAAATAAGGAGAAAAAATAATGCTCGTTTCAGCAATCCGTCATGTGATTTGGGTGACCATTTTATTATTGATTCTGTCCGTATTAAGTTTTGTGATTTTAATGCGAGATCCGCTCAATGCAGAGCTTGTCACAAATAACATTTATAGTGCTTATTATCATTATCTTACATCATTGTTACAGGGTGATTTAGGGATTACCTATAATGGTGGAGAATCCTTAAAAGATTTAATTTTTACGGTATTACCACCCACATTAGAACTCTGTTTTACTGCGCTCTTATTAGCTTGTATCTTAGGTATTCCTCTCGGCGTATTAAGTGCGGTCTATAATCAACGTGTTTTTTCACGTACATTGCAGAGTATATCCAATGTTGGTTTGTCTATTCCGATTTTCTGGTTTGCACCAATTTTACTTTATGTAGCAGCAATTCAAAGCTGGGAGATCGCAGCCATTGGGCAATATAATTTACTCTATGAAATCAAACCTATCACCGGTTTCCCTATTATTGATGTGTGGTTTGTGGATGTGCCTTACCGAACTAAAATCGTACAAAATGTTTTACAACATCTAGCCTTGCCTACATTAGTGCTTTGTATTCTGCCGACCATGGAATTTATCCGCATCATTCAGCAACGGGCAGATTATTTACTTCAACAAGAATATGCTAAAGCGGCAGCGACACGTGGCTGGTCAAAATGGACAATTTTAAGACGTTATGTTTTCCGCAATACTTTTCCATTATTAATTCCACAACTTACGCGTGTATTTACCTTAGTATTAACGCAATGTATGTTGGTTGAGACAGTATTAGGCTGGCCAGGAATTGGACGTTGGTTGATTGATGCCGTAACCCAACAAGATTACAACAGTATTTCTGCCGGTGTAGTTGTAATTGGTATTTGTATCATTATTATTGACACGTTCGCCAAGTTGCTCATGTTTGTGTTAGATCCATTGAATAAGAAGGGCTGGTATGCAAGATAGAGAACCTGATGAATTTCGCGAAAGCACCTCCTTCTTTCAGATTTGGTTGCTTTTCCGTCAAAATCGCGTGGCATTATTCTGTTTCTATTTATTTTGTCTTCTGATTTTGACCGCACTTTTTCCTAAACTCATTATGCCTTATAGCGAAAGCATGGAGTTTGTCGGAGAAGAACTCATGCCGCCATCTTGGGTAGAAAAAGGTCGTATTGCTTTTTTCTTTGGTACAGATGATCTTGGCCGTGATGTACTCAGTCGATTAATTATGGGAACACAATATACTCTCGGTTCCTCTCTTTTAGTGGTCATTGCTGTGGCAATTATTGGTGGCGCATTAGGTATTCTTGCCGGTATGTCAGAAGGGATTAAATCTCGTTTTTTAGGTCATTTTTTTGATGCGTTTTTATCTATCCCTATTTTGCTGATTGCCATTATCATTTCTACATTAATGGAACCAAGCTTAATAAACGCCATGTTTGCCACTATGTTGGCTATTTTGCCGTATTTTGTCCATGCGATTTATCAAGCGATTCAGCAAGAACTAAAGAAAGATTACGTTCTCTTACTGAAATTAGATGGTATTTCAAACTGGGAATTATTAAAAACGACAATCTTACCGAATATTAGTGTCGTCTATACGCAAGAAATTTCTCGCGCTTTTGTAGTTGCTATTTTAGATATTACAGCACTCAGCTTTATTTCTCTAGGTGCACAACGTCCAATGCCAGAATGGGGCGCAATGATTAAAGATTCGTTAGAGCTGATTTATCTTGCCCCTTGGACAGTTTTATTACCGGGCTTTGCTATTATTTTCACCATTTTATTAAGCATTATTTTTACTAACGGATTGTGTAAAGCAATCAATAAATATTACGAGTAACCCATGGCGCTGTTAGATATTCGCAATCTTAATATTGAAATTCAAACACCAAACGGTCGCATGAAAATTGTGGACGGCGTCAATCTTTCGCTTAATGAAGGGGAAATTCTAGGACTCGTCGGTGAATCAGGTTCAGGTAAAAGTTTAATCGCTAAAGTAATCAGTAATTCCATTAAAGACAACTGGATTGTCACCGCTGACCGTTTTCGTTTTAATGATATTGAATTGCTTAAACTGACACCGAATCAACGTCGAAAAATCGTTGGAAAAGAAATTTCAATGATCTTTCAAAACCCATTAAGTTGTCTTGATCCAAGTCGAAAAATTGGTAAACAGCTTATTCAAAGTATTCCAAACTGGACCTTTAAAGGTCGTTGGTGGCAATGGTTTGGTTGGAAAAAACGTCGTGCGATTGAATTACTGCACCGTGTAGGGATTAAAGACCACCAAGATATTATGGCGAGTTATCCAAATGAACTCACTGAAGGTGAAGGTCAAAAAGTGATGATTGCCGTAGCTGTAGCAAATCAACCTCGTCTCTTAATTGCAGATGAACCCACTAATTCTTTGGAATCCATTACGGCATTGCAAATTTTCCGTTTGCTTTCAAGTATGAACCAAAACCAAGGTACAACAATTTTATTAGCCAGTAACGATCTTAAAAGTATCAGTGAATGGTGTGATAGCATTTCCGTTCTTTATTGTGGGCAAAATACAGAGTCTGGGCCGACCGACCAAATATTAGAAATGCCTCATCATCCTTATACACAAGCATTGCTTTACTCTGTTCCCGATTTTAGTCGCCCTTTAGGTTTTAAAAGCAAATTAGGCACATTAGAAGGCACGGTGCCGATTTTGGAACAAATGCCGATTGGTTGCCGTTTAGGGCCACGCTGCCCTTTTGCTCAGCGTGAATGTATTCAAAAACCAAGCCGATATCGCATTAAACAGCATGAGTTTTCCTGCCATCATCCGATTAATCTTCGAGAACGGCAGTTTAAAGATAAAATTGCAACTTCACCACTTACGCTCAATACCGAATCAAAAGGAAACGAATAATGCCATTATTACAAGTGGAAAATCTCAGTAAAACCTTTGATGACCCTGCAAAACTTTTTGGTTTCGAGCAGTTTTATGCGGTAAAAGACGTCAGCTTTACGCTTAACCGTAAAGAAACGCTTGCGATTATCGGTAAAAATGGTTCGGGTAAATCAACATTAGTGAAAATGATTGCAGGAATTACCTCTCCTACATCAGGGAAAATCTTATTTAATGGTTTACCATTACAATTTGAAGATTTTCACTATCGTGCACAGCATATTCGAATGGTTTTCCAAGATGCGAATTCAGCGTTTAACCCGCGTTTAAATATTGGACAAGCCTTAGATGCACCACTACGATTAATTACCGATTGGGATGAAGAGACTCGCAATGAAAAGATCTTTGAAACACTATCTCTGGTGGGGCTTTATCCTGATTACACGAATCTGAAAATTAAACATCTTTCGGTCAGTCAAAAACAGCGGATCGCCTTAGCTCGCGCTCTAATTCTTCAACCCGAGATCATTATTATTGATGATGCATTGAGTACATTAGATGCCTCTGTGCGTATTCAATTGCTTAATCTGATTTTAGATTTACAAGAACATTTAGGGATTTCCTATATTTATGTTGGACAAAATTTAGGCATTATCAAACATATTGCCGATCAAGTTTTGGTGATGGATGATGGTGAAATTATCGAATCTGGTACACCAAGAGAGATCTTTTCTAATCCTCAAAATAATATTACTCGCCTGCTTGTAGAAAGCCATTTTGGTCAATTACTTGATGAAAATGCTTGGCAAACAACGACTTCCTAATTCTCTTTAAAATAAGTTAGGCATAGACATCTCAAAAAAACGTCTTTAAAATTGACCGCTCTTTTCATTCTTTTTAACAAAATAGGAAAGCAACTATGCAAGCGTTATTAAAACTCACTAACTTTGTGAGCAAAACTTTCGCACTATGGGCGATTGTTTTTGCTCTTCTCGCCTTTCTCTTCCCAGAGCAATTCAAAATTTTTGCACCCTACATTCCTTACCTTTTAGGTTTGGTGATGTTTGGCATGGGGATTACCTTAACTTTCGCTGATTTCAGTGAAGTGGCTAAACACCCGAAATCTGTATTCATTGGTGTAGCGGGTCAATTCATTATCATGCCTGCTATTGCATTTGGATTAGCAAAAGCCTTTGATTTGCCAGCTGATTTAGCGGTTGGTGTAATTCTTGTGGGTTCTTGCCCAGGTGGTACGTCATCAAACGTAATGACTTATTTAGCGAAAGGTAATACCGCGCTTTCTGTTGCTTGTACCACAATCTCAACCTTACTTTCACCAGTATTAACCCCTGCTATTTTCTATGTATTAGCAAGCCAATGGTTAGATATTGATGCAGGTGCAATGTTTATGTCTGTATTAAAAATGGTGTTGTTCCCAATTTTCTTAGGTTTAGTTGTTCGTGCACTCTTCAAAAAACAAGTGGAACAAGCAAGCCAAACTATGCCATTAGTCTCTGTTATTTCTATTGTATTAATCCTTGCAGCCGTCGTAGCAGTAAGTAAAGATAAGATTGTAGAATCTGGCCTATTAATTTTCAGCGTGGTGGTTTTACATAACTGCTTAGGCTATTTAATTGGCTACTTTGCGGCAAAATTATTTAAACTTAATACGGCGGATAGTAAAGCAGTAGCAATTGAAGTGGGTATGCAAAACTCAGGTTTAGGTGCTGCACTGGCAGCCGCTCATTTCAACCCGATTGCCGCAGTACCAAGTGCTTTATTTAGTTTCTGGCACAATGTATCGGGTCCAATTTTGGCGAATATTTTCTCCAATATCAAAAATGAAAAATAAACTAATTAGATAAAAAATAAGGGCGGAAATTACATTCCGCCCTTTTTTATACTTTACGAATTACTTCACTGAACCACAATTTAAACAATATAAATACTGCCCTTTCGGATCATTAAATTGAGTTAACACATTCAGTTGTTTTTTCACTTGATGCACTTCCTGTGGCAATCCCAACCAATTTGTCAGTAGTACTTGACCTTTTTGTTTAAGCTTGCGATCTAATTTAGCGAAGAAACTATTATCTTCATCAACCAACCATTGCACGCTGAAATTATCCATGTATTTATCAGGATGTTGATTGACGAGTGCGACAACTTTATCAATGGCTACATCAATATCGCCTAATTCATCCACTAAGCCATTTTTCTGTGCATCTTGCCCTAACCAAACTTGGCCCTGAGCAATTTTATCCACTTTATCTTTTGATAATTGACGACCACGGCTTACCACATCTAAGAAACGATCATAACCATTTTCGATACTAAGTTGATAAATATCCTGTGTATTTTTACCCAATGGACTTAAAGCTGACGTTTCCGCGAGATCCGTTGTCGCTACACCATCAGTACTCATTCCCATTTTTTTGATTGTATTTTCAAAGGTTGGGAATAATGCAAAAATCCCGATTGACCCCGTAATCGTATTTTTATCTGCCACAATATAGTCAGCAGTTGAAGAAATCCAATAACCACCAGAAGCTGCCATTCCCCCCATGGATACCACAACAGGTTTACCTGCTTTCTGAAGGTTTTCAGTTTCTTGGCGAATAATTTCTGATGCAAATGCACTGCCACCCGGTGAGTTAACACGGAGAACAACCGCCTTCACTTTCTCGTTATCGTAGGCTTGTCTCAATAACTTCGCAATGGTATCGCCGCCAGCTGATTCTTCATCGCTTTCACCATCAATAATTGTCCCTTCGACATTCACTACCGCAACGATATTTTTTTCATTTGGATCCACTGAGAAACGATCGCCTAAATCAGATAAATAATCTTCAAAATCCACTAATTTGGCTTTGCCTTCTTCACCTTGACCGAAAAGTGCGGTCAATTTTTTATCTAAATCCAATCTTGTCGCAAACTGTGTCACTAACTGACGTTTTTTCACATAAGCCGTTTCATCACCCTTTAACGCTTTTAAATCACTAATATATTTTTGTGCATTCGGTAATACATCATTAGCGGTAATATGACGATTAACCATTAACGTTTGCATGTAGTTTTGCCACATACCCCCAAGCCATTTCTGCATATTCGCTCGTGCTTCTGGTGACATATCATCACGCAAGAAAGGTTCTACAGCAGACTTATATGTCCCCACTCGGAAAATATGCGGCGTAATTTCAAGTTTTTCGAGCATGGATTTGAAGTAAAGGTTTTCCTGACGCAAACCTTGAATACCGACTTGCCCAATCGGATTGAGATAAATGTCATCCGCAAAACTCGCAAGGAAATATTGTGCCTGCGTGTAATTATCAGCATAAGCAATAACCGGCTTTTCTGACTCTTTGAAACTTTGAATCGCTTTTCCTACATATTCTAATGAGGGAAGATCGCCCCCTTCAAAGTCATTTAAATTCAGTACTAAACCACGAATGCGTTCATCATCTTTTGCAGATAAAATACTTTGTACCACATCAAAAGTGGAATATTTATAAGAGACCTTTTCATTATTTAAACGTTGAAATTCCTCTTGCCAACTCAGCATATCTTCCGTGTTATCTGCAAGATAGCCTGTTAAATTTAAATATAATGCGCCTTGATCACCTGATAAGACTTGGCTTTTCTTACCATCCCCAAAAAGACCGACAAGAAAAATCAACGCTAAAACAAATAATAAAAACACAAAATTCATCACAAGATTTCGGATAAAATTGAGCGCTTTACAACAAAATTTCAATACGCTTAAGATGTTATTCATGCGAAATTAAACCTTTAAAATAGAAATAAAAATTGTGCGTAGCCTATCATAAAGTCCCATGAAAAACTATGCTATAATCAACCGCACTTAATTAGAAGAAGGAAAATACTATGGATGCATTAACTCTTTTAACACAACGTAAATCCAATAAAAAATTAACGGCACCAGCCCCTAGCCAAGTACAATTAGAACAAATGTTTCAAGCCGCTTTACATGCACCTGATCATGGTAAGCTTGAGCCTTATCATTTCGTGGTAATTCAAGGCACAGGTTTAAGTAAATTGGAAAGCTTGCTCAAAGCTGCAGTAGCTGAATTTGAGTTAGGTGAAGAGCGATTAAAAAAAGCAGAGAATTTTGCACGCCGTGCACCGATGGTCATTGCGGTAATTGCTAAAATTAATCATGAAGTGAAAAAAGTACCAGGTTGGGAACAAATGCTTACTGCAGGTGCAGCAACTTATGCTATTCAACTTGCGGGCAATGCATTGGGTTTTGAAAGTTTTTGGGCAACTGGTCCTCTCGTTGAAGGGCGTGAATTACGTGAAACGTTTGGTTGCGACAAAAATGATAAGATCGTTGCCTTATTACAAATTGGTACGGCCGCTGAAAAATTAGAAAGAGACTGTAAACCAAAAGATTTATCACGTTTCGTGACCCATCTATAACGATCAAAAAAGGCGGAGATTTCCGCCTTTTCTATTGTTCTTATTCAAACTCGCCTTCTAATCCACTTCGGATTTTATTTTCAAACGCTGTATAGTCCACTAAAAATGCATCGTGACCATAATCCGATGGAAATTCGTAGAATCTTAAATCTACGCCGGCTTGTTCTAAAAACTGTTTACTTTTATGCAAATCAATGGATTTAAATAGTTGATCTGTCGTCACTGAAACTAATGTATAACAGGCTTTAATTCGAGATAAGGCTTCTTTTACGTCTGTATACCCTACGCTTGGATCATACAGATCGAGAGCGCGCAATAAATGCAAATAGGTGTTAGCATCAAAACGCTCTAAGAATTTTTTACCTTGATAACTCAAATAGGATTCAACTTGAAAGTGATCACCCCAAAATTGTCCTTCAGATTTAGTCGCTCGCCCAAATGCCTTGGCTAACTGTACATCGGTCCGATAGGTCAACATTCCCAACATACGAGCAATAGAAAGACCTTGATTAGGCGGTGTCCCTTCATAATAATCACCATTATTAAAATTCGGATCATTAATGACAGCCTGACGCATCACATGATTAAACCCAATAGCTTCTGCACTGAAGAAAATCGAAGAGCAAAGATTCACAATATTATCCATAAAATCCGGATAATCAATTGCCCATTGTGTAGCTTGCATACCGCCAAAAGAGCCGCCTACTATCGCTTTTAGATGTGTTATACCGAGATAGTCAAGTAACGCTTTTTGTACTTTGATAATATCTTGAACAATAATATTGGGGAACTGACTACCATAAGGTTTTCCCGTAGTGGGATTAATTGAGCTTGGTCCCGTTGTTCCTTTACAACCGCCTAATACATTTGAACAAATGAAAAAATATTTAGATGTGTCAAATGCGAGGCCATCCCCCATAAAATTTTGCCACCAACCATCTTTATTCGGTTCATCAAAATAAGGTTCTGCATCTCCCGTTAAGGCATGACAAATCAATACAGCATTGCTTTTATCTGCATTTAAAGTCCCGTAAGTTTGATACGCGACATTGATAGGCGAAAGCTGCCCACCCAATGTTAATTGGAGGGGATTGTCTTGAAAAAGCACGACATTTTGCACAGCCATTAAAATGATAACCTTTTACGTTGATGATTTAACAATTATCAACAGCTCATGTTTTTTGTCAAGAAATTTTAGACGTTTAGACGTCTAAATATTTCCTTATCAATTTGGTAGACAAATTACACTTGAAATTATTTTGATTTTTCAGTATGTTAGCCATATGCAACTATCCAAAATGCGGTTAAAAATGACCGCACTTTCATGGCTCTCTCGCCTTCCGCTGAAAAAACTCCTCGGCTACGCTTTGGGGTTAGGTTTACTCGTCTTGATTGGTTGCTTCACCATTGATCGTGCTATTAGTTTCTATGTACAAGATCGCGTTTATGAAGACGTTGAAACGCTCCCACATCGCCACTATGCATTAGTATTGGGCACATCCAAATATGTCGCCAAAGGTAAAACCAACAAATATTACGACTACCGTTTGGAAGCATCAAAATACTTAATCGATCAAAATAAAGTTGATTATTTACTGCTAAGTGGTGATAACCGCACGCTTCAATATAACGAGCCTCGTACCATGTTTTTGGACCTACGTAAAATGGGCGTGTCTGAAAGCGTTATGTTTAAAGATTTTGCAGGATTCCGCACCTTAGACTCTGTTGTGCGAGCAAATAAAGTTTTCCAAGTTCCCTCCTTTACGATCATCAGTCAAAAATTCCATTGTGAACGTGCTCTGCTTATTGCTAAACATTATGATATTGATGCCATTTGTTTCACCGCGAAACAGCCAGAAGTTTATTTTGGGACGCGTGTCCGCGAAATGTTTGCTCGCGTGAAAGCCGTATTAGACTTAATCATCGGGGTAAAACCTTATTTTCTTGGCACGCCAGAACCGTTACCAATGCCTACTGAATAGTTAACTATTCTTTAATTTTTACCCTGTTTAATCAAAAAAGATCTAAATAAAAAGATTTTTATACGATTTTTTATCATATTTATTTGACAATTTTTACTTAAATCGCTATTTCTAATAGCCATCATAAAACACAATATCTTACTTTTTTTCATTTTAGAGGATTATCTTATGTCTCATTTATCGGTAGCAAAATTTGGTGGTACATCCGTCGCGAACTATTCCGCTATGCAAGCTTGTGCCAAAATCGTCATTGCAGATCCTAATACTCGCGTTGTCGTGCTTTCTGCATCAGCTGGTGTAACAAACTTATTAGTTGCCTTAGCCAATGGTGTAGAAGCAGAAGAGCGCGCGAAATTAATTGGTGAAGTCCGCCAAATTCAAGAAAACATTTTAAATGAATTAAAAGACGACAGCCGTGTTCGCCCTGTCATTGAAAAATACTTAGAAAATATTACCGCGCTTTCTGAAGCAGCTAGCCTTGCAACATCACTTGCTTTAACTGATGAGCTCATTAGCCACGGTGAAATGATGTCAACGCAAATTTTCATTGAAGTATTAAGAGAATTACAAGCTTCTGCAACTTGGATCGATGTGCGTACTTTAGTGGCAACTAATGATAACTTTGGTAAAGCGGCACCAGATGATGCACAAACTCAAGCGAACTGCGATAATTTATTAAAACCATTAATCGACCGCGGTGAATTAGTCATCACTCAAGGCTTTATCGGTCGTGAACCTGGCGGTAAAACGACGACTTTAGGCCGTGGTGGTAGCGACTACTCTGCTGCACTTTTAGCAGAAGTATTAAACGCAAAAGATGTCTTAATTTGGACTGATGTGGCGGGAATTTATACGACCGATCCACGTATCGTACCAAATGCACAACGTATTGATACCATGAGCTTTGCTGAAGCAGCTGAAATGGCAACCTTTGGGGCGAAAGTATTACACCCTGCGACATTGCTTCCTGCTGTGCGCAGTAATATCCCTGTTTATGTAGGGTCAAGTAAAGCACCAGAAGCTGGCGGTACTTGGGTAACACGTGATCCGCAACCTCGCCCAACATTCCGCGCAATTGCATTACGTCGCGATCAAACCCTATTAACGCTTTCAAGTCTCAGTATGTTACATGCACAAGGCTTCCTAGCAAATGTATTCACTATCTTAGCAAAATATAAAATTTCTGTGGATACGATCACAACCTCTGAAGTAAGCATTGCATTAACCTTAGATAAAACAGGCTCTGCTTCATCTGGTGTAGAATTACTTTCTCCTGAATTATTAGAAGAATTAAGCCAATATTGCACCGTAAAAGTTGATACCGGCTTATCGCTTGTCGCATTAATTGGAAATGATTTACACCTCGCTTCAGGTGTGGCAAAACGTATTTTTGACACTCTTGAAGGCTATAACATTCGCATGATTAGCTATGGCGCAAGCACCAATAATATTTGTATGCTCGCGATGAGCGACAAAGCAAATGACGTGGTTCGTTCATTACACAAATCATTGTTTGAATAAAAATTTACTGAAAGTGCGGTTAAAAATAACCGCACTTTTTTACGTTTAAAATTTGAGATTATGACCAAAAAAGAGTAGAGTAATCGTTTGTCTAATTTATAAACTTACGCAAACTTAAGGCGGAAATTATGGGAAAAAGTGTTGTTGTTCTTGGCGCTCAGTGGGGCGATGAAGGGAAAGGCAAAATCGTTGATTTATTAACAGATCGCGTTAAATATGTGGTGCGTTACCAAGGTGGTCACAACGCAGGTCACACTTTGATTATTAATGGTGAAAAAACCGTATTACGCTTAATTCCATCAGGTATTTTACGTGATAACGTGACTTGTTTAATCGGTAACGGCGTTGTGCTTTCTCCTGCTGCATTAATGCAAGAAATGGGCGAATTAGAAAGCCGTGGCGTAAAAGTACGTGAACGTTTATTAATTTCAGAAGCTTGTCCATTAATCCTACCTTATCACGTTGCCATGGATCACGCACGTGAAGCCGCATTAGGTAAAAAAGCTATTGGTACAACCGGTCGTGGTATCGGCCCAGCTTACGAAGATAAAGTAGCTCGTCGTGGTTTACGCGTGGGCGATTTATTCAATCGCGAAGCCTTTGCTGAAAAATTAAAAAATATCCTTGAATACTATAATTTCCAATTGGTGAACTACTACAAAGTAGAACCTGTTGATTATCAAAAAACATTAGACGATGTATTCGCTGTAGCCGATATTATTACTGGCATGGTAGCAGATATCACAACTATTTTAGATACTGCTCGTAAAAATGGCGACAACATCCTATTCGAAGGTGCACAAGGCACCATGCTTGATATCGACCACGGCACCTATCCGTATGTAACCAGTTCGAACACCACTGCTGGCGGCGTAGCAACAGGTTCTGGTTTCGGTCCTCGCAACCTTGACTATGTGTTAGGTATCATCAAAGCATACTGTACACGAGTTGGTGGCGGCCCATTCACCACTGAATTATTCGATGAAACTGGTGCTGAAATTGCTCGTAAAGGTAATGAATTTGGTGCAGTAACCGGTCGTCCTCGTCGTTGTGGTTGGTTTGATGCAGTAGCCATTCGCCGTGCAATTCAACTTAACTCTATTTCTGGCTTCTGTATGACCAAATTAGATGTATTAGATGGTTTCGATGAAGTGAAAATCTGTACAGCTTACAAAATGCCAAATGGCGAAATCGTTGAATATGCCCCATTAGCAGCGAAAGATTGGGAAGGCGTAGAGCCAATTTACGAAACCTTACCAGGCTGGAAAGAAAACACCTTCGGTGTAACTGATGTAAATAAATTACCGCAAACTTGCCGTAATTACATCAAACGTATCGAAGAAGTAACTGGCGTGCCAGTAGCTATCCTTTCAACGGGCCCAGATCGTGTTCAAACAATGATTTTACGCGATCCATTTGCTGCCTAAAACAACATAAAAATAAACCGCACTTTGGCATAACCAAGTGCGGTTATTTTTTAAGGAGTTTTTAATGACTGAACAAGATATTGTGGACTACCTAAAAAATCATCCTGATTTTTTTACTCATCGTCCTGAATTACTTCAACAGCTTACTATTCCGCATAGCCATGAAGAAGGGACGATGTCATTAGTCGAAGCACAACTTGCGCAGCAACGAGAACAGATCAAAACACTTACTCTACTACTCGAAAAATTTCATCAGCTTGCTCATCAAGAAGCTGATATCTTCTTTGCTCTCTTGCCTTTGCAGAAGAAGCTGTTTCAAACAAACGACTTTATTTCCATCAATGAAAAGTTAAATGACTGGGCAAAAGGCTATGAGTTAGAAGGCGCTAAAATTTTACTTTTCACGGATAGTTGGCAAAAAAATAGCACTATTCCTGAACAACATTGGCTAGACCGAAAAGCCTTTGAACTTATTCGTCTAGAGCGTATGGGGTTACGCCAATTCTATTTAGGCGATCTCTCCAATAAAGAAAAAGCCCTCATGTTCCTTCCAGAAGAGCTCCCTATCGGCTCTGTGGCGATTTGCCATTTGGGTGGAACTCCGCAAAAACCAACCGCACTTTTACTCTTCAAATCTCGAGATACAGACCGTTTCCACAACGACCAAGACACTACATTTCTTCGACATTTAGTCGATATTGTGGAATTGCATTTGGGAAGATGGCTTTAAAGGTTATTAATATCAAATTTTTGATCCTGCTCACAATTTCAAAAAAATAAACTTCCTTTATTTTTCAACTCTTTCTACAATATCTTTGTTTTTATTATTAAAAACACACAATTCAATTTAACTTCAGATATCACAAGGGTCTAATTATGAAAATTTTAACTTGGCCTGTGGTTGCAGGTGCTGCACTTGGTATCGTTGCGCCACTTCTCACTTACAATGGCAATCCTGGTAATATGGGATTTTGTGCGGCTTGTTTCTTGCGCGATACAGCAGGATCGCTTGGATTACACCACTCCACCCCATTACAATACCTTCGCCCAGAACTCATTGGATTAGTTTTAGGAGCACTCGCCAGTGCATTCTTATCTAAGGAATTTAAACCTCGTGGAGGCTCTGCCCCACTCGCTCGTATCAGCTTAGGCTTTTTTGCTATGCTTGGTGCGCTCATTTTCTTAGGTTGTCCATGGCGTGCTTATTTACGATTAGGTGGCGGTGATCTCACTGCAATTGCAGGTATCGTAGGATTGTTTGCCGGTGTATTAGGCGGTATTTTCTTCGCTAATCGAGGATTCTCATTAGGTAAATCTAAGGAACAAAGCCAATCTTCTGGATTAATCGGTCCAATCTTTGCCGTGATTTTGCTTGTTTTAGCCTTAACCCAATTTAAATTTGGTGAAAATCTCGCGATTTACACCTCTGAAAAAGGCCCTGGTGCACAACATGCGGCTATTTGGATGTCACTTGCTGGCGGATTACTTCTTGGTGTGCTGATGCAAAAATCACGTTTTTGTACAATTGGGGCATTCCGAAACTTTGTCCTCTTCCGTGATGCACATTTATTAAATGGTGTGATTGCACTGATTGTCTTTGCAGCAATAACCAATGCCTTATTAGGTCAATTCCATTTAGGCTTTGAAAAACAACCTATCGCACATAATGACTATCTCTACAATTTCCTTTCTATGGCACTTTGCGGTCTTTGCTTTGCATTAGGCGGTGGTTGCCCAGGCAAACAATTAGTCAATATTGGTGAAGGAAATAATGACTCAGCATTATTTGTGCTCGGTATGCTACTGGGTGCAGCAGCGGCACATAACTTTGGTTTCGCAGCCGCTCCTACTGGCGTTCCAACCTTTACGCCTTATGTTTTACTTGCCGGTTTTGCAGTTTGTTTATATATCGCATTAACTAATAAATCGGAAGCTTAATATTCATTCAGAATAAACAAAAAGGAAGTCAATCATGACTTCCTTTTTTCATTTGCAAAAGTGCGGTCATTTTTAACCACACTTTCCATATCATTAGAGAATATTTTTCTCACCACGGGAAAGGCTAATTAAGCCTGAACGAACAATCTCAAGTAATGTACTTTCTTCCTTCACAGCCTCAACAAAAGCATCTAATTTATCTTTTGTACCAGTTAATTGAATCGTGTAGGATTTTGTTGTTACATCTACAATCTGACCGCGGAAAATGTCGGCTAAACGTTTTAACTCATCACGCGATGAACCCGTTGCACGAACTTTCACTAACAACACTTCACGCTCAACATGCTCATGTTCACTCAAGTTAATAACTTTAAACACATCCACTAATTTGTGAAGTTGTTTTTCGATTTGTTCGAGTACTTGCTCATCTCCCACCGCTTCAATCGTCATACGAGAAAGCGTTGGATCATCGGTTGGTGCCACAGTTAAGCTTTCAATGTTAAATGCACGTTGGGAAAATAAGCCGACCACACGAGATAATGCACCGGATTCATTTTCTAATAAAACAGATAAAATTCTACGCATTATTCTTTCTCCTCTTGTGGTTTGCTTAAAATCATCTCATTCATCGCCCCGCCGCGAACTTGCATTGGGTAAACGTGTTCGGTTTCATCAACGTTAATATCAACAAAGACCAATTTATTTTTAATACTGAAGGCTTCTTTTAATTTGCTTTCTAATTCATCTGGTGTAGAAATTTGAATTCCCACATGACCATAAGATTCGGCTAACTTCACGAAATCCGGTAAAGAATTCATATAAGTTTGAGAATGGCGGCCAGAGTAAATCAAATCCTGCCATTGTTTTACCATGCCTAAGAAGTGGTTGTTCAAACAAATTACCACAACAGGAATACCATATTGCGTTGCTGTTGAAAGCTCTTGGATATTCATTTGAATACTGCCATCACCCGTTACACAAACCACTGTTGCTTCAGGATGCGCAAGTTTCACCCCTAATGCAGCCGGTAAACCGAAGCCCATCGTACCTGCACCGCCTGAGTTGATCCAACGACGCGGTAAATCAAACGGATAATGTAATGCGGCAAACATTTGGTGTTGACCTACATCCGATGCCACATAAGCTTGGCCTTTTGTAATACGATATACGGCTTCCATCACTTGCTGCGGTTTAATTACGCCTGAAGTGCGGTCGAAATCCAAGCATTTTTTCGCTTTCCATTCATCAATTTGTTTCCACCAATCTTCTAATTGGTTTTGAGGACGCGAACCAATTTCTTCACCTAATAAGCTTAAGAACTCATCCAATACATTTTTCGCGTTACCTACAATTGGAATCGCAACAGGGACGTTTTTAGAAATAGAGGTTGGGTCAATATCAATCTGAATCACTTTTGCATTCGGGCAATATTTATCTAAGTTGTTAGTGGTACGGTCATCAAAACGAACTCCAACACCAAGGATTAAATCACTTTCATGCATGGCTGTATTGGCTTCGTAAGTTCCGTGCATCCCAAGCATACCTAAGAATTGTTTATCGGTACTTGGATACACACCTAAACCCATTAACGATGAAGTTACCGGTAAATTTAAACGTTGTGCAAATTGCGTTAATTCCTCATGACAGCCTGCTGCAATAGCACCACCACCGACGAATAAAACCGGTTTTTTAGCCACTAATAATGCTTTTAACGCTTTCTTAATTTGACCTTTGTGACCATTTACCGTTGGATTATAAGAACGAAGCTCAACAGATTTTGGATATTCGTAAGGATATTTTAAAGTTGGGTTTACCGTATCTTTTGGAATATCTACAACAACGGGACCTGGACGGCCTGTTGAAGCAATATAAAAGGCTTTTTTCAAAATACCCGGAATGTCTTCAGCTTTTTTAACGATAAAGCTGTGTTTAACCACTGGGCGAGAAATCCCCACCATATCACATTCTTGGAACGCATCACGACCGATTAAGCTACTCATGACCTGGCCTGAAATAATCACCATTGGTACCGAATCAGTATAAGCGGTCAAAATACCCGTAATCGCATTGGTCGCACCAGGTCCTGATGTTACTAACACACAACCTACTTTACCTGTCGCACGTGCATAACCATCTGCCATATGTACTGCAGCTTGCTCATGACGAACTAAAATATGCTCAATCCCACCAAGAGTATGGATTGCATCATAAATATCCAATACGGCACCGCCTGGATAACCAAATAAATACTCAACGCCTTCGTCACGCAAAGACTGAACCACCATTTCCGCACCGGATAATTTCTTCATATTTTACTCCTAAAACTGACCGCACTTTTATTTGTTACGATTCGTGTCAAAACAATGGAAACATCATACCGAAAGAAAACAGCTTGTCCAGCATGAGAAAAGTCTAAAAAAATGAATTAAAAAGCATTAAAAACTAACAAAATCAAAATATTAAGATTTAAATAAAGATAATTAATATAAAAAGCAGAAAATCGTAGTTTTATATGGAGTTTTATAAAAATAAAAATTTTTTATTCTTTTGTTCAAAATTTTGAGCTGGATCACATTTTAAGTGTTGATTTTTCTGCTGAGTAAGGAGAAAGGGAGAGATTATAAGAAAAAACCGCACTTGGAAGATCCAAAGTGCGGTTAGATTTTAAAACGTTTTAATTAGCCGTTATAGCGTTTGAACACTAAAGTTGCGTTTGTACCACCGAAACCAAAGCTGTTTGACATGACAGTTTGTAAGCCTGCATTTTCTTTTGTTTCAGTCACGATGTTGCAACCTTTTGCCGCTTCGTCTAATGTTTCGATATTAATGCTTGGTGCAATGAAGTCATTGTGTAGCATTAATAAGGTATAGATTGCTTCGTGTGCACCGGCAGCACCTAAAGAGTGACCAGTCATTGATTTAGTAGAAGAAATCGCAGGGATTTTGTCACCAAATACATTTTTGATTGCACCTAATTCTTTTACGTCACCAACTGGTGTTGATGTACCGTGTACGTTGATGTAATCAATTGGAGTATCTACCGTTGCCATTGCTTGTTTCATACAACGCTCTGCACCTTCACCACTTGGCGCTACCATATCGTAACCATCAGAGGTTGCACCATAACCCACGATTTCTGCGTAGATTTTTGCGCCACGTGCTAATGCGTGTTCTAATTCTTCAACCACTACAACAGCACCACCACCTGCGATAACAAAACCATCACGGTTTGCATCGTAAGCACGAGAAGCTTTTTCTGGGGTATCATTGTATTTAGTTGAAACTGCACCCATTGCATCGAATTCAGTTGCACATTCCCAAGATAATTCTTCCGCACCACCAGCGAAAACCACATCTTGTTTACCTAATTGGATTAATTCAACTGCGTGGCCAATACAGTGTGCAGACGTTGCACAAGCAGAGCTGATTGAGTAGCTCACACCACGGATTTTGTAAGGGGTTGCTAAACAAGCTGACACACTTGATGCCATCGTTTTAGTTACCGCATAAGGACCAATCGCTTTCACACCGCGTGGACCACGTACTGCATCACAAGCGACTAATTGGTTATGTGCTGAACCAGTACCTGCACCGATTACAAGACCTGTACGATCATTTGAAACTTGATCTTCTGTTAAACCTGAATCTTCAATCGCTTCACGCATAGAAAGGTATGCATAAGCTGCCGCATCACCCATAAAACGATACACTTTACGATCGATATGCTCGCTTGGATCAAGTTTGATTGTGCCGGCAACATGGCTACGCATTTTCATTTCAATAAACTCAGGCATGACTTCAATACCAGATTTACCTGCTTTTAATGAAGCCAAAACTTCTTCTTTGTTGTTACCGATACTTGAAATAATACCAAAACCAGTAATTACAGCTCTTTTCATTCTTTATTCCTTATGAGTTAGGGGAAATTTAATTCAACTTACAGTTGTTAGCTGAACGCAATTTACTATGAAATGAAAATATTGCAAGCAATAATTCATTTGTTCGACCAGTTAAGTTTTAACCGACTCAAAATTTCCGTGCTATTATAAAAGAATTTGATAAGGCAAAAAAGGGCTAACACATGTTCACCATTCAGCACGCAAAAATTCATTTTAACCAAGAGAATACGCCTGTTTCGGATAAATTTGATGATGTGTATTTTTCTAATCAAGATGGTTTAGCGGAAACGCATTATGTGTTTTTAGAAGGTAATCAGTTGTGGGAACGTTGGGTTAATTATCAAGAAGCCCACTTTGTTATTGCTGAAACGGGGTTTGGCACAGGATTAAATTTCTTTGCGGTGACTACGCTATTCCGTGAATTTCGTCAAAAATACCCTGATTTGCCTTTAAAACGCCTTTATTTTATCTCTTTTGAAAAATACCCTTTGCTACTTGATGCATTACAACAAGCCCATTTAGCTTATCCGCAATTTTCTCATCTTGCTCAGCATTTACAACAGCATTGGCTTAATTCTATTCAAGGTTGCTATCGTTTTCATTTTGATGAAACCACGTTAGATCTTTGGTTTGGCGATGTGGCTGAAAATCTGCCACAACTGGGCGATTATATGAATAGCAAAATTGATGCCTGGTTTTTAGATGGTTTTGCACCAAGTAAAAACCCCGACATGTGGAATGATCAGCTTTATCAGCAAATGTTTCGTTTTACCAAGCTACAAGGCACCTTTGCGACCTTTACTGCGGCAAGTGCAGTGAGAAAAGGCTTAGAAAATGCGGGCTTTAATATTAAGAAACGCAAAGGCTTTGGTAAAAAACGGGAATGTCTTTCTGGTCAAAAAACGCACGAAAAACTGACCTCACTTTTTACGCCCTGGTTTCATAGTCAGCCAGCCAATCTAAACAAACAAGATATTGCCATTATTGGTGGTGGGATAGCCTCGCTTTGTACAGCCATTTTATTGGTTAAACGTGGGGCTAAAATCACGATTTATTGCGAAGATGAGCAAACCGCTCTCAATGCATCTGGCAATAAACAGGGTGCCTTTTATCCGCAACTGAGCGATGATAACGATCGCAATATTCGTTTTTATATTCATGCCTTTGCCTATGGCCATCAATTTCTACAATGGGCAATTCAACAACAAATCGAATTTGAACATGAGTTCTGTGGTGTCGCACTTTGTGCTTACAATGAGAAAGCTGAAAGTAAATTAAATAAAATCGCTGAGCTGAATTTGCCTTCTGATTTATATCAGCCATTAAGCCAATCTGAATTAAGTGAAAAAGTGGGCTTACCGTTACCTTTTGGTGGTGCTTTTATCCCTCAAGGCGCTTGGCTTGCACCTCGTCAGTTAGTTCAACACACTTTTGCCTTTTTAGAAAAACAGGGGGTCCATATTAAAACCTCACAAAAAGCAACCGCACTTTCGCAAACAGAAAATGGTTGGCAAATCACCACTGCTGAAAATGAAACTTTCTGCCATGAAGTGGTTGTTTTAGCAAACGGACATAAACTCACTGAGTTTGAACAAACACAAAAACTGCCACTCTATCCTGTTCGAGGACAAGTGAGCCAAATTCCAACATCCGCAAACTTGCTTAAACTCAAAACTGTGTTGTGCTATGACGGCTACCTGACGCCAGTCGATCAAGCGAAAACCAGTCATTGTATTGGTGCCAGTCATGTTCGTGATAATGCGACTCGTGAATTTAGCCTAACTGAACAACAAGAGAATCAACAAAAAATTCAGCAAAATATACCTGAAGAGTGGACAAAAGAAGTGGATACATCGGGTAATCTTGCTCGAATCGGTGTGCGTTGTTCGGTGCGTGATCTTACGCCAATGATGGGCGCTGTTCCTCATTTTTCTGCTCAGCAAACACAATATCAGAATTTGTTTAATTTACGCCGCCGTAAACAGCCAATAGAACAAGCTGAAAACTACCCTAATCTCTACTTAATCGGCGCATTAGGCTCTAGAGGATTAACTTCTGCGCCATTTTTGGGTGAAACACTGGCTTCCTTAATTTATGGTGAACCCTTACCGATGAGTGAAGATCTGATTCATAACTTAATGCCAAACCGCAGTTGGGTCAGACGCTGGTTGAAAGGGGCTGAAGTGAAATAAAAAAGTGCGGTTAAAATCAACCGCACTTTTTCTTAATACAAGCTTAAACGTTGTAATCGCTGTCTGGCGATTTCTTTGATTTCATCCTTTTTCGCCGTATTCATAATTTCCAAATAAAGCAATTTGGCCAAACCAATATTGACTTGTGTCCCAATCCCTTCTTCATACAAACGAGCCAAACGGAATCGCCCCTCATTGCTGCCCGCATTCGCCGCTTTTTGGAACCATTCAAAGGCTTTGGTAAATTCTTTCTGATTGGTATAAATTTCCCCTAATGTAAGCATGGCATCAGGATCTTTTGTCGCACTTGTTTCAAATAATTTAATCGCTTGAGCGGTATCTTGTTTTACATAGTTGTTGCCGTTGAAATACATGACCGCCAAATTATTGATAGCTTTAATACTGCCTTGCTCAGCAGCTTCGCTAAACCACCAATAAGCCAACTCTTTATTTTCATCCACTCCGCGGCCTAAATTATAAAGCATCCCTAAATTGCTTTGAGCTTGTAAATTACCTTCCAAAGCTAAAGGATACATAATTTCAAAAACGGCTTTCCAATCTTGTTTTTCTGCCAGTTTTTGTGCCAGATCCATTTTTTGCTGATCCGTCATTTGCGCTTTATCAACCAAATCAATGGTTTTCATGGCAAATGCTGAACTGCTTAACGTGAAGGTGGCAAGGACTAAAAGTTTGGCTAATTTCTTCATCTTATAACGTCGCTATCAATAAAATAATCAAAAAAATGGCGGATGTTCCGAATTCTATTAGACCGACTTGCTTAACCGAAAGTTTCTTGGTGGGTAAATAAATGGCACGAATTAACGCTGGCATGAAAGCAAGTGATAAGACATATTGTTGGGTAAACAAGCAACCGAGTACACAAAGCACGTGGAAAATAATAGAGGCTTTGAGATAAAGCGGATTTTTACGTTCACGCATCATTGATTTGACGTAAAGCGTCGTGCCAATAAAAAATAAGCTTGGATACAGTGCTACCCACCAGATTTTTTCATCAAAAGTGCGGTCAGAAAAATAATATGATCCCATACCTGCAAGGGCAAAAATCGCAATACCCGCTAAATCATTGAGAAGATTACGTTCATCTTTTTTCTTGGTGTAATAGATACTCACCAACACAAAAGGAAACATGGCGGCAATAAAGAAAAGAATTTGCCAGTTATAAAAAATGGCAGGAAGCGCAAATAAAAAAGCTGCGACACCATAGATGATTGTCCACTTTTTATATTCCGCCATATTTTTGCCTTTAAAGAGACTCAGCATTGGGTAACTCAGCAAATACATGCTGAACCAAGCTAAAAGCAAAAAGAAATGCGCCCAAACAGGTGAAGCTAATAACATACCGTAAACAAAAGGCAATAATGCCATCACAATGGCGCCATATTGATTCGAAATCAGGAGTTTCATAGTTTCCTTTAGTTGATAAAAATTCTCAATTATTTTATCTCACAATTTCTTGATTTACAAAGTCTAAAACCACCTTTAGAATGGAATTATCTTCATCAAAAAGGAGCCATTATGTCGATTCAACGCATTCAACCAAGCAAACGCTTTTCTGAAGTGGTCATTCATAACAATACTGCCTATTTTGCAGGCCAAGTACCGGAAAAAACCGTTAAGCAAAATGCTTACGAGCAAACCAAAGAAGTCCTTTCACTGATCGATAAATTATTGGCAGAAATTGGTTCTGAAAAAAGTAAAATTCTTACCTCGCAAATCTTCCTTGCTAATATGGCGGATTATGCTCAACTCAACCAAGCATGGGATGAATGGGTCGATAGCCAAAACCCACCAAGCCGAGCAACGGTAGAAGCGAAACTTGCAGATTCTGATTGGAAAGTTGAGATCGTGATTATTGCAGCTGTGTAAGCACAGCTTTTTCAAAATGTGATCAACCGCAAAGAAACTTTTTTGTTTTTCCTTTACACTAAACACTGAATTCAAAATAAGGAGTAATGTATGCAATCATGGATACCAGAAATATGGCAAGCCGCTGTGATTGGGCTTGTGGTTGGCGTAATCTTAGGCTATTTATTATTACGTTTAACAAAAGGTTCTGTTAAAAAACAAGTTCAAACCGAAGCTGAACTAAAAGAAGTCAAAACACAATTAAGCGATAAACAAGCACAACTTGAAAAACATTTTGCTGAAAGTGCCGAATTATTTAAAACTTTAATTGGTGATTATCAAAAACTGTATCGTCACTATGCAGTTTCATCTGAAACCTTGCTTGGTAATAAACCCGCTAACAAAGGTTTATTCACTCAACAATTGGTGACCGCCTCATCAGAAAGTAAATCAGAAGAACCACCTCGCGATTATTCCGAAGGTTCATCTGGCTTATTAAAAACAGATAAAGAAAACCAATAATAATTAACGGTTGAATAATAAAAAAATCAGGGATTAAATACTTAATCCCTGATTTTTTATTAGTGATTACTCAATACTTGAGCCGGTTGTAACTTCGCAGCTCGACTGGCTGGATAAAGACTGGCGAGTAAACTCAATACCAATGCCGCCACGAGAACTAATACAACATCAAACCAATGTAATTCGCTTGGTAAGAAATCAACGAAATAGATGCCATCTGATAACAATTTTTTACCGAGTAATGTCTCGATGCCTTGAATAATCGGCGTGAGATTCAATGCGAGTACAACACCTAACACAATACCAATCAAACACCCTTTCATTCCTGCAAGCAAGCCATACCAAATAAAGATTTGTTTAATAAATCCATTATTCGCCCCTAGGGTTCGCATAATCGCAATATCACCTTGCTTGTCTTTTACCGCCATAATTAAGGTAGAAACGATATTAAAACATGCTACCCCAATTACCAGCACCATTGCGATATACATCACCGTACGGATAAGTTGAATATCACGATACATATAGCCAAATTTTGCCACCCAGTTTTGAATATAAAGCAGCTGCGGATAATCACTTAACATCGAATAATCCATTTCTTGTACTTTGAATGGATCATCAATTTTCAATTCAACACCGGTAATTTGATCTTCGCGATACCCCATTAATTCTTGCGCTTGAGGTAATGCCAGTAAGGCATAACTGTGGTCTAACTGACCATCTAAACGCAAAATAGCGGTCACTTGAACACGCTCACGATTAGGTTGAGCTATTTGATCTTCGCCATTCGGTTGAGAAATCAATAACGACACCCAATCACCGGCTTTGACATCTAACTCTTTGGCAATACCAGAGCCCAGCACCAATCCGCCTTCTTCTGCGAATTTCTGCCAGCCATCACCTTCCACAAACTTACCAAGAGAGCTCACTTGATCTTCAGCTTGTTTATCGACCCCTTTCACTTGCACAACTTTAAGTTTGTTGCCATTTTCGACTAAGGCAGTGAAACTGACAAAAGGTGAAAGTGCGGTAATTTTTTTGTTCGTTTTTAGACGTTCCGCTAGGTTCTGCCAATGGTTTAATGTGGCTTCATTGTCATATGGATTTACCGTGATTTCCGTATGTGGTACGACAGCTAAAATGCGCGAGTTTAATTCACGCTCAAAGCCATTCATCGCACTTAACCCCACAATCAACACCGCCACGCCAAGGGCGATACCGATAGCAGAGAATTTCGAAATTAACGCCACCAACGGATTCTTTTGCTTACCCCGTTGATAACGCCAACTAATAAAAAAAGGCGTATTCATTATGCACCTTCCTTCAAAATGCCGTCTTGCATGGTTAAGCAACGAGACAATTTTTGCGCTAATGACATATCATGTGTCACCAATAAAAACGCAATGTTTTGTTCCGCATTCAAGGTTTGAATTAACTCAAAAATACTTTCTGTAGTTTTATGATCTAAGTTACCCGTTGGTTCATCAGCCAATACAAGAGCGGGGTTATTCACCAATGCGCGAGCAATTGCAACACGTTGACGTTCACCGCCAGAAAGTGCAGATGGACGATGAGTAATGCGATGACTTAAGCCTACTGCGCCTAATATTTTTTCAGCACGATCTTTTGCTTCTGTTTTATTCTGGCGACCAATTAACATCGGCATCATGACATTTTCCAATGCTGTAAAATCCGCCATTAAATGGTGAAATTGATACACGAAACCGAGATTTTGGTTACGTAATTTAGCCAATTCACTTTCAGACGCTTTTTGCAAAGATTGCCCTTTAATAAAGACTTCCCCACTACTTGGCTGATCTAAACCACCCAAAGTGTGTAATAAAGTACTTTTTCCTGAACCAGAACTCCCCACAATCGCCACTAATTCTTGTGGTTTCATGGCAAAGCTTACACCTTTTAATACTTGGGTTTGGTTCTCGCCTTCTTGGTAAAATTTATTAATATTTTGGCATTCTAATAAGTAGTTATTCATATTTTACTCATAACGTAATGCTTCCGCTGGCTCAGTTTTCGCCGCACGATAAGCTGGGTAAATGGTTGATAATAAAGATAATAATAAAGAAAAAGCAATCACAATAATGACTTGCACAGGCTCAATGGATGTTGGCAAGAAAACACCGTTCGGATTGACCGCACTTAAAATTGCCCCAAGGTTTAAGGTGATTAATACGCCCAGTACAGCACCAATCAATGTGCCCACTAGCCCCACCAATAAACCTTGATAAATAAAGATCGAACGCACTTGTGATTTAGTGACACCTTGTGTTTGCAAAATAGCGATTTCCCCTTGTTTATCCACCACCATTAAACTTAATGAGGTCACAATATTGGAAATCGCAACAACGATAATTAAACTAATCAACAAGCCCATCATATTTTTTTCCATACGAACCGCTTGGAAAAACTCCCCTTTTTGGACACGCCAATCGCTGATATGACTCTCTTTGAAATAGGTTGGTAATTCTGTGATTTGGAAAGGATCATCCAAGAATAAACGATAGCCTTGAGCTTCGCCTGGCTGAATACGCATTAAGCGACCAATATCGGCTAAATTAGCAAAAACCTCGTAACCTGACGCTTCGCCATAATCATAGTAAAGCTCGCTCACCGTAAATAAACGTTGCATCGGCACGCGACCAAACGGGGTATATTGGCTGTTTTCCGTAATCATTAAACGAACCTTATCACCCACTGCTAAGCCTAATTTTTGCGCCAATTTATCGCCAATAATCAACTTAAACTCACCTTGCGGTAAAAGTTGGTTAAACTGACTAGGATCGATGTCCTCTAATAAAGGATCATCTGAAAAAGACTGAATACCAATCACTTGTCCTGCACTCACGCCTTTTGCTGTTTGAAACACAACATTCGTCGTATTAATCGGCACGGCTTTTTGCACAAAGTGCGGTGTATTTTCAAGCGGTTTTTCTGCCGGAATAGGCGCTTCTTGGCTAACAATCGCATGCGGAATGCTCGAAAGCACCTGTTGTTTTTGATAGCCTTCTAATCCATTCATGACAGAAAGCACAATAATCAATGCCATCACACCCAGTACGATGCCAAAGCTTGCCAAATTAGCAACAAGTCGCCCAAAACGATCAGCGCTTTTTGCACGCCAATATCGCAGGGCGACGTATAAAGAAATAGGTAAATTCATTATTTTTGATTTAATTGTTGAACGAAATCTTCAATATTTTGCGCCACTTTTTTCGTTAGCGTGGTTACCGCACTATCACTCGCCCAAGCAATATGAGGGGTGATAATTAAATTCGGCATCGTTTTCGCTAATTCAATCAGTGGATTGTTTTTCTCTGGTGGTTCTTTCACTAACACATCTAATGCGGCACCACCTAATTGTCCTGATTTTAATGCGTCACAAACTGCTTGCTCGTCAATCAATGGACCACGACCAGTATTGATTAAATACGTACCTTTCTTACAAAGTGACAAGGTTTCTTGATTGATTAAATTTTTAGTTGTTTCAGTCAATGCACAATGTAATGTCAGAATATCGGCCTGTTTTATCACCTCTTCAAAAGGCGTGTAACCTTCACGGCACGTTGTGGCATTTCGATGTTCAGCATAAAGGACTTTCATTCCTAAAAGCTCGGCTAAACGCCCTGCTTCTGTACCTAAACAGCCTTTTCCAAACACGCCTAACGTTGAGCCTTTAACATCTGTAATGGGATAATCAAAATAGCAGAACTGTTTACTCTCAGTCCATTTACCGGTGATTTGATCGCGCTGCCAACCTGCTAGACTATGTTTTAACGCAAAAATCATCCCCAACACATGCTCAGGTACAGTCGTGGCAGAATAACCCGTCACATTTTTAACTGCTACACCCAATTCTTTTGCCGCGTCTAAATCCACGTTATTGGTGCCTGTTGCAGTGATAGCAATCAATTTTAATTTAGGTAGTTGTTGCAACACCTCGCGGCTTAAAATCACTTTACTGGTGATAATAATATCCGCGTCTTTTGCTCGCTCAATGGTTTGCTCCGCAGAAGTATATTCATACTCTACCCAGTTATGCGGAAAGCTTGGACGAGGAATAGGAATATGTTTCGGAATTGCGGTGCTGTCTAAAAATACGATATTCATTGTTATCTCCTTTTACAGAACAAAAGTGCGGTCAAAAACAACGCTGTTTTCAACCGCACTTCTCTATTAAATAGAGGTATCTAATTCAGGGAAAGATTTCACTAAATCATCAATGGCTTTCATCTGTGAGACAAAACCTTCTAATGCCGAAAGTGGCAATGCAGAAGGGCCATCACATTTTGCTTGATTTGGATTTGGGTGTGCTTCTAAGAATAAGCCTGCAATGCCAATTGCTAAACCAGAACGAGCTAATTCGGTCACTTGTTCACGACGACCACCTGAAGCGGCACCAAACGGATCACGGCATTGTAATGAATGAGTCACGTCAAAAATGACAGGGCTACCTTTAGACACTTTTTTCATTACACCAAAGCCTAACATATCCACCACTAAATTATCGTAGCCAAAGTTTGAACCACGATCACAAAGGATAATTTTATCGTTACCACATTCTTCAAACTTATCTACAATGTTCCCCATTTGACCTGGGCTTAAGAATTGTGGTTTTTTCACGTTAATTACCGCACCGGTTTTTGCCATGGCTTCGACTAAATCTGTTTGACGAGCCAAGAATGCTGGTAACTGAATCACATCCACCACATCGGCAACAGGCTGACATTGATAGATTTCGTGCACATCGGTAATCACTTTCACGCCAAAGGTTTCTTTTATCTCTTGGAAAATTTTTAAACCTTCTTCCATGCCTGGACCACGGTAAGAATGAATTGAAGAACGGTTAGCTTTATCGAAAGACGCCTTAAAAACATAAGGCACACCCAACTTTTCAGTCACTTTCACGTAAGCTTCACAAACTTGCATCGCCATATCGCGACTTTCAAGCACGTTCATTCCGCCGAAAAGCACAAAGGGTTTGTCATTTGCGACATCAATATTGCCAATTTTTACAATTTTATTTTGCATAATATTTCCTTTTTAATGGATGGCATTGGCATCTTTCAATGCTTCGCCTTTCAGTTCTAAAAGTTGAGTTTTTAACAGAGAAGAAGTGGGATCATTTGGACATTGATCCACAAAATATTCTAAATCCTCAATGGCTGAAGGATAAGCGCCCATTTGCGCCAACACTAAGCCACGATCGCGAATATCGTAAGGATCTTTTCTTCCCGCTAACAAGAATTGGATATAATTAAAAGCCAAATCGTTTTGTTCTTCACGAATTAAGGCATTCTTGGCGAGCTGACGGAAACGAGCGGTCAGCATCGGAATATCTGCTCGGGCTAAATCCTCAGGTTGAATTTGAGCCCCAAAACCAAAGGCGCCTTCATAGAGTTTTTTCAATTCATCTACTGAAATGTATTTTCCGCTCCAAGGATCAATAAAGGCCACTTCACCATCTACTTCTGCACGTAAAATCAGTTGGGTCGGGAAATTCACAGGATAAATCGGTAATTTTAAACTTGCAGCTAAATAAAGTATTAAGGCGCCAAGACTCACCGGCATGCCTTCTCGTTCTTCTAAAATATATGGAAGATATAAATTGCGAGCATAGAAATAATTGTCCGCATCGCAATGAAATCCCCAGTCACCGTAAAATAGCTGTAATAATTGATGAATTTTAGCTTTATCATCCCATTCTTCTGGAATAGCTTGGCGAGCTCTACGCACTAAGCTACCCACAAGCCCTCTTATACGAGGCTCATCAAGTTGCTCTTTCTCACAAATGCTCAAATAAAAATGAGTCAGTTCAGTATATAAGGCTTTTTGATCGTATTTCATTACTGCTTCCAATATCCCAACGTTACGCGCTCATTGTCGCCATAATCCCGTATGGTTGCAACCCCTTGCCAATGATTTTGCCAGAAAATTGACCGCACTTCTTCACCCTGTTTCCAGCCGTGCTCTAACAATAAATAACCGCTATCTTTTAAATATCTTGGTGACTGCTCAATAATATGACGTAAATCAGCTAAACCGTTTTCACCTGCCACCAACGCCGAATGAGGTTCGAAACGCACATCACCTTGAGAAAGGTGTTCATCGGTTTCATCAATATAAGGAGGATTGCTGACGATAATATCAAACTGTCCTTCAACATGTTCAAACCAACGACTCTGCAAGAATTGCACATCAAGCTGATTTTTTTCTGCATTGGATTGCGCTAATTTGACGACTTCTGGCATTAAATCCACACCAATGACATCCAATTGAATAGCCTTTTTTTGACAAATAGGAGAAAGCTCAGAAGCCAACGCCAACGCAATGGCGCCAGTGCCGGTACCAAGATCGAGAATACGAAAGTGCGGTGGATTTTCTTCCAGTTTTTCTAACGTAATTTGTAATGCTTTTTCTACGAGAATTTCGGTATCGGGGCGAGGAATTAATGTTCCTTCAGACACATTTAAAGGCAAGGACCAGAATTCTTTTTCACCGAGGATATAAGCGATAGGTTCGCCTTTTAAACGACGATCTAAAAGTGCGGTCAATTTTAACCGCACTTTTTCATTAATTTCCGTTTCATCGAAAGCTAAAATTTGCGTTCTCGATTTGCCCGTTGCGTGTTGCAGTAGCACTAACGCATCAACTTTGCCATTCTCTGTCGGATTTACCTGATTTAAGGCTTGCGCAGCATCGGCAAGCCATTGTTGATAGGTCATTAATTACTCTCAGATAACGCCGCTAATTGATCTGCCTGATATTCAGTAATAATCGGTTGAATAAGCTCGTCAATTTTGCCGTTCATCACTTCATCTAAGCGATAGAGCGTTAAGTTGATACGGTGATCTGTTACACGACCTTGTGGGTAGTTATAAGTACGAATTTTATCAGAACGATCGCCTGAACCTAATAAGTTACGGCGGGTATCAGCTTGCTCTGCGGCTTGACGTTCTTGCTCCGCTTGAACAATGCGTGAAGCCAATACCGACATCGCTTTAGCTTTATTTTTATGTTGTGAACGCTCATCCTGACATTCCACCACAATACCTGTTGGAATGTGGGTAATACGTACCGCAGAGTCTGTGGTATTAACGTGCTGACCACCCGCACCAGATGAACGGTAGGTATCAATACGTAAATCAGCAGGATTGATTTCCGGCATTTCAGATTCAGGTAATTCTGGCATCACCGCAACAGTACAAGCAGAAGTATGAATACGACCTTGGCTTTCTGTTTTTGGTACGCGTTGTACACGGTGACCGCCTGATTCAAATTTTAATTGACCATACACACCATCACCGCTTACTTTGACGATCACTTCTTTATAACCGCCCTGCTCGCTTTCATTTGCGCTAAGCATTTCAACACGCCAGCGTTTACTTTCAGCATAACGGCTGTACATACGGAATAAATCGCCGGCAAAGATACCCGCTTCATCACCACCTGTACCTGCACGAATTTCTAAATAGCAGTTATATTCATCATTTGGATCTTTTGGTAATAAAAGAATTTGAAGTTGTTGCTCGACTTCTTCAATTTCGGCTTTGGATTCTTCAATTTCCATTTCTGCCATTTCTTTCATTTCAGGATCATCTAACATCAATTCTGCTTCAGCAATGTTAGTGTTAAGCTGATTCCAACGATTAAAACATTTCACTACATCTTCAAGTTGTGAATATTCTTTAGAATACGCACGAAATTTATCCTGATCCGAAATTACTGATGCATCGCCTAGCAATGCCTCTAATTCTTCATAACGTTCTTTTAAACTTTCAAGTTTTGCAATAATAGAATCTTTCATATTTTTATAAAGTTAAAGCCAAAAATAAAATCGGCCTATTCTAGCCGATTTTAAGGAAAATTGACAGACGCAAAATCTGCCTAAAAATGACCGCACTTTAGATGCGAGTAACATCAAATTTCGCTAAATCAATTCGATCTTCCGTACCATAAAATTGAGCCAACGCATGACGCAAGGTTTCTGCGCGTTTTGGTAAGCCTTTTTCTGCATAGGTTTTTACTTGTTCATATACCGCTTGCTTAAATGGTTGCGTATCTCCCGGATTGCCATTCAAATTATCCGCACTAGCAAAATAACGGAATCCCGCCGCAGTGGCTAAAATCCATTCCAGTGCTTGAGGCTTCACTTCAACCTTTTCAAAATCACGCTGACGATCTTCTGAACGGCCATCCGGCTCATACCAATAGCCAAAATCTTCTAATTTACGGCGCTCTTTCCCTGCCACTAACCAATGGGCAATTTCATGTAATGCACTGCTGTAAAAGCCTCTCGCAAAGTAAATCGCGTTATAAGGCACCTCATCATTTGCAGGAATGTAAATCGGCTCATCCCCACCTTTAACCAATCGCGTATTATATTCTTCTTCAAAACATTGATTAAAAATCGCAATGATGTCCTCAAGTTTGTGTTCCATGCTTTCTCCAAATATTTTTATCAATAAAGCCTCTTAAAAGGTTTAAGAATTATCTCATTTTTAATGTTTTTCACAAAATCTTAGGTAAATAAAAACCGTCTGTAAATGCAGACGGCTTTTGATATGAACATAAAAAAGTGTTTGATTAGCTTGAAACGACTTTTATACCTAAACCAACCATAACGACACCTAGTACACGATCGATCCAATGTCCAGCACGTTGGAATTGTCCATTAACGGAAGGAATGGAAAGCAAAAATGCCACCACGGCAAACCACGCAAATTGCAAGACCATCATCCACACCCCGTAAATAGCTAACTGCCACAATGGCATATCAGGGGAAAGCACGACAGTAAACACCGAAACAAAATAAACAGGAGCTTTCGGGTTTAATACGTTGCATAAAAAACCTTTCCATAAGGTTTTGAGTGGGCTTTGAGGCGCCACTTCTATTTTGCGAACCTCTGTAACCTCTTTTTTAGCTTTAGCACGTAAACCGTGAACACCTAGCCAAATCAAATAAGCGCCACCCACAATTTTAATTGCGGTGAGTAACCATGAAGCCTGTGCAATCACCACTGCTAAGCCCAAAACGGAATAAGTGATATGTATGCCTAATCCCAACGCAACACCCAATGCACAAATCATTCCCGCTTTGCGACCTCGACTTAATGTCTGTTGAGAAACAAAAATAAAGTCAGGCCCAGGGGAAATAGCGGCTAATAAGTGAATCCCTGTAATTAATAAAAAACCGTGCCAAAATTCCACGTTTTACTCCCATTCGTTATAAACTTTAGAGTAATGATAACAAAACTGTACTCTGGGAAAAACTTTTTGTAGGGATATTGTTGGAATCAGCTTTTAAGTGCGGTCAAATTTCAACGCATTTTTACAAATCCGTTTCAAAAATAGACCGCTATTTACTTTATTTCAATCCTTTTTCTACCAACCAGTTTTCCAGCACATTGGCGATTTCTACGTTATTTGCTTTGGCAAAGGCGAAATCTTCAAATACTACGAAAAAGCCGGCCACCTGCAAGCCTGTGCGGAGGAAATTGAAACGCTGCTGCTGGAAAAATTGGAGCGGTGGGAGACGCTAGAAGCGAAGCTGAACGGGGATTTATTCAGGTACCCTGATGGAGCGTTTGAAAGCCAAAGGCTACCTGAAAAATAAAAAGCAGTCTGCACTTTGGTTTTCCGCGTGCAGGCTGCTTTTATTTGCTAATTACAAAACCGGTAATCGGTATAACCATGCTCCACGCTGCGGAACATTGTGGCACGGTCGGGCTAGTTCAGTTCTGCGCCCAGCTCAAAGTGGCGCGCAAGTCGGGATTGGCCAGAAATGCCGAACCGTAGACAATCAGATTGGCAATGCCTTTTTCCAGTCCCGCCTCGCCTGTGTCGCGGGTAAAACCCGATTTATTACGTTACGTTGTTAACTCAATCACTAGTTGTTAACTCAATCACTATATGTTACATTGGTAATAATCAAACGCATATCGTGTTTGATTAGCTTTTCCAACCCACATAAGGAGTGTTCTATGAAACAAAATGTTATTGTCGCCTTATTTGACGTTCCTAGCGAAGCCTATCAAGCCTTTTCCGAATTGAAGGCCTACACGCAGACTGCCGATACTTTGATTGCCCAAGCCGTCCTGATTAAAAAGGAAAACGGCCTAATTATCCCGGCGGAAAGCACGGACTTTACCGCAAACACCGAAGGAGGGGCTTGGACGGGCGGTCTTATCGGCGCATTGGTGGGCATACTCGGTGGCCCAATTGGCATGCTGCTGGGTGGTACGGCCGGCGCGCTCATCGGCAGCGACGCAGGCACGGCGGCTACTATCGGAGAAGGTCTACTGTTAGAAAATACCGCCCAAAAACTGAATGACGGCAGTACTGCCGTGATTATCCTGGCTCAAGAATCCGACGAATCCGTGTTGGACGGGTTCTTCAACCGCTTCAAAACCGTCATCCTGCGTCAAGATGCCACTGTCGTCCAACGGGACGTGCTGGCTGCCGTAGAAGCACAACGGGAGGTGGAACGCCAAGCGCACGAGGCATGGAAGAAACAGCGCAAAGCCGAATTTAAAGAAAAATTGGAAACCTTCAAAGCCGACATTAAACAAAAATTCGACAAACTAGCCGCCAAACTAAAATAAAGCCTGTTAACTCGACCCCTACCAAATGTAGGGGTTTTTCAATGAACGGGTAAGTTTACAAGTAATATTTTTCAGGCAGCCTTCAAAGCTATCTGAAACCTTGTTTACCCATCAGAAACACCCTGACGAACCATTCAACCTAATTTTGAAGAATCCCAAAAAAGATTTCATGGCGGAAACCCCTAAATTTATTAAAGAATACGACAACAACACGGGCAAAATTCCGTTTGATAAATTCGAGCAGTTCTTCAAAGCGAAATTGAAATAATATGAATAAATAAAAAACCGTCTGAAATGATCGTTTCATACGGTTTTTAAAATGATTAAGTGCGGTCAAATTTCAACGTATTTTTGCAATTAACCAAATACTTTTTCCAAGTGTGCTTGGTAGTCCGCTAAGTATTTTTCTACTTGTGGATTTTTAATCACATCGTTACATAAGAATGTCGGCAGACGGGTCAAGCCGATGAATTCGTTAAGTTTGTGGAAGTGCATGTATAAAGCATCCACGCCTTTGCCTTCGAAGAAGTCGCCTTCGCGAGTGAACGCTTCAATCGGGGCATTCCAAGTAAGCGAGAGCATGTGTTTTTTACCTTGTAACAAACCACCTGTGCCGTAGCCTTCAGTCGGATTGACACGATGACGACCATCACTATGGTAAAGCTTGCCGTGTCCGGCGGTTAATACTTCGTCTATGTATTTTTTCACTGTCCAAGGTTCGTGCATCCACCAACCTGGCATCTGCCAAATCACGGTATCCATCCACAAGAATTTTTCGATTTCTGCTTCAACATCATAGCCGGCATCAATCACGGTTTCTTGTACATTGTGTCCAAGTGCGGTCAAAACTTCTTTCGCTTTTTTGTGAAGTGTGTGATTTAACTCACCATGTGAATGTCCGAAATCTTTACCACCGTCTAATAATAAAATATTCATTTTTTCTCCTTTAGCTGATAATTTACCGATTACTAAGCACTTTACTAATGCAACAATTTAACCAATCAATAAGCGCCAACTATTAAACGTACTACTCAAATTCGAGAGTTTGATAGAAGTTAAAAGCGTAATAAAAAAGCCTTGAAGTCATTATTTTCAAGGCTTTAAAGTCTTTCACAGGACTTGATAGGTTTATTTTGTGGTGGAGCTGGCGGGAGTTGAACCCGCGTCCGAAATTACTCTACCTTCAGTACTACACGTTTAGTCTCGTCTTTAATTTCACTTAAGCATGCGGACAGACACGCTAAACTTAAGCTAGTTTGATTCAATTTAGTGCTTCGATCCTCAAACAGCGGCTTCCACACGATCTCGTTTTGGTTTGACTCCGCTTTATCCCCGTCTTACGAGCGGAAGCTGGGGAGCGAAGGCTATGAGCAGGTTATTAAGCTGCTAAAGCGTATTGTTCGTCGTTTGCGACTATTTTTTTGCGGTTTATTTACGAGGCCTACCGCACCTCGACGTGCACCTTGGGCTTCGCTAATCCCGTCGAATCCAGAATCAGCCCCAAAATTGTTCGGCAGTTTATCAAAAAATCTAAGAAAGGAAAAGAAGCTATTTATTAACCTGAGAAGTTAGGGTAAAATTTTGCCACTTTTTTATAAGGAATCGAATAATGAAAATATTAAAATCTCTGACCGCACTTTCATTAGGTGCATTATGTTTAGCATTTAACACACAAGTTATTGCAAAAGAAGCAACACCAGCAAAAGCGACACAAACCCAACAACAAGCGGTAAAAGCGAGTGATAACATCGACAAATACCTTGCCATCAATATTGGTAATCGTGAAATGGTGGTTGATGAAAATGGTCAAGCGTTAAGTGCATTCAAACATGAAATCACTAACATTGGTCAAAAACCAATCAAAAACATTCAATGGGTGGGCGTATATGTGAATAACCGTAAAGTTATTTACAGCCAAGATATGCAAATCAATTTAGAAACTCCATTACAACCAGGCAAATCCATCAATATTAATTTACAAATTCCATTTGTTCAATTGGCTGAAGATGCACGCAAAGTCTTTATGAACCAACAAGAAAAAATTGATGTTTATCCTATTGAACGCGTTATCCTATTTGGTGATAAAACCGTTCTTTCTGATCGTTAATTTTCTTATCTAGCCCACGTAATGTGGGCTTTTTAATAACTGTATACTTGAACAGTTATTTTCTTTTCGATATACTAAAAATACGCCTAATTTTGACCGCACTTACAGCATGAACTCCACCCGAAAAATTATTCACATTGATATGGATTGCTTCTATGCCTCTGTTGAAATCCGTGAAAATCCAACGCTACAGGGCAAACCTGTCGCAGTGGGGGGAAGTTCTCGACAACGTGGTGTACTCACTACCTGTAATTATGAAGCTCGAAAATTTGGACTGCACAGTGCAATGCCGACAGCACAAGCTATCAAAAAATGCCCAAATCTGATTTTAGTGCCTGTTAATATGTCCCTTTATAAACAGGTATCCGCACAAATTCATCAGATTTTTCAACGCTATACGTCTATTATTGAGCCACTCTCCTTAGATGAAGCTTATTTAGATGTCACGGATTGTACACAATGTTCAGGATCTGCCACTTGGATCGCACAAGAAATTCGCCAAGCCATTTTTGATGAGTTAAAACTGACCGCCTCTGCTGGTGTAGCACCCCTTAAATTTCTCGCCAAAATTGCTTCCGATATGAATAAACCGAACGGACAATTTGTGATTCAACCTCATGAAGTTGAGAAGTTTGTAAAAACACTGCCATTAAAAAAAATCCCTGGTGTGGGCAAAGTCACTTCTGAACGTTTATTGAAAATGGGCCTAGAAACTTGCGAAGATGTGCAAAAACTCGATCAATCTATTTTATTAAATATCTTCGGTAAAATGGGTAAGCGAATTTGGGATTTTAGCCATGGCATTGATGATCGTGAAATTCAAGCGCATCGAGAGAGAAAATCTATCGGCGTAGAACGCACTTTATCCGAAAATATTCGTCATCTCGAACAAGGCATAGCGTTATTGGATAATCTCTATGCCGAGCTTATTCGTCGTATTGAACGAAGTGCGCCGAATATTCCCTTAATGGCTTTTCGCAAAATTGGAGTGAAATTAAAGTTTGAAGATTTTCAGGTCACAACCTTAGAAAAAACTGGCTTAACTTTATCATTAGAAAGCTTTCAGCAATTACTGGAACAAATTTGGCAGCGTAGCCATGGGAAGTCTATTCGTCTTGTAGGATTACACGTGACTTTGCCGGAAGAAAGCCATTTAGAACAAATGAGCTTGTGGTAAAACACAAAAGAAAATGACCGCACTTTTATTCATTCCATCCCGAGTAGGATAACGAAAAAACAAAAGTGCGGTCATTTTTTATGAATTTGTTGAGTTGGTCGATAAGCCGAGTTCTGTCGTGGACAATCATTCCTCTAGGCGACAAATTACTCTGCCGCTCAAGCAACCTACCCGAACTCTGGACGGGCCACCCATTGAGTTCCTATTTGGTCTTGCTACGAGTGGAGTTTACCTTGCTGCACGTTGTTACCAACGGCACGGTGTGCTCTTACCACACCCTTTCACCCTTACCGTTTTCACGGCGGTCTGCTCTCTGTTGCACTGGTCGTCGGCTCACGCCGCCCGGACGTTATCCGGCACTCTGCCCTTTGTAGCTCGGACTTTCCTCTCGTTTACTTGTCCCACTAGGTCGTGCGAACACGGTTAAGGGCTTCAATAAACCAGCGATTGTCTAACCAACTCGCGGCGTAGTATAGGGGGAATTCAAAGCTCGGTCAAATTTTCATTCTTATTTTTAATAACTTCCGTTAGAATAGCCCTGCAAAACACGGTTATTTTCAACCGCACTTTTATCATAAGGATTTCCTATGAATTATTTACAAATCGCACGAGAAACGCTTTCTGTTGAAAGCCAAGCGCTCACACAACTAAGCCAACGCTTGGATGATGAGTTTTCTCAAGTTGTGGATCTTATCCTTGCTTGCGAAGGTCGTTTAGTCATCGGTGGCATTGGTAAATCAGGGCTAATCGGCAAAAAAATGGTCGCGACTTTTGCTTCTACAGGAACGCCAAGTTTCTTCCTTCACCCGACCGAAGCCTTTCATGGCGATTTAGGTATGTTAAAACCCATCGACATCGTGATGCTAATTTCTTATAGCGGTGAAACCGATGATGTAAATAAACTCATTCCAAGTTTGAAAAACTTTGGTAATAAAATTATTGCCCTAACCAGCAATAAAAACTCAACGCTTGCTCGCCATGCGGATTATGTTTTAGATATCACCGTAGAGCGTGAAGTGTGTCCAAATAACCTCGCACCGACCACTTCTGCGTTAGTGACCTTAGCTTTAGGCGATGCCCTTGCGGTTTCATTGATTACTGCTCGCCATTTCCAACCAGCTGATTTTGCGAAATTCCATCCGGGTGGAAGTCTTGGTCGTCGTTTGTTATGCAAAGTAAAAGATCAAATGCAAACTCGCCTACCAATTACGACACCAGAGACCAGCTTCACTGATTGTTTAAGCATTATGAATGAAGGTCGCATGGGTGTGGCATTAGTGATGGAAAACCAACAACTTAAAGGCATTATTACCGATGGTGATGTGCGCCGAGCATTAACCGCTAATGGTACGGATACTCTTAATAAAACCGCGAAAGAATTAATGACCTCTTCACCGAAAACGATTCATGAAAATGAATTCTTAGCGAAAGCGGAAGACTTGATGAAAGAGAAGAAAATCCACTCTCTTGTTGTGGTCAATGATGAAAATAATGTTGTGGGTTTAGTGGAGTTCTCAAGCTAATGATTAACGAAAAATTAAAGAAAATTAAATTGGTCATCACCGATGTTGATGGCGTATTAACTGATGGCCTACTCCATTATGATGCAAATGGCGAAGCCATTAAAAGCTTCCATGTGCGTGATGGACTTGGTGTCAAAATGTTGATGGATGCAGGTATTCAAGTCGCCGTATTATCGGGCAGAGATTCTGCGATTCTGCGTAAGCGAATTAGTGATCTCGGAATTAAATTGTTCTTTTTAGGTAAGCTTGAAAAAGAAAGTGCTTGTTTAGATCTCATGAAACAAGCAGGTGTTACCGCAGAACAAACTGCCTATATTGGTGATGACAGCGTCGATCTCCCTGCTTTTGCAACCTGTGGCCTTTCTTTTGCTGTGGCAGACTCTGCGCCTTATGTGCAAAATGCTGTGGATTATATACTTTCACTTGGCGGCGGGAAGGGTGCATTCCGTGAAATGTCCGATATGATTTTACATGCTCAGGGAAAAGATGAAGTCTATACTTCAGCCAAAGGCTTTTTAAAATCAGTCAAAAATATGGGACAATAACACCTATAACACTATTCAAAATACCTAAAAAAATAACCGCACTTTGATGATTCAAAAGTGCGGTTATTTCTTTATATATTTTATTGATTTGCCGGTAAAGCACCCGAATTCCAAGTTGGTGCTTCAGCTGGTTTCTTCACTTGCAACATAAAGCGCTGATTTGCCGTTGCTTGCGGTTGAACGATCGTACCCGACGGAGTCGAGAACGAAATGCCCCCTTTCAACAATTGCTGTACACTACCGGTATTAAATTCAGCCCCTTTCCAACCAAGGTTGAAATCATAGCCTGATGAAACCCAGAACTCTGAATTTTTACGTACTAAATGTTGATATTTCGGTGTAATCGCAATATGTACCAACACACGATCGCCTAAAGAATTCAATTCAAACTTACGAACGGTGCCCACTTCAACACCTCGATAAAGCACAGGTGATCCTTCCGTTAAATTCATCGCATCACTGGTTTCCAAAATAAATGGCACGCCATTACTGTATTTATTTCGAGGTTGTGCGGTTTGCGCTAAATTAAACTGTGTTTTTGATGGACCTTTACCTAATTCAATATCAATGTAAGGCTGTAAAAGGCTATCTAAATTTTCAATTCCACCCGCTGAGATTTGTGGGGAAATCACTTTAAATACCGTACCTTCTTTTGCAATCATCCCCATATAACTTGGGTTAATTAATGCTTTTGCTGTGATACGATTTGTTTTTTGATCAAGGGCAATCTGCTCAACTTCACCAACATTCATACCAAGATAACGCAAACTCATTCCTTTACTTAAAGCCGTTGCATCATCTGTTATTAACGTAATCACTTGCCCCGCTGATTTAGCTCTCAATTCACTTGGATAAAGTGTTTTATTTTTGCCTGAACCCGTATTATCAAAACTAATTGCGCCTTTTAATGATCGCGCAACCGGTGAAGCCTGGATACTAATGCCTTTCGGCGTAATATCAATCTGTGCCGCACTTTCAACCCAGAATACGCTTTTATCTGTCAGAAGATCTTGATAAGCCGGATAAATATACACATCAATATCAAAATTATTAGCTTTCGGTCTTACGTTAATAATTTTACCCACTTCAAACTGACGATAAAGCACCACAGAACCTTTGCTAATACTTGGCAAATTAGTGGAATGTAACACAATCGTTGGATTCACTAAGTTGCCCGTAACGCCTGTTTCTGCACTGCTAATATCCTTATAAAGTGGATAGGTAGAATGCGGTGCGCCACTTCCTTTTTTCGCTAAGACACGCACGCCACCTTGCAACCATTTTGATGGTGTTGCAGATTCAAAACGTAAGCCATCAATACCCAAACTCACATCAAAATTAGAGGCAGCGACAAACTGGGTGTTTTCATGAATAAGATTGCGATATTCTGATGCAATCGCCACTTCAAATTTGACACCATCAACATTCAAGTGCTGTTTCACAATTTGCCCAATGGCAATATTGTTATAAAACACCGATTGTCCTTCCGCGATACCATAAGTCTCTGGTGCCGTTAAGGTCAAAACCAAGGTATTTGGTGCTTTGAGTAATAACTCATTTTCTCGAATGACTTCGAATTGCGTTTTGCTTTCCCCACTTCCTGGAATAATTTCGAAATAATCACCACGGAAGAATTTCTGTGGGTTAGCAATATCGCCTAAATCTAACTTACGATTTTTTAATACAATATGTGTATTGGTTTTTAAGAGATTTGCCTGGCTTGGCTCAATTAATAATGTCCCTTGTAAAATATCTTCATTGTTTTCGACTGTTCTTAAAGACGAAAGCAAACCAACTTGCTCATCACCATAATAAACTGAAGTTTGTCCTGCTTGTAAACCGGCTGAAACAGGTAGAGTCACCTCAACTTCAATCCCGCGTTTAGCCGCTTGTAAATTAGAATAAAGGATATAATTGCTATTAGTCACCGCTTGCGGGCTATCTGATGGCGAATCGAATGATACGGCACCTTGCACCACCGCATTTAAACTTTCCACCGACACATTCATACCGGATGAATTAATATTGGCGTTAATACCGCTAATATTCCAGAAACGTGAATCTTTCTTCACAAAATGCGCAAAGGCCTTATCAATTACTACATCAATTTCAACTTTATTGTCTTTATTAAATCGGTAATCATAAATTTTCCCGACTGGCATTTTTTTGAAATACACAGAAGCACCAATCGAAATTGAACCTAAATCATCTGAAATTAAATGAATTAACAAATCCCCTGGATTGACTTGCGCAATAGGACCTTGCTCTTCCGCAATAAATTCATCTTCAGAGTCACCATCACCTGGCTGGAGCGTAATATAATTTCCTGAAACTAAAGAGTCTAAACCCGAAATCCCCGCAAGAGACACACTCGGCTGAACAAGCCAGAACTTGGTATTTTCTTTTAACACTTCTGTTGCTTCAGAATAAATATTTGCCTCAACTTTCACTTTTTGCATATTGTCGGTAAAGTTAACCTTCTTCACGACACCAATTTGCAAACCTTGATAGCGAATAGGGGTTTTATCTGCAACGAGCCCAGCCCCATTAGAGAACGTGATCGTAATCATCTTTCCTCGTTCTTGTACAATTTGGAAAAATAAAATGGCACCAATACATAATGCGATAAAAGGTAACAACCAAAACGGTGAGATGCGTTTATTCTTACGTAATAACGCTTCTACATTATTAGATTGCTCATCAATAGATTGAGATTCTGGTTTATTGTTTTCTGTCATAAATTTTCCAAATTAATCGACTATCAAACTGTGAAGTTGAAATCATAGTTAAAAACACTGCTGCACCGAAATAAAATGCCGCAGGGCCTACAGTAAAATTAATAATCTGTCCGCGTGTTACTAGAGACATCATCAAGGCTAGCACAAAAAGATCCAGCATTGACCAACGTCCTACAAAGTGAATGATATGTAATAGCCGCATTTGCCATTTAATTGAATGTCTCCATTTAAAATGCACGCTTGCCAGTAAATACAACATAATGAGGATTTTGCTTACGGGCACAAAAATACTGGCGAAGAATACCACGAAAGCAACAAAATAGCTGCCCATGCTTATAAATGACATTACACCCGACATCAAGGTATCTTGTGACAAACTTCCTGTTAAATAAACGCCAGAGATTGGGAGCAAGTTTGCCGGGAAAAGCATGATAATCCCCGCCACTAATGTCGCCCAAACACGTTGTAATTTCACACTATCAGGTGTTTCAATAAGCGATGCACAACGTGGGCAAATTGCTCGATGACGGTGATCGTATTCTTGATCTTCTTTTAAAAAAGTGTAATCACAGGCAGTACAAAGTTCTAACGGTTTATCACTTTTGGTAACCGGTTTCTGCTCGGGATAAAAATCATGCCACAAGTCATCTAAATTAATTTTAATGAATAATAACGTGGTTAAAAGTGCAGTAAAAACAAAAGCAATTAAATACACATCTACTTCTAATGTGGCATATTCACGCACTTTAAACATGGTAACACCCAGTGCAACTAAATAGACGTCAAACATGACCCAAGGCTTAATATATCCTACAAATAATAAAACATTACGAGGCTTAATTTTGAGTAATTTAGAAAGCTGCAACATAATGACTAAAATCGCAAAAGATACAGGCATTAAAACAGCACAGATAAAAATCATAAATGCAGTATAGGAATATCCCTCTACTGCCATTTTCCAAATCCCTTTCCAAACAGAAGCATCAATTTTAGTACCTAGTAAATCTAAGCTTAATAAAGGATAGCCTAAAGCAAATGGCATTAAAATTAAGATAGAAAGGGCGATTAATGAACAACGTTTAAGTGACCAACGACTTCCTGATTGCAATTTATGATGGCAACGCGGACATTGCGCGTGTTCCCCTTCTTGCGGACGACGAACAGACACTGTTGCATCGCATCCTATGCAACGCACTAGTCTATAAGTGGCATGAGTAAAATCAGGTGTTTTTGTCATTATGTTTTCAGAAATTATAAAAGTGGATTATTTTAGCCTGAATTAAGGGGATTTGTGAAGTTATTCATTAGAATTAGAAACGGAATTATTCTGTCCAACCATTGTCAATCCTTATAAAAGTGCGGTAAACTGTGCAAGTTTTTATTTTTTTATCCTAGGAAAACTCAGAAATGACAGATTCTCAAGTTGAAGCCCAAGTTGAAAATAATGCTGAAGGCGTTCAAAAATTAACTGATACAAAAGCGATCATTGCATATCTTGTGGAAAAATTCCCACTTTGCTTTATTGCAGAAGGTGAAGCTAAACCATTAAAAATTGGTCTTTTCCAAGATCTTGCTGAAGCATTAAAAGATGATGAACGTGTCAGCAAAACTCAATTACGTCAGGCTTTACGTCAATACACCTCCAACTGGCGCTATTTACATGGCTGTCGCGAAGGTGCTGAGCGTGTGGATTTATACGGCAACCCTGCTGGTGTATTAGATGCAGAACACGTTTCTCATGCGGCGCAACAATTAGCAGAAGCAAAAGCTAAATTTGCAGAAAAACGCAAAGCAGAATTAGCAGCGAAAAAAGCACAACAAAAACGACCTGCTCGTAAACCAAATTCAAATCAAGCAACTCGCAAACCAAAAGCGCCACAAGTAAAACTAAGTGCGGTTGATTTCACAACACTTTCTACGGGTAGCAAAGTGAAAGTGAAAGTGGCTGAACAAGCGAAAAATGCGACCGTATTAAATGTAGAAAAAGATGGCGCACGCGTAGAACTTGAGAATGGTTTAGTGATGACTGTCACCGCAGATCGTTTATTTGCCTAATAATTTATTTCTTATCGGGAAAGGTTAAATGAAATTACATACAACCAAAAGTCTTATTGCGACAGCAATTTTAGGTGCGTTATTTCTTTATTCGTCTGACACATTTGCTGTGCAGCCGAAATTAAAGCAAAGTGATATTACGATTCCTTCGGCAACTGATGCAAATCAGTTGGCAACAAAACGTGCAACGACACGTTTAACCCAATCACATTATCGTAAATTCCAGCTTGATGACGCCTTTTCCGAAAAGATTTTTGATCGTTATATTAAAAGTTTAGATTACAGCCATAACACCTTTTTAAAATCAGATATTGATGATTTACGTGCTAAATATGGTTCTAAATTAGATGATCAACTTAATGAGGGCGATCTTTCAGCTGCATTTGCAATTTACGATCTGATGATGAAACGTCGCTATGAACGTTATGCTTATGCATTATCTTTATTAGATCAAGAACCTGATTTAAAAGGTAATGATCAAATTGAGATCGATCGTGAAAAAGCACCTTTCCCTGCAAGCGAAGAAGAAGTAAACAAGCTTTGGGAACAACGTGTCAAAAATGATGTAATCAGCCTGAAATTAAAAGATAAAAAATGGCCTGAAATTAAGGAAAAACTGACTAAACGTTACAATTTAGCCATTCGTCGATTAACTCAAACCAAAGCTGATGACATTGTTCAGATTTATATTAATGCCTTTGCTCGAGAAATCGACCCGCATACGAGTTATCTTGCACCACGTACCGCAAAAAGTTTCAATGAAAGCATGAACCTTTCTTTAGAAGGAATTGGTGCGACATTACAATCGGAAGATGACGAAACCAGTATTAAGTCTTTAGTACCAGGTGCGCCGGCTGAACGCAGTAAGAAATTACAAGCGGGCGATAAAATCATTGGTGTTGGCCAAGAAAAAGGCGAAATCGAAGATATTATCGGCTGGCGTTTAGAAGATATCGTTGACAAAATCAAAGGTAAAAAAGGAACAAAAGTTCGTCTTGAAATTGAACCTGCAAAAGGTGGAAAAAGCCGTATTGTCACTTTAGTACGCGATAAAGTCCGTATTGAAGACCAAGCAGCCAAACTCACTGTTTCTAAAGTAGAAGGGGAAACAGTTGGGGTCATTAAAATCCCAAGTTTCTATATTGGCTTAACTGATGATGTGAAAAAATTATTAGTGGATGCTGAGAAGAAAAAAATTGGCGCTTTAATTGTGGATCTTCGTGAAAATGGCGGCGGTGCGTTAACGGAAGCCGTTGCATTGAGTGGTTTATTCATCACTGATGGTCCAGTAGTACAAGTTCGTGATGCTTATCAACGTATTCGTGTACACGAAGATGACGACAATGCTCAGCAATATAAAGGTCCATTGCTGGTAATGATTAATCGTTTCAGTGCGTCTGCTTCTGAAATTTTTGCTGCCGCAATGCAAGATTACAATCGTGGTATCATTATTGGGCAAAATACCTTTGGTAAAGGTACCGTACAACAAAGTCGTTCATTAAACTTTGTTTATGATTTAGACCAAACACCACTTGGTGTATTGCAATATACTATTCAAAAATTCTATCGAATTAATGGCGGTTCAACCCAATTAAAAGGTGTCGCTGCAGATATTAATTTCCCTGAAATTATTGATGCCAAAGAAATTGGGGAAGAAAAAGAAGATAACGCCTTACCTTGGGATAAAATTCCACCGGCGACTTATTCTGAAACCAATAAAGCACGTAAAGATGTTGAAGCATTAAATGAAAAACATCTAGAGCGTATTGCAAAAGATCCTGAATTTATTGCTTTAAATGAAGATCTTAAAATCCGTGATGAACGTCGTGAGCGCAAATTCTTATCATTGAATTTCCAAGAGCGCAAAGCGGAAAATGATAAAGATGATGCGAGACGTTTAAAAGATCTCAATGATCGTTTTAAACGTGAAGGTAAAAAAGCATTAAAAGATATTGATGATTTACCAAAAGACTATGAAGCGCCAGATTTCTTCTTAAAAGAAGCGGAAAAAATGGCAGCTGATTTAGTGAAACTCAATGCTAATCAACAAAAAGTGGATGCTGAAATAAAACAAGAAGCGGCAAAAGCAACAAAATAACGATTATTTTGACCGCACTTTAGCAGATAAAAAAACTGAAGTGCGGTTATTTTTATGAATATTTTTAAAGGTACAGTAATGTTAAAAGGAACAATGAAATTAAGCACATTAGTCTTATCATTATCAATGATGACGTCAGGTTGTGCGTTAGCAGACTGGGCAAAAACAGTTGGGCAACCTCAACAAGCCGAAAATAAAGGCGTTGATATGTCTAAATTAAGTCCTGAAGAGCGAGCAAAACTTGAAGCTGAAATCAAAGAAGACCAAGCTCGCCTAGCAGCTGAAAAGCAAACCATGCTAGAGATGTCATTAACCCATGAAATTGGCGAACAAAATCTGCAGTTCAAACCAATTTTGGCAAAATTATATGCCGATAATAAATATGACTTAATGTGGAAAGACAAGGCTGCAGAAAAACAATTCCTACGCGAATATGCCGCCATGGTAGCATCTGGTATTTCTAAACGTTCGGCGCAATCATTAATCAATTTACATAACGCTGAAAAAACGGGCGGGCTCACCTATGATGTATTACTAAGTGATGCTTTCCTTGATTACTTGTATTACAGCAAGAATGTAAATCAACAAGCACAACGTTGGTTATACGCAACGAATGCTTATAAGCCAGAAGTACCAAATCAAGAAATTATTGACCAATGGCAAAGTGCGGTTAAAAACGATGCTGTTTCTGGTTTTGTAAACGGATTATCTAACCATAATCGTTTATACCGTGAAACCGTACAAGCACTCCCATCAATGATTTCAGCTTCAGGTATTTCTGCAATGGGTAAAAAACTTGCCCTTAATGCACAACGTTTACGTGTTATTCCAGATTTTGAAAATGGAATCTTTGTTAATATTCCAAGCTATCAATTGAAATATTATCGTGATGGTAAAGCAATTTTAGAATCTCGCGTTATTGTAGGGAAAAATGAACGTCGTACACCAGTAATGTATAGCCGTTTGAGCAATGTGGTTGTTAATCCGCCTTGGAATGCCCCTACACGCTTAATTAATGAAGATATTTTACCGAAATTAAAACGTGACCCTGGCTATGCAGCAGCACACAACTACTCTATTTTAGATAGCAAAGGTAACACTATTGATCCTTACTCGATTAATTGGAGTAGTATTGGTGATAAATTCCCGTATCGTATCCGTCAAGCAGCGGGAGATAGTGCATTAGGTAATTATAAATTTAATATGCCAAGCTCTGATGCAATTTATCTTCACGATACACCAAATCATAGCTTATTCAGCAAAAAAGATCGTGCATTAAGCTCAGGTTGTGTGCGTGTAGAAAAATCTGATCAACTTGCCTCTATTCTATTACAAGAAGCCGGCTGGTCAGAAGATAAAAAACGCGGTGTTTTAGAAAGTAAGAAAACAACGTCTGCGAACATTCGCACAAATGATCCTGTATTCTTGTATTATGTAACTGCATGGATAGAAAACGGTCAAACACAAGTTTTACCGGATATTTATAAATACGACGATGTAGCGACTTTTAATGGTATTGACTGGGCTGTTGTCAAAAAATATCTTTAAACAATGTTCACGCTAGAACTTTTTAAAGAAAAAATTGTCTAGGGTGAGAGATGGGTAATAAAAGAGACTAAAAAATGGGTAATATTGACAAAAATCGTCGCAAATGGCTTTCGTTAGGCGGCATTGTTTTAGGCGCAAGCATGATGCCAACTTCGGTATTAGCCATGGTCTCTACACCCAAACCTCGCATTCTCAGCTTTTATAATGTCAACACCAATGAACGATTAAGTGGTGAATTCTCTGCAACCACAGGGTTTAATCGTTCACTACTTGGTAAACTTGATTATTTTATGAGAGATCGCCGTACAGACCAAGTACGCCGAATGGATCCGAATCTCTTTATGAAGTTTTATCATTTACAAAGTAATTTAGGTTTACGTACTGCACAGATTGATGTAATTTGTGGCTATCGTAGTGCTGCGACAAATGCCATGCGCCGTAGACAAAGTCGGGACGTAGCAAGCAACAGTTATCATATTAAAGGCCAAGCGATTGATTTTAAAATCCCTGGTGTACCTTTAGCAAGGTTACGCCAAGCGGCTGAAAATCTTGATAGCGGTGGTGTAGGATATTATCCGTATAGTAATTTTATTCACGTGGATACTGGCCCTGTAAGAACATGGCGTGGTGCATGAAAAACAGTTTAATTTTAGACCGCACTTTAGTGCGGTTTTTTGTTATCAACAATAAGGAAAAAAGATGAATATTGAAATTATTCCTGTTACAGCCTTTCAGCAAAATTGCTCTCTTATTTGGGATGATGAAAAAAATGCAGCGATTATCGATCCTGGTGGCAATGCGGAAAAACTTATTCAACGTATTGAGGAATTAGAATTAAACCTAAAAGCAGTCTTATTAACGCATGGACATCTTGATCATGTAGGGGCTGCTGAAGCGGTTCGTGATCATTTTAATATTGAAATATGGGGCTCACAGGAAGAAGATCGCTTTCTGTTTGAAAGTCTACCACAACAAGCTCAGCAGTTTGGTTTACCTTATATTTCTGCGTTTACACCTGATCGCTGGTTTAATCAAGAAGGTGAAAAAATTCAAATTGGTACATTTACCTTTGAAATTCTTCATCTTCCTGGTCATACACCTGGCCACATTGGTTTTATTGAACATGAAAAAAATATTGCTTTTACTGGCGATGTCCTTTTCCAAAACAGTATTGGTCGTACAGACTTCCCTCGTGGAGATTTTGATACATTGATCTCATCAATCAAGAATAAATTATTTACATTAAATAATGATATGGTAGTTATTGCAGGACATGGCCCTTACACAACTATTGGACAAGAAAAACGAAGCAATCCGTTTTTGAAGTAAAGATCTGAATTTGGGGTAAAAAAAAGCTCCTAATTTCTTAGGAGCACCAAAAAGGAATTTATGAATAAAATCTCTAAAGTTTAGCTTTATCAAAGGAATCTCGATAAAACGCTAACGATTATATTGACATATTCTGACAAATGCAAGCTTTTTCTTTACAATAATTTACAAACCTTTACAGTTTGCTATTTTTATAACCACTTCGACAGCTTTTTCCATCCCTTCAAGTGTCACTAATTCATGTTTACTATGGAAATTATAGCCACCAGTAAAGATATTTGGACAAGCTAATCCTTTTTCTGCTAAAAATGCCCCATCCGTTCCACCACGTATTGGTTTATGATTTGGTGTAATACCACAAGCTTTCATTGCAGCATCAGCTAACTTAATCGCCTGTGGGACATTTTTGACTGTGTCATACATATTTTTGTAACTGTCTTCAATAACACATACTACGGGATCTTTTAGGCTTTTCTCTCTATTAAATTTTTCTACGAGTTGATAAATAAACGCCTTGCGTTGCCCAAAATTAGCTTGGTCAAAATCTCGAATCAGATAATGTAATTCAACTTTCTCAATATCCCCCTTAAAATCATCTAAATGGAAAAAACCTTCTTTTCCTGATGTTTTTTCGGGAACATCATCTTTTGGAAAACCTTGTTGAAACTCACAAGCTAACGTCAGCGCATTCACTAATTTGTTTTTAGCATAACCAGGATGAATGCTCCGACCTTTAAAGGTGATTTTTGCCGTCGCGGCATTAAAGTTCTCATACTCTAACTCCCCCACTTCTCCACCATCTATGGTATATGCCCAATCACAAGGAAAATCGTCTAATGGGAAATAATGCATTCCTAAACCAATTTCTTCATCAGGCGTAAATGCAATCCGAATATTACAATGCGGGATATTTTTCTGTTGTAATACAGAAAGTGCGGTCATAATTTCTGCGATTCCGGCCTTATTATCTGCACCAAGTAAAGTAGTTCCATCTGTCACAATCAAGGTTTTGCCAATAAGCTGATGTAAAAATGGATAATACACAGGACTAATAAACTCTTCCCCTAAACCTAATGCAATATCTCCTCCCCGATAATTTTCGATCACTTCAGGTTGAACATTTTTACCGCTGCATTGTGGGGAGGTATCAAGGTGGGAAATAAAACCTATGGTTTGTGTTAAATCAGGATGATTTGAAGGTAAATAAGCTGTGACAACTGCATGCTTAGTCACATTGACATCTTGTAAACCAAGTTCAATTAATTCTTGCTGCAAATGCAAAGCCAGCTTCATTTGCCCTGCTGAACTTGGCGAATGTTTTGCAGACGATTTAGATTGCGTATCAAACGCAACATAAGTTAAAAATCGCTCCAATAATTTATTATCTTGTTCTTCCATTTCGAAATTCTCCTTTGTTTTGCTGCTAGTCTAATCCCAAAAATCCTTGCAGTTCTTGATATATAACAAGAAAGTGAAGAGTTATAAAATTTTCTGAAAAAAGTGCGGTCAGTATTTCAATAAAATTTTTCCTAAAAACGCGATTAAATCCTTTTCATCATTAACAATTCGCTATATCATATCCGTTCAATTTTATGTCGCCCCTGCATCATTTTTGCAGGTTCATTTCTACTCAGTACCGATTAAATTGGTGAAATTAGGGAGAAAACCAAAGCTAGTGGAAAATCTGGTTCAAAAGCCTATTATTGAGCTTCGTTCAATCAAAAAATCCTATGGTTCTAACACAATTATTAATGATTTTAATCTAACCATTAATAACGGTGAATTCGTCACAATTCTTGGCCCATCCGGCTGTGGTAAAACTACAGTATTGCGTTTATTAGCGGGTTTAGAAGAATTAGATGAAGGTCATATTATTTTGGACGGTGAAGATATTACTAATGTTCCGGCAGAAAAACGCCACATTAACACCGTATTCCAAAGTTATGCGTTATTCCCGCATATGACTATTTTTGATAACGTGGCTTTTGGTTTGCGTATGCAAAAAGTGGCAGAAAGCGAAATTAAACCTCGCGTTCTGAATGCATTGCGTATGGTGCAATTAGAGGAAATGGCCGACCGTAAACCAGCTCAACTTTCTGGTGGTCAGCAACAACGTATCGCGATTGCTCGTGCTGTTGTGAATAAGCCAAAAGTGCTGCTACTTGATGAATCTTTATCTGCGCTGGATTATAAGTTACGTAAACAAATGCAAAACGAACTTAAACAATTACAGCGTCAACTTGGCATTACCTTTATTTTCGTTACTCACGATCAAGAAGAAGCGATCACCATGTCTGACCGTATCGTCTTATTGCGTAAAGGTAAAATTGCACAAGATGGTTCACCACGTGAAATCTATGAAGATCCAGCTAACTTATTCGTTGCTCGCTTCATCGGCGAAATTAACGTATTTGATGCAACTGTGATTGAACGTAAATCTGACGATGAGCTACTTGCCAATGTAGAAGGTCGTGTATGTGATATTCACACCAGTATCTCTGCTGAAAAAGGTCAAAAACTACAAGTATTATTACGTCCTGAAGATATTGTGATAGAAGAGCTTGACGAAAATGAGCACTCAAATGCAATTATTGGTCGCATTGTGGATCGCACCTATAAAGGGATGACACTTGAGTCTACAGTCGAATTTGATCACAACGGCAAACGCGTATTAGTGAGCGAATTCTTTAACGAAGACGACCCACATATGGATCACAGCGTTGGTCAACGTGTAGGTATTACATGGCACGAAGGTTGGGAGGTTGTACTCAACGATGAAGATAATCAATAATAAATTCCAGAAAATTACTGTTGCAATTATCTTCAGTTGGTTAATCTTCTTTGTGCTAATTCCAAACTTATTAGTATTAACCGTAAGTTTTTTAACCCGAGATGGTAGCGACTTTTATGCTTTGCCATTTACTTTAGATAACTACACTAACCTGTTTAATCCGCTTTATGCGCAGGTTGTGTGGAATTCATTGTATATGTCTGGCATTGCGACGATTATTTGCTTACTCATTGGCTATCCATTTGCCTTTATGGTCAGCAAAATTAATCCAAAATATCGTCCATTTTTGTTATTCCTCGTGGTATTGCCATTCTGGACAAACTCACTTATCCGTATCTATGGGATGAAAGTATTCCTTGGTGTGAAAGGTGTGTTAAATACCATGTTAATAGATATGGGCATTTTGAGTGAGCCTATTCGTATTTTAAATACCGAAGTAGCTGTAATCATTGGTTTAGTGTATCTCCTTTTACCATTTATGATTCTTCCACTCTACTCTGCTATTGAGAAATTAGACGGGCGTTTATTAGAAGCGGCAAGAGATTTAGGCGCGAATGCTGTTCAACGTTTCTTCCGTGTGATTTTACCATTAACCATGCCAGGTATCGTAGCAGGTTGTTTATTAGTATTACTGCCTGCAATGGGTATGTTCTATGTCGCAGACTTACTTGGTGGTGCGAAAGTATTATTAGTTGGTAACGTGATTAAGAGTGAGTTCTTAATTTCTCGTAACTGGCCATTTGGTTCGGCAATCAGTATCGGCTTAACCATCTTGATGGCATTGTTGATTTTCGTTTACTATCGTGCAAATAAATTGTTGAATAAGAAAGTGGAGTTAGAATAATGAGTCGTTTACTACGTAATATTTTTATGTTTGTGGTATACGCTTATTTGTATATCCCAATTATTATCTTGGTGACTAACTCCTTTAACGAAGACCGTTATGGTTTAAGTTGGAAAGGCTTTAGTTGGAACTGGTATGAGCGTTTATTTAATAACGATACCTTAATCCAAGCTGCGTTCCACTCTGTCACTATTGCTTTCTTTGCTGCAACCTTAGCAACTATTGTAGGTGGTTTAACCGCGATTGCACTTTATCGCTATCGTTTCCGTGGTAAACAAGCAGTAAGTGGTATGTTATTTATCGTCATGATGTCACCAGATATCGTAATGGCGGTTTCTCTACTTGCCTTATTCATGGTTGTAGGGATTTCGTTAGGTTTCTGGTCATTATTATTGGCGCACGTAACATTCTGTTTACCTTATGTTACCGTAACGATTTTCTCGCGTTTAAATGGCTTTGATGCAAGAATGCTTGAAGCAGCAAAAGATTTAGGTGCGAGCGAAGTCACCATTTTGCGTAAAATTATCCTACCACTTGCCTTACCGGCTGTAGTATCTGGTTGGTTATTAAGCTTTACTATTTCATTAGATGATGTTGTCGTATCGTCTTTCGTAAGTGGTGTAAGCTATGAAATCCTACCATTGCGTATCTTCTCTCTTGTTAAAACAGGGGTAACACCAGAAGTGAACGCATTAGCAACGATTATGATCGTGCTTTCATTAGGATTAGTAATTTTAAGTCAATTAGTTACACGCAAAAATAATCATTAAACATTGATATAAAAAGGTTTCACAAATCTTTTAAGATCAAATAAAATACGCCTTGACGCACAATCAAGGCGTTTTTTTATACCTGCATTAATGCAGGTGGTTTTTTACCCCTCTTTTACGGAGAACAAAGAAAAATGAAAAAATTTGCAGGTTTGCTTACTGCCGGTTTAGTTGCCGCTACATTAACTGCTTGTAACGACAAAGAAGCCAAGCCTGATGCAACAAAAGCACAGGCCCCAGCAAATGATACTGTGTACTTATATACTTGGACTGAATATGTACCAGATGGTCTTTTAGATGACTTCACAAAAGAAACTGGTATCAAAGTTATCGTAGCAAGTCTTGAATCCAATGAGACGATGTATGCCAAAATGAAAACCCAAGGTGATGCAGGCGGTTATGATGTTATTGCTCCATCTAACTACTTCGTATCTAAAATGGCTCGTGAAGGCATGCTACAAGAATTAGATCACAGTAAATTACCTGTTATCAAAGAATTAGACCCTGATTGGCTCAACAAACCTTATGACAAAGGCAATAAATACTCACTTCCTCAGTTGTTAGGTGCGCCAGGTATTGCATTTAATACCAATACCTATAAAGGCTCTGACTTCACTTCTTGGGGTGATTTCTGGAAACCAGAATACGCAAATAAAATCCAATTATTGGATGATGCGCGTGAAGTATTCAATATTGCATTATTAAAAATTGGTCAAGATCCAAACACCAAAGATCCAGCAATTATCAAGCAAGCTTACGAAGAGTTGTTAAAATTACGTCCAAACGTACTTTCTTTCAATTCAGATAACCCTGCAAACTCTTTCATCTCAGGTGAAGTAGAATTAGGTCAATTATGGAATGGTTCTGTACGTATCGCGAAAAAAGAACAAGCGCCATTAAATATGGTGTTCCCAAAAGAAGGTCCTGTTCTTTGGGTTGATACTTTAGCGATTCCTAAAACCTCTAAAAACCCAGATGGTGCTCACAAGTTAATTAACTACTTATTAGGTGCAAAAGCTGCGGAAAAATTGACTTTAGCGATCGGTTACCCAACAGCTAACCTTGAAGCGAAAAAAGTGCTTCCGAAAGAAATCACCGAAGATCCATCTATCTATCCACCAGCAGAAATTCTTCAAAAAAGCTACTGGCAAGATGATGTAGGTGATGCGATTCAATATTATGAACAGTATTACCAAGAGTTAAAAGCAGCAAAATAATGCGCTTCTAAGTGATAACAAAAAGTGCGGTCAAATTTGACTGCACTTTTTTATATTTACTATTTTGGAAGGAACTATTTATAGCGTTTTTTTGACGCGTTTTTATCTTGCTCTTGTAAGCGCTCAAGCTTTTCTTTAATTTGAATTTCCATACCACGGTTAGTTGGGAAATAATACTGGGTATCTTTCAGTTCCGGAGGGAAGTAATTTTCCCCTGCAGCATAAGCATTTGGCTCATCATGTGCATAGCGATATTCAGCGCCATAGCCTAATTCTTTCATTAAAGCCGTTGGCGCATTACGTAAATGAGGCGGCACATCAAAATCAGGAAACGCTTTCGCATGCTGTTTAGCAGCATTAAATGCTTTATAAACCGCATTACTCTTTGGCGCTACGGCCAAATAAATAATGGCTTGCGCAATAGCTCGCTCTCCTTCATAGGCACCCACTCTCGTAAAACAATCCCAAGCGGCGAGAGCTACTTGCATTGCTCTTGGATCAGCATTGCCCACATCTTCCGAAGCTATCGCTAATAAACGTCTTGCAACATAAAGAGGATCGCCACCTGCGGTAATAATTCGTGCATACCAATAAAGTGCCGCATCCGCTGCTGAGCCACGAATGGATTTATGTAAAGCAGAAATCAAATCATAGAAGCGATCACCTTGCTTATCAAAACGCGCTTGTCGTTCACCTAATACTTCTTTCAACAAAGTGCGGTCTAATTTTTTACCGTTTTCTGTTTCAGGAGCCATGTCCACCATCAATTCAAGGCAGTTTAAAGCCAGGCGCGCATCACCATTCACATATTCAGCTAATACCTGTAGTAAATTCTCTTCTAAAACTAACCGCTCTTTACCTAATCCTCGCTCAGGATCAGAAATGGCTTGTTGTAGAACTTGTTCGATTTCAGTAACTGTCAATGGCTTGAGTAGATAAACTCTCGCACGAGAAAGCAATGCATTATTTAATTCAAAGGAAGGATTTTCCGTTGTCGCACCAATAAAAATAATCGTACCATCTTCAATATGTGGCAAAAACGCATCTTGTTGGCTTTTGTTAAAGCGATGTACTTCATCCACAAATAAAATCGTTTGGCGATCTGCAAGTCGATTTTGTTTCGCTCGCTCAATTGATTCTCGAATTTCTTTCACACCGCTTGTTACCGCTGAAATTCGTTCAACTTCTGCATTGATACGATGAGCAATAATTTCCGCCAGTGTTGTTTTACCTGTACCCGGCGGTCCCCACAGAATCATAGAATGAACATGCCCTGCTTGAATCGCTTTACGAAGTGGCTTTCCTTCCCCAATTAAATGCGTCTGCCCATAATATTGTTCCAAATTTGTTGGACGCATACGGGCTGCTAAAGGACGAAAGTCATTTTCAGCAAAATCAAAATTAAGATTAGACATATTCTTTCCTTAATAAGCAAAAGGTGTGAAAATTATCATTCACACCTTATGGATTATTTTTTACCTTTACGTTGGTCATCCAATTCTACACCTTTCGGTACGCTAAATTGGAATAAGCTATCAGCTAAGGTTTGGTTTGTAATATTGCGCAATACATAAAGATTGGTTTGACCATCTTTTTCTGTCGTGCTGAAATTTTTTAACACACCATTTGCATCGACACGAATATCAAATTGTTTAATATTGCTATTTTTCGCCTTTGGTTTTAACACAAAGGTATCCGCATTCTGTGTCACTGAATACTGATTCCAGTGGCTTTTATCGTTACTGGTTAAAAGTACAAAAGGTGTATTATTGACTGCATCCTTCACCCATTGAGCGGTAACTTGTTGCACGAATGGGTCGTAATACCAAAGGGTTTTACCATCTGCAATAATTTGTGTTTCTTGTGGTGATTTGGTATCCATACGGAAAAGATTTGGACGTTTAATTTGAAGTTTTCCACTTCCTTGTTGAACATTTTTACCACCAACAGAAGTCACGGTTTGAGAGAAATCAGCACTCAATACTGTCACTTGATTTAAGCGATTTTGCAGCTCATCCGCAGCATCGGCAAAAGCAAAACTACTCGCACTCAACAGTGCAGTAAGTGCGGTCATTTTTAATAATGTTTTTTTCATTCTACTTTCCTTTTTGTAAAGTGAAACTTAAGAGAATTAATATTCGGAACGTCGAGCTAAAATTTCTCGTTTTCCATTTTTCATTGGGCCTAAAATACCTTGTTCTTCGAGCTGATCCATAATTCGAGCCGCTCGGTTAAACCCAACACTAAATTTACGTTGAACATAAGAAGTCGAGGTATTACCTGTACTTAATACAAACTCAACAACTTCATCAAATAATGCATCAAGATCGCCACTGCTTGCAGTTGATTTCTCACCTGAGTCTTCATCATCCGCGCCGTCTAAAATGCCATCGATATAATTTGGTTTACCACGTGCACGCCAATCATCTGCTACACGGGCCACTTCATCATCACTCATAAAGGCACCGTGTACACGAACGAGATCCGAAGAACCTTGACCTGAATATAACATGTCACCACGACCCAATAAGGCCTCTGCACCGCCCTGATCCAGAATCGTTCTAGAGTCAATTTTACTTGCTACAGTAAAGGCGATACGACTTGGAATGTTAGCCTTAATCAACCCGGTAATCACATCTACTGATGGGCGTTGTGTGGCTAAAATCAAGTGAATACCAATTGCACGAGCTTTTTGTGCTAAGCGCGCAATTAACTCTTCAATTTGTTTACCCGCAACCATCATTAAGTCTGCAAACTCATCAACGATCACAACAATATAACTCAATTTTTCTAATGGAGGCGGCATCTTATCCATTGTATCGCCTGGCTTCCAAATTGGGTTTGGAATTGGCATATTGAGTTTTTCATATTCTTCAATTTTTTCGTTATATCCTTCAATGTTACGCACACGTAAGGCGGACAATAATTGATAGCGACGTTCCATTTCTTCTACGCACCAACGCAGTGCATTTGCCGCTTTTTTCATATCCGTCACCACTGGGGTAAGCAAGTGTGGGATATCGTTATAGATAGAAAGCTCAACCACTTTCGGGTCAATCATAATAAATTTCACTTGATCTGGTGTTACGCGGAAAAGCAAACTTAAAATCATGGTGTTCACACCAACAGACTTACCCGAACCTGTTGAACCTGCCACAAGCAAGTGAGGCATTTTAGCCAAATCAACTACAACAGGTTTTCCGCTAATATCTTTACCTAAAGCCATTGAAAGCAATGATGTTGATGAACGGAACTCATTGCTATCGAGTACATCACGTAATGGCACCATTTGACGGTGAGCATTCGGTGTTTCAATACCAATATAAGGTTTACCTGGAATCACTTCTGCCACACGGATCGCGCGGAACATCAACGCACGAGCTAAATCGGTATCAATACTGGTGACTTTTGATGCTTTTACACCTGGCTGTAATTCAAGCTCATATCGAGTGACCACTGGCCCTACTAACACATCTTGTACCGTAGCTTTGACATTAAAATTCTTTAATTGTTGTTCTATACGAGCGGATGTGTCTAAAATTTCTTCACGCGTAATGTCTTGAGCCTGCGTTGGACGATGCTCAAGTAAATCTAAACTTGGCAATGGCGTCGTCGGTTTTTCACGTTTATTCGTTGGTTGTTGGAATGCGGGGTGAATAAGCGTATCAGAATACGGCTTATAAGTGGTTTCAGTTGCATTCTCAATATGAATTTCACGTTCTTTAGGTGCTGAAACTGCCGGTTCATTTAAGATCACTTTCAATGCATCTTCAGCATTTGAGGCTTTTGCACGTACTTCCATTTCTTGTATACGTGCTTGCTCTTGTGCAGCAAACTGACGCGCTAATTCATCTTCTAAACCATCATTTTCTGATTCTAAAGACTCATCATAAGTTGGATAAAGTGCGGTTGTATTTTCAGGTGTTTTAAGTGACACTTTTGGCATCACATTTTCTTCAAAAATATCATCTGACTCATCCACACTTTGATGATTCACTTGCGGATTTTTCCATGTGGCTGAAAAATCTTCTTTTGTCGGTAATTCAACGGAAGAAGTAGCAGAAATAGATACATTCGGTAAATTGTCAGATTCAACAGTGAAGCCTTTAAACTTATCTTCTAATTTTTCAACATCTGCAGGCTCTGAAGCACTTGGTGAGGATAACCCACTGATATTAATTAGCTGTTCAGGCTTAACAAAGGTATTCTCAGTCGTCTCCTCTTTCTCATTTTCTGTAGATTCAGTTTCCAATTGAGAATCTGAAAAAGCGAGTTGTTGAGGTGCTTCAATCACAATTTGTTCAAGATCATCCACAGAAGTATGCTCTGCCTGCTCTTCTTCTGCCGGTTGATTTTTCATCGTTAACCAATGATAGAATTTCACAATTAAACGAATTAATGATGCACCGGAACAGAAAATAAAGCCTACAACTGCACAGATAAAGCCGACTAAAATACAGCCAAACTTACCGAGTGTAGGGTATAAATTCACCACTAAGCTGCCACCAAACACGCCGCCAGCTAAATAGTAGTTCGTATTTGAAAGCAACAATGTGGCCATCATGGTTAAACCAACGATGAGAGCAATAAAGCCAAAGGAACGTAATGCAATGCGAGTTGCCGAGAGAGAATGAACCGCTTTGGTTTTCAGTAAATAAATGGGTACGATAAAAATGACAAACGGAATGAGATGACCGACATAACCGAGAAAAACAAAAAACGCATCAATTAACCAAGCACCAAAAGCACCGGCTTTATTAATGGTTTGAGTTTGAAAACTTGCTGTAGACCAAGAGTTATCTAATGGCGTATAGCTTGACCATGCCACAATTAAATATAAACCTAAAAGTGCGGTCAATCCGAGTAATAATTCTGCTAAATATTGTTTCGGTGTAAATCGTTTTGTAATTCGTTTAATCATTTTTATTTTAGTACGAGATAATTAGTTTGTTTCACTTCTTCCATGACGACATAAGTTCGGGTGTCATTCACACCGGGTAAGCGCAATAATGTGGTACCTAATAATTTTCGATATGCCGCCATATCTGCTACACGTGTTTTGAGTAAATAATCGAAATCACCTGATACCAAATGACATTCGAGAATTTCATCAAGCGCTTGAATCGCGGCATTAAACTCTTCGAAAACATCAGGTTTACCACGCACGAGCGTAATTTCAACGATCACCAATAAAGGTGCATCCAGTAATTCAGGATTTAGTAGTGCGCGATAGCCCATAATCACACCTTGTTTTTCTAGGCGTTTTACCCTTTCTAAACAAGGCGTTGGCGATAACCCAACTTTCTTTGATAAATCGATATTAGAGATTTTACCGTTGCGTTGTAATTCATTTAAGATTTTGATATCAATGCTATCCAACGCTTTATTTAATTTCTTTTCCATAACCTTTCCTTATGTACGGCGCATATTCTATCTAATTTATCAAAAACTTTCAGTAATCAGACAACAATAGGACAACGTTTTTTTAGAAATTATCCAAAATAGCGAGCGCATCAGCGAGTTTTTTCACCGTAAAAACTTCCATATTTTCGACCGCACTTTTCGGCTTGTTGGCAAAAGGCACAATCGCGCGTTTAAAGCCATGCTTTGCCGCTTCACTAATACGTTCTTGACCACTGGTCACCGGGCGAATTTCACCCGCTAACCCTACTTCACCAAAGACAACTAAATCTTGTGGTAATGGTCGATTACGGAAACTGGAAATTAATGCAAGTAATAACGCAAGATCTGCCCCTGTCTCCCCGACTTTTACCCCACCAACGACATTCACAAAAACATCTTGATCCGACATTTGTAATCCACCATGACGATGCAATACCGCAAGCAATAAGGCTAAACGATTTTGCTCTAACCCCACCGCCACACGACGAGGATTTGCAAGCATGGAATGATCCACTAATGCTTGAATTTCCACCAAAAGCGGACGAGTGCCTTCCCATAGCACCATGACCGAACTGCCCGGTGTTTGTTCATCTCCTCGACTTAAGAAAATTGCCGATGGATTTTTCACCTCACGCAAGCCTTGCTCTGTCATACCAAATACCCCAAGCTCATTCACTGCGCCAAAACGGTTTTTATGGCTACGTAACGTACGGAAACGGGAATCTGCCTCCCCTTCCAGCAATAACGAACAGTCAATGGCATGCTCCAATACTTTCGGACCGGCAAGAGTGCCATCTTTCGTGACGTGTCCTACCATAATGATAGCGACCTGTCGGGTTTTCGCATAACGAGTCAGGAAAGAGGCACATTCACGCACTTGTGCCACACTTCCTGGAGAAGATTGAATATCCGAAAGATGCATAACCTGGATCGAGTCTACTACAATAATTTGAGGTTTCAGCTGATCCGCCAGATTACAAATTTGCTCAACCGATGTTTCAGATAACATATTTAATTTATCTGTCGGCAGATTCAAGCGATTAGCTCGCATGGCCACTTGTTGAAGTGACTCTTCCCCTGTCACATAAAGTGCGGTCATATTTTTCGCTAATCCACACATGACTTGAAGTAACAAGGTACTTTTCCCCGCACCAGGATGCCCACCAATTAAAATGGCACTCCCCGGCACGATCCCGCCACCTAGCACGCGATCTAATTCTTTAAATCCACTGGTGAAACGCGGTGTTTCTTGCAAACTAATTTCAGAAAGCGTTTGGATTTTTGCGCGAGTTTCTCCTGCATAACCACTAAAACGATCATTTTTTGTGGAATTTGAGGCTGAAATTAACCGCACTTCACTGATCGTATTCCACGCTTTACAGGCTGAACATTGCCCTTGCCAGCGCGAAAATTCCGCGCCACAATCATTACATACATAAGCGGTTTTAGGAGCTTTTGCCATTTTTACTATCCTTTAGAGAACCCGTTTTACGCCATCAACATCATTAAACCAAGCATTCTTTCAAAATACACTCGGCTCTTTAGTAATGCTTTTAACTTTTCAATAGTTTGAACATTATCTTTTGTCTCACTATGAAAGGTAATCAAGCCTTTAATTTCATTTAGGAAAAACTGATTACTTGCTAATAACTCAGCTGATTGACTTTCTTCCAGTTTTTCAAACAAGGCTTTGTTGTCATCATAATAATGATAAAGGTTAAAAAATGCGCCCACACGTTCAACGGTTTTCATAAAATCGAAAGCAAACACATCTGTTGGGAATGAAAGCGTTTCTTCAATCAATTGCTGTTCCATTTTCATGACCGCACTCAATTTCTGGCGAGAATCTACCGCATTTCCCTCACGTTCCTCTTTTAAGAAATCACGCCATTTGTTTAACCAATCAATCAGAAGTGGTTTACTGCCTAGTTGATAGCCGCGTTTTGCTTTGCTTGCTGGACTAAAATAAATATCCTGTTCAAAAGGTAAAAGTGAGACAAAATGGAAAAGATCTGAAACGAGCCCTTCTTTTAATTCAAATTCAATTTCACAAATAGGCTGTGTTTTTTCTCCCGATAAAATTTTCCCTTGATCAAAAGCCACTTCAATTTTTGATGCACCAAACGCAATTAACCAAAAAGTGCGGTTAAAATCTGTTGAGAAAATCGGTTGTAATGTAGCGGAAGGTAAGTTTTCAAATGGATACAATGAGGTTAATTGTTCCGTTGTAGGTACTGAATTATCAGGTAGAGATAAATTGTATTCTGGACGGCTATGCAATCCACCAACCACTTTTCCGTCTGTTTTTAAAGTGAGTGTGAAATCATTATTTTCCTGACGGACACGCAATCCCATCTTTTGTTTAGCCAAAAAATGGTCAGGATAATCGAAATAGGTATTTCCCAGAAAGACTGTATTTTGTTCTAAGATATTGAATTGATTGAGATGTGTTTTTAGGGTATCGAAAGCATCAGAGGTAACTGCAAGCTTTAATTCAACTTCATTACTCATTTTATTTTTCCTTATCACTTTTAACTGTTTAAATATACAGATAATTTTATACAAATCAAGATCTTTTTCGTGTATTTCCTTATAAAATCAGGTAATATGCAACCGAAATTTTAACCCTTGTTATGGAGTAAAACACCTATGGCAATGAATAATATTCTCGGATTATTTGCCCATTCTCCTTTAAAACCACTGCAAAAACATTCTGACAAAGTGACTGAATGTTGTGATTTATTAATTCCATTCTTCCAACATACTTTTGTAAAACAATGGGATGATGCAGAAAAAACACGTCTAGATATTTCTCAATGTGAACGTGAAGCAGATAGTTTAAAACGCGAAATCCGTTTGAAATTGCCTCGCGGTTTATTTTTACCCATTGATCGTACCGACTTACTCGAATTAGTCACCCAACAAGACAAATTAGCTAACTATGCTAAAGACATTGCGGGCCGTATGATCGGTCGCCAATTTGGTATTCCTGAAGAAATGCAGGAAGAATTTTTACATTATGTTCAACGTAGTTTAGATTCTATTCATCAAGCTCATTTAGTGATTGAAGAAATGGATAAACTACTTGAAACCGGTTTTAAAGGCCGTGAATTAAATTTAGTGAACCATATGATTCAAGAGCTAGACAGCATTGAAGATGATACGGATCAAATGCAAATTAAATTGCGCAAAATGCTCTACACGATTGAAAGTCGTTATAACCCTATTGATGTGATGTTCTTATATAAAATCATCGAATGGGTAGGCGTATTAGCCGATCAAGCTCAACGTGTTGGATCTCGCATTGAATTGATGCTAGCCCGTTCCTAATTTTGACGACATTAACTACAACATAGGAAATCACTATGGAAATTATTAATGCATACGGTTCGTGGTTAGTCTTAATTACCGCGGTATTCGGTTTTTTTATGGCATTTGGTATTGGTGCCAACGACGTATCAAACTCAATGGGCACCTCAGTTGGTTCTGGGACCATTACAGCCAAACAAGCAATTATTATTGCCCTCATTTTTGAATCTGCTGGCGCGTATTTAGCTGGTGGTGAAGTAACTGAAACTATCAAAAGTGGTGTGATCGACCCCACTCAATTTGTCGAGATGCCAGATGTATTGGCATTAGGAATGCTTTCTGCTCTCTTTGCATCGGGTGCTTGGTTGTTTATCGCCACCAAAATGGGCTGGCCCGTTTCAGGTACTCACACCATCATCGGAGCTTTAATCGGTTTTGCTTGTATTACAATTGGTCCAAGTTCTGTTGACTGGTCTACCATCGGTGGGATTGTGGGAAGCTGGTTTATCACCCCCGTGATCGCTGGACTTTTAGCTTATATCATCTTTGCAAGTATCCAGAAACTCATTTTCGATACAGAAGAACCGCTGAAAAACGCACAAAAATACGGTCCTTACTACATGGCAATTACCGTATTCGTACTTTGTATCGTTACCATGGCAAAAGGTTTAAAACACGTTGGTTTAAATCTTTCCAACAATGAAACACTCGTTATTTCATTGCTTATCAGCGTTGTTGGTATGATTTTCTGTCATTTCTACTTCCGTAGTAAAGCGTTTACCGCAAAAGCAAGAAAAGGATCATTCGGATCGGTTGAAAAGATTTTTAGTATCTTAATGCTTTTAACGGCTTGTGCGATGGCATTCGCACATGGGTCTAATGATGTAGCCAATGCAATTGGTCCGCTTTCTTCTGTAGTATCAATCGTGCAAAATGGCGGGAAAATCCTCAGTGGTGGTGATTTAGCTTGGTGGATTTTACCTTTAGGTGCGTTAGGTATCGCCGTTGGTCTTATCGCAATGGGACAAAAAGTGATGGCAACCGTAGGATCAGGTATTACTGATTTAACCCCTAGCCGTGGTTTTGCTGCACAATTTGCAACCGCGATGACTGTTGTTGTGGCATCTGGTACTGGTTTACCTATCTCCACTACGCAAACTTTAGTGGGCGCAATCTTAGGTATCGGTTTCGCACGTGGTATTGCAGCACTTAACCTAACGGTTATCCGTAACATTATTAGTTCATGGGTTGTAACGTTACCTGCTGGTGCATTCTTTGCGATTGTGATTTTCTACATCCTTCGCGCGATTTTCCACTAGTATAATTATTAAAAGTGCGGTTATGTTTCATTTCATTTTCCGACCGCACTTTCTTCATGAATCTAGGAAGTATTATGTCAAAAGTGAGCAAACTTTTATTTTCTTGTGTTCTATTGGGCTCAACCATTGGAACAGTACAAGCGGAAACGCAATATGTGACAGAAAATCTGAACACCTATTTACGTCGTGGTGCGGGTGATCAATTTAAGATCGCAGGTGCAATCCAATCTGGCGAAGCGGTAACAGTCTTGGAACAACAAGGAAAATACACCCTAATTCGTGATAATAAAAATCGTGAAGCTTGGATTTTAACCTCTGAACTAAGTACTACACCAAGTAGCCGTGAAGAAAATCCAAAATTAAAAGCACAGGTACAAGAATTAACGTTAAAACTGAATCGCGTCGATTCAGATTGGCAACAACGTACAAACGAAATTCAACGCCGTAGTAAACAAGCTGAACAACAAAGCAGTGAATTGCTTGAGCAAAATTCACAACTTAAACGTGAATTAGAAATGACGAAAAATAAAAATCGTGATTTAGAAGCGATGCTTGATGCGAATAAACGTGAAATTGCGATTCAATGGTTTATTTATGGTGGTTCTGTGTTGGGCGTAGGTTTATTAATCGGTCTTGTATTACCTCACATTTTACCTAGACGTAAACGCCGTGATAGCTGGTAATGATTCATCATTGAGGTAGGCATTTGCCTACCTTTTCTTTATATTTTGACGGGAGAGCAAAATGGAAATTTATCTTGTCGGCGGTGCTGTACGTGATCAACTTTTAGGTTTACCGATTAAAGATCGTGACTGGGTTGTCGTGGGTGCTACACCAGAAATGTTGTTAGCCCAAGGTTATCAACAAGTCGGCAAAGACTTCCCTGTTTTTCTTAATCCTGAAAATCATGAAGAATATGCACTTGCTCGTACTGAACGAAAATCAGGTAAAGGTTACACCGGATTTATTTGTGATTTCTCAGATGATATTACACTTGAACAAGATTTAATTCGTCGAGATCTCACCATTAATGCCATTGCCCAAGACAAAGATGGCAAGCTGCACGATCCTTATCATGGTGTAGAGGATATTCATCAACGTATTTTACGTCATATTTCCCCCGCTTTTGCTGAAGATCCACTGCGTGTATTGCGTGTTGCACGCTTTGCAGCTCGTTTCCATCATTTATGTTTCTCCATTGCCGAAGAAACCCTTAAATTAATGGCTGAACTCACTGAACAAGGTGAACTCGCCCACCTAACGGCTGAGCGAGTTTGGATGGAAACAGAAAAAGCATTAAACGAACCGCATCCTGAAATTTATTTTGAAACGCTACATCAAGTCGGCGCACTCAAAATACTTCTCCCTGAGATTGCCGCCTTAGACGGTGTACCGAATCCAGCCAAATATCATCCTGAAATTGATAGTTTTATTCATACCATGCTCGTATTGCAACAAGCGGTTAAACTCACAGAAAATACCAATTTGAATAAAAGTGCGGTTCTTTTTGCAGCGATTTGTCATGATCTTGGAAAAGCCCTTACACCAAAAGAAATGTGGCCAAGTCATCATGGTCATGAAAAAGCGGGGATTAAACCAACTCGCTCATTATGCAAACGCCTTAGAGTGCCTAATTATCTTCAAGAATTAGCCGAATTAACTTGTGAATATCATACGCATGTGCATAAAGCCTTAGAACTTCGCCCTGAAACAGTGGTGAAACTCTTTAATACGTTTGATGTTTGGCGTAAACCTCAGCGCTTCGAAGAATTTCTATTAGTATGTTTATCTGATACTCGCGGGCGAACGGGTTTTGAAAATAAAGAATATCCGCAAATTGATTATCTCAAAGCGCTTTATCAAGCCGCCCTTGCTGTTGATGTACAGCAAGTCATTGCAGATGGTTTTGAAAAACAAGGCATTCGAGATGAATTAACGCGTCGAAGAATTGCCGCAGTGAAAGCAGAGAAAACTCGCCTAAATGCTTAATCCATCTTTACTAAAAGTAAACTAACCCTTACAATATGTGCAATTTTTTAGTAAATATTTTGTTATGAAATTATTAAAATCTCTTCTAGCACCTGTATTTGCAAGTGTGATCTTATCCGCTTGTACTCTTGATGCAGAGCGCCCAACAGATGTTCAACATATCGATAAAAACGATATTACGTGGCAACAACACCTCAAAAAAATCAAACAAATTCAATCTTATAGCACCAAAGGACAAATTGGTTACATCAGTCCACAAGAGCGTTTTTCGAGTCGCTTTGAGTGGCAATATCAAAACCCGAAAGCCTATAAGTTAAAACTTTATTCTCTGATTAGCAAAACAACGCTAACTATGGAAATGCATCCAAACGGTATGACGATTTCAGATAATAAAGGCAACCAACAATCGGATAAAAATGCCAAATTATTGTTACGCGAAATCATCGGAATGGATGTGCCATTAGAGCATTTATCTTATTGGTTAAAAGGTCAGCCAGCGGATAACGCAGATTACCAAGTTGGAACAAATCATCTTTTATCCGAATTTAGCTACCCACTTGATGGCTCGATGTGGACAGCCGATTACTTAAGTTATCATGCAGATAATTCGATGCCTGAAAATATTCTGTTAAAGAACAAAAGTACATCGCAAACCCTAAAAATTCGTGTGGATGAATGGGCGTTCTAATGAAAACACATCACTTTTCGACCGCACTTTCAACTTCTCTTGGAAAGCCTAACCGCTTTCCAAGCCCCGCAAAACTCAATTTATTTCTCTATATAAACGGTAAACTGCCAAACGGCTACCACGAGTTACAAACGCTTTTCCAATTTCTTGATTTCGGTGATTGGCTAACCATTGATATTCGCCAAGATAAACAAATCCACATCACACCAGAAATTCCAGGCTTACCTCTAGAACAAAATTTAATCTATCGTGCAGCGACACTACTACAAGAAAAAACAGGCTGTACGCTCGGTGCCACCATTCATTTAGATAAAATTCTGCCAATGGGCGGTGGTATTGGGGGCGGTTCATCCAATGCGGCAACTACCCTCCTTGCTTTAAACTATTTATGGCAAACCCATTTATCTATTGATGAACTAGCTGAACTCGGACTAAAACTCGGGGCGGATGTGCCTATCTTTGTTCATGGCCAAGCCGCTTTTGCAGAAGGCGTAGGCGAAAAAATCCAATACTGTGAACCACAAGAAAAATATTATGTGGTACTAAAACCTGAAACTGCGATTTCTACTGCGGTGGTCTTTAGCGATCCCGATTTGCCTCGCAATACAGAAAAAAGATCCCTTGCCGAACTTTTGAATCAACCGTTTGCAAACGATTGCGAAAAAGTCGTGCGAACTCAATATCCTGAAGTTGAAAAAGCCCTACTATGGTTGCTACAATATGCACCAGCCAGATTAACCGGAACCGGGGCTTGTGTTTTTGCTGAATTTGATGATGAAAAATCAGCACAAGCTGTTTTCCAACAAAAACCGAAAGAATTTTTCGGCTTTGTTGCTAAAGGATTAAATGTTTCACCATTACATGCGATGTTGAAACAACTCTCGACCAACCAATCTATCTACACTCAACCTGAGGTTATATAAAATGCCAGACATTAAACTCTTTGCTGGAAATGCTACGCCTGAGCTAGCGAAAAAGATTTCTGAACGTCTTTACATTTCATTAGGCGATGCCACTGTTGGACGCTTTAGCGATGGTGAAATCCAAGTGCAAATTAATGAAAATGTGCGTGGTGCAGACGTGTTTATTATTCAATCTACTTGTGCACCAACGAATGACAACCTGATGGAATTAATTGTAATGGTTGATGCTTTACGTCGTGCATCTGCCGGCCGTATTACTGCCGTTGTTCCTTATTTTGGTTATGCTCGTCAAGATCGTCGTGTACGTTCTGCTCGTGTGCCAATCACTGCAAAAGTGGTAGCAGATTTACTTTCAACAGTAGGGATTGACCGCGTATTAACTTGTGACTTACACGCAGAGCAAATCCAAGGTTTCTTTGATGTACCAGTTGATAACGTATTCGGTTCACCGGTTTTACTTGATGATATCTTGAAGAAAACCGATCTTGTCAATCCTATCGTTGTTTCTCCAGATATCGGTGGAGTGGTTCGTGCTCGTGCGGTCGCGAAATTATTGAACGATACCGAAATGGCAATTATCGACAAACGTCGTCCACGCGCAAACGTATCGCAAGTTATGCATATTATTGGGGATGTTGCAGATCGTGATTGTATCCTTGTGGATGACATGATTGATACAGGTGGTACATTATGTAAAGCAGCTGAAGCATTAAAAGAACGCGGTGCAAAACGCGTATTTGCTTATGCAACTCACGCCGTATTCTCTGGCGCAGCTGCACAACATTTAGCGAGCGATGCCATTGATGAAATCGTGGTAACTGATACTGTTCCACTTTCACCTGAAATGAAAGCACTTGGTAAAGTACGCGTGCTGACTCTTTCAACTATGCTTGCTGAAGCAATTCGTCGTATCAGCAATGAAGAATCTATTTCAGCAATGTTTGAATAATTCTTCCGCTTAGTATTCATTTTAAACGTGCGGTCAGAAAATCCAGTGTTTTTGACCGCACTTTTTTATGCTGTCACTAAAAATAAGGCAAAAAAAAGTGCCCCACTGGGGCACTACTCGGAAAGCAAAATAGATGTCGGCTATTTAAAAATAGCACTTGTTTTTAGTGATTTAAGAATACGGCAAAGTCCTTTATATTGCAAATAGCAATGTTCAAATTTGTGAGCTAAATCACGCTTTTTCTTCACTTTTTTATGTTTAATCTTTTTCGTATAAAAAAAGAGGAGCATATTGCTCCTCTTCTCTAGAAATAGAATTAAATTAACCGTTAATAAATTTTTCGCCTAATTCAATATCCGCACGCAATGTTGGTAACATTGCTTCTAAAGCTTCTTGTTCAAATTTGCTTAAGGTACCGATTGGTAAAATTTCTTCTACACCTTCTTTACCTAAACGTACAGGTTGAGCGAAGAAACGTGCGTATTTGCCATCACCTTCTACATAAGTACATTCAACCACAGTTTCGCCACTTAAGCCTTTCACTAATGAACGTGCAAAACGTGCCGCAGCTTGAGCCATAGAAAGTGTCGCAGAACCGCCACCAGCTTTTGCTTCAACCACTTCCGTACCTGCATTTTGGATACGTTTTGTTAATGGTGCAATTTCCTCTTCTTTCCATTCAGCGTATTGAACTTGTGAAAGTAATGGAAGAATGGTTACACCTGAGTGTCCACCAATAACGGGTACACTTGTACGAGAAACATTTAAGCCTTTTAATTCTGATACGAATGTTTCAGAACGTAACACGTCTAAAGTGGTGACACCGAATAATTTACGTTTGTCATAAACACCCGCTTTTTTCAATACTTCTGCAGCAATCGCAACAGTCGTGTTCACAGGGTTGGTAATAATGCCTACACAAGCTTTTGGACATGTTTTTGCAACATGTTCAATTAAGTTACGCACGATACCCGCATTAATATTGAAAAGATCTGAACGATCCATACCCGGTTTACGTGCTACCCCTGCAGAAATTAAAACGACATCAGCACCTTTAAGTGCAGGTGTTGGATCTTCTCCCGCAAAACCTTCCACTTTAACCGCTGTTGGAATATGACTCACATCTTTAGCCACACCTGGTGTCACTGGTGCAATATCATAAAGTGCTAATTCACTTTCAGCGGGTAATTGTAATTTAAGTAATAAGGCTAATGCTTGACCAATACCGCCTGCTGCGCCTAATACTGCAACTTTCATAAAATACTCCTCATGTATTAATTAATCCTAACTAGGTAGAATTTTAAAGTGTTAGTCATTAAATTACAAACAGAGAAATTCAATAATGCGATCTAGCTCAAACTTTTCAAACGGCAAATTTATTTTAATTGCCTAAAATGAATTTTTATGCAATTCTTATGCAAATTCCCCTATACGAGAATAACTATGTCAGATCAATTAACTAAAGCATTTAAAGAACTGCTCAATCAAGAACGATTTGCTTCTCAAAGTGAAATTGTTGAAGCCTTAAAAAAACAAGGATTTCAAAGCATTAACCAGTCTAAAGTTTCACGCATGCTAAGTAAATTTGGCGCAGTTCGTGCAAGAAATACGAAAATGGAAATGGTGTATTGCTTGCCAAGTGAATTAAGTGTACCCGCTACTAGCAGCCCATTAAAAAATTTGGTTTTGGATATTGATCACAATGATTTCGTTATCGTCATTAAAACCTCTCCAGG
>JAGZBU010000044.1:0-12214 GCA_018369675.1 Parahaemophilus parainfluenzae | reverse complement strand
TGATGCGATAGCGGGTGGCGGAGGCTTAATTACAATCCCTGCCTTATTAATGACAGGTATGCCACCAGCAATGGCATTAGGCACGAATAAATTACAAGCTTTTGGCGGTGCGTTGTCGGCAAGTATTTACTTTTTGCGTAAAAGAGCGGTCAATTTATCGGAGCTTTCTTTCATCTTACTGATGATTTTTATCGGCTCAGTGATTGGTACGTTACTCATTCAAAATTTAGATGCGACATTAATTAAAAAAGGGCTTCCATTTCTTATTTTAGCGATCGGCTTATACTTTTTATTGACACCTAAATTGGGCGAAAGTGATCGCAAACAACGAATTTCTTACGCTGTTTTTGCATTATGTTTTGGCTCATTGCTGGGTTTTTATGATGGCTTTTTTGGACCAGGTGTAGGCTCATTAATGAACTTGGCTTGTGTCACATTGCTTGGATTTAATCTCACCAAAGCAACTGCGCATGCTAAAGTGATGAATTTAACCTCAAATTTTGCGTCATTAATTTTCTTCTTTATTGGTGGTCATGTCATTTGGACCGTTGGTTTAGTGATGATGGCAGGAAGTCTGATAGGTGCAAATTTAGGCGCCAAAATGGTGATGGCAAAAGGCAAACAATTAATTAGACCAATGGTGGTGATTGTGTCATTTATCATGACAATAAAAATGGCGTATGATCAAGGTTGGTTTCATTTTTAACGATTGATTATGACAGATTCTCAAAAAAAATTACGTATTACGGCACGAACAGGCTATGAACCACATTTTTCATGGTCATATTTGCACCCGAAAAATTGGGGCATTTGGCTTGGTATTTTTGTGCTTTTGTTACTTGCTTTTGTGCCATTTCGTTTACGCGATAAAATGGCCGAGAAACTGGCTCGTGCGCTGACGAAAAAAATCGGTAAACCACGTATTCGTGCCGAGATTAATTTGAAACTCTGTTTCCCAGATTGGACGGCTGAGCAGCGTGAAAAAGTGATTGAAGAGATGTTTGTGACGGTCGCACAAGTCATGCTTGGTATTGGTGAAATTGCCATTCGTTCTAAAAAACATTTACAAAAACGCAGTGAATTCATTGGTCTTGAGCATATCAAACAAGCCAAAGCCGAAGGGCATAACATCATTTTGATGGTGCCACATGGTTGGGCGATAGATGCCTCTGGCATTATTTTGCATACACACGGCATGCCGATGACGTCAATGTATAACCCGCACCGAAATCCATTGGTGGACTGGTTGTGGACTTTAGCGCGTCAGCGTTTTGGTGGAAAAATGCATGCTCGCCAAAATGGTATTAAGCCGTTTTTAGCACACATCAAACAAGGTCAAATGGGATATTATCTTCCTGATGAAGATTTTGGTGCCGAGCAAAGTGTCTTTGTGGATTTCTTTGCCACTTATAAAGCCACGCTTCCTGGATTAAACAAAATGGCAAAATTAGCGAAAGCGGTGGTTATCCCAATGTTCCCTCGTTATAACGCTAAGAATGGGAAGTATGAAATGGAAATTCGCCCACCGATGCAATTAAGCGACGATCCTGAGCAATCAGCCCGTGCGATGAACGAAGAAATTGAGTATTTCGTTACGCCAACACCCGAACAATATGTCTGGATTTTACAGCTTCTTCGTACTCGAAAAGACGGGGAAGATATTTACCCAGATTAATTCATTTTATTTACAAAAGTGCGGTCAAAATTCACCGCACTTTTGCATTTTTATATGCTAGAATGCGAGCCTAAAAACAAGATTTTTTCTTACTCTTTTTTGAGCAATTATTTATGAACAAACAACTTGAATTAATCAAATCTTCTATCAAATCTATCCCAAATCATCCAAAAGAAGGCATTATTTTCCGTGATATCACGAGCTTACTTGAAGTGCCTGCGGCTTTCAAAGCAACAATCGATTTGATCGTTGAAAAGTATAAAGATCAAGGTCTCACAAAAGTGATTGGTACCGAGTCTCGTGGATTTATTTTTGGTGCGCCAGTTGCATTAGCATTAGGCTTGCCATTTATCCCAGTTCGTAAACCAGGCAAATTACCGCGTGAAGTGATTGCACAGTCTTATCAACTAGAATACGGTCAAGATACCCTTGAATTGCATACAGATGCCATTTCACAAGGTGATAACGTGTTAATCATTGATGACTTGTTAGCAACGGGCGGTACAGTTGAAGCCACCGTGAAATTAGTTCAACGTTTAGGTGGTGATGTGAAACATGCTGCCTTTGTGATTAATTTGCCAGAATTAGGGGGCGAAAAACGCTTACGTGATTTAGGCATTGATTGCTACACATTAGTGAATTTTGAAGGCCATTAATTTTTAAAGAGATGCGATGAGCTACCAAGTTTTAGCCAGAAAATGGCGACCAAAAAACTTTTCTGAAGTAGTGGGGCAAAGCCATGTACTCACTGCTTTGGAAAACGGTTTAAAAGAAAACCGTTTACATCATGCTTATTTATTTTCCGGCACTCGTGGCGTGGGTAAAACCTCCATTGCTCGTTTATTTGCGAAAGGCTTGAACTGCGTAAATGGTATTACTGCAGATCCTTGCGGTGAATGTGAAAACTGTAAAGCGATTGAAGCAGGCAACTTTATTGATTTAATTGAAATCGATGCGGCTTCTCGTACCAAAGTAGAGGATACGCGTGAGCTGTTAGACAATGTGCAATATAAGCCGGTAGTGGGGCGTTATAAAGTCTATCTAATCGATGAAGTCCATATGCTTTCCCGCCATTCTTTCAATGCGTTGTTAAAAACCTTGGAAGAACCGCCTGAATATGTGAAATTCCTACTCGCTACAACGGATCCTCAAAAATTACCGATTACGATTTTATCCCGTTGTATGCAATTTCATCTCAAAGCATTAGATGAGCCGCAAATTTCAGAACACCTTAACCGTGTACTTACTGCCGAAAATATTCCTTTTGATACGCCTGCATTGGATAAATTAGCCAAAGCGGCACAGGGTAGTATTCGTGATAGCTTAAGTTTAACGGATCAAGCGATAGCCATGGGCAATGGTAAAGTTTCTACCGATGTGGTGAATACCATGCTTGGGCTGTTAGATGAAGATCAGCCGATTGAAATCATTTACGCCTTACATCAAGGTAACGGTGAGCGTTTAATGAAAACCATCCAAACGGTGGCAGAAAAAGCGGGCGAGTGGGATGAGTTATTGGCAGAAACAGCAGAGAAATTGCATCAAATTGCCTTAATGCAGTTGCTTGCTAAAAATGCCACAGATGAAAACGATCACTTAGGTTTTCTGGCTAAACATATTTCACCGGAAGACGTACAATTCTTCTATCAAGTAATTGTATCAGGTCGAAAAGAATTGGCCTCCGCACCGAATCGTCGAATTGGCGCTGAAATGACATTATTGAGGGCATTGGCATTCCACCCAAAGTTCCTTACGGCAGCACAAACGCCTAAACAAGGCGGGCTATCCCCTGAACAAAATACACAGAAAAGTGCGGTTGAAAATCAGCCTGTTTCTGGTTATGTGGATATGCCGGTGCTGTCGCAAAACATCAAAGCAAATTATTCTGCACAAGCGCAAAAGCCGATGGCTCAATCGGCCGTTGTGCATTCTTCACCTTCTCAACCTGTTTCCACTCAAACCACGTCTTCATTGAATTTAGCCAGTCTTGCGGCATTAGAAGCACTGAATCAATTAACGCAAATTGAGCAATCAGAGCGCCAACATCATCATGATGAACAGCAAGCCGCAGTGGAAGAAACCTTGCATCATCTCCAAGAGTTGGACTCGCAAAAAAATTCACCAAAAATGACCGCACTTCCTGTGCGAGAGATGACACCACCGAAAGCTACACAAACGAAAGCCGCGGCACCAAATCCAATGACTCAACAAACTGACGAGTTAAAGCAAGGTATTGAGGCGGTTGAAAATACTATTGATGACAACGCTGAAATGGACGCGGAAGAGCAGGAAATTCTGGATGCGGAAACTTATCGTTGGGAGTGGAGCAATCCGGATTTAGCCAAAGTAGATAGTGGTGTGCGTCCTTCTGATATTAAACAGGCAATGTTGAAAGATGTGACACCAGAATTGCGTGAGAAAATTATTCAAATTACGCAAAAACAAGATCCTTGGACTGATATTGTCGAACGTTCTGGTGTGATTGGCTTTTCAAAAGAGTTAGCATTAAATTGCTTCATTAAGTCGCAAACAGAAGATGAAATTCAACTCGGGCTTCATTCTGAAAAAGCGCATTTAAAACAAGATCGCAATATTAAAAATTTAGTGGACCATCTTGAACGTTTATATGAAAAACCAGTCAAATTGTCGATTTTTGTTGAAGATTCCGATGTTTTAACCCCGATGGATTACCGTAAAAAAGTTTATCAAGATCTGCGTGAACAGGCGCGTACGGATTTGCAGCAAGATAAAAAACTGCTTTTATTACAAAAAGAGTTTGATGCGAAGTTGGATGTTGAAAGCATTAGACCAGTTTAAAACTCATTTCTCTAAATTTTAACTTTATAAAGGAAAGAATATGGCGTTTAGTTCTCTTTTTACCCTTATTGATGATATTGCATCGATTCTTGATGATGTTGCCTTGATGAGCAAAATAGCAGCCAAGAAAACCGTTGGCGTGGTAGGCGATGACTTAGCCTTAAATGCTAATCAGGTAACGGGAGCATCTTCCGATCGTGAATTACCCATTGTTTGGGCAGTCACCAAAGGATCGTTAGTCAATAAAATCATTTTAATTCCAATTGCTTTACTGCTTTCTGCGTTTTTACCTTGGTTAATCGTGCCGCTTCTGATGATTGGTGGGGCGTATTTGTGTTTTGAAGGTGTAGAGAAAATTCTACATAAATTTATTGCTCATGAAGAGCATGAAGACAAAACAACCTTTAATGAAGCCGCTAAAATTAAAGGGGCAATTCGTACTGATTTTATTCTTTCCGCTGAAATTATCATTATTGCATTGGGCGAATTAACCGAAGCGAGCTTGCTGACACGCATTATTTCCCTTTCAATAGTGGGTATCGGGATTACTATTTTTGTTTATGGCTTAGTAGCATTAATTGTTAGAGCAGATGATTTTGGTTTATACCTTATCAAAAAAGGTGGCGTAGCGAAGTCAATCGGGAATGCAATTTTAGTGATTATGCCTAAATTTATGCGCTCACTTAGTTTTATCGGTACGCTCGCAATGTTCTTAGTAGGTGGTGGTATTTTCGTACATAATGTGGGTTTCATTCATCATTTGCTCGCTGATTATCAATTAGCCGATGGTTTATTAGGTAATGTGGCGACGTTAGTCGTGGGTGTGATTGTTGGGGCGATTGCTTGTGCGATTGTATTACCCGCGATGAAATTATTCGGTAAACACTAAAAACGAGATAAAAAATAACCGCACTTTGATGCTTTCAAGGTGCGGTTTTTTTATAGATGAAACAAACTATTTGCGAGAAGTGTAATCGCCGACACAAACCCATTTATAGCTGGTTAAGGCTTCTAATCCCATTGGGCCACGAGCATGAAGTTTTTGAGTACTTACCGCCACTTCAGCACCTAAACCAAATTGTCCGCCATCGGTAAATCGGGTACTTGCATTAACATACACGGCTGCTGCATCCACTTGATTGATAAATTGTGTGGCTAGTCGTTGGTTTTCCGTCAAGATACTTTCTGAATGTTGTGTGCCATATTCACGGATGTGAGCAATCGCCGCATCCATATCTTCAACCACCACAACATTGAGATCGAGTGAACCCCATTCTTGGCGTAGTGCTTGTTCAGTCACTTCTTGCACATCGACATTTGCAGCTTGAAGAATCGAAAGTGCGGTCGATTTCGCATGGAATTTCACTTTTTTCTCAGCTAAATATTTCGAGAGTTTTGGCAGGAAGGTTTCTGCAATCGAACGTTGAACTAAAAGCGTTTCCAACGTATTACATGTGCTTGGACGTTGGCATTTTGCATTCGCAATCACCGCAAAGGCTTTTTCTTGGTCAGCACTTTCTTCCACAAAAAGATGGCAAACACCAACACCACCGACAATCACCGGAATAGTGGAATGTTGTTTACAAAGCTCATGTAAGCCCGCACCGCCACGAGGAATAATCATATCCACATAGCGATCCAATTTAAGCAGTTGCATCACAAGTTCACGATTCGGATCCACAATAGCTTGGACTGCATGGCGTGGTAAGCCAGCCTGTTCAAGGGCATTTTGTACCACTTCCACCAAAATTTGGTTGGAATGTTGTGTTTCTTTTCCACCACGTAAAATCACGGCATTACCAGTTTTTAAGCAAAGGCTTGCCACATCAATGGTTACATTTGGACGCGCTTCGTAAATGGTACCAATCACGCCAAGTGGAGTACGGACTCGTTCGATCTTTAATCCGCTATCTAAGGTGCCACCATCAATGATTTTACCCACAGGATCGGCGAGCGAAATCACATGACGCACATCATTCGCAATGCCTTTTAGGCGATCTTCTGTTAATAAAAGACGATCAATTAAGGCTTCGGATAAACCATTTTGTTTTGCAATTTCAATATCTTTTTGGTTAGCGGCAAGAATACGATCTGCTTGCTGTTCTAATTGATCTGCAATAATACTGAGCGCATGATTTTTTTCAGTGGTGTTTAACTGCGCTAAAATAAAGGCTGCATCTTTAGCCTGTTTGCCCATTTGTTCTAACATAATTATTCCTTTTAATTATTTTGTTTTCTTCGGTAATTTATCATTTGTTTCTTCTTCTTGCTCTTGGAAATCGAAAACGGGTAGTCCCCAACCGAATCGAACAGCAAGTAAACGTAGTGCAAAACCGCTAAATAACGTGAGTAAAATTGAAAGCGTATGCTCTAATTGAATGTGTTGGAATGCCATATACATAGCCGCGGAGAAGAATGACACGCTCGCGTAAAGTTCTTTTTGGAATACAAGAGGAATACGGTTACAAAGTAAATCACGTAATACACCACCAAATGCCCCCGTCACCGTTGCTGCAATGGATGTCACGGTAAAACCATAACCCATATCAATGGCAATTTGTGCGCCGATAATGGAATACACGATTAATCCTAAAGCATCTAATACCAAGAAAATGGTGCGAAAGTAGCGCATAAAATGTTTGATGAAGGGCGCAATAAAAACGGTTAATACTGCCGCACCAGCTACCATGATGAAATATTCAGGATGTTTAACCCAGCCAACAGGGTAGTGCCCTAATAATACATCGCGTACTGTACCTCCGCCAATCGCCGTTACACAGGCGATAATAATTACCCCGAAAATATCCATTTTTTCTCGTCCAGCGGCTAATGCGCCGGTAATTCCTTCGGCGGTAATTCCAATAATATAAAGTACGCTTAATAGCATTTTTTTGTGGTTCCTAAAGTGCGGTTATCATTTTGCTTATTTTAAAAGGGAATGAGGCAAAATGCACGAAAGCCATTAAAAAAAGCCGTAAATTTTGGCATAATGATGCCTTCTTTTTCTAATCGAGAATCTTATGTCAGAAGAACAATCCAAACCCTTGGCCGCATTTCTTGCGATATTGCCAATTGGGTTGCTATTAATGGTCGATTTTTTTATAGAATCTTTGCAACTTGCTGAAAAATTGATTCCTCATTTAGCCTTTGGTGTACTGATTGCCCAATTACTTTGTTTAGTTGCCTTTATTAAAGGGGAAATTTGCCCAGGGCAGCGTGGACGGTTAATTAAAGCAAATGTCTGTTTTGCACTTTATTGGTTCGTTTGGCTAGGGATAAGCTTGGCCTCACCACATCATTACGTGATGACTGATATTGTCAGCTTATGCGGGTTATCTGCCGTATATGCAGTGTGGAAACAACCTAAAGATGAAGTCGCTCGCCGTGGTTTTCTCTTAATGGCATCGTTGGTGAGTGGATTTGGTATCATTGCCTATTTGATAATTTTCTTTGGCAATCCAACACCGAATTTCGTGCAGTATAATCCATTTGCACAAGCGGTGATGGGCGTCTTGTTGGCAAATTTATGCTTGTCCGTTTCTCGTAATCGTCTGCAAGGTTTCATTGCGTTACTACCGTTATTGATGATTTTACTGCTTGCGATTAATGCATTGGCAGTACTGATTTTTATTATTTATCAAGGCACAAGTGCGGTCGTTTTTTCGAATGTTTTCGCATACGGCATTTATTTTCTGCTTCACTTAGTGATAGCGGGTGTATTGCTCTTACACAGTGTAAAGAAATGGAAGTTCAGCTATAACAGCCTACTCATTTTGTTCTTTATGGCGGCGAGTTTGCCAGTCTGGGGGATGTTTATTTAATGGATAAAATCAAATCTTATGCTGCTCCGATGCTAGTGGTGGGGTGTGTGCTATTCGGTTTAGGAAGCCTGATTGTGAAATTTGTGCCAGTGGGTGGTTATGCCATTGCATTTTGGCGCTTGCTCATTGCTTCTTTTATTTTTTGGTTTGTAATGAAATTAAAAAGACAGCGTTTTCCTAAAAGCCGTAAAGCGATCATGTATGCCGTATTATCTGGTATCTTTTTAGCCTTTGATTTATCTTTTTGGCATGAAAGTGTCTATGCGGTAGGGCCAGGTATTTCAACCTTGTTGAATAGCTTACAGATTTTCTTCTTGGCGGCAATTGGGTATTTATTCTTTGGCGAACGTCAAAGCAAATTACAAATGTTAAGTCTATTTTTAGCGGTTGTGGGTGTTGTCTTAATTACTGGGGAAGAACTACAACATAATTTTGAAGGGATGTACGGCATTATCATTGGTCTCATTTCTGCAGGCATGCTTGCGGCTTCAATGATTATGATTAAAAAGGTGCACGAAGAAGAGCCAACGGCTTTATTTCCATTAATGTTTATTCTGAGCGTGAGTGGTGCTTTGGTCTTAATTATTCCTTCGCTTATTTTTAATTACGATAACCTTTATCCAACGACATTTACCGATTGGGGATTGGTATTTATTTATGGTACGGTGATGCAATGCTTAGCGTGGGGAATGATTGCTTATACCATTCCTTATTTATCGTTAGGCTTAACCGGTTTATTGCTTCTTTCTGAACCAGTGGTGGCGCTCATCATTGATTATTTTGGTTTGGATAAGCCCATCAATCATTGGCAATGGGTGGGGGCTGTGCTGACATTAGTCGCAATTTATCTTGGCTCTCAAAAAAGCAAAACCTCTTAAAACAAAAAAGTGCGGTAAATTTCACCGCACTTTGTCTTCACATTAAACCAATTACTCAGCTGCTTTCTTTTTCAAGTATTGATAGAGCTCGTCTTTAATCCGTAATTTTTCTTTTTTCAAGTTCTCAATTTCCGTATGAGTAGCGAGTTCTATGTTATCAATCTTATTTTTGATCTCTTGGTCTAACACATTGTGTTTTTCAAACAAGCGATCAAAATAAGCATCTTTGTTTTTAAGCTTAGTGATTAAATCGCGAAATTCAGGAAACATAGGTTACTCCTCTTGGTTAATGTTCATTTTCATTATAGAACTTTTTTTTGCTGTTTCTAGTGGCTCATTCTCAGAATTTGACAGAGATCACAAAATTAAATCATGGCAAAGTGCGGTCATAAAATGGGATGTTTTTGAAGAGGTTAATAAAAGAAAAATCAGGGTTTTAACTGGTTTATTTGCTCAAAGCACGCTAGAATAAAGGTATCTGTTTCATAATGAAAAATAGGGAATTCCAATGATCGATCCAAATTTACTCCGTAATAATCTGACTGAAGTAGCAGAAAAATTAAAAGTAAAACGTAACTTTATTCTTGATACGGAAAAACTTACCGCATTAGAAGAGCAACGCAAAGATTTACAAGTAAAAACTGAAACATTACAAGCAGAACGTAACGCGCGTTCCAAAGCCATTGGTGCGGCAAAAGCACGTGGTGAAGACATTGCGCCATTATTGGCTGAAGTGGATAACATGGGTGAACAGCTTAACGAAGCGAAAACTCAACTTGATGCGGTGTTAGCAGAAATCAATCAAATCGCATTAAGCATTCCAAACCTTCCCGCAGATGAAGTGCCATTAGGTAAAGATGACACTGAAAATAAAGAAATTTTACGTTGGGGTACACCGCGTACCTTTGATTTTGATATCAAAGATCACGTGTCATTAGGTGAAGATGCCAATGGCTTAGATTTTGCTGCAGGGGCTAAATTAGCGGGTGCGCGTTTTGCAGTAATGAAAGGTCAAATTGCTAAAATGCACCGTGCATTAGCACAATTCATGTTAGATCTTCATACCGAACAACATGGTTATTTAGAAACTTATGTGCCTTATTTAGTTAACCATGCGACCCTTTATGGTACAGGTCAATTACCTAAATTCGGTGAAGATTTATTCCATACTTTAGCGCTAGAAGGCGAACAACCTTACGCATTAATTCCAACTGCGGAAGTGCCGGTAACTAACCTTGTACGTGATGTGATTATTGATGAAGCAGAATTGCCAATCAAAATGACCGCACATACACCATGTTTCCGTTCTGAAGCAGGATCTTATGGTCGTGATACCCGTGGTTTAATTCGTATGCACCAATTCGATAAAGTAGAAATGGTACAAATCGTCGATCCAGATAAATCTATGGAAGCGCTTGAAGAATTAACCGGCCATGCAGAAAAAGTATTACAACTTTTAAATCTACCATATCGTAAAGTCTTACTTTGTACCGGTGATATGGGCTTTGGTTCTTGCAAAACTTACGACTTAGAAGTTTGGGTGCCTGCACAAAATACTTATCGCGAAATTTCTTCTTGCTCAAATATGTGGGATTTCCAAGCACGTCGTATGCAAGCTCGTTGCAAAGCGAAAGGCGATAAGAAAACCCGCTTAGTACACACATTAAATGGTTCTGGTTTAGCAGTTGGTCGTACTTTAGTAGCCGTGCTTGAAAACTACCAAAATGCAGACGGCTCAATTACGGTGCCAGAAGTATTACGTCCTTACATGGGCGGATTAGAAGTGATCTGCAAATAATCAAAAATATATAAATTCAATTTAGGGCTAATGTTTATTAGCCCTTTCTTTCATTTTGAGAAATGAGATTTTTATTCTAGTCTTTGAGATAAATCCACAACCATATTCACGCATTTACAGGTAATCTAATAAGGTATCAATTTTTAGGAGAATAATAATGACTGATAAACGACCATTCCCATTACCAACAGGGTATTTTGCGATTCCATTAGGTTTAAGCGCTTTATCTTTAGCCTGGTTGCATATGGGCGATACGCTCTCTTTTTCTCGAAATGTGAGTGATATTATTGGCATAACGTCTGTTTCAGTATGGGCACTTTTCGTCTTGCTCTATATTTATAAAATGATTTATTTCTCTCAAGAAGTACGAGATGAATATTGTTGTCCGATACGTTTTTCGTTTATTGCCTTAATACCGATTACAACGATGTTAAGCGGGGATATTCTGTATCGTTGGTTTCCTCTCATTGGTGAGGGGTTAATTTGGATCGGGACGATTGGACAATTTTTGTTTGCTTCAGTGCGTATTAGTGCGTTATGGAAAGATGGCACATTTGAGGAAAAATCGACACTGCCACCTTTTTATTTGCCCTCTGTGGCGACTAACTTTACCAGTGCCTCATCATTAGCCTTGTTAGGCTATCAAGATTTAGGCTATTTGTTCTTAGGTGCAGGGATGATTGCTTGGATTATTTATGAACCGGTGTTATTCCAACGTTTACGTGTGTTGCAGATAGAACCCCAATTTCGTCCAACAATGGGGATCATTCTTGCCCCAGCATTTGTGGGCTCGTCGGCTTACTTATCGCTTAATGGGGGAGAGATCGATCTTTTCGTTAAACTCTTATGGGGATATGGTTTTTTACAAATGTTTTTTTTAATTCGCCTGTTTCCTTGGATTAGTGAAAAAGGACTGAATATTGGGTTCTGGGCTTTTTCATTCGGATTAGCTTCTTTAGCGAATGGGGCTGTTTCTTTTGTTCATCATAACGTACTGAGCGGATTGGCAAACGGTGCATTTATCTTTGCTAACTTGATGATGAGCGGTTTGGTGCTGATGACATTAGGAAAAATTTTCAAAGGACAATTTTGGTTAAAATAGCTTAAATAAAAAGTGCGGTCAAAATGATCTGACCCCAAAAACCTGGACTATTCACATAAGGACTGACGACGATATTGTATCGGACTCAGTCCTTTTAATTTTAGTTGAATCCGTCGATGATTA